>JAFVUY010000017.1 GCA_017502465.1 Bacilli bacterium | reverse complement strand
TATCCTTTGTAGAGGTTGGAAGAACAGAATCAAGGGAAGAGACCTATACGATTATGTTTTCTATTTGCAAAGAGGTGCGACTTTGAATCTTGAAAACCTTAAGCAGAAGCTCATCCAATCAAACGCGTGGAAAGTGGAAGATGATTTAACTCTGGACGAAGTGAAGAAAATGCTTTGCGAGCGATTCGACTGGATTGATTTCGAAAAGGCAAAAGATGATGTCAAAGATTTCATAAAGGATAAAACAGCTTTGGACGTGTGGTCGGTTGACTTCTTCAAAACTATCACAAAGCAAATTTCAAAATAAAACATGCTGTTAGGAAAAACAAAGTAAAAAAATAGCAAATTCAAAAAAGGACTAGTTTTCAAAGCGTGAACTTGTCGGCAAAAATAATCGAAGAAGAAATCGCAAAGCGAAGAGAATAACCTCCACAAGGTCCATCAACATCAATGATCTCTCCTAAGAAGTAGACATTATCTTCGATCTTAGATTCGAATGTATCCTTAATTTGATTAACATCTATTCCTCCTCTAGAAACAGTTGCATATTCTAAAGGGAATAATTTAGATACATTAAAGGTAATCTTAGAGAAATAATCATAGATTATATCTAATTGATTTTCTTTAATATCATCCTTATTAATATCTAACCTAGATAAACCATATTCCACTAATGAGGTTGGAAGAATACTTAATAAGAAATTCTTGTTATAGCGATATAATTCTTTGAGTTGTTCTTTAGACAAATTATGTGTCTTACCAATAAATGGATTTATTTCTAAAACATATTTTTTGTTTTCATCAATAAATCTAGAGATATTCAATATCACTATTCCAGATAATCCATCTTTTCTAAATTGGGCTTCTCCTTTTTCTTGATAGACAAATTTGTTATTTTCTCTTAAGGTTACTTGGCATTCTAAGCGAATCCCAAATAATCTATGAACATTCTCTTTAACCTTGATAGGAGTTAATACAGGTGTCTGTGGATTAAATTTATAACCATGAGACTTGAATACATTTGATAATGTATCCTCTCCTCCTAAGCTTGAATAGGATGAACCCCCTATTCCAAAGATTAAATAATCAAATGACAATATGTCATTATTATCAAGTTTGATATATTTATCTTTAATTGAATAATCAATTACTTTTGTGTTCAATAGGTATCTGATACCTAATGTATCTAATTGATTTTGAAGCAAATTAACAACGTTCGAAGCTGATTCGCTTATTGGATAATATCCAACACCTTTAATTTCTTTTGTGACAATCCCAAGGGTTTTTAAAACCTCTAATTGATTTTTAACTGGAATCTCACCAATCGTGTCTTTGACAAATTGTTGATTATAAAACAAGGATATATCATCGCTTATAGGAGCGATGTTACATCTTCCGCTTCCAGTGGCTTTTAATTTTCTACCTAATTGACTATTTTTTTCAATTAGTAAAACATCTAAAAAAGGATATTTCTTTTTAAGTAGAATTGAGGCGATTAAATTGGAGGCACCGCCTCCTATAAAAATAACTTTCTTTGCCATATAAGTATTATCGCATTTTCTTATATTTATTGAAACGAGAAAATCTAAGTTGATTTTTTTATAAAGCAAAACTACATTAATTAATTTTAATTAAAAAGTTGATAGTTTTAGTAAATGAAAACCTCCTAACGTTAGTTAAGAGGTGTTTCAGTTTTCTTATTTTTCTTTTGTGCTTTTTTATATTTTTTAAGATATCTTTTCGCGTGTTTTATAGCGGGACAGGACGCACATTCAGGTGAAACCCCTTTTTTCTTTGGGATATAGAAATTAAAGAATATTATAAGTGCGATTATTATAAAGACCACGACAAGAATTATTACATCTGTAATAGTCATATTAGCCCACCATCCAGCCAATCGAACCAATTAAAGAGGCGATAACCCAAGCAAGTCCTGTTTGGAAAAGAACCGCGTATAACATGCGTTTATTTGATCCGTATTCTCTTTTCATCGCACCTATCGCTCCAAAGCAAGGTGCGGAGAATAAATTAAAGGCAATAAAAGCAACCGCGCTCCAACCATTAAAGAAAGAGAATAAGCTAGAACTAAATATTTCTCCACCTTCTTCTGCTACTGAAGCGATTGTCGCCATCGAGGAGATAACTTGTTCTTTTGCTACTAATCCTTGAATCGCGCTAACCGCTGCAGCCCAAGACATATTTCCTCCTAACATTGGAGCGAACGCCCAGGCAAATAATTTGCCTAAGTTAGCAAGAAGAGAATCTGCGATTACTAAATCAGAACTAGAAGGAATATATGTGAGTTTATAATCAAAACTTGCTAAGAACCAAACAACAACAGAGCAAAGTAAAATAATTGTTCCTGCTCTTTTTATAAAAGAGAATGTTTTATCCCATACATCTCTAACGACATAACTAACATTAGGAGCCTTATATAATGGAAGTTCACTAATAAAGGTAGAAGCATGACCTTTAAAAATTAATTTTTTAAGAATTAATCCAGATAATAAGATGATAATAATCGCTCCAACATAGAAAGAAAGAGTAACTAACCATCCAAATCTAGGGAAGAAGAAACTGGCAAAAACTGAAAGAATTGGAAGCTTTGCAGAGCAAGGAATAAATGGAGTTAGGGTTACTGTCATTTTTCTTTCATCATCATCTTCGATAGTTCTAGACGCCATAATGCCAGGGACAGAACAGCCACTGCCAACAATAAATGGGATAAGTGATTTTCCACTTAATCCAAATTTATGGAAAATTCTATCTAAGAAGAAAGCAATTCGAGACATATATCCTATTGTTTCAAGAATTGATAAACAGATAAATAAAATAATAATTTGAGGGACAAAGTTAAGAACAGCGCCTACGCCAGAGATAATGCCATCACAAACAAGTGATATAGCCCAAGGAGAAGCTCCCCAACTTTCTAAAAGCGATCCAAACCAAGGACCTAAACCCATAATATTAAAAGGTGCAGTCCAAACAATACCAAAGAAATTAAATTCTAATTCTTCCGCTCCATTAAATAAGGAGTCGACTAATCCTACTGTTAAACCTCCAACAAGGCCAACAGAGAGAATATATACAAGGGCCATAATTCCTATAAAAATAGGAATCGCTGCCCATTTGTTTAAAAATATCTTATCTAATTTGTCAGTGATAGATTCTTTTTTAGGAAGAATAACTACACTTTCTTCTTTAACCTTTTCAATATAGACATATCTTTCATGAGCGATTAATTGCTCTGTATCCATGTCCTTATTAATTTCTAATTCTTCTAAAGAAGATAATAATTCTTTTTTAATTTCAGGGAACCCTGGATCTCTTTCAATAATCTTAACCGCATTAAAACGTTTATGATTTGTATCTAAATCTTTAGACACTTTATTAATTAACGATTCAACTTCTTTAGAATAGATTTTATTATGAGGATTTTTTAAATATTGTTTATCTTGAATAACCTTAATTAATTCATTAACACCCGTTCCCCTTTTCGCGGATATAGGTAAAATTGTCACCCCAATTAATTTAGATAATTTATCAACATCAATAGAAACACCTTCTTTTTCTAAGATGTCAGTCATATTTAAGGCAATAATAACATCATGATCTGTTTCTAATAGTTGAGTAGTTAAATACAAACTTCTTTCAATAGAAGTTGCGTCAACAATATTAATAATCAAATCAGGATTAGAATTAAGAACAAAACTTCTTGATACTTCTTCTTCTGATGTATATGGAGAAAGGGAATAGACACCTGGAAGGTCCACGATAACAATATCAGTGTCTTTAACATGTCCTTCTTTTCTTTCAATTGTGACACCTGGCCAGTTACCAACTTTTTGATTGTTACCAGTTAATGCATTAAAAAGTGTAGTTTTGCCGGAATTTTGATTACCTACTAAAGCGATTTTCATAATTATTCCACCACCTTCACATCAATTGATTGCATATCACTTTTACGAATGCAAAGTTCATAACCACGTAAAGCAATATCGACAGGATCACCTAAAGGAGCGATTTTTTTAACTTCAATTAAAACACCGCGAGTAATACCCATATCTAATAAACGTCTTCTAAGAGCTTTATTATCATTATGGAAATTTAATACGATGGCTTTTTGACCTCTTCTTAGGTCACTGAGATGGCCTTCTTGACCAACTTTCAATTTTAGTTTCTTTTGCTTTTCCATGTGATCATCCAAATGTTAACCAACGTTAACTTTCATTATAGAGTTTATAACTCTTGTTTTTTCTTGTCAATTAAAAAATTAACTTTGGTTAACTTTACCTTGTTTTTATTCCATAAAAGAGTATTATGGAGATATGAAGAAAATCACTAAATCATATGAAGATTATTTAGAAACTATTTTTGTTTTAGACACTAAAAACATTAAAGTTCAATCCGTTGAAATAGCAAGAATATTAAATGTCTCCAAACCAGCGGTCCACAAAGCCATGGATGAACTTATTGAATTAGGTTATGTCACAAAAGAAAAATATAGCGATATTAAACTCACCGAAAGCGGTAGAGAAATCGCTATTAAGGTTTATGAAAAACATATCGAAATTAGAAATTTCTTAC
This sequence comes from Bacilli bacterium, assembly GCA_017502465.1. Lineage (GTDB taxonomy): Bacteria > Bacillota_I > Bacilli_A > RFN20 > CAG-826 > RGIG5418. Next base: position 182,897 of record JAFVUY010000017.1, on the reverse strand, counting down.
TTAAGTTAGGTGTTGATGAAAAAACAGCAGAACACGACTGCTGTTTAATAGAACATGTGATATCTGAAATAACCTTAGAAAAGATTAAAGAATTTAATAATAAATAATTATTTTGTCAGTTTATCCGCGAGATACTGACATTTTTTATATATCTCGTCTACGTCTTGATTAACATAAAATTTTCCATCTTCATAGACGATTTTTCTATCCACCATAGTTAGTTTAACGACGTCTTTACTTCCAGAATAGACAAGGTTTTTAACTATATTATGGATTGGTCTCATATTTGGCTTATTTAAATCAATTAAGATAATATCCGCGAATTTGTTAACTTCTAAGATGTCTGAATTAGTTAAATTCATCGCTCTCGCTCCATTAATGGTTGCCATTTCTAGGACACATTTTGCGTCCATCGCACTTGGATCGTTATGAAGTAATTTTTGTAAACCTGTAACAAGCCACATTTCTTTAAACATATCTAGACCATTATTAGACGCTGGTCCATCTGTTCCAATCGCAACATTAACATTGTTTTTAACCATTTTTTCTGTGTCCGCGATACCGCTTGCAAGTTTTGTGTTACTACCAGGACATGTAACCACTGTTAAATTATGTTTTTTAATAATTTCATAGTCGTTATCATTTAAAACAACTCCGTGGTAAATGCCTCCCCCGTATTTAAATAAATCCATTGATTCAACAAATTGAACAGGGGTCATATTTCTTAATTCCATACATTCTTTAACTTCGTTAGGAGTCTCTGAAGCATGAATATAAAAAGGGGTGTGGTATTTATTAACAAGTCTAATAATCATTTCATAGAATTCAGGTGTAGGGGTGTAAACACTATGAAGACCAAAGCAGGTTGTAATAAGACCTTCAGGGTCACTATATTGTTCGTGAATCGCCGCTAATTCTTCTTCTGGTAAAGAAGGGGTTAATAACATATATGTTCTCATTCCCATTTCTTCGCTTGCTTTAAGCATCGCGTAGTAATGGAAATAATATTCAAAGCAGGCGGTAACACCGCTTGCAAAACATTCTAAAATAGAAAGTTTTGTGAATTCATAAACATCTTCTTCACTTAATTTAGCCTCAATTGGAAATACTTTATCAAAAAGCCATTCGTGGAGAGGTAAATCATCCGCGTAGCTTTTTAATATAGACATTGGATGATGTGTATGAGCGTTTTTAAAACCAGGCATTAATAAGTTTTCGTTACATTCGATAATTCTATCGAAAGGACCATATGGTTCATAATCATCCCCGATATATTCGATAAGATTATCGTTAGTGACAAGATTGGATATAAAAATATCCTCTCCATTCATTTTTAAAATACGTGCGTTTTTAAATAATATTTTACCCATGTATATATATTACATTTTTACATCATTCTTTTTAAAGGCATAAAAATAATTTGTTTTAGAAAACCTTCCGCGCGTTTATAATTATAAACAAAGCGAGGATGCGTATTTATGAAACATCTTATTATCTTTAATAGCGCGGCTGGTGAAGGCAAGGCAAAAGATTATTTACCTAATATTGAATATTCATTTAATGAATTAGATTATGAAGTTCATATCACCGCCAAACCAGGCGAAGCCACGACATTCTTAAGAGAATATCTATCCAAATACAAAGGCCCAGTTAGAGTCTATGCATGCGGAGGAGATGGAACACTTAACGAATGTGTTAATGGAGTTTATGGTTTTGATAATGTTGAATTAGCTTGCTACGCGATTGGAACAGGTAACGACTTTGTTAAAATCTATGGGGGAGAAAAGAATTTCTCTGATTTAATTAGATTAATTAATGGTAAATCTCATCCTGTTGACTTAAGTGTTATTACAGGACCTTCTTTAGAATCACCAATGTATTCAATTAATGTTATTAATATTGGATTTGACGCAATTGTCGGAGCTTATGGCAATTTATACAAAGAAAAAGGTAAAAAAGATCCTTATTCAAAAGCTCTTCTTCCTGCAATCTTTAAGGGTCGTTTTAATAAAATCAAAGTGACAGTTGATGGGGAAGTTATCACTAAAAAGAAAATGCTTCTTTGCTCTGCTGCTCACGGACAATATATAGGTGGCAAATATAGATGCGCGCCTAGAAGTGTTAATACAGATGGATTAATTGATATTTGTTTATTCCATACAATGACTATCTTTGGTTTCTTAGGTATTTTAAATGCCTTCACTGAAGGTAAACACTTCGAGAAAAAGAATTATCAAAAGAAGATTGTCTATAGACAAGTTAAACATGTATTAATCGAAAGTGAAAAGGAAATGGATATCTGTGTAGATGGAGAAATGCTTAAAGGTAAGACCTTTGAAATTAAATCCCTCCCAGGTGCGATTAGATTCGTTATCCCAGAATAGTTATGTTTATTTTTATTGTTTCTTTATTATTATCCACCGCATTAGCGGTAACTGGTTCTTTAACCTTTTGGAAGGTTGATCAACCTTATGAATTTTATATCCCAATTGTTTTATTCTTAGCAGGATATTTAGCAAGCATTATTATTTGGTGGATTGTTATTTGGTGTTTTGGTAGAGTCTATAGCAATAAAAAAATCTACACAAAACCAAGCAAATGGGCAAAATTCTGGCTTAATCAAGGTCTTAAATGGCTTATGATGCACGCGAGAATATCGATTAAAGTTATTGGCAAGAACAAAGTTCCTAATAAACCATTCTTATTAGTTTGTAACCATCGTTCTAGATTTGATCCGATGACTCTTATCCCAACCTTAGGTAAAAAACAAATTGCCTTTATTTCTAAAGAAAGTAATTTTAAAATTCCATTATTTGCAAAATTCATGAGAGGTTGCTGCTATTTAGCAATTGATAGAAGCGACCCGCTTCAATCTTTAGAAATCATGAAAAGAGCGTCTGACCTTATTTCTAATGGATACTCCAGTGTTTGTGTTTATCCAGAAGGAACAAGACAAACAGGTGAAATATTAGGCGAATTCCACGAAGGTGTCTTTAATATTGCTTTAAGAGCAAAATGTCCAATCGTGGTTGTCACCACAACTGGAACAGAAACAGTTGCAAAACTCGCCCCATTTAGAAAAAGTAGAGTTAAAATAAATATCCTTGGGGTCTTAGATTATTCTTATTTAGAAGGTAAGACCGCGAAGGCGATTAGTGACAAAGTTCACTCAATCATGAAACAAAATTTAGAAAGAGCTTTAGCGTAATGTTTGATTTAAATGAATTCATAATAGATAAATTTGGAGAAAACGCGAAACTTCTTTATGAGCTTCGTGGAGGGATGATGAACGAATCTTTTGTTGTTGAAAACAATAACAAAAAATACGTTTTATATGTCGCAACAAAGCAAGCGAATGAAATGGTGGATCGTTATCAAGAACTGGAAAACCATGAGATTGTTTACAAGTTAGGTTTAACATCTAAAAATATCTATTTTGACGTTCATACAGGTATTAAAGTTAATCGTTTTATTGAAGGTGATTCTTTGAATCATCTAGAAGATTATGATGCGGATAAAATCGCAAAATTGCTTAGAACACTACATACCTCTAAGATTTTAGCGAACTCCGATTATCTTCCTTTTGAAAGATTAGAACAATTTATTTCTACGCGTAAAAAACTAACAAACACTATTTCCCCACTTCACGCGGGATTATTAACTATTGTCACCAAAAATAGAACATATTTAGAAAGTGACCCACTTGTGATGTGTCATAACGACTTCCAAAGAAGTAACATAATCAAAGATTTGGATGATAATTATTGGATGATTGATTTTGAATTTATGGGCAACAATTCCCCTCTTTATGACATCGCTTCTTTTGGAAATGATTCTATATCTGATGGAATTAGACTTTTAAAAGCATATAGAAATAACTGCCCAACATATGATGATTATCGTAAATTTTATCTTTGGAGAGTATTTATTTCTCTTCAATGGTACAATGTCGCCTTAATCAAACATTATAGAGGCGAAGGAGAGGCTCACGACATCGACTTTTTAAGTGTCGCTGATCACTTTATCAATAACGCGAAAGAAGCCGCCGATTTAGCGGCCAAATTAAAAAGATAACGCAAAGCGTTACCTTATAATAATTCTTTAATAAACGGTTCGATATCACTAGGTGTATCCTTAGGTTCGAATCTTTTTATTACGTTTCCGTTTCTATCAACTAAAAATTTAGTAAAGTTCCATTTAATCTTTTTATCTTCTTCATTAGGAACATTAGCTTTTAGATATGTATATAATGGGTGTTCGTTTTTACCATTAACATTTATCTTTTCAAATTGAGGAAAGGCGATCGCGAATCTTAGAACACATCCAACATGAATTTCAAGAGATGTTCCAGGAGCTTGTTTTAAAAATTGATTACATGGAAAATCTAAAATTTCTAATCCTTCATCTTTATATTTTTTATATAATTCTTGAAGTCCGTCATATTGTTTTGTAAATCCGCATTTAGTCGCGGTGTTCACAATTAAAAGAACTTTACCTTTATATTTTTCTAAGGAGACCTCTTCTCCTTTATAATCATTAACTTTAAAGTCATATATTGTTTGCATAACATCTACCTCCAACTTCATCTTAACAATATTTAGAAGTTAGAGATTAAATTATGCATTTTTATTTTTCTAAATGGTTTTTAATTACTCCAATAACATCTTCCATTTTGATAATAGAGAAATTTCTTTCTTCTTTTTTATCTTTGATGTAATAAGGAGAATCAATTAAATAAGTTTTAATCCCAACGCTTTCCGCACATAAAGCATCTTCGACTTCGTTGTTACCAAACATTATTACTTCTTCTGGTTTTAAGTCAAATTTTTTAAGTAATTCAATAAAGAATTGTGGGTTAGGTTTTGTAAATCCAAAACTTTCCATTAAAGTAATATAATCAAAATCAGATTCTTTTAATCCTACAAAGCTCATTCTATGAATCGTTCCTCTTCCAGGAATGATAGGATTTGTCGCTAAAACGGTAATTAAATTATTTTCATTACAAAAATCCACGATTGGTTTTGCAAGAGGATTATCCTTACAAATCGCTTTAACTTTTAAAAAATCTGTTTCATAAAAAATATCGAATTTTGGGCGATTAATAAGCGCCTCTTCCCCAAAATTTCTAGCAAAAGTGTCCCAAAAAACATCACAATTGCTTTTTGAACCGTCGTTTTTATACATTTCTTTTAATCCATCAAAAAGGGTTTTTACAAATAGATCTTTGTCATAGCCAAATTGCTTAATAAAGATAGATATTAAACCTACGTATGTTTTCAAAAATTCATCTTCATCAAAAGGAAGAAGGGTGCCATCTAAATCGAAGAATACCGCTTTTAACATGTCTATTTTTCTCCCTTTTTAATTAAGATTAATTGAGGCGTTTGTAGTTTAACTTTGTGATTAGATGGAATAGATTCAATTAGGTAGACGTTTGAGCCAATTACAACATTATCTCCAATTACAACCTCTCCACCTAAAATAGATGCACCTGCGTAAATCGTCACATGGTTTCCGATTGTTGGATGTCTTTTTTGATCGGCAATTAATTGACCTCTACTAGTTGAAAGAGCACCTAAAGTAACGCCTTGATATATTTTACAGTGATGTCCAATAATTGTGGTTTCCCCAATAACGATGCCTGTTCCGTGATCAATACATATAGGAGCACCTAAAGTTGCCCCTGGATGGATATCGATACCTGTTTGTTTATGAGCCTCTTCAGAGATGATTCTTGCGACAATGTGTAAATTAAGTAAATTTAGTTCATGAGCGATTCTATGGAATAAAAGAGCTTTATATCCAGGATAGGTAAGGATGATTTCTTCATAGCAGTCACAAGCAGGATCACTTTCAAAAGTAAAAACGACATCTTGCTCTAATTTATTTCTTAATTCATCTAATTTAGAAAAGAAAATTTCTAATTTTTCTTTTTCTTTAGAAATATAATGAGTAAACAAATTATGCGCTTTTAATAGGCTGCCTTTTTGATGAATTGCAGCCCAGAAATCTGGGAAAAGAAGTTTTTCAACTTCATTTACAAAACAAACAATATGTTTTGAGTCATATACTTTTTCTAAATTAAATTTTATTGCCATGAATATCTATCTCCTTTATCTGGGAATATTACCGCTACATCATCTTTAATATTATTTTCTTTACAATAATTTATTGAGGCTAATAAAGCCGCTCCGCTTGAATAGCCAACAGATATATTTTCTAATTCATTAATAAGCATTGCCATTTTTATTGAGTCTTCGCCTTTAACAGTGATAACTTTATCAATATTATCTAATTCTAAAATCTTAGGAATAAAGTTCGCTCCTATACCTTGGATAAGATGACTTGATGCATATCCTTTTGTGATAAGAGGTGATTCGTCAGGTTCTATACCTATAATTTTAATATCTAAATTATTTTCCTTTACATATTTTGCAATACCGCTTATCGTGCCACCTGAGCCAATTCCCGCGAATATATATTTAACACTTGGAAGTTGATTAATAATTTCAGGCGCTGTGAATAGGTAATGAGCTTTAGGATTTGATTTATGTTCAAATTGTCCAAAAATAATAGAATTTTGCAAAGATTTATGAAGTTCTAAAGCTTTTTCATTACATTCTTTCATTCCGCCTTGCACTAAAACAAGTTCCGCCCCAAAAGAGGCAATCATATCCCTTCTTTGCTTTGACATGCTGTTTGGCATAACAATAATTACTTTGTTATTAAACTTGCTTCCAAAATACGCTAAAGCGATACCAGTATTTCCGCTTGTGGCCTCAATAATAACTGTGTCTTTATTGATGCGTTTAGATTCGTAATCATCTAATAACATTTGATAAACCGCGCGGTCTTTAATTGAGCCGGTTGGGTTATACCCTTCGACTTTCGCATATATATCAAAAGAAAGATTAAATTGTTCTTTAATCTTAGAAAGTTTTACTAAAGGGGTGTTACCTACCTGAATTGACATATCTCTATTATATTACATTTAATTCAAAACTAATTAAATGTGTTTCAAAATATCTTCAACGCATTTACTAATTTGATTTATGACTTTGATGTAATTATCTGTGTACCAAGGATCTTCAATATCGTATATTCCTTCACTCCAATGGGAGATAGGAAGATATTTATTATCTACATCCTCTTTAATATTTTTAAGATTTCTTAAATTATATGAATCCATATAAAAAATATAATCCGCGGATTCATAATCTTCTTTATTAAATCTTTTAGAGGCATGAGTAGAAAAAGGTATCTTCGCAGAAGATAACGCTCTTTTCATAGGAGGATATATATCATTTCCTATTTCTTCATATGAGGTCGCACAAGAAGAAACAAGAAATTCATCTTCTCTATTTAATTGCTTTATTTTTAACTTAAAAATATATTCTGCAGCAGGAGATCTACATATATTCCCGTGACAAACAAAAATTATTTTTTTCATAATGTGATATTTACCTTAATTTTAGAATATAATTCTTTGTTCTTTTCATCGCCTTTTAAAGATAAAGAATTAATTTTCTTTAAATAGAACAATTTAAGTTCTTGATTAGGAAGATTAATTAACACTCTTTGAATAGAAGATTCCAATTCTGACTTCCCTAAAGAATAAAGCATGTTATGGTGATAAACATAATTTCTTAATTGTCTTGTTTTATCTAAATCATCAAGGATATTTGGATTATTAGAAAATCTAGCGATCATCGACTCTGGAAGATGAAACATAATTAGATTAACATCTCCAAAATCTAATGTTTTAATCGCATCGTAATAATCAACTGGTCCGTATGTGTAATTATGAGTTCTAATATCTAAGAACTTATTAACTCCAACTGGAATTTTAAAATAATATTTAGTTTTCGTGTAATTACTAGGTCTAGCTTCTATTTGAACTGGATAATCATTAAATTGATTAGCAAGAAAAGCTTTAACATGGTTTTCTTGGTGTCTTAAAAGGGTGAATAATATTTCACTTAAAGCAATGTCATAATAGGCAAAATCTAAAAAGATTTGAAACTCAATTTCATCTAAATCAATAACTTTTGCAAGGCTTTTATATATTTCTATACATTTATCAAGCCCAAAAGACTCTATCATTTCATCTAATTTTTTAGAGTCGACATTTGATAAATGACTTAATAAAAATAGTTTTTCTTTCATTAATCTCATTATACAAAAAAGAATCACTATTTTGTATTTCGTGATTCTTTATTTTTCTTATAACTTACTCGCTGCTGCCTTGTCACAGTAGATAGTGACATTATCATGTCCGTTTAAGATAGATGCAGGGCAGCTAACTCCAACGTTATCAACAAGAGCTTTAATTGCGTCTGCTTTATTTTCTCCTAAAGCAATTAAAATAATTTCTTTAGAATTCATAATTGTGGTTAATCCCATTGTAATAGCTTTAGTAGGAACTTCATCAATGCTTGAGAAGAATCTAGCGTTATCTTCAATGGTTTTTCTTTGAAGGTCAGTAACATGGGTTAATGAATCAAATGGGGTGTTTGGTTCGTTAAAGCCGATATGTCCATTCGCCCCGATACCAAGAATTTGAAGATCGACACCTCCACAAGCTTTAATTTGGTTATCATAATCTAAATAATTTTCATGGCTTGGGAAATGAGTGTTTTCTTTGTTGATATCAACGTGGTTAAATAAATTATCATCCATGAAGAAGCGATAGCTTGCTTCATAGAATGGATAATTAACATATTCATCTAAGTTAAATGTTTTGACATCTTTAAAAGAGATGTTTTGTTCTTTTGCTTTTTTAATAATTTGTTTATAAGTATCAATAGGTGTAGAACCTGTTGCAAGACCTAAAACAGCGTTTGGTTTTCTCTTAAGTAAATTAATGAATTGATCGCTCGCTAAAGAAGCGATATTTTCTTTTGTGTCGATAATAATTTTCATAGTAAATCTCCTATTCATTCATATTTTAAAACCTAGGTTTTATTTTGACAATACAAAAGGATACTTATTAATCTTTTAAATCCTAAAAGCAAAAATCCGGTTAGAATAACCTAGCCGGATTATGCTTTTAAAAGTTAATAAATAATAATTATTTAAAGAAGACTTCTCTTGCTCTTTGTTTAACTTCGACAGAAACAGAGAATGGAATACGTGTTGTATATCCGCGTTTTGCGGCGACGATTTGTTTTGTTGGCCATTCATAAACTGACATGTTCCATAAATTAACTGTGTCGTTATAAAGTTCTCTAGCCGCGGTGATTTCTCTTTGTAAATAAGAGTTTTGTTGAATCGCATCTGCGATTTCTTTATGGGCTTTTAAGTCTGGGTAATTTTCAAAAGCAATATTGATGCTCTTAGAGACAGATTCAACAGCTTGTCCAATTTCGTTACGTGCTGCGTCGTTTTCTGCTCTACCGCCGCCTCTATATTGAGCAATTGCTGTCATTGTGTCTTTATCTAAAGAAATAGCTTTATCTAAAAGGACCGCTAAATTTTCTAAGATAACGACTCTTTGTTCGAGATAGTTATCAATTGTAGAAGCATCGTGTTGGAGTTTTTGTTGTAATTGGCTTAAATATTTACCCGCATTAATTTTCATAATCATGAAGATAAGTCCTGGGATAATACCTAAAACCCATAAGATAATTTCAAAAATTGTTGAACCAACACCTACTTTAATAGGAAGTTGTTTTTCAATAACGCCTGTATCGCGTCCTTGAGGATTAACTACATCTCTTGTTTCATCTAATTCATTAGCCATAAAATTTCCTCCTTGCTAATATTTATTGTTCATCTTTTTTAAAGATTGAATCTAATTCTAGGTCGTGTTCACGACAATATTCGTGTCCTGCAAGAATCGCCATTAAACCCCTTTGGAAAGAGTACATGCCATCTTGGGAATTTCTAGAAATAAACTCGTTAAGTCTATTATCTTGCATTTTATTATTAAAATCAAATCTAGATGCGTTAAGGTTTCTAAGTTCCATTAAAGATGTTCTCATAAGTGGAATATATTCTGTCCAATAAACTGGGATAGTGTGAATCCTTCCATCTCCACCCATCTTCTTAACATAATCCACTCTATCTTCACCTCTATATGAATAGGCGGTGATTTCAATTTTATCTGATTTGCCATCTGTTCTAATAACTCTTGTTTTAAGCATACAGGTTGTAATAGAATCAGGATCTTTTAAATATTCTTCTGGGAATGTGTTCGCGAACACTTCGTGTTCATAAGCACTGTAATTATAAGGACAATCACTACCATAGATATAATTCATGCTCTTCATTTGTTGATAAAGAGGGATTGATAATAATGGAGCGAAGTCAAAATAAATAGCTTTAAAGAAATTATTAACGTGATCAATAAATATTTTTCTCGCTACATCATGATCGTTACCAATAAAGATACTTGGGTTACCACTTAAATCTTCGTTTTGGGAGTGACGAGAGGAGACTATATTAATCTTTTTGCGTTTATAAACATAATAATCGTCTCCATAACCATCACTTGATCTAATTAAATCAACTTGATTCTTTTGAGCAAGCGGGGTGAATAATAAACGATATTGAACATTATGGTCTCTATCTAACGCTCCAAAGAGGAGTTCGAATTCAGTGTTAGCAAGAGGAGTAAATGGATTTTCATCTCCTCTTTTAATTGATTTTTCCGCAAGTTTTCTTAAATCATCTTCTTTAGAACGGACATGTTTTCTAATTTCTTTGTCACTTTTTCCTGTCATGCCACTTGGTTCCCTAGAGAAACTTAAATCAGGAGCAGCGTCATTACCATAAATAAGTGCGGTTTGATTTGTATATTCAGGAGCGGGGTGAGTAACACTCGCGGTTAATGTTTGGGTTCTAGTTCTTGTGCATAATTGCCCATTACTATTTCTATATGTTTCAGTCCAAGTAATAACAATACTACCTGTATATACCTTTTGAATAATACGATGACATTTTTGTTTTTGAATTAAAAATGGATTACCTAATATCGTGCCTGATTGAACATATAAAGTGGATGTATCAGGGTCTGTTAGTTCACTAAAACCATAATTATCTATCAAAGATAGATATTTAGAACCATCAAAATATTTATCAAAATCCAAAATAGGGATAACTCTTTCAATAATTGTAGTAGGCATATTCCAATCATATAAAGCGTTAAGAGGGGCCATTTGAGCGTACGCTAAATCGCTAAGTTCTTTAGCTTTTGCCATTAAGGAATTATAGATATTGGTTTGATTTTTAATTTTAGGATTAAGGACTTTAACAATTAAAACAATTAAACCAATACCTAAGGCAAGGCCGCCTATGATACATAAAATATTAACTAACCAATCAGGTTCTTCGCTAAAGCAAAGAAGAATAAAACCAATTGCAACTAAAAATCCTACTATAATACCAAAGATGGAAAAACCTCTTCCGGTTTTTAATCCACTTAATTTTTTGTTAACCTCTTCAGCCTCTTTTAAAGTTTTTTTGTATTGCTTAATTGTTTGTCTATTTGCTTCAACATCAATCTTAGATTTTCCAACAAGTTCATCAAAAAATTTGCCAGCTTCCTCGTTGACCGCATCTTTATAAACACTCTTATACGCCTTTAAAGGTTCTAATAAAATATCGTCTTCCATTTTATTGAAATCTCCTATTAGTTTTATCTTACTTTAAGTAAGAGATTGAGTTCAATAAAAATTAGATTATAAAGAATCTTCTTTTTAAATATTATTCGTTATCTTATTTTTTCTTTCTAGTTGCAATTTTAAGCAAAGATTTTAATCTTGGGACATTATATCTAAGAATAAATGCAGGCATCAGATTTAAAACCATATTAACAAAAGCAACAGGGAATGCGAAATTGTACCAAATATTAAGAGGGGTAATAAAGATAATTAAATAGCCAGTGAAGGCAGTGACAATATGAATCATTGATCCATAATTGCATTCAAGGATGAATCTTTTTAAATATTTAGGGTCGTTAGGGTCACTAACTTTATCTTTATGGAAATCGGTGAAACCACCTAATTCCATTACATAATCTTTCCAAAATTTAATTTGTAGAAAATCATAAAATTTTCTTTCTTTTTTTGAAGCATCAAAATGTTTATGAGAATCATCAAACCATTTAGAGGGAAGACGTCTAATAATAAACGCTAAAACACCATCAATAATAATTACAAAAAGAGTTAATAAGATAGTCGCTAGAATACTATATGAAATACTAAAATTGCCCGTATGAGCGTTAATTGAGGCAATTAGAAGCATGCAAGTTAAAACAATAGTAATGTAGAGCATAAAAATTATTTTAAAACTTTATTTCTTATATACAAGAGGTATTTTATAAACCTCTTCGTATTTATCTTTCATCATTTGATAGACTTTATCGCACATCATCTTGATGTTTTCTTGTTTAGATAAATCAGGGTCTAGACTAACTGGGGGCATAATGTGAACAGTGTAAGCTTGAACAGGATAGCCATCCCCATCAAGATATTCGCTGTCCTCCATTGTAATAAACATAGGTAAAACAGGAACATTATTACTAACCGCGAAGGAAAAAGCTCCTGGTTTCAATGGTCTAGGTTTTTTATAGTTAAGCCACATAGCTTGTTCTGGATATATTAAAATTTTTCTTTTCTTTTTTAGATGATATTCAACACCTGAAAGGAATTCTTTTAAAACATCAAAGTTACTACTTAAAGGTAAGGTATTACAATTTTTAAAGAAATAACCATATAATCCTGGGAAGTTTGTGTAATTTCCTTCTCTGATAACTTTATATAATCTTTCTTTTTTGAGTTCTTTTTCAATTGCTTTATAAACCGCATAATTATCAAAAGGATTAAAGTGATTACAAGTAATAATCGCTCCCACATTTTTGATTTTGCGATAATTTTCAATACCTTTAACTTCTTTGATAATTAATTGTTTCTTTTTAATTAATCCATCAAAATATTTTTTCGCGACAAAATTTGCGATTTTACTATTAAAGCGCGTTGAAATTTTTTGATATTTGTAATCAACTTCCCCTACTTTTAATTGTCTAGTAGGTGGATCATCGTTAACATCAACATCAAACCAACCTTTTTCTTCGTATTCTTCTATCTTCTTAGCAATAGCGAGCCTTTGGTTGGACATAAATCTTTTCTTTCTTTAAGCGATTAATCGCTGCTTTATTTTCTTTTAAAACTAAATTGTATAGGTTTTCTCCCATTTCACGATCACGTCTTATATCTTCTTCGGAATATTTCGCTAAACATTCTTTAAAATAACGGTAATAAGGTGTCATCTTCGCATATTTCCAGAAATATTCTTCATATAAAACACCCTTATAATGCCATGGCTTATGCGCCATCTTAAAATGAGCAATCTTAACACATTTATCATTAAAATATGTTTGCTTTACTGGTGTCTTATTCCATGCGAGTGGGAGTCTTTTTACTTGATTAGCACATAAGACATTTAAATAATCTTGGTCCTGCGCAACAGGGAATTTTCTTTCCCTCATTAATTGAATAAATTTTTCAAAGATATTTTGTTTCCTAAATTGATCAAGGTTCATAAGTAAAATACCAGCGTTAAAGTATTTCATATGGTGAACCCCAACTGTGATATCTGCATATTGTCTAAATGCAGCATTAAATGAGAGTACTTCATCTCTGCATGCACCTACTAAATTATTGCCAAGATTAACATTGTAAAGTTTTGAAATATCATCTAAGACAACAATATCACTATCGAGATATAAAACTTTATCTAAATCTGGGAATAAAATAGGGATAAATAAACGATAGTAGGTCGCGGAGGTATAATAATCTCTAAGAGTAATTTTTCCTTTCAAGGAGCGCATAGACTTTTCAACATCGATAAATTCGATGGTAGAATCTCCAATTAAGCATTCTTCTAATTGCTTTTTATAATCTAAATCTAAACCAACTTCTAAAACATAAAAACGATATGGGTGCTCTTTGTTAGCGTTTTTCATTATAGATGTAAGAGCAACTGTTAAATGAGGGATATAATTTTTATCACAAGCGAAGAAGATGTTGATTGGATTTTTCTTTTTCATAAGCCTACCTCCATTAGGTGATTATTACATTAACACTTTTTTAAAAAAATACTATCTAATCATAAATTCAACTTACGAGAATTTAAGAATAGGCAATTCTCGCATTTCGAGAATGGTTAAAAAACTATACATTTTTGATTAAAAAAGGTAAAATAATCCCATGGAAGAACTAAAATTTACTATTTCTAAAAATTTAATCAAGTTAAGAAAACATAACAAATTAACTCAAGCGGAACTCGCAAATCATGTTAATTATAGTGATAAATCAGTGTCTAAATGGGAAACAGGAGAAACCACTCCAAGCGTAGAAATCCTTAAAACACTCGCGGATTTTTATAATGTTACCGTTGATGATATTTTGAGCGAAAATTTTCAACCAGAAAAACACTTTACGACAAAAGAAAGAAGATATTCACGTTTAATAATTTCTCTTCTTGGAATATCTACGATTTGGATTGTCGCGGTTGTTTGTTTTGTTTTTACTACATTCATATATAAGACTTCTACTCATCCTTGGATGCTATTTATATATGCCACTCCAGCGACCTTCTTATTAGCGGTGATCTTTAATTCTATTTGGGGCAAAAAAGCTTTTACCTATGTTTTAATTAGTATCCTTCTTTGGACCATATTAACTTCTTTATTTTTAACTTTCTTAATGTATTCAAAAATGAATATTTGGGGAATATATTTAATCGGGTTGCCGATTCAAGTATCAATTCTCCTCTTCTCTAAAATTAAGAAAAAAAGATAGCCATTCTGGTTATCTTTTTCTATTCTATTTGAATTCTTTTAATGCGTGATAAGGTTCAATAGAAATTATTTTCTTATTAAACACTAAAGATATCAATAAAGGGAACAAAGCTGAGAATAAAATAGGTATAAGGAATGAAAGTCCTTCCATTCTAAAGATATATAAAACCGTTTTGGGGTATAAGGATATTATTCCGGTGTTAAGTAGGTTTGTGAAAATAACGCCTGCGATCAAGCCACTTATTAATGACGCTACTGAGACACATAAAATCATTTTTAAAAATGAAAAATATATACTTTTTTGCTTAAATCCCATACACTTCATAATCGCGATTTCTCTATATCTATCTTTTAGAACATTTGTAATCCAAATCGATAAGACAATACTAGAAATTGTTAAAAAGACAACAATTAAAATAACTATTAAAGTCTTCGCTTGTGTGACATATGCATCCGTCATTGAATAAATTGTGGAGCTAGGACCACTGTGAGAACGCACATTGTGGTCGTATAAATAATTAAATGATTTTTCAGAATTGCTAATTGATAAAGCTGCTCTATTTGAAAAACGTACGTATTGAGAAACCAATTGACGATAAACATTTTTGTCTAAATGGATACAATCATAAGGCGTGTCTTCAATAACACCTACAATTTTAGTTTCATTAAATAATAAACTCAAATCATAATATGATTCAGGAGCGTTTGAAATAATAAATTGATCAAGACTTAAAATTTGAGTAGTCTTATTTAATAAATCAACCCCTACATTCAAATACCTATCATAAAGGCTTTTTTCAATAATAATTTCATTTATGTTTTCTATTCCTCTGCCCAAAAGGATCTCTTCACTATTATAAGAAACCACCTTATTAAGTGTTGAACCTTCTATTAAATTTTGCGGAGTATCAATTCGTAGTAGAGTTGAAAATGGGTCAATTAAAGAATAGTAATTGTTAAAGAAATAATCGTATGAAGTAATAACGAAATATTTATTAAATTCTGGATTATTTTTAACTGTATCGTTCAATTTGATTAATGTGGATGAAATAGGCAAAGAGAAACCGTTTACAAAATCAAATGTGTCTTTATAAATATCTATATTAAACAAAGAATCGCTTATATATAATTCTTCGCCAATTTTATATTCCAAACCACAAATTTCGACGTTATCAGAATTTGTCATATAAAAATCTATAGTATAACGATTTTGGGTAATTGGATCATATTTCCCAGAAGACATCTTAACTAAATATCCGTCGCATTCTTCACTAATCGTGTGTATTGTGGCCCCCTTATAAAACGTATTATGATTGTAATCATAATTAAGGTCTGTGAAAACGTAACCAAGTTGATTCAAATTGTCTTGGAGATAGGCTCCTACATTATAAAAAGCAAAATTTCCAAGCAAAAATAACAATGTAGAAGAAATAAATAAAACAACAAAGGAGGCAATCGTTCTTCCTTTTCTACCTAAAATGTTTTTAAAAGAAAATCTATTTAAAAATTTAGCCTTTCCGTCTTTTTTATTTATCGGTTCCGCTGATAATTTGTTTTCCTTTTTTATTAACTTTATTTCCACAACTTCGTTTTTGTGTTTTTCATAGAGATTATCACAGGCAGAAATATAGTTTTGATTATTAAGTTGAATCAATTCATCAAAGGCATAGCATTCAATTTGTTTGAATGTAGTAACTAAGTTATATAATTCTATCAACGCATCCTTACCTTTATTGGCAAAATCTAAATTAATGGTTTTTTTATTCTCTTTTATAGAATCAATGGTTCCATCTTTTAAAATCAAAATCTCATCAGCGTATTGATAAGCAAGATTCGTGTCATGAGAAACAACAATGACTAATTTATCTTTCGCCATTGCCTGAACCATATCCATTATTTTGTATGAATTTTCAGAGTCCAAATTTCCGGTAGGCTCGTCAAGAAGAAATATATCTCCGCCCTTTAAATAGGCTCTTAAAATTGATAATCTTTGTTTTTCTCCGCCAGAAAGATATTTAACTTTTGTGTTTAAAGAAAAATCACAATTAAAATCTATTAAATATTGGTTTAATCTATTAACATCATCTTCGTAAATCGATAAATTATCAAAAACAGATAAATTTTCAAATAAATTATATTCCTGGAATACAAAAGAAATATGTTCCTCAATAAATGTTTGAACATCAGAGGCTTCTTGATCATCAAAAAGAACTTTTCCAGATGTTGGGGTGTCTAATAGGCCTAATATTGACAAAAGTGTTGATTTGCCGCTACCGCTAGGACCTAATATAAAATAGGTTTTCCCACCAAAAAAATCATAATCAATCTTTTTTAAAACTTCTTTTGTTTTTTCTTTTTTTCTTCCTAGATAGAAAGATTTGTTTATGTTAGAAAGTGAAATTTTCATAATTGCTCTAATAATAGCATTTTTATTCAAATATTCAATTTGAAAACGCTAATTTCCCTATATTTTAACACTAAAAAAATAAAGAGAAGGCCATTATTATAACTAGGATTATAGCATTTACTACAATAATGTATTTTGCGTTATAGGCTTTAACGCGTTTTTCCAATTGTTTTTCTTTAAAAGGATCATTTCCTTGTATACCGTTTTGGTTGAATTGCACTTCTAATCCACGAATAGATAACCTTCGAGAAAAACACAAAATCTCAAAAATATAAAAAACAAGAAAAATGATAAAAGGTATAGTCCCTAAAAAAGAATATTTAGTAACTAAAGTAACTTCTTCTGCGATTTCTATATAAAAAATATGATATCCAAATAACGGGAGAATCACCCCAAAAGTGAGGGAAACAAGAAACCAAAAAGAAGTAATAAAAATTGGCCAAAATCTTTTCTTAAAAAAGTGATATCTAAAATCATAATTTATAATCCTAACCGCTGACGGAATAGCCGCGCAAAAGAAGATAAAATAGAACCATTGATACACCGTTATAACAACTTTGTCATTGATACCCCAGCCAAACATTAATGGAGGCATAACGCCAATTGTCAAGAAAAAGGCTAGTTTTATAAATGATGATGTATATTTAAAAAGCGTTTTTTCATTTTCAAAATTACTAACCACTTCTTCGTTCAAGAAGAAATTGTTTAATTTCCTTTCAAGCTTTCCTATACGATATGTTTTCATATTAATCAAAAAATCCTGTAACTGGCTCAAAATGTAAAAAACCACGAATTTTTAATCCAGTATAACAGCCCTTTCCAAGAAAACCCGCAGCAGACATAACACTGAGAACCCAACCAACAATTGCTGTTAAAATAATAATTGCAGCCAAAATTATCATTCCGATTGGGTTGCTCGTCAATACTTCTAAAATAGAACCAATTAAACTTGTAATATAATTCACTAACTGACTTATTAAGCCAATTACTGTTGTATATGCAGCTGCCATAATAGACTCAGGAGCAATTAAAGATAACTGTTCAAATGTATTACGAACGTTGTTGAATAAAGAATTGTCATCCCCAACCTGATTTATCATTTCGGCTAATATATCATAAACGCAAATACAAGCGCCAGGACTGCAAATGATTCCAAAAAAATCATAACCGTCAATTTCACCACCAAGAGTAACAGATGTGTCGAGACCTTGGTAACTTCTTCTTGGCATTATAAACGGTTCAAGTTCTTTGTCATCATCCTCAATGCCTGGTTCTGGAATATACGTCCTAACACTTCCGTCTATAGAAGGTTCGTCCAGTTGTGATAACAAGGACAAATCGTCTAAAAAATCATCGCTCCAAGTATCTATGTTTGAATAAAACGCGTCTAAATCCACTTCTTCTTTAAGATATACAGAATCAATATTGTCTACTTCGTAATACGTAGGACTTAATGTAATCGCTCTATTAACAATAAGAATATCAGAGGCGCCTAATAATTGTTTATCTTTAGCAAACTCAAACAACTTTTGGACAACCAAAGATTCCGATTGTTCAAAAGTTAAAGAATAATCGCTGAAATCTAGCGATTCAGAAAATTCTTCTATAATTTGGTTAGAAGTTTCAGAGATAGAATTTATCAGATTGTATCTAGGATCGCCCGGTAGCCCACTGTTAACACAGGTTGTGAATGTAAGTATCAATGGTAAAAATGTCATATGGTTATTATGTTATATGAATTCTTCGACCATTTCAACATTGCAATGTACTTTTAGTCGAAAAAAATGATGGTTAGGACGATAGCAACTATAAGAACAAAAATAACCATTAAGGGGCTGTTATTGTCTGATAATCTTATTGCTTTATCTACCCCATCTAAATAAAAGGGGTTCTTTGAATGAGGGTTTCTAATATTTGATTTAATTTCTAATTCTCGTTTAGCGAGCCTTCCTGAAAAAGAAAAATTTTCAAAGAAGAAAAATGCGATCCAGACAACTAATGGTATAGGCGATAAATAAAGATGTTTTGTCACTATTTGAGTTTCTGTTTCAATTTCAAAATGGAAAATATGATATCCAAATAATGGAAGAATCACACTAAATGTTGCAATAAAAATCAGCCAAAATAAACAAATAGCGATCGACCAAAATCTGGTCTTAAAAAAGTGATATTCAAAATCGAATTTTATTATTCTCTCCATTGATGACACAACGAAATATAAACAAACAAAAGAGACAAACCCAAATACAACAAGCAAGGTATAGTCTGGTAATTTCCAACCAAACATTAAAGAAGGCATAACGCCTATCATGGAGAAAAAAGACAAAACAAAAAAAGAAAGATTAAACTTGGAAAGAATGTCTCTATCTTCAAAATTACTAACCACTTCTTCATTCAAGAAGAAATTATTTATTTTCCTTTCAAGCTTTCCTATGCGATGCGTTTTCATATTATTTTTGCTCTATAAAATTATACCTAACCAGAGAGTATTTAGTAAATCAAAATCGATAGAGGTTACGTTAATGAATTTTTACTAAAATAATAACGACTTTTCTATTCTAAAATAATCATTTCTCAAGTATAGTTATTAATGTGTAACAAGTTAACCACTTTTACAGGTTGGAAGTGAAGGTAGGCTATATGAAAACATTAATCGTCTTAAGTGCGTTCCCAGGCTCAGGGAAATCCACATGGTGTAAAAAATATTTAGAAACACACCCAAACACCTATGTCATCTCAAGTGACGAAATAAGATTTGAACTAACGGGTCAATATCAAGATTTTTCTAAACAAAAAGAAGTTTGGGAGTTGTTTGAAAAAAGAATCCATGAATATGCGAACATCAATGATGATGTAACAGTAATCTTAGACGCTTTATGTGATTTGAATAGTCTTAGAATTAACTATGCGAAAAACTCACCCGAATATGATAAACATATTCTTGTTTGGATTAAAAAAGATTTTAAAGAAATTATAAAATACAATAAAGAAAGAAGTCAGGAACACTGGGTCCCTGACGACATCTTATTAGCCTTATATCATAAATTCGAAGCCCCTTCAGAAGAAGCTAAATCATATTATGATGAAGTTATTGAAATAACTAATTATTTCTAAAAGCCAGAAATGGCTTTTTTAAATTTTATTAATATAAATTAAAATTCTAAACGAATGTAATGGGTTTTCTTTTCGTTCGCTTTTATTATTGGTTTGTCAAAACCTTCCATATTAATCGCATTAGGTGCGAATTGTGGCTCTAACGCCACACCACCTCTATCTGCGATTTCTTTAGCGAATTTGGTTTCCTCTACACCTGCGCCTGTATACATCTGAATAGCAGGCATATCTGTATATATTTCTAATTTTAAATTAGATATATCTCCAATAAGTGTCGCTGCATGTTCTCCATTAAGCATAAAATTATGATCATATATACCAAGTTCTGTTTTGTCTTGATCGACTCTCTTACCATTTCTAAAATCAAATGGCGTTCCGCTTACATCTTCTTTTGTGCCTAATGGTATTAATTCTTTATCAACCGGGGTGTAGTAGTCAGCGTATATTTTTAAATAATTAGAATTCGCATGTCCGATCGGACCATTCATATTGAAATAAAAATGATGCGTTGGTGCCCAAATGGTGTCTTTGTTTGAAACTGCGGAATAGATAATATCTAAAGTTCTTCCAATTAATTTAAATTCCACAACGAATTCTAATTCTCCTGGGAAACCGTCTTCTCCATCGCTTGATAGACAACGCATTCTTAAACCATGTTCAATCTCTTCTACGTCATAAAATTTGTGATGGAAACCTATCAAACCTCCGTGAAGTTGATTATCACCTTCGTTTTTTGTTAATTGATAACTATGTCCGTTTAAATTAAATTTCGCTTTAGCAATCCTATTAGCGACTCTTCCAATAACTCCGCATACATAGCCACCTCTAACGTTATAATCGTTTGCCTTTTCAAAGCTTTGAACGATGTTGATGTCGTTAACAAATAAACTTTGAATAGTGGCTCCAAAATCTAAAAGTTTAAGAGAAATATTATCTCCCTTAAGAGTGTATCTATACACTTCTTTATTATTTACTAATCCAAATAATTCTTTTTCCATACATCAATATTTTACACTTTTATTTATTAAAATAAACAAGTTAAAAGCGGAAGGTTACTTCCGCTTATAGATTTGATTGATTAAATTCTTATTTAAGTTCGATGACTGTGCTACCTGCTAAAACTCTTGCGTCGAAGTCTCTTGTTGAGCTTGCGAAGACACAATATAAGTTCGCGTGTGGTCCAAGTTCCATCATTTCACCAAGCATTTCTTTAACTTCATCAGAAATAACTCTAAATGTTTTGGTAAGGCCGTCTAAGAAGACGTAAATTCTTGCTTCGTTTTTGGAATCGCCTTTTTCTAATCTTTCTTTAAATAAGTTATATAATTCCTTGATGCCATCTTCGTGGTTATGTGTAATTTCCATACGGATTTTGCTTGAGCGATAGCCAAGGTCTTTGTGAGCGATTAAAACGATTTCGCTATTATCGGTTTTGTCATAAATAACTTCTTCGATGTAATTACGAAGGAGTTTGGATTTACCTGTGCCAGGTTGTCCAAAAATAAAGGTGTTTCTAAAATCCCTGTACATTGTTAATATTCTCCTTATTTGATTTCATTATACTTTGAAAGCGTATATAAAATTAAGAAAAAAATAATATTTATAAAAAATTATTAAAAATAGACAAAATAATTATGTTTATAGCAAACGTTTCGAAGATAGATTAAGAACATAAAATTAGATAGTTTTCAATAAGGAAAATACATCAAATCGAGGTGCCGATTATGAAAAACCGCGTCAAAAAAGAATGACTTTTATATATTTGAGCTTTTTTAAAGGACTTAAAGAAGGTAGTTATTTTTGTCTTATGACAAATTCATCAAAGTTAGTTTTGTAATGAAAACATGTGATAAGTACATGAGGCGGGGTAAAAGAAAAGAAGAACAATACATCTTTGAAGATTCTTAAAGTTTTATTTGGATGTTTGCTTTGTTGATAACGTAAAAATTTAAACATAAGTGGGTCTTGTTCATAATAATGAACGGGGTTCTTACCAAACTCATAAGCTACCTTCGCTAATACGAGCATTTCGTCTTCGCTCATCTCACCAAGTCTTTCAAGGACCCTACTTCTGCCATGTATGGTTAAAGAGATATCATTTGTGAGATTAAATCTCTTGTGCAGTTCTTTTGAATATTTAAGAAGTTCTTCTTTCTCTTTAGGAGCTATTTCTAAAGGAGATTCCTCAAGAGCGAGTTCTTTAATAGCTTCGAAATCAAGTTCTTCTTCTTCTTCGAATTCAATATATTCAGAAGAGAAATTTAAATATCTTTTCTTCGCAAACTCTTTAGAGGCGTGACTACTACATTTTTTATATTTGATATTAGATAGTTCGTCAGCCGCTAAAAGTTTATTAAATGAAATATCCTCGAGGATATATTCGAAACAATCGTCACTCAAACTTTTAAACAAGAAATAGTGATTAACTAATTTTGATTTATAAGTAAAGATAAAATAGTTGATTTTCTTTTTTTCAGAATCAATGAATAAACAATCGTTTCTTTCTTCGTGATGCTTATTCATTGTTTCTAAATTTAAAACTTTTTGATCTAAATCAGATTCGTTAATAATTGAAACAAGTTTATTTTTAACAAGATAAACAAAGTCTACAGTGAAGTTATTGTTTTCAGTAAAAATTAGGCGATAGACTGTGGATTCTTTATTTATTTGAGTTTTGATTTTGTGTTCATATAAAAATTCAAAATAGTCTTTATCTTTAATAATAGAAAAGTCACCTAAACCAGAATAATTGATTTTTCCTTTGGTTTTGCTGTGTTTTTCAAAATCTAGCAACAAAGAATCAAGATTGTCACTTATATATTTTTGATGAATATTAAGTTGATTATTTTTTTGAGGGTCGCGTTTAAAAAGATAATATTTGTTATTTGAAGAAATAACTAAAGCTTTAATCTCATACGTTTCTTCTTCTAAATAGATAACTTCACATTTACTGGGAAGGCTTTTACACTCTAAACCCGATTTATTGAGCTTAATCTTCTCGTGATTAAATATTTTTTTATAGAGGTCAGTATCTAAACCTTCAATATGAAAAATATATTCTCCAGGTTCACATAGAGAAAGAATTAGTGATTTATGAAATAAAGAATTTGGTTCAATAAGATATTTTTTAAACATAGTTATTTATTGAACTCTACAAAATAATTAGATAAATGAAAGTTTCTTTTAAATGTAGGATTTAAGGCGTATAACTTTTGAGGTCTATCTTTATCAGAGTCGATATTAAAGCAATTGAATTTAATGTTATTAATATCGTTGTCTTTTAAATCCACGACTATCTTCGCGTGATAGCCGTTTTTATTAAGAACTACTTCACTTTCAAAAAGTGGATTAATTTTAGTTAAGATAGGGTTATCTAAAGTTGGATTATCAATAAGTCCTAAAAACTTAATGTTATATGGGGATATTTCGTATTCTAAATATCTATGAAGATCTCCATCAAAGGAGATGAAAACTTCACAGACATCTCCATGATATATATCTTCATTATCTTTTGAATATGGAGAAAATATAGAATCATCGATAATTTCAAAATCAAATATTAGACTGTTATTTTCTTTAGAAATAATAATGGAAGCGTTAGTTACTTCTTCTCCATTTTCTGTATTTTTAAGAAAATATTTTTTGTTTAGTTCAATCTTCATATTAGTTATTTAAAATAACTTCTTTCATTTCTTCGTAAAGATCTAACATATCTTTAACAAGTTTGAACTGTGTTCTCGCTCTATAAAGATTTTGTTTTGGTTTAGATGTTTTAAAATAAACATCTCCATCTAAATAGTCTGTTAAGAATCTCACTCCGCATTCATAGGTCATAATAATCGCTCCTAATGGGAGAGAGAGTTTTTCTTCTTCGTTAATAAGGTCACCTAAAACTTCTAAATAACCTTTCGCATAAGCTTTGTATAAATCGAATCTAAAATAGACTTTTTGTAAATCTTTTTCATCTTCTGTAGAGGAGTTACATCCTGAACGAATCGCGTCTCCGAAGTCAAAGGCTAAGCAACCGCTCATAACTGTATCTAAATCAATAACCGCAAGTGCTTCTTTAGTGTCTTTATCGAATAAAACGTTATTACATTTTGTGTCGTTATGGGTAACCCTTAAAGGAATTTCACCTTTTTCAAGTTTGTCATATAAAAGTGGAGCTAAATCCGCGTGTTCTAGGACAAAATTAATTTCCTTTTCTACTTCAGCTTTTCTATTGCAAACATCTTTTTCTAAAGATTTTTTAAATGTTTCTAATCTGACACGAGTGTCATGGAAATTTGGAAGTACATCATATAATTTGGATGCATCAAATCCATCTAATAATCTTGCGAATTTGCCAAAGGCAACTGCAGAATTATAAAAGACTTTTTCATCACTTACTATGTCATATGAGAATGAATTATCAATAAAGGTAATCATTCTAAAATAGTTATAACCATCAAAATAGAAATTCTTGCCTTCTTTTGTGTAGATAATACTCATTACTTCTTTGTTTGGATTTCCACCTAATTTGATAACTGATTTTTTGCAAAATTTAGTAACAAGTTCAATGTTGTTCATTAATTTAGCGACATCTTTGAAAAGGTTATGGTTAATTCTTTGAAGAATATATTTATAACGTTCATCTCCATCACGTGTGATAAGCAAGAATGTGTCGTTAATATATCCGTTTCCGTATTGAATCGCACCTTCAAAGTGGCCAACAAGACTAAAATGTTCAATAATTTCTACTACATCAAATTTTTTCGCATCTTTCATTATTATTTACCTCTTGCTTAAAACTTCTTCTTCATATTTTTTAACGATTTCATACATTTCTTTATCGCTAACCATGTTTTGACGTCTTAAATATTCGTCCCAAACCTCTCCCCATGGGAGAGTTTTTAATTCTTCTTGAAGAGATAAGACTCTAGTGTGGTCATAAGAATCTTGAGCTTCTTTTAATAAATGCCATGGGGTTAATAAAGCTTTTAAAAGAGCTTTTTGCATATTTCTAGCCCCGACGATAAGAGCGATAACTCTATTAACAGAAGCATCAAAATAATCTAAACCGATATAACTTCTATTTAAACCATTGCATTTAACAAGTTCATCCGCGACGTCTTGAAGATCATCATTTAATTTTAAGACATGGTCGCTATCCCATCTAACTGGGCGAGAAACGTGGAAGGCTAAACGGTTAAAGAATGTGAACATTGAGGAAATCTTATCCGCGACATTTTCTGTTGGATGATAATGTCCTGTATCAAGAAGATTTAAGATTCCTCTTGTTGCTGCATAATTTAAATAAAATTCATTTGAACCAGTTGTGTAACTTTCAACCCCAATACCAAACACTTTAGATTCAACCGCGACATCCATAACTTTTTTATCATATTTATAACCTGCAAGAATTGCGTCTAAAGATTCTTTTAATCTTAATCTTGGTCCAAATCTATCTGCGGGAACATCTTTTAAACCATCTGGAATCCAAATGTTCATAAGAGATCTTTGTTTTGTCTCTTTTGCGAAATATTCTGTAATTTTTAAGCCATTTATGCAGTGTTTAATCCAATAATTACGAACATTTTCGTCTGGTGAAGATAATGAGAGTCCGTCCACTAACATAGGATGTGAGAAGATTGTTGGGTTATAATCTAAACCTAAGTTTCTCTCTTTCGCGTATTTAACCCATTGTTCGAATTGTTCAATTCCAACATTGCATCTTTCAACAATTTTACCTGTTTGATAAATCGCGTGAAGATTGATTTTCTTCTTACCTGGGATAAGAGATAAAGCGACATCTAAATCGCGTGTTAATTCTTCAAAATTTCTTGCTTTACCAGGATAATTTCCTGTTGTTTGAATACCGCCAGAAAGATCCCCAGAATTTTCAAAGCCATTAACATCATCTAATTGCCAGCAGTGAAGGCTGATAGGTGTGTTTTTTAATGTGTTTAACGCTTTAGAAATATCAACTCCATAGCTTTCGTATAAACGTTTCACTTCTTTTCTCATATTATTCGCTCACTTTCATTTGAATTTTAATATTTCCAAGTGAAGTTGCCTCTATTGGAAGGGCAACCACTTTTTTAGATGTGTATTGTTCAATTAAATTGTTTAAATATTTGTTTTTCGCTCCGCCTCCGACAACATAGATAGAACTAAAAGTTCTATTTAATATTGTTTCAAGTTCAATAATAGCCTCTTTATAACAAGCCGCTAAAGAATGATAAATAGATGCGAATAAATCAATATTATCTTTAGGTGGATTATGTCTTAATAATTTTAAGACAGCCTCTTTCATGTTAGTAGGCGCCACTAAAGATTCATCATTAACATCAAATATTTCCTTATAATTTGAATGCGGAAGTTTATTTGCTAATTCATCAAATGAGATAGGTTCAATTAATAAGATTTGATTAACAATCCACATACCCATAATGTTTTTTAAGAATCTAAAATAGCCAACCCCACCTTCGTTTGTGTAATTAGCTTTTAAAGATGCTTCATTAACAGTTGCAACTTTATTTTTAATACCTAATAAAGACCAAGTTCCACTTGAAAGAATGATCGAATCGTCTTCAACATCAACGCTTTCAAAAGCGCTTCCAGTGTCATGAGATGCACATAAGATAACTTTGCAGTTGCCTTTAACTTCTTCTTGGATTTCTTGACTTAATTCACCGACCACTGTGCCTGGTTTAGATATTTGTTTAAATAATTTTCTTGGTAAACCTAATTTATCAAGAATGTCATAGGCATAATCTCCTTTTAAAACATCGATGAAAGCACCTGTAGTTTCTTCTGTGTATTCATGTGTTTTAATGCCTGTTAATTTATATGTGAAATATGAAGGTAGCATTAGATA
The DNA here is from genome assembly GCA_017502465.1 of Bacilli bacterium. Taxonomy (GTDB): domain Bacteria; phylum Bacillota_I; class Bacilli_A; order RFN20; family CAG-826; genus RGIG5418. The sequence goes on along the minus strand of JAFVUY010000017.1, from coordinate 155,714 downwards.
ATCTGTCGCGTTATCTAATCTTCCTTTAAGCAAATCATCATATAATTGATAAATAGTATTAAAAGGGGCGAATTGAATGCCTGTAGTCTTGTACAATTCTTCAAAAGAAATAATCTTTTCAACTTCTTTATAGGCGTTATTATTTCTTTCGTTACGATAGGCATAATATGGTTCTATTTCTTTATCTTCGTTCATAAGAACGTAGTCGACACCCCAAGTGTCGATAGATAAAGAAACAATATTGTTATATTGTTCAAAGGCTTTCTTTATGCCTAATTTAATTTCATTAAATATTCTAGGAATGTTCCAGGTTTTACCATCTTTTGTATCATCCATTCCGGTGATAAAACGATGTACTTCATTTAAAACAATTTGTTCATCTTTTAAATAACCGACAACATGTCTTCCACTGGACGCTCCTAGGTCAATCGCTAAAAAATATTTCATAAACTATTCTTCAATAACGCCTGGTTTCATTTTTAAATTCCAAAGTTTTGCAAGTCCTAAGACTACTTCGTCTGGAATTTCGTTAACTAAATGATCAAGAGTTAACATATATATTTGAGCGGTTTTTTCAACTGTTTCTATCAAACCAAATGCTTCATCGATATCTTTACCCGCTCCATAAAGGCCGTGGTTTGTCCAGCTAACAATACGATATTCTTTCATCTTTTCTGCTGTCGCTATTCCAATTTCGTTCGTACCACAAATCATACATGGTAAAACACCAATACCTTCTGGGAAAACAACTACCGCTTCTGTATTTGATTTCCATAATTTTCTTGTAAAGACAACTTCATCAGTTGGTAAGCACGCACCCATACAAATTGTGTATGTTGGGTGGGTATGCATAATGACTCTATTAGCAGGATCAACTTTAAGTCTAGAAGCGTGGCTCATTAAGTGGGCAGGGAATTCACTTGTGAATCTTCCTCCATCTTTGTAGCCCCATAAAAGGTGAGCGACTTTTCCATCGCTTGAAATTTTGACTAAACCTAAGTTTGTTTCAGGATCTTTTTTAACGTTTTTAAAATATTTACCCGTTCCTGTAATTAAGAAATATTTGTTTCTAACAATTGGGTCTGCTTCAAAACCCAAATTAATATCTCTAATAAATTTGTCCTTTTTAAAATATTCTCTAACTAAATGTTCATCGATGAGATAAGAAATATTACCCCCGTTTCTTTCATCCCATCCTTGACGATACATATTTTTAGTAATATCGCCCATTTCTCTAACATATTTAGAATTAATAAATTTCGCCATAAATGCCTCCTATATTATTGGATATCTTCTGGGAGAGAAGCTGCTGCGATTGATTGACCAACTCTTCTCATTCTTTCGCTTGGCATACCAATTTGAATATCTTTATATTCAGGGAATTCTTTATCAAGAGTTTCCCTTGCAATCTTTAAGATTGTGTCTCCGCCTTTAGAAGAGGTCACTCTTCCTAAGAGTAAGACATGCTTTATTTTATAAAATTCTGCATAATAAGCAAGTGTATAGGCAAGATAGACACCGATAGATTCAAATATCTTATTTGCTCCTTCGTGTCCTTCTTCGTTAAGCGCTTGAACTCTTTTTAATTTTTCTGCAAGAGTTAGGCTTTCGTCTAATTCAATTCCTGCTCGTGGAGCGAGTTTAATAACTGCATCTTGGGAGAAATATTTACATCCAACCCCAAAATCGCCACTCCACTCATCAACCATCGCCTCTTTGTTAAAGTCAATTGGCATGAAGGCTAATTCATTTAACCATCCAGTGAGATTGCCGTCTTCATTAACATATCCAACCGCCTCACTTGTGCCCATCGCAATACCAAGAACACAATTATCTTTTAAGTCGATAGCGCCTGCAAGAGCGGTGACATCTCCGTCATTTGCGACAATATATGGAATGTTTTTATTAAGTTCTTTTGCGATTCTCTCGCAAGCGTAGATATATGCTTTTTTAACTTTTTCAAAATCGGTTTTAGGAACTTTGATAAAAAGAGAGCTAACCATTGGTTGATTATTAATAATAACCCCCGCGGTAGAGATGCCAATTCCATCGCATTTGCCTCCCATTTTTTCAATCGCCATCATCATAACTTTATAAATATAGTCATAATGGTAATTAATGTCTTCGTTTAGTTTTGGAAGCCAAACAACTTCTTCTGAAAAAATGACTTCCCCATTAACAACCGCACTGATTTTAATGTCGCTTCCGCCCGCATCAAAACCAACTCTATTACCTTTAAGATTGCCTCCTGCAGGTAATGAACAAGCTTTTTCTTCTGGGAAGTCTTTAATATCTTCAACATATACTACTTCAAATGGTTTTTCATAAACTGTAGACATGAAATTATAATCAAATTCGCGTAATCCACCTGGAGAATAGAAGGATTTTATATCTTCAAATACTTTTCTTGAACCATGGATATAGATTTTATATCCACCTACAACCCAAAGAATACATTTAATAAAACGTTCAGCGATAAAGGTGTTTCTTTCATCATCGATACCTTCCGCGAAGATATCAAATTCACGACGATAAATATATCCATTATCTCTTTCGACTGCGATTGTTAAATGTTGTTTATATTCACAAGAAGAGACATCACGATTAAAGTTTCTAATTTCTATAATCGCTGGTTTAAATTCGGGTTCTAAAATAGGTTTAATCATTTAAAACACCTTCTTTCCTAATTTATAAACATCTTGGACTTCTAAATTATCATTTAATAAAACAATATCCGCATTTCTACCTTTTTCGATAAGACCTCTATCGTTTAAATGAAGCGATTTTGAAGCGTTATATGAACTTACTTTCATTAAATCAATCAAGGATATATCTTTGATATATTCTCGTAAATTACGTAATCCTTGATCCATTGTAAGCAAAGAACCCGCAAGCGGGCCGCTTAATAAATAAGCCGCTCCATCTTTTCTTTCACAATCAAGTCCGAATAAATCGAAATATTTCAAAGCCGAATGTTTGATTTTTAAAGCGTCAGAAATCATAACAAAACGATCCGCGCCTACAACTTTAAAAAATGTTTTAACTGTGTTTGGACAGACATGAATTCCATCACAAATAACTTCACAGTAAAGTTCATCAAAATACATAGATGCAGTGACAACACCTGGTTTTCTATGATGATGTCCGCTCATCGCATTATGTGTATGTGTAGTGTTAGTTAAACCAACTTTAATCGCGTTAGCAACATCATCAAAAGATGCATCTGTGTGACCTGCACTGACAACAACACCATTAGATGTTACATGTTTAATAAATTCTAATGAGCCTTCAATTTCAGGTGCCATAGAAATATATCTAATGTTGTTTCCACTTATATTATTTAAATAATCAAATTCTTCGATATCTGGGTTTCTAATATATGCTTCGTTTTGAGCCCCTTTATATTTCGCGTTAATATATGGACCTTCAAAGTGTAATCCTAATAAAGAAGGATTATCTTTAATTGAGTTATTAATTACTTTACAAACTTTTTCTAGTGATTCTTTATCGCTAGTTAAAGTTGTTGCTAAAAAGGAGGTAACACCTTCTTGATATAAAGCTTTTGCGATTTTACGAATATCTTCTTCTTCCGCGTCCATAAAATCAACTCCGCAAGAGCCATGAATATGAAGGTCAATAAATCCTGGCATAGCTATTTTGCCTTGCCCATCAATAACATTAATATCGTCCCCTAAGTAAGGACCTTTATTAACTTCAACAATTTTTCCATCACTAATAATAATGTGACCGTTTTCAATTACTTCTAATAAAGTAACAATTTTAATGTTTGTTATTATCATAAAAATACCAATATCTAAATTCATTTTACTCTATTTATATCTTCTTAAATAGTAAAATATTAAATTTTACTCTATTTATTAAAAACCCACCTATCTATGTTTAGGTGGGTATTTGTTTTGATTTAATAATCAAAAACTTAGTTTTTTGTAATAGTTACTGTACATCCATCTCTACTTACATCATTGAAATAAATAGAATATGGGAATTCTTCTCCGTTATTCATTAAACCTGTTTCAACATTGCTTTTTGATAAGAAATGGTCGTAATCTTCAAAGTTAAATGTATCTCCAGTGAGGAATAAGTCACTAAAATCAATAACTCTTCTAGAGGCTGTTCCTGGTTTACCAAAGGTATCAACCATACCTTTTTGAATAACGGTAATTAATTTATAATCGTGGAAATCTGGTTTATTAATACCTGCGTAATCTCCATAAGTTGAAGAATTAGAACAAGCTAAGTCGATGCCAGGATATTCAGAATTCAAAGCAGCTTCGATATCATTGATATCATCCATCATCTCGCCTGTTTGATAATTCCAAAGTCTTCCATCAACGTGATATAGTCTTACACCAGCGTTTTGATTGCTGTTATTTGTAATTATGTTCCAGAAGTCTTCGTTTAATCCATCTTCAGTAAATAATTCTAAAATGATGAATTCATCAAAAGCAGAATTATTGTATGTATCAATATTTGCAGGGATAACTACAAATTGATTTGTTAGGGCAGAGGATTGGAAGGTAACAGTTGTATGATCCGCGCTTCCATCAACAACGATTGGTTTACCCCAACCGACCATGAATTTGGACCATGGGTTCCAGTCTCCAACGTTATGTGATTGCATATCGAATGAACCAACATAATTGATTTGTTCTTCATTCACACCTTGGCTGTAGTTGTAATAGTCAGGGACGCCGAACATATGACCTTGTTCGTGGATGACTGTAATCGCATCGCTTAACATTCCTAAGATAGTTGTTTCATATCTATTACCAACAGGACTATTAACGTTTGGAGTGTTTCCATATAAGGAATATTGATGAGGCCAGAGTGGAGAACTCCAAGTAATTCCCTCACTTGTCGCACAGTTAGTGATAAAGTGTAAATTATCAAAATATCCATCTCTATTTAAGTCATATTCTGACCAATTCACGTGGGAATTGCTGGATTTTACGTATTCTACCGCGTCATTAAAGGTTTTATGTAATTTCCTATAAGAGGTGTCCGCGGAGATTTCTTCCATCGTATAAGTTGCCTTATATGGAGAGAAAACTTCGCCTCCGATTTCTATCATCCCTTTAGAAACTTCTTCATAATATGTTTTTAAAGAATGCCATCCACCCGCGGAGATTTCACTTGTGCCAAAGAACATTCTATTAACTGTGTTTAAGTTATTTTGACTCCATTCAATTTTTGTGAAATCACTTGATCCAGCTTCTAAATCAATTGTGACCACCATCATTTTTGCGACGCCTTCATGGAGAGAGGAATCTGTAAATGTGTCAGAATAAATGGTCGCGTCGTTTAAATGGTAATAACCTGTTTTTTCTGGGACATCAAATTCGTAATTTGCAGTGATGGATGAATATTTTTTAAAAGAGGCAACAAATTTATAAGATTGACCTAATTCAATAGGTTCATCAATAACATTCGCGCTTCCACCGTTTTTATAAAGTTTTAATGTAACTAAATCTTTAACATCTTTATAGAAGGCTTGTTCAAAGATATCTTCTTCGCTATCACTGGAATTCCAATAAATATTAAAAGCAAGGTTCGCATTTGTTTCTAAAATAGTTTTACTATAAGAATAATGGACATCTTTGAAATCTAATGATTTTAATGTGAAGCCGTTTTCTTCTACACCTGTTTTAATTGTGATATTAAATGTCGCGGTTTTATTAGAGCCATCCAAACGATAAGATAAAGAAATTTTATATGGTCCAGATTCAATAAAAGGGGAATTGTTTGGTAAAACTGTGCCGCTTGTGGTGTTCTTAATTTGTTTAATTTCATAAGTTAATGGTTTGTCATCATAAGTTCCATCAGAATAAGTTGTTCTAAGAACGATATCGCATTTATTAGAAAAGACATCTCCTAAGTGATATTTTCCTTCATTTAAATCAACAACTTTCTTACTTCTTTCGGTCTTTACATAGCTTTCAGATGTGTTAGAAGAACCTCCAAAATCAATTGGGGTGAATTCACAACCTGCAAGTGTGAATATTGAGGCTAACACCATTAATTTTAAGAATGTTTTTTTCATATTTTCCCTCCTTTTTAAATCAATCAAACGAAAGTTTGATAATATAATATCATTTCAAGGTTTTTAGAAAAAGAAAAAAGCATTAGTTTCCACTAATACTTATTTCTTAAATAACTGAATTTTTATTAATAAAAATTAGTAAGTAACATTAATTGTCGCAGTGTATGATGTTTCTGGGTTTTCATGTGGCTTATTAAAGCCTGAATCAACACTTTCAAGAAGCATACCGTCTTTATTAACTTTGTAATAAATATTAGATATATTTCCATCTTCAGGATTATCGATGATATATCCAGAATTAAAGGTAAGATATTGTCCATCTTCGCTTATTTCCATCATATCTTGGAATCTAAAAGCGGCTTTAATATCATCTCCATAATACATGCCTTTTGTGTAACCTGAATCAGTTTTTTGGCCATAGAAATTATTTAGATCAACAAGAAATGTTTCTTCATTTAAATAATCCATTTTAGGGGTTTCATCATTAATAATAGTTTCACGAACATAAGGTAGTTCATTACCGCTTATTGGATAGGTACTAACTTTTTTATAGGCAGGGAATTCGTTTGTAATAAATTCTCCTGTGCAAAAAAATTCTAAGGTTGAAGTATATTTACCTTTTTCAGTCATATCAAAGGTATAAGTAACTTTTTTAGTCCCTTTTAATTCACCAAAGTGATATATTTCTTTTTCGTAAATAAAGTCCGCGGTTTTATATTTTTCTTTAACAGTTTCTATAGAAAAGTCTTTAGTAAAGTCTAATAATTCTTTTCTAACATCAACACTTGAACACGAAGAAAGAAGCACCGCGAGGGTGCTTAAAATAACAACTTTAAATTTATTATTTTTTCTTTCCTTAATATTCATAATTTGATTCTAAATATAAGACGTTCGCGTTAGTTTTATTATTTCCGTTATAGTTATTTGAATAAACTTTTTCGGACACTAAATAACCATCCGCGTTATAAGTGAATTCTGCATTAATACGTCCTGTAAAGTTTGCGATAGACCAGAACATATTATGAATTGTTAATAATGTAGAGCTATTGTATGCAGCGACAATAAATCCTCCGTCTTCTGTATCAATAATATGCATTTGACTAAGTGAATCCGCGTAGATAAGAAGAGATTTCATATAACCATAGAAACAATAATTAGAATCAATTTGAGTGACTCCATTAGATGTTATTTCTTTATAAAAATCAAATGATTTAACTCTAAGAGGCGCGCATAAGAAGTGAGAACCTGAAAGATATTTATTATCTAAGTTTTCACTTAAGCCCCAGGCTTTTCCATCACCCCAAGGGGAAATGGTTTGGATGTTTTCAACATAGTCACGACGTTTATTGTTCACCGCGTTTCCATTATCATCATCTGGAGCGATACCGCCTATATAGCCTTCCGCGGTGACATGATATTCAGTGATGATATTATTACCCATCGCATCAACAATAGTTTGAGCTTGCTCAATGCTCAAACCATCGATATTATTTTTAGAACATCCAGTAAGAAGAAATGGGAGTAAAAGTAATATTAATTTATTAGCTTTCATAATTAGTACAATCTAATGTTGAGTGATGTTTCGGAAATTTCTGTATTTTCTAAAACAGGTATAACGTTAACTACATCACCAACTTGATGTTCTCCATTTGATTTGATATAGATTCTAACTACTCCACCATACATATTGCCTTCGGCAATGTAGAATGAACTTGAACCATAGTCCACTGTATCTAAGATAGTGAATTTAATTCCGGAATCGGAAATAACATAACTATCATGTGGAACAGAAATTCTAAATGTTTTTGTAAAGACTTTTGAGCCTAAGCCTTGAATAATTTTAGTTGTGATGTCTTCAGGAATCATTAAATAGAAGCCATCGAAATTGAAGAAGAATAATAATTCAGCGTGTAATAATTCTTCTTTTCTTTTTGCGTTTAATGCTTTAAGAGCAACATTAAATTCTTTTGTGTAATGTTTGATTGGATCGCAAGCGATTGTTAAACGTTTAACTTCTTCTTCACATGCAGATTTAATATCGTACTTAGCGCGTGTATATCTAGATGTAATACCAGATTTAATTGTGTCGAATTCAAATGATTCAGTATTTAATCTAGCATTTAAGTCATTCGCTCTTGTCGCTGGAAGAGTTTCTTTAAATGATTCATAGGCTGCTTTTCTTGCTCTAATAGCGTCTCTATCTTTGTTTGTAGAAATAGCAAGAATGTAGTCTTCTTTTTCTTTTCTAACCATCGCATCATATTCTTCTTTGACTGCGAGTTTAACTTCTCTAATTCTATTAGCGTAAGCTGCTTTAGCCTCTTTAAGCTCTGTTTTATAAGTAGAAGTAATTTCGGCAATCTTTTGTTTAGATTCAGCTTTAACTGCTTTAATAGCGGCTAAGTTAGCTTCTTTTTCTGCGTTAACTTGTTCAACATCAACGGATTCAATCTTTTGATGATATTCGTTATTTAAGTTTTCTTCTAACACATTGTATTTTTCGTTAACTATATTAACTTTTTCATCTCTAATTCTTAAGAATTCTTCGTTTTGGGTAACTCCATAGGCTGTTTTGAAGTTAACAAATGTTGATAAGAGGGTGTCTTTTTCAATAAGTGGAGTAACGACATCATTACCACTTAAATCTTGAATTGTGGTTTTTTCAAAGTCGACGGAGAAATTAATTTTATCTCCAACTTTTTGGCTTCCATCACCTAAAACAAAGATAATTTCATCTTTATATAAAAGATAGACTAAGTGTTTACCTTCAATTTCTTCAATTTTAGCGACTTCTGCTTTGAAATTGCCTTCACCTAAATGAATCGCATCGATAGGAGCAACTAGGTTACCTTCAAAGTTATTAATGCTTACATATGGGGGAACTTCGATTGAAGTATTGATTAAATGTAATTTATTATCAATTTTAACTGGGATAACACTTTCACTTGGGATGCGTGGGAGAATCGTGGATTCTGTTTCGCTATCGAAGTAATGAGCTTTATCTAAATCGATATATGCTTTAACAACATCGCCTGGTTTAAAACCGTGATTTGATGTGGCTTTAATGATAACACCTGTTTTTGTTGTGCCGAATTTAGAGGCGTTACTATCTAAATCACCATAAATTAATGTTTCATTACCGAGTTCTTCAAAGTGAGAAACTGTAACATTAATTAAGTTAACGCCTTTGCTCACATCTTCTTCTTCGACACTTAATGCTTCGCATCTAACACCGAGGATGATGTCTTTTTGACCGTCTAAATAATGTTTTTTGGCTTTAATGATATCTTTAGAATGTGAAGTTAAAATAGGTTGTTCACAATCTGTAAAGCTAATATCAACACCACCTTCAACTTTACTTAATTTAACGTTGAAGAAATTCATTTGAGGTGTTCCGATAAAGCCAGCAACGAATTTATTAACTGGGAAATCATACAAGTTTTTAGGAGTATCAACTTGTTGAATTCTACCGAGTTTCATAACGACAACTCTTGTTCCAAGAGTCATAGCTTCGACTTGGTCGTGAGTAACATAAATGAATGTTGTTTTTAAGTTTTGATGTAATTTGGAGATTTCACTACGCATTTGAGAACGTAATTTCGCGTCTAAGTTAGATAATGGTTCATCAAGAAGCATAACTTTAGGATTTCTTAAAATAGCACGTCCTAAAGAAACACGTTGTCTTTGACCACCAGACATTGCTTTTGGTTTACGATCTAAATAATCTTTTAAACCTAAAATGTCCGCTGCCCACATAACTTTTTCGTGAATTTCATTTCTTGGTGTGTGACGAAGTGTTAAACCAAACGCCATATTTTCATAAACTGTCATATGTGGATAAAGAGCGTAGTTTTGGAAAACCATCGCGACGTCTCTATCTTTTGGTTCCATATCGTTAACAAGATTGTCTCCAATAAATAATTCACCGGCGGAAATTTCTTCTAAGCCTGCGATCATTCTTAAAGTTGTGGATTTACCACATCCTGATGGGCCAACAAAGACAATAAATTCTCCATCTTTAATGTCTAAATTGAAATCGTTAACAGCTTTAGTGCCGTTAGGATAGACCTTATAAATATGATCTAATTTTAATGATGCCATAGTGCGTACCTCCTATTTAAGTATTGCAATTCCATATGGCGGAACGTTTATTTTTGTGTTACCAACTTGGGTAATTTTTGTGTCTTCAAAGACTGTTAATTGACCGACGACTTCACTATATCCGTGAGAGGCGATATCAATATCAATTGAATTAACATTTGAGAAGTTAATAATGATACCTGTATTAGAGTCTTCGAATTTTTTATTAATAATTGTGTAATGATATGTATCATTATCCCAATCATCATAACACGCGGATGAATCAAGAACTTCTCCACGAGCGATGGATGGGTTTTGATTTCTTAAAAGCATAGCTTTTTTCGCGTAATTATACATTGAATTTGGATCAGAGATTTGATCGCTTAAGAATCCGTGCTTATATTCACATTTCGCTGTATTAACAGGGTTTCTACATAATCCAGGTGAGTTAGGTTCCCATGGGAAGAATGTTCTAACATTTTCATCTGGTTTAACAGCACCTGTCATACCGATTTCATCTCCATAGTATGTGAAGATGGAACCGTTCATCATGGCTAATAAGCCATATAACATTTTTGTGCCGTTGATATCGGTTTTCGCCATTCTTGACATATCGTGATTATCAAGGAATGGAGCAGGAATGTTATCACCTGCATCTTTATTACATTCTTTTAATCCTGAGAGGTACATTTCTTGCATAATTCCGCCTAAATTAAGGCTTCTATTAATACCTCCGTTCGTACCGCACATTGGGAAATAGAAGAATGAATCTACATCTGTGTATTCATAATATTTTGCGATTAATCCGTCATCCCAACATTCTCCAACGATATAGACATTTGGATTAATGCTTTCCGCGTAGTCATTATAATAATCTAAGACTTCACAGTTTCTAACTGTATCATCTAAATAGAAATATTTAACCGCGTCTAATCTAAATCCATCAATACCCATATCAAGGTAATATTTCATGACGTCTTTTAAATATCCTCTAGCGAATTCGCTGTCAAAATTAAATTCTGGCATGTCGCTATCGAAGTTGCATTCGTAATAATATTTCGTGCCATTTTCTGCAAATAAATAATTCCAACCAACTTTTTCGCTTGTTCTATAAGAGAACATATCTTTATACAATTCTTCTTCTGAACTTAAAGTTTTGTTAGAAGCAAATTTTCTAAGTGATTCCTTGAATTTAATAAAGACTTCGTTAGATTTAGAGCAGTGATTTAAGACTAAATCGATGATTAATTTAATGTCTTTTTCATGACACGCTTCAATTAATTCTTCTAAGTCTTCCATCGTTCCATATTTAGGATCGATTTCATAATAATTAGAGCAATTGTATTTGTGGTATGAAGGCGAGGTAAATATAGGCATTAACCAAATGCCGTTATATCCTGTGTCTTTGATGTAATCGAGTTTAAGAGTAACTCCATCAAGATCGCCCATGCCATCTCCGTTAGAGTCATAATAAGAGCCAACGAAAATTTCGTAATAGTTACGATAATCGTCTTCTCTAACGTCGATGGTAGTTAAATCCTCTGGGATATCCATAGGATATTTGCTACCTCCGCAGCTAGTTAGGGCTAATATTGGTAATAAGAATAATATTTTCTTGTTCATAATTAACCTTTAACTGAACCGCCTGTAACACCTTCAACATAATATTTTTGAAGAGCAAAGAATAAAATCATAATTGGTAAAGAGGTAATAACCGCACCCGCGCAGAAACGTGGGAAGTATGTTTCGATATTTCCTCTTGAAAGTAATTGTTGTAAACCAACCGCAACGTTCCACATTGTAGAACGACCTTGAGCGACATAAGAGGCCATCATATAATCGCCCCATGGTCCTGTAAAGCTCATTAAGATTGTGTAAACAATAATTGGTTTTGAAAGTGGAAGAATAATTTTCCAGAAAACTGTATTTTTTGTTCCTCCATCGATTAAAACTGCTTCGTCTAAAGATTTTGGAATAGTGTCGAAGAAACCTTTAGAGATGTAATAACCCATCGCAGATCCTGCCGCATAAATTAAGACAAGACCTAAGATAGATGAATTTAAATGTAAGAGTTTTAAGATGAATAAAACTGCAAGCATTGATAAGAATCCAGGGAACATGCCAAGGATTAACATCATCTTCATTAATGTTTGACGACCTTTAAATCTTAAACGAGATAAAGTGTATGAAGTCATTAATGTTAAAATTGTTTGGATAACTGCGTTAATTAATGCAATTCCAAGTGTGTTAAGGAACCATCTCCAGAATGGGAAAGTTTTATCTGTAAATAATTTTGTGTAATTGGAGAATGTCCAAACTTCAGGCGCAAATTTTGTATAAACAAAGTTTTGTGCGAATGATTGCAAAATTAAATAAACAAACGGAATAAGCCAAATAAAGGACATAATCACTAAGATAGTGTAAATAATTCCGCTTTTAATGTTTTTAGCGACTTTCGCGCTTCTATATTTTGTAGCTGCGGCCATTATTGGAAGTCCTCCTCATTTTTAACTGCGTTTGTTCTGCTATAAGTAATAAGTGAGAAGAAGGCAACGACGACGAAGATCATGACACCTAAAACTGAGGCTGCTCCATAATCTTTAAAGACGTTAGTCATTGTCATCTTATAAATCCAGGTGATTAATAAGTCAGTTTGACCAACACCTGTGAGTTGTTGTGGTGGTGTTTGCATACCATAGGTAAAGGATGGTCCTCCACCTGAAAGTAAGTAAATAACGTTGAAGTTATTAATATTACCAATGAATGAAGAAATAAGATATGGTCCAGTAACAAAGAGCATATATGGAAGTGTGATCTTTGTGTACATTTTAAATGGAGACGCTCCATCGATACGCGCGGATTCATATAAATCTTCAGGGATATTCATGAGAATACCTGTACAGGTAAGCATTGTGTATGGGATACCAACCCAAGTATTAACAACAATAATAACTACTTTCGCTAATAATGGGTCTTCGAGCCATTTGATGTTAGAACTAATAATTCCTAATTCTCTTAATAAACCGTTGATAACACCGACTTCTGTATTAAGCATACGAGAAATTAAAAGTAAGGACACGAATTGAGGAACAGCAATTGTTGTAACAAGAATTGTTCTCCAAACTTTCTTTAATTTAATTCCCTTCGCGTTAATCATAAGGGCAACCACCATACCTAAGAAATAGTTAGAGAAGGTAGCAAATACAGCCCAGATAAGTGTCCAAGCAAGAACTTGAAGGAAGGTTTGTAAGAATAAGTTATTATTAGCACCGCCTTGAGTTAAAATCGCGGAATAGTTATTCCAACCAACCCAGTCAAATAAATAAGCTGGAGATTGGTGATATGAGTTATAATTGGTAAAACCAATAAAAATCATAAATAAGATAGGAATAACAGTAAATACGACAAGTCCCACCATTGGGACAGTTAATAATGTAACGTGGTAATTTTTATCGCCTAAGTTTTTAAGGAACGCCTTATCAGATGCTTGAAGACCAATTTTTGAATTGTCTTGAAGTGATTTAGCATCTCTAATAGAGAAATACCATAAACCGATAGCAATAAGAATTACAGCAAAGCTGACAATAGAATAAAGTAAGATGTTGAATGAATTGTCAAAGTATTGTGATACTTCAATTTCTGCACCTGATGAAGTTGTTGTAAGGTGTTTAATACAAGCAACATCACCTAAATTGTGAAGAGAAGAAATATTAGGAATACCTACAGTAATTAAAAAGAAAATAAAAAAGGCTTCAAATAAAAGGAATAAAACACCTTTAACTTTTTGTTTTCTAAATAATTGTGAGAATCCAAAAATGACAAAGTTCATTCTCGTCATCCAATCCCCACGTACAATCGCGTCATAAAGGACATAGAAAGGATTAGAGCATTTCTTTAAAAGTTTCCATATTTTGCCGGGCAAATGCGCAAAAAATTTGCCAATTGCGACAAATATACCAATAAAGAAGCGTTCTATAGATACCAATATCCTTTTAGGGGTAGATAATGATAAATACTCAATAGTTGTCATAAGTTTCTCCTTATGATAAACCCCTAGGGCTATATAAGCCCTAGAGGTAAATTTTTAATTATTATTTTGAACCAATAATTGAATTATTTAATGTTTCAAGTAAGGAACGTAATTGGTCGTCTGTGATGACGCCTGTTTTGTCTTCACCGAGTAATTCGTTGATTTCTGTGTAGAAAGTATTTGGAGCTGTCCAAACGTTACCTGGAACTGCTGTTTGTGCAACTGCGAATTCGGATTGAGCGTTAATTGCGACTAAAGCTTGGTCGTTTCTAACTGCTTCGGATTCGATAACGGATTTGAGTGTTGGGCCGGAACCAAATGTTGCGTGTCTGGAGATTTGAACTTCTTCAGAAACTAAGTATTGAGCAACTTCGTGTGCTAACGCTAATCTTTCGCTATCAGCGGAAGATCTGATTGGGTTAACACCATACATTTTGTAACCTAAGAAGGATGAGAGGTTGCGTGTTTCTCCATCAACTGTAACTGTTGGGAGTTTAGCACATGCAAAGTTTTCACCCATTTGGTTTTTGTATGCTGCTGCGTTCCATGTACCATCGATACATGCTGCGATTTTGTTTGCTGCTGTTGGAGCTGCTTGTGTTTTAATACGGTTAGGATTTTTTAAGATATTAACAGCTGCTCTAGCGGCTTTTAAACCCATGTCTGTATTGAAGTTTGCAGAGATGTTTGTTGTAACACCTGCTGGGTTAGTTGTAATTTCGAAACGGGAACCCCATGTAAAGAGAGCACCGATACCGTAGAAGGCTTCTTCTAAGTTATAAGCAAATTGTCTATCAGCTGTACATTTTGCTAAGATACCTTCGACTGTTTGGACATCTGTTTCATTTAAGACAGATTTATCATAGTATAAGAAGTATCCATTGGATGCATCGAATGGATATGCAACGTATTTATTAGCAAATTTTGCGTATAAATCCATTGCGCCTGCTTTCATTGTTTCTTGGTATTCAGAAACAACTTTGCTTGGAACTGTTGCTAAAGCACCAGCTTGGAATAAGGTCATAATTTTGTCAGATGCGAATGCATAGACATCTGGTCCAACATCCCAGTCAGAGACTTTGGAGTCAACGTCATTTTCTTCATAAGCAAGGACTTCAAATGTGACTGCTGATTTTCCTGCTTGTGTACGTTTAGCGTTGAAACCCGCTAATGTTGTTGTTAACCATTCACCTTGTGTTGATGGGCCAGAAACTGTCAAACTCATTGGTCTGTCGCTTCCACCAGTGCTATCGCCGCTTGGATTGCCCTTGGAACATGATGCGAGACCACCTAATGCTAAGACAGCAACGCCGAGGAGAGTGGTTGTTTTTAAATTCATTTTCATATTTTTCCTCCTGTGTATGAAAATTAAATCCGCCTTGAAGAGTACTCAAACGAGTATTGATTCATCTTTTAAGAATCAGTTAAGATAATTATTAAGTAAGTAGGCCAGCAAAAACACTTGCTGACGCTAATTCAATAATTCTCTTAATTTCTTGGCTGTAATTATTTTAATAAAATAAACTTATAATTTCAACCATAATACGCAAAGAAAAATAAGGTAGGTAAAAACTGATGAAAAATAACTTTGTAAAAAACATAATCTTTAGATTAATATCTGGGTTTGTTTTACTCTTTGTTCTAGCTTTAATTGTTTATTCTTTTATTAAAACATTAAAGGTTAACAAAGATAACGCTTATCTTATTAATATAATTGGTTTAATAGGGATGGGTCTATTCACTGTTATTGAATCTTTCTTATTATTTAAAAACATCAAAAACCCTATCATTTTCCACGCGGTTATCTTTAATGAGCACAATTCCACGATTAATTGGCCAGCTTTTATTGTGGATAATATTGGTTTATTAATCGGTATCATAATTGAAACAGTTAGCCTTATTTTAATTAATACAAAAACAGATTTAACAATAGTTACATCTTGTTTAGTTTTGATACCTCTTGCAGCCTTTTTAATTTCAAATTGTTTTTTCTATAATGCCTATCTATTATTGTTTAGAGAAAGAAAATTAAAGGTTAAAGATTTAATTAAATAACAATCATCTGATTGCGTTAAAAAAAGGATCGCTCTAAAGTAGAACGATCCCATTTTTTTATTTTTGATTAAATATTACCAATATAAGTGAGCGATGTAGTTACCTTGTTCAAGGTATTTTTCAGCACATAAATTGAATGTTGTATATGAGCCATAAGTACCCATGAAGTAACGTGTACCACTTAATGTTGCGAAGAATGTTTGATAATCTTCGTCATATGTCCAAACTGTAGCATTTGCTTTTTCTGTTTGGTCGATTGTGAAGTTTTTGTAAGTTCCGTTTTCAACTGCACAGATGTATTTTTTGCTATAGGATGCATCTAAATACCAAATGTAGAATTCGCCTTCGTTTGCAGCTTCTTCAACTCTAACTGCAGCGCTTTCTAACATATCTGTTGTTGTTGCACCATAGTGGCCACTCATTTCGCCAGAGAAGTAGTAATATTCTTCGTTTTGTGTGCTGTAGAAACCGAGGGAGAAATCTTCACCTGGAATTGGATCCATGATTTCTGGACCTTCTGTACCAGCACCGCCAGCGGCTGTGATTGTTAATAAGCCTTGTCCTGGGTTTGCAGAATCATAAATTGTGTATGTGAGGGTATATGTACCTGCTGTACATTTGATGTTTCCACCGACGTCTGCCCAACCTAATGGTAATTGGTCAACGACTTCGGAACCAAGCCACACAGCGTTGGTATCCATTGACCAGTCTTCATAAACTTTGAAGAGGTTGAGTTTGAATTCGCCATCTGCTGGAAGTTCAGCTGTGAGTTCCCAAATACCAACTGCTGCATCTGGGCCAGCAAACATATAGTTTCCGTCTGCGCCCCATTGTGGGGTTGTGAAGGAACCTGCTAAAGCGATATTATATGTGACAACAGAGAGGATTGGGCCTGCTGCTTCACCTTCAACAACTAATGTTCCTGTGGAACCGTTGTCTGTGATTGTGTAAGAAAGTGTGTATGTGCCAGCGACAACTGCGATATTACCACCATTGTTTGACCAACCTTCAGGTAATGTTTCAATTGCTTCTGCGCCAACCCATAATTGGCTACCTTTTGTACCGTCTTGATAAACTTCATAGACGTTGAGTTTGAATTCTCCACCTTCGAAAACATAGTTTTCTAAGACCCATGTACCGGAAGCGGCGTTAGGACCTGTGAAAGCTGTGGATAAATCAGTACCCCATTTTGGGTCTGTGAAGGAACCTGCTAAGTAGACTTCGTAGTTAACGATTGGATTTGCGCTAACATATTCTTCGACAAAGACGAAGGATAATTTTTTGGCAGCGCTTAAATCGACAGAAATATCGAAGTAACCAGATTTTAACATTTTAATGTTACCTGCATCTAAGCCTTCTGTTAAGACTGTGTAATATGATGCATCTGGTGCGACATCTAAGTCATTACCTGTAATTTGGCCTTCCCAGGCATCATTAAGGACGACTTTCCAAATGTCGTTTGCTTGTAATAAGAAGTGTTCGATTTCGTAATGAATACCGTCTTCTGTTGTTAAAAGATAATCATCGTTTGTTGGATCCCAGCCGTTGATTGTACCGACTAAAGAAACTTCATCGAAATTACCTTGTTCAATCCATGAGGCATAGACGTCATAATCTTTTGTGATTTGTTTTGTCCAGTCAAATGTTTGAGTTGCTGCTGGTGTTGTGCACCATGCTTTAAAGATATAGCCATCTCTTGAAAGAGTTGGGATATCTTCAGCTGCGACGACTGCGCCGTCTTCAACTGTTAATGTTGTTGGTTCTGGTTCTCCTTCAACTGCTTCACCATAATTCCAGTTTGCGTGGAATGTAATGGTGTGTTCTGCTGGAGTTTCAGATACTGGTGTGGATTCACCAGTTGGACCACAGGATGTTAAGAATAAGACTGTGGCTAAACCAACGAAAAATTTAGAAAATTTCATAGTTTTAATCTCCTTTAATACTTTTTATATCACATAAGGTGCACTATCGCAAGTATGAAAGGCGTATATATGCGGAAAAATAAGAAAAAAAGCGTATATTAATATACGCTTAATTTCTTTTGTAATTTGTGATTATAAACTTCTTGAAAGAATAAGAGTTTCAAATGGTTTAAGGGTGTGAGTTGTGCCACTTAGAGTTCTATTTAAGGTATCAAGATATACTTCATATCCATCAACTGGAATAGATGCTCCCGCGTCACTTTCAGATGTAACACCGTTAGAGTGATAGGCAACGTATTCAACATTGTTTTTAGAATCTTTAAATGTTGCTTTAATGATAGAACCATTGTTTAAGGATTCAGTAACATAGTTGCCTTCTATTTCATCTTCATTTAGGTGTAATCCATCAACGTTTTGTTTTAAAGCAATTAATTTTTGATATGCTTCAAATTGTTTTGGATAAGCAACTTTGAGATCATAATTTAATTCGTTTACTTTGTAAGAAGAACAATATGAGTTATGGTCTCCGCCTTTAGTTCTAAGCATTTCTTCACCCGCTAACATAAAGGATGTGCCTTGAGAGGTAAACACCACAGAGTTAGCAAGAACCGCCATTTTATTACGTGTTGATAAACTTGATATACCCGCAGCTTCAAAACGGTCTACTAATGTGAAGTTATCGTGACATGTAACATAGTTAACTGTCTTATTTGGATCAGTTGTCGCATCCTTAGAGGCACCTGAGGTAATACCTTTCATACCTTTTTGAATGACTTCGACATCTTTTTCTGCAATTTCTTCATCGTTACTAACCCAACCTTTTGCAGCGTTAGAGTTTAATCCGCCTTTAATTAAAGCGTCTCTCATTTGGTCATTAAATTGTCCATAACCTTGATATTTAGAAGCGTTGGCTTGGGTTGCCATACCAACACTCTTCGCGGTTGTACCACCTGCCCAAGGTTCACCATAAATTGTGATATTAGGATTAATTTCTTTACATGCTGCTGTTAATAAGTTCATTGTTTCTAAATCATGGACTGCCATTAAGTCGAAACGATAACCACCTAATTTGTATTCTTCTGCTAAGAAAGTTGCAGAATCAATCATGAACTTTCTAAACATATATTTTTCTGAAGCTGTTTCATTACCACAACCAGAACCGTTAGAGGCTAAACCATCAACTGTATAACGATAATAATATCCTGGCATTAAGACATCAAAGTTAGAACCAACTAAACCGTTTGTGTGGTTATAAACGACGTCCATAATGATATCCATACCGTTTGCAGCAAATTTCTTAACTACTTCTTTAAATTCTCTAATACGTGTATATCCATCAAATGGATTTGAAGAATATGCACCTTCGATAACGTTGTAGTTAAGTGGATTATAACCCCAGTTAAATTCAACATTAACTTCGTCATTTGCTTGGTCAAAGATCGGAATTAATTGAACTGCATTAACGCCTAATTCTTTAATATGGTCAAAACCTGTTTTAACTGTATAACCATTCGTAGAATATGTTGTGCCTTCTTCAATAAGTCCTAAGAATTTTTTTCTATTTGCTTCTGTTCCGGTCCATGTTGAACTTGAGGTAACGTCCGCAACGTGAGTTTCCCAAACAGTTAAACCTTTTCTATCTGTTGTGTTTAATGTAACTTCATCCCAACCTTCTGGGTTAGTTCTTGAGAAGTCAACAATCATCCCACGAACCCCGTTAACACCTGCAGATTTTGCGTATGGGTCAACGATTTCAGTGCCAGTTAAATTGTTGCCATTAAAAACTGTATATGTATAGTATTTTCCTTGCAAATCTCCACTAATTGTCGCGGAATATACACCTTTATCGCCTAATTTCATCTCAATTTCATGAGTTGGGGTATTGCTACCTTTTTCTTCATCAACCCATAAAGGTGTGCCTGTATCATAGACTTTTAATATAATCTTTTTACTAACCGGTGACCAAACTTTAAATTCAGTTTGTTCAGGTGTATAGATTACACCTAATTCACCATCGTAATTATATTTTTCATCAAATGTTTTGTCGTATAAAGCAGTAATAGAGACAGCCTTTTCAAGAACCACTCCATCATCATCAAATGTAACTGTACAAAGATAATATGATCCAGCGTCTGCAACATCATCAGTTTTTAAATAATAAACTCTAGAAACTGTTGAACCTTCAAAATGGTCAATTTCTAAAGGCTCTCCGTCTTTTGTGAACGAAACTTCTCTAATTGGGTTATTTGTAACCACTGCAATTCTATTAGAGGAGAGGAATTCACATTTAGTGATAGAGTTCATAATGACTGTACGTTCACTGTCAGTCCAAACTTCTTTTTTGCCTTGTTTGATATAGATGTGATAACAATCGTCATCATCCGCGGTTAATGCGGTTAAGTCCATGAAACGATCATCTCCAACGTCTTTAGTCCAAGATGTTTTTTCTCTAACAATGAAGCCAATCTTAGCGACCGCGTCTCCAAATGTTGAGATTGGATAATGTGCGATTAAACCTCCATTAACATCTGTGTAGTTAAATTCATAAATCGCTCCATCTTTTCCTGCTGCCCAAAGCCATAAACACCAAGGATCATATTTATCATCTGTTCTTAGGTAATGGATTTGAATGCTAGGTTCTTCAATAGGAACTATTTCAGTAGGAAGCCCTTCGCTTTCAGATTCGCTTTCGGATTCGCTTTCTACTTCGCTTCCAGTAGATTCACTTGTTTCTGAATCGGTTGGGTTAAATTCGCTAATATTAAAACCTCCGCAACCAGCAAGAATAAGAGAAAGCATGATTAAACATGGTAAAAACTTAAATTTAATTTTTCTCATAATCAAACTCCTTGTTCATTAACTATTGTATTGAATAAAACATTTATTTTCAAACTAATACAATCAGATTGTGACATACTACACCACTTATCGAAGTGAGGGCTTCTTACTTTTTGCGTTAAATTTTCACAATTGCGCCACTAAAAATCAATACTTATTTTCACAATTGCGCTAATTTGATATGTCCTGCACAATCAAGTACCCGGTGAAGATGTATATGCAATTTCCTCTAATCTAACATTATCTTGAACCTCTTTTGGAGTAGTGATTTTACTAATAATGGTTTTGTATTCTGTATTCCAATCACTAGTTGAGTTGTTCTCTCATAATGTTGATAGCGTAATCCGCATAGTTCTTGTACTTTGGGACAAAATAATGGGTGTTTCTTGGAGTAGTGAAAAGTTCTTCTGGAAAGCATCCATCGCAGCGAAGTTTCTTTAATCTTTTGGTATCGATATGATATCTTCCATTTTTTAGGTGGAAGCCATAATATTCGTAGTCGCTTGGATAGACATACTGTAATCAAATAGTTCTCTAGCCATACATAAACCTCTCAATATTCTTTTTTATTTACTTAAGCTAAGTGCAGCACACCACTCCTTGATAAATCAACATAGGTGTCGCAATGGAAACAACTAATATCCTTGCTCCTGCTGCACGTTTGTCTTATCACAGCGATATACCAACTCCAACTTTTGTCCAATTAGATTTTAAAAGTTGTAACAAAGATTCTATATGTTTTTAAATAGGTCATCGCGGCTTCTGAACCATATTGAGAAGATGTTGTTGCTACACCAATTCTGTCGCCTTTAAACATATGGGCATATTCATCAGTAACTAAACCTGTATTATGATTTCTTGGATATCCTGTTTGATTTTTATCTATGGAACCTACTAGAACCCAACTATTAACTGTCTCATTATCAAAAAAGATATCAAAGGGGTTTTCATATTTAGATGCATCAACGTAATATAAGTCAACAATATCCGCGACAAAATTAGGAGCCATTTTATCTTCTCCAAATGGGGATCTGCCTTTTGCCATATAAAATCTTTTGCTTATAGGGTCATAGCAATAATCGCCATTATTGACTCGTTTAGATGTTCCCTCAATTCCATTCGTGAACACTTTAGAGGTTCGAAGTAATTTATATTCACTAATATCGCTTAAATCATATTCTCTGACATCCATAAAAGAGCCAGTCTTACATCCGACTGTGGTAAATAGAATTACTCTACCCTTTTTATCAACACTGACAAGAGAAGCTTGACCTGTTCCCCAACTTTTTTCATTACAATCAAAATCACTATAAGGAACTAATGGATTAATAGGTTTACCATTACTAACTCTATTACTATTACATTTAATCCAAGGACCATCAGGGTTTTTGCTAACTGCAATGCCTGTTTCATTTAAAGTACAATCGCTAGGAACACATCCAAGATAGGCCATTAAGTAATTATATGTTTCTCCTTCGTATTTAAATTCGCCTTTAACAACAGAAGGGTCACATACGTGTCTTAAGTCCCAAGTGTCTGGTGTAGGACCTAACACTAATTCTTCGTCTTTAAAATGTAATTTATTCTTAATAACTTTTCCTGTTCTATAACCGATATAATCAGTAACATTCGCCCAATATTCATTCGTGCAGTAATAGACGTGCATATCATCATCTTCAACTTTGATAGATGGGCAATAATTATAAAAATAATCTTCTCCATCATCTCCAACACTTTCTTCTAAGGAGTGTTTGAAAAGAAGTTTTGTTTCTCCTATTTCAGGTAGAAAACCAGCGATAACATCGCCGTAAAGTTTATAATCTTTCAAAAGCGGATCCTCCTTATTGCATGAGCAAAGAGCGAACACTAAAAGTATTGGTAAAACTATTTTATTAATTTTCATTTTAAAAATTCTTCTACTTCACATAAGTAAGGGATAGAAGGAACAGCCCCGTATTTTGTAACTGATAAACCCGCACCGGCGTTACCCAAACGAAGAGATTCTTCAATAGATAAACCTCTCGCGATTCCACTTACAAAATAACCTAAGAATGTGTCACCTGCTGCGACTGTATCGATAGCCTTAACTTTAAAGGCTGGAACTTGTATATTGTTTTCTTTGTTTATATATTTAACTCCGTCTTTTCCGACTGTAATAATGAGGTTTTGCACGCCTTTTTCAATTAAATAGTCAATTGATTGACTTTCGTTTAGTCCAGTGATGTCGCATATTTCAACCTCGTTTGGAGTGAGATAACTAACTTTATAAACGACATCTACATCCACTTTTCTACTAGGTGCAGGATTATAGATAATCGTATGAGTTTTGTGGAATGCATTTATTATCCAGTCATTAATTTCTTGAGGAATTTCATTTTGTAAAACAATGATATCGAAACCTTTTAGTAATTCTGGGTTTTGTTTATAAGAAGGTTCTTTGTTGCCATTCGCACCTTCAAAAATAATGATTTCATTTTGGCTATTCGAGTCCACTAAAATTGATGCGCTTCCAGTTGGGCAATCCACTTCATCAAAAACAACTTTCAAATTGTTTTCTTTAAAGCAATCTTTAACAAAAGATGCCTCTACATCATTTCCGATTGAGCAAAAGAAAGTAACATCTGCTCCCGCTCTTTTTAAAGCAATTGCTTGATTCATTCCTTTTCCGCCTATTGCAACTTTTTTATCAAGCGAATGAATAGTTTCACCTGGTTTAACAAAGTTCTTAACATATAAGGTTGTGTCGACATTAACACTTCCAATAACCGCAATTGATTTAGTCATTGTTCTCTCCTTCTTTTTTAATTTCTGGTAAGAATAAATTTTCTGGTAATAACGCTCTTTCCTCTTCCTCTAACGCTAATTGAGAATATGTTTTTCTACTAATCGCAAGATTAACTAAGATTAATAAAGAGAAAGAAATAAAAGGAATAATATAAGGAAGTAAAAATGATGTTATGCCTATCGCAATTAAAAAGGCGACAAATAACAAGGTTATCCATAATTTCCTTCTTGCGATTAAACTAGCTTTTTTAATCATCATTTTAAATGTGTCATCTTTAAAATATTCATTAAAAATCAATAAATGTAAAAAGATAATAATCGACACCAAAACAAAGACAGAAGCAACAATAATTGCAATCCAGATCATCCAGTCATAACCGATATTGTATATATAAGCATAATAACCATATGCTACTCCTCCTACTAAAAGTAGGAAAGACATACCTAATACTTCAAGTCTCCACATGAACGACCATTGATGTTTAATTTCTTCAAAGAAGGTCGTAAATGGGTTATATTCCTCATCTGAGAGCATTTTATTAATTGTAGTAGTAAGCGCCACCAAACCAGGGAAAAATAACACCAGCAGGCTTAAAATAGACACTAATGTGAATATAAAATTTACAATCACTAAATCAACAATGATTTTAAGTGACCAATACCATTTTGATGTTGTTTTTCTTTCAAAGTTTGACGACATAATAATTATTCTAAATAAGGTAATTTTAATGAATAGCTATAGATTCTATAGGTTGACAACCATAACCAAATGCTATTAGCTAAATCACTTCTTGTAAGAGCGACTTCGATAAAGTCTGTGTTTGGTAGGAGTTTTCCATATGGGTCAGTAACTAAACCGGCATTATGATTTCTCATAAATCCTGTTTGATCGTAACCAATTTCTCCTACTAATCTCCAGTTTTTCGCATTATTTCCTTTAAATAACTCATCGGTCATTTTCTCGGATGCGCTTAAGTCTAAATAATAAACCACTAAAGTCGATGCAATAAAGTTTGGGCTATTTCCATCTGGAGAATATGGAAGTTTTCCCTTAACCATAATTAATTTTTTATTTTCAACATCTAAGCAAATGTCCGCATCACAAATTAAAGTGTCTCCACTTTGTAAACCATTTGTAGGGACTTTACCTTCTTGAATTAAAACAGGATTATCTAAATTAGAGAAATCGTATTCTCTAACTTCTTCATATGTTCCATCAACATTACCAACAGAATAAAACATTAAAATGTTTCCCTTGCCATCGATATTAACCATACTGGCTTGTCCTGTTCCCCAAAGAGCGTTCTCTCTATCGTAAGGAATAATTGGATTAATATCGTGACATTTAATCCAAGGACCATTTGGAGATTTCGCTACCGCTAAACCGGTTTCGTTACCCATATTGTCGCTTTGAATTGAGCCAAGGAAGGCCATTAAGTAAGTATATGTTTCGCCTTTATATGAGAATTCACCTTTGACAACAGATGGGTCGCATGTATGTCTTTGGTCCCAAGTTCCTTCTGTTGGACCCAAAACAATTTCCATTTCGCTCCATTCCCAGCCTTTTTTCTCACTATAGGTGGCACTTCTATAACCAACATAGTCGGTAACATTTCCTTCGTCTCTATTTGTGCAGTAATAAACATGACGAACTCCGTTCTCAATAAATGTTGATGGACAATAATTATAGAAATATGATTCACCAAATGTTCCATGGTCAAACCATTTCATAACTTCATCAAATGGAGCGTAATATGGTTTAACTGCTCCACCTCCACATGCAGTTAATAATGTTGAAGTCGCTAAAAGCGTTAAAACAAAACGAGATTTTTTCATCTTATCCTCTCTTTCTTCTTCTAATAAATGTTATTGAAATTACACCAACAAGTGAAGTGATAACCAATATCATTATTGGATAGAAATTATTAATATTTTCAATTAAAGGCGTTAAAGGTAATCTTGAGGCAGAAACTCTATTAATAAAGTTTTCTAAGCCTTGATTTGTTACTGCTAAGTCATAACGCCACATAGCTTGTTCAATAACCGTACAGCTTGCATATGTTTTACCTACATAGTTAGCGTTAAGTAGTTGTTCTTTTGCTGATGCGGATAAAGAGGCGTATTTGCTCTTCATGTTACTCCAATTGATTGATGCGTTTGTGTCGCATGGATATGTAGCGTTTAAGAAGTCAGTCGCATAGACTTCTGCTTCTGTAATATATCCATCAACAAATTGTAAATTGACATATTGTCCGTTATAAACTTTTTCGGTGTGGACGTTTAATTCGTTATATTTTGATAGAGAACCATCGTATAAATATGTGGATGATGTAAACACATCACCGAAAGTAATATCTAAATTTTGATCATAGAAAGCTGAAGCACCAAAATAAATATGGGCAACACTTTCATATTTCATAGAAGTACCACTATTACCACCCCAATATGGTTCATCAATTAATGAAGTATATGGGATAAACATAAATCCATCAAAACTACCAGGGACATAGAAATATGTTCCAAATTCTCTTGATGGTGTGGTAGCCACTAAATTGGCAGATGTGTCGTAATAATAAATTGGTTGGTTTAAACCAAGTTGCATACGATGGTTATTAGTGGCAAGGATGTAAAAGACTACATAATATGGATTAAAATGATTATTTTTTAATCTTAAATAAAGTCCTTCGCCAGAAAGATTTTGGTTTGCAGATCTTAAAATCCATTGGGCGCTGACATCGGATGTATGAGGATTCATAGTCATACGAATGCCGCCTAATAAATCGTGACCATTAGGATTAAAATCAGTCGCAGGAAGTCTTGTAATAGTAATATTGCTACTATTAGTTTGTCTTAAAAATCTTGAAGAGAATGACCCGCCACTGATAGAAGAGACATCTAAATATGTATTTGAATCAAAAATATCTCCAATCGCATAATTTGCGTAAGAATCGTAATAAGTATCGATTGAGAAATAAATATATTTCAAAGAATCTAAACTTCTAGTTCCAGACTCATCAGTAGTTAAAGATGAAAATGGAATATAAATATATCCATCAAAATTACCAGGAAGCATTAAATAACTTCCAAAACTTCTAAATTGTCTTGCTACTTCGTTATTTCCATCAACTCCATATGTATAAAATGGTGCAGATGGCGTTGGTTTTACTTTGTAACCGGTGCTGTCTTCAAATTCTAAAGCAATAGGTGTTTCAACATGTGTATAGTTTCTCATACGCATGTAGATGCATCCTGAAGATGTGTCTAATGATGTTCCAACCCACAATCTAAAAGTAGAAATACTTGGGGTAGTTGTGCTTTTATAAGAAATTCTTGCCCCTTTATTTAATTTGTTTGTGGTGAATTTGCCATGACTTAAAGCAATTCTAGATTCATAAATTCTATAAGAAGTTAATCTTGTC
Organism: Bacilli bacterium; assembly: GCA_017502465.1. Lineage (GTDB taxonomy): Bacteria > Bacillota_I > Bacilli_A > RFN20 > CAG-826 > RGIG5418. Next base: position 128,525 of record JAFVUY010000017.1, on the reverse strand, counting down.
CAGAAATCATTACTTGTCACGCATACCGCGTAGTCAACATCAATATATGCATCTGTAAGAATCATTCCGTATGGGTCGGTAACAATACCCCCGTTATGGTTACGTGGGAATCCGCTTAAAGTGGAATTAATATCTGTTACATGACTCCAAACATTACGTGAACTTGGATTAAAAATGCCTTCTGCAATATCGCTTGTGCCAGAAAGATCCATCATATAAAGAATTAATGATTCACATATAAAATCTGGTTGAAGACCATCAGAATTATATGGATATTTTGATTTAAGCATGAATAATTTCTTGTTTTTTGTATCTAAAACAAAGTCACAATCGTTATTCGCATAGTCTGAACTTAATTGACCTTGCATGGTCAAATCAGCGGTTCTAACAACCTTAATGTTATTTAAATCTGATAAATCGTATTCAATAACTTTTTGATATGTTCTAGAAATACCTCCATAGGAGTAGAAATATAAAATTCTTCCATTGCCATCGAGGTTAATCATAGAAGCTTGTCCGCTTCCCCAAGCATCTGTCGCTTCATTAAAAGGAAGAGTTGGGTTAATAGCGGCGCATTTAACCCATGGTCCTGCTGGTGAATTACTAACCGCAAAACCCGATTCGTTACCCATGTTATCAGTTCTTGTCGAACCAAGATACGCCATTAGGTAATTGTAGGTAGTGCTGTTATATTCAAAAACACCTTTAACAACAGATGGGTCGCAAACGTGTTCGCTATCCCATTCAGTCGTATTTGTGCCCGCTGGAGACAAAGCATATTGTTTGCTTCCATATTCCCATCTACCAGTTGAGGAATTATATGTGCCTTGTCTATATCCAATATGGTCATAAACAAGACCCACATCTTTATTTGTACAGTAATAAATATGTCTAACGCCATTTTCTTCGAAAATAGTTGGACAATAGTTATAAATTTTGTTTTCATCATCAAAAAGTTTATAGGCACTTGTAGTGTCCGCTAAAACTTCTTGAGTATTGTTTTCTTTGACTACACTAGCAAAGCTAATTGAAGCAATGGAGGCAAGAAAAATTGGAAGTATTTTAAAAACCTTTTTCATTTTCTATACGCTCAACTTTCTATAAGCGATGTTAGCGGAGAATTTATATGTTTCGTCTTCGAGTTCTTCTGGTTCATCGGCGGTGGAATAATAATATTCAATTTCACCATCTAATGTTGAGATATATCCATAAAGATCTCTAACAAATGAACCGGAATAGATTTCATCCCAACCCATTGATTCTTCATCTTCGTAATCTACAGTCATAGAAGTTGTAAATGTTTCTACAATTTCCCATGAATAGGAAACGAAATTGTTTAAAATGGCGACGTTTGCTTTTGCGACTTGTAAACTTGTCGCATTTCCTGGAAGGTTTCCACTTAATGGATAAACATCACGAACAAGATATAAAGTTCCGTTTTCATCTAAGGCGAAATCACCATTCGCCAAGATGACATTATCCGCGTTATCACGTAAGCCATTAACTGTGATGTGTCTATAACCTTTATCTAAGATAATGTTATTTAAATCAGAGAAATCGCAGTCGATAACTCTTTCGTTAGCAAGGTTTGTTTCCGCGTAAGAATGGAATAATCTAACTTGTCCTTTTTTGTTATAAGAAAGAAGAGAAGGCGCGCCTGCTCCATATTCATCACCATATTCGCTTGCATCGTAAGCGATAACAGGTTTATCGTGTTTGACCCATGGTCCTTCTAATGTTTCCGCATAGGCGATACCAACTTGGTTAGCAATGTCTTTTTCTTGTTTTCTACCTCCATAGGCTAAAAGGTAGTTATAGGTAGTTTCGCCTTTTTTAAATTCGCCTTTAATAACCGATGGGGAGAAAATATATTTATCCCAAGAGTCACTAGAAGCTTCTAAAATAACAGTTCTATTTTTTTCATAGAGCCATTGTCCGTCTTCTTGTTTATTTGCTTTTCTAAGAGCGAAACTTGTAACGTTTTCGTTCTTTTTCTTATTTGTTTCATAAATAACATAACGGGTGTTGCCTTCTTCAATAACTGTAGAGGCTCTAGCGAAATAACCAACTTCTTCTGCCCAGGCCATATTAATACCTGAACCTGTTTTATAAGTTGGACCACCGCAACTAGTAAGAGAGAATGCTCCTACTAAAAGTAATAAACTTAAAATTTTATTAGATTTTTTCATTTTTATTACCTCCTATAAACCCATGTTGCTCTTAATTGTATTCTCATTAGAGAATAAACTACCTGTGCTTGTTTCGTTAAAATAGAAACCAAGGTTTTTGATTAAATATGATAATCCAGCGAAAGATCTATTATCTTGAGTGACATAGAAGTTTCCTGTGAATTGGTGAACGTTTAATTCTTCATTAGTTTTACACCAATCAGGGACCCCATAAGATTCAAATGGAAGACGAATATATCCTTCAAATCCTACCGGAATTTGGAATTGGTCGCGTTTGAAATAATATGAATAATGAGCGTCTTCATTAACGTCATATGCATAATACATTGATGGATAACCAATTAATGTCCATCTTTGGACTGCTCCAGAAGATAACAATTGATCAAAACCAATGGAAATACCGATTTCTCTACTGGATAAGTTTTTAACATAAATTGTGACACCTTTTGCTTCTTGTCCGTTTGAATCAGTCATAACAAGTCTATCGGCGAAGTTAGCGTTGTTAACAAAAACTAAACAAGAATAAGGTCCATTCGCGTGACCTACTTCGTAGTCACTTGGAGTGATGACGACGCCTTCTTCATTTCTTTCGTATGTAAGAGGATTATCCGCGTCATCTGTAAGTGTTTCTTTATACATTTCTTCATCTGTCTCATAGATACAGCTATTAAGAATTTTAACATCCCCAATCCATGGGCAGTATTTTGGACTTTCAACTCTAGTTAATTCACCATATTCTGCATTTAAAGATAATGTGTAAATTTCTTCCCATTCAGAATCTTCTAATTCAAGAGGGGAGAATAATGAAACGTAATTATAATTATCGTCAATACCACCGATTTCACCAAAAGCGGTATTAAAGTCGTAATCATAGAAACCATTAACTGCAATTTCAATAGATACAACTTTTGCTTTATTAAAGGTTACGCTTCCACTTAATAATGTGAATGGAATAATCATTAATCCTTCAAAATTAACAGGGATTTTAGCGTATCTTGTATTACCACCCCAACCATTAACAAATCTGTTTCCAGCTGTGTCAAGATAGTAAACATTTCCTAAGGCAGGTCCAATAATCGCACCTTCTTTTCCATTTTCATCTTTAATTTTAAATGCGATTGGATAATCGTATGTGTAGTTATTAATATGAATTGCAATTGCATTCATATCTGTAAAATCTAATTTTTTATTAATTGTAAATGAAACATCTATGTCATTAGGTGTTTTGCTTAAGCTAAAGTTTGCTCCACCTTCAATATGTGTCTCATCAAAATTATTGATTGAAGTGTATTCATAAGTTTTTTCATTCTTATAACCATTAACTCTAGAGATATTAATGAATTCTCCAAAACCATATTGGTCTGGTAAGAAGAAAGAACTTGTTTCTTCTAATGTTACTTCGCTTCCATCAAAGACGGTTACAGAATCGGTAAAGATATCACCAAAAATCGTTTTTGTATCTCTATCGTGGAACGCTGAAATACCAAAGATTAATGCATAAACATTTGTATAATCCATTGTTGGATAGTCAACATTTGTCGCCCAAGTTGAATCATCAATTAATGTTTCATATGGAATATAAATAAAGGCATCATAACTTCCCTTAATATAGAAGAAAGAACCAAAATCTCTAGTTAAAACTTCAGTTTTGGTTTTACCAGTTAAATCATATTCGTAATATGGTGAGCTAGGTTTTACCGCCATACGATGGCCGTTTGCGTCTAAAACGTGGAATTGAATATAAAAGCCATATTCCCAAGCGTTTTTAATTCTGAAATAAATACCACTTCCACTTAAATCTTTTTCTTTAGGAAGGACCAAGAATGTACACATTTTATCTTCGCTTTGATAAGTGACTGTGACTAAAGCGCCACCTAAAATATCGTGATTTGTGTCGAAATCTGTGTCTGGTAATCGTTCAATTGTTACTTTTTCACTAGAATCTTTTGCGACGAATGTTTTTAAGAAATCATCGTTTGTTAAAGATGAAACATCAAGATTCATCGCTGTTTTAGTGATAATGTCACCAATACCAAGCTTCACTCCGCCTTGGAGTTTGGTATTAATGCCAAAACTAATACTAGATATATTTTTAATATCACTGGTAAGAGACCAACTATCTAAACTAGCAACACTTAATGCGTTAATCCAGAAATAACCATCAAATTTAGCAGGTAAGGTGAAATATTGTTCCTCACTTGCTTTATAGCTTGTAAAAGTTTCACCCTTTACATCGTGCAATTGATAAGAACCGCCCGCCTTCATTACTGCTGTATGACCGCTTGTACCTTCTAAAAGCAAATACATGTTTGCATCGACACTTGAATAATTACGAATGCGAACATACATATCGATACCGTTGTTAACGGTGTCTTGCCAATTAACAGTTATATAATCAATAGAATCTTCGGTAGAAGAACCAAATGTGACTCTCGCACCATTATTGAGTTCTCCTAATTGAGGCATAGCAGCGTCAACCCTTGTAAATTGAGCTGGGGTTTGAGATAAAACTAAGCCTAAACATGCTAGACCAAGTCCAATTGTAGGTAATATCTTTTTCATAAAAAGAACCTCCGTTTTTGTGAAGGGCCGTTAATAAAAACGGCCCTTATTAAAAAGCTTTAACTATTGTTGATTTCTTCTTTTTCTATTAAAGAAGACGCATGCACCGAAGGCTGCAACTAATGAGATACAAACAATGATATTAATAATCAAGTTCATATTACCTTCTGTGTATAAAGATAGAGCGTTAGGATTGCTTAAGACTGTTCTACCAGAAATGAAAGCACTGCGGTTTTGTCTAACTACTGCTAAATCATATCTTTGAACTGCTTTTTCGACGATATTTAATTCGTCATCTGTTTTATCAGAATAATCTGTAGTTGCAATGTAATTTGCCATATTATCAGATAAATCCAAGAATAATAATTCAAATAATGCCCAGTCTTCATCTGTGTAATCTGTACAATCTTTTTCTAAGAATTGCGCTGCAAATGTTGATGCTGTATCATCAGCAAAACCTGGATAAATTCTTGTTGCACTTAAGTCGCCATGGCTTCTTAAAGTTGTATATTTATCCCATGTCATTGTTGAGGAATCTCTTAACATTGCTGTATAGCCTGAGCCTGCCGCGGATTGATTGAATCCGAAGACATCGCCAACAACAAAGTGTGCGCCTGTCCATGCGCTGACAAAGATACCATATAACCAGTCAAATCTAACTGGAGCGGTTGTTCTGTTGTCTAAAGACGCTAATGGAACTCCAATAAAACCATTGAAGTCTGCTGGTAAATAAATTGTTTGATATGCAGAAGAATTATGTGTGGCTACATGGTTTCCACTCAAATCATAGTAATAGAATGGTTTGTTGTTACCTGGAACGTTGTCACATCCATCACAACCCATAATTTGAATTTGAATCCAAGCTTCGCCAACAAAGTTTCTAATTCTTAACCAAATAAATGAACCATTGATTTGTTTTGGTGCAGCACCTGCCGCATCACAAACATCAGCGGTAACATATGTATCTGCGTTTGGAACGTTAATTTCGATACCACCATTTAAATCTTTTCCGGTTGGATCAAAGTCTGTAAGAGGTGCTCTAACTACGTTGATAGAACCATCAGAGTAGTTTTCTGCAGCAACAAATGTTGACCAGTTTTCATTATTTAAAACAGAAACGTCAAGATTCAAACCACCGGCATTGAAGACATCTCCCCAAACAACGTTTGCGAAACTGTTATACGTTGGTTGAAGACCAATATAAATTCTCCATACAACTTCCCAGTTAGGTGCTTGGCCAGTACCCCAAACATCAACGGTGTAGTTAGATAAAGGGAGACCGACGATACCATCAAAGAAGGGTGGAAGTTCGATATTTGTTGTATATAAATATGTTCTTTCAACTTCGTTGCATCCAAATGCGTCATATAAATAATAATTTAAATTTGCTGTTCCGATAGCGTATTGTCCACCATTGCCTGATGCAATTGCGATAGAAAATGGTGTTAAGCTACCAATGTTGTTTCTCGCACGGATGTATAACATGTCACCTGTGGTTTTTTGTTCCATCATTGAGATAATTGTGTATGTCCATTCTTTGTTAGAACCTGCGACAGGATATGTGACGTGAACACCACCACGCGCATCAACACCAGTTGGGACATCAATAACTGCTTCAGCGGCTTCTGTTTTGATCGCTTCATTTGATAAAGAAGTACCAAAACCTAAACCGAGAGCGATAACACCAATAATAGATGTTAATAAAATTTTCTTTTTCATAAATTTTGTTCTCCTTTTGTAGGGATTTTGCTACTTAGTAGCGGTTTTTTGTCTTTCTTATAAAGACTTGCCTTGAAAGGCTAATATCTACTTAATTGCTAGTTAGTCTATTCTCCTTTCAATATTGTGCCTTTGAAGAAATCGAGGAACGCTCTTACATCGACATCCATAGACACGTTAGTTAAAGCTTGTTTTTTATCATCTACGAACATAAATCCTCTATTTGTAGGACCAAGTTCGATGTTGATCGCACGTTTTTCAAATGTACATAATTCTGGTTTGATAATTGTCGCAACTGCAAGTGGGTCATGCATAACAGGTGCAGAGAACTTATAATGTTCAAACCATTTCATCATCATTTCATAAACAGTTGAGATTGTTTTTGATTTGCTTGTTTTTAGTTCGTGAATATCATTTTCTGATAAACCTGTTTTACAAGTTGTGTGAATACCAATTGCTGTAGTTGGAACCCCAGAATTGTAAACAATATATGAGGCTTCTGGATCACAGAAAACGTTCCATTCTGCGAAGTTGATGCCCATGCCTCCAGACATAAGTCTAAATTCTTTAATAAGTGGGGTAATTGTTGGATCTTTTCTTATCGCAATAGCGAAGTTTGTAAGTGGACCAATACCACACAAGATAACTTCATGTGGATATTTATGGACCATATCAATAATGAAATCGACTGCGTTTCCTTCATCGTATGGCACTTCTTCCATTTTTGGGTCCCATTGAGGAAGTTGATACATTCCATATTGATCGCGCTTTTCTCTTGCTCTAATTTCATCTGTATTTAATTTTTCAGGATCGGAAATGATTGGATAATCACATCCCGCATATACGGGCACGTCTCTTCCTAAAGATTTAATTAAATATTTACACATATGCGCTCTTTGGCGGGTGTTTCTAAAAACGGTAGTAACGCCTAAGACATCAAATTGTTTGCTTTCGAGCATTAAAAGCAACGCAAATGCATCATCAATATCGTCACCGATATCATTATCTAAAATGATTTTAGGTAATTTATTCATGTGTTGCTCCAATCCAGTAAGAGAAGTCTCCGTTTGGACCTGTTTGAGGTTCAACATATCCTTCTCTATGAGTTGGATATCCTCTTTCTAAACCTAAAACTTCTAATGTGTTTCTATAAGAACCTTTGTAGAAATCAACTACATCTTGTAAGCCTTGCTTATTAGCATAGCTAATCGCGTTATTATAAGCTTGTAAATAATCATTTGCTTTAATGATTTCAACAAGAGCTTGTGACCATTTTGTGTCGATTTTCTTTGCTTTTGTAGAAATAGTGAAGAAATCATCATGTGCGGTGTCATGTTTTAAGAAAGATGGTCTAAAGTCATATGAATATGGAGTTAATGGTCTTTTTTGGTTATCAATATAAATGTATTCGGCTTTTCTGCCTTCCATTGGTTTATATTTGAAAATATAAGACATATTCATCATTAATGTCATAGAATTTAAGCCATAACCTTGAAGCCATGCAGCGTCTTCTTCATTTTTTTGTAATGCACCGGAAATATAACGATCTGTCCATTTAATTTTTGTTTTGGAAGCATCTGTCCATTCCCATGTTTCGCCTTCAATACCAAAGGCAACAAGTCTTTGACCTTCTTCACTATGTAAGAAGTCAAATAATTTAATAACAATATCAGGTCTCTTACAATTGGTAGAAATCATAGAGAATAAATAACCTTGTCCAGAAATATCTTGAAGGACAGGAGCGTCTCCATCATAGTTGCGAAGCACTAATGGAATATAGTTAATGCCATTATTAAAGCAGTTTTGATAGGCTACTTGATAATCTTGAGGTGTGCCTGCACAAACAAAGACTTTTCCACGGGAGATATTAGTCTTGATTTGCGCATATGTATCAGAATAGTTACTTGGTTTAATAATACCAGCTTTATTACATTCGTTTAAAAAACGAAGCATTTGTTGATAATGTTCATCTGTTCTAATATCTTGATAAACTCCATCTTCAGTTTCAAATGGTGTTGCAAAGTGTTGAGCTAACCAAGTAATTGAATCGTTACCTTCGTTAGTGAATGCATCTAATTGGAATGGAATAGATTCATTGTATTTATTTTTAATATATTCACATCCAGCGATGAAGCTTGCAGGAGTTGTCATATCACTTCCAATTGCTTGACACGCTTCTTTGTACCAATCTTCTCTAACTAAAATACCTCCGTTAGGATAAAGTTGTTCGCCTGAAAGATAATTATCGGAGAAGCAAAGGTTTGGGAAACCATAGTTATGTCCATCACCTTGTTGAAAGTAATTCCATAAATCTTCTTCCATTGTCGCTTCCATTTTAGGGGCCCAACGATCCATTAATTCATCAACCGCGAATAAATATTTTTGATTTGCGAGTTGAGAACATTGTTGATACCAGCTTTGAATAGAAACAACATCAGGTAAAACATCGCCTGAAATTAAGGTTGCTAATTTTTGTCCGTCATCAGTGACAGGAGTTGTAAATTTAATAGAAACACCTGTTTTTTCTTGAATAACTTTACTAACGACGTCTGTCCCATAGCCAGGCCAAGAGAATGTTGAGTCGTTAACATACCATTCAATGGTGATTCTTTCTTTTGGTTTACCATTTTCATCTAAAAGGTATTCCCAAGAATTAAGTTCCGCAGGAGTTCTTTCAAAATCAGGATAAACGACTTGTTTACCCGATGAGCCACAACCAGTCATAAATGAGACGATTGTCGCTAATCCTGCAAATGTGAGTAAGGATTTAAGTAATTTCATATAATTTCCTTTCTATCCCTTAAGGGATCCTATAACCACTCCGCTTGTGAGAGATTTAAAAATTAATGGGTAAAATGCAAAGATTGGAATAACACTGACAACAATCGCCGCTAAAGAGACTGTTTCAGGAGCAATGTTTTCCATATCTGGAAGAATTGAAACTGGAGGTAATGACGCTTCTTTAATAACTTTCATCAAGTAATATTGAAGTGACCATAAATTTTCACTAGATGTATAAATCATCGTGGAGAAGAAATCGTTCCAGTGTCCAACAGCGATCCACAAACCAACTGTTGCAATAACAGGTGTGGATAATGGAAGGATAATTCTTAAGAATATTTTAAATTCAGAAGCCCCATCCATAACCGCAGATTCATGAATCTCTTCCGGTATTGTCTTAAAAAAGTTAATAAATACCAGCATGTTATAAACACTAAATAGAGCGGGGATAATATATACCCAAAATGTATCAAATAATCCAACTTGGAGAATAACCCAGAAGAACGGAATCAAACCTCCAGAGAAGAACATTGTGACAATGAAAATGTAATAATAAACACGTTTTCCTACTAAATTTGGCCTACTCATCGCATACGCGACCATCGCGGTGAATAAAACGCCTGTGATAGTGCCTAAGACCGTTCTTCCGATTGTAAGAGCATAACTCTTCCATAAACGAACATCTGTAATAACAATGATGTAGTTTTCAAGCGACCAGACTCTTGGCCATAACCAAATTCCACCATTAACGTAGTCTTTTCCTTCTGAAAAGGAACCGGCGACAACATACACTAATGGATAAGCACATAAAATTGTAAAAATAATTAAAGCAATCGTGCTAATCCAATCATAGGCTGTCTTTTTAGCTTTTTTACCAGTGGAACCAACCATTAATTGGTTTTTCTTATATTCTTTTTTGATAACCATATTAGAAGATTCCTTTCCCGGTGAGTCGTTTTGCTACTAGGTTACCAACGGTTAATAAAATAATAGAAATAACTGATTTGAATAAACCAACCGCGGTTGTGTAACTGTATTGTTGAGTAACAACACCGTATTTATAAATAAATGTGTCTAAAACTTCGCTTCTTTCTAAGTTAGTGAGATTTTGGAACACCCAAATATGGTCAAAACCATTATTTAAAATTCCAGAAATAGAAAGAATTAAGAATAAGACGATTGTAGGGGCAATCATTGGGATAGTAATTCTTGTGATTCTATACCATCTATTCGCTCCATCCATTCTGGCAGCCTCAAACAATTGAGGGTCGATACCAGCAATAGCAGCAACATAAATAATAGAACCCCATCCAATACCTTTAAGTAATGAGGTAATAATAATTAGAGGCCAGAAGAATTGAGGATCTCCAGCGATATCCAGTGGATCTTTAATAACGTTCAGAGACATTAAGATGTTATTAATAATTCCATCGCTATTGATAAGAGCGAGGATAATTCCGCCATAAGTGATCCAAGATAAAAAATATGGGAAATAAGTAACTGTTTGAACAGCCTTTCTCACTTTAAGGAAAGGCATTTCACTTAATAAAATTGCAAAAATAATAGGAGCAGGGAAGTTGATGCAAAGCATAATAGAGTTTAATCCAAGGGTGTTAAGCATAACATCTTTAAAGTCTGGGTCTTCAAAGAAAGCTTTAAAGTTAGCAAAACCGACCCATTCGCTATTAAACATTGCTTCTAAAACATTGAGTTGTCCATCTCCGTCTTTAAAAGCCAAGATAATACCAAACATTGGTAAATAAGCAAAGACAAAGACAAACAAAAGTCCAGGGATAACCATCGCTAAAAGTTGGAGAGTTGACTTTGTCCAAGTCTTCTTTTTCTCTCCGCCGACACGAAGGCCTAAATCACTATCTAAAAGTACTTCTGTTTTTCTTTTAAACATAATTCACCTAGAAAATAATGACATTGAAGTTAACGTCTCTTACACCGAGTTCGTCAGCGTTTAAAGAAACAAAAACTTCTTCTCCCACTTTTGTTTCATTGCTATTAATTTTTGCAAAAATATGAACATCTCCCACTAAAATCTTAGCAAAAGTCGCGTTTTCTCCATAATTTAGGATTTCTTCTACTTTTCCTTTTAATCCCTCGTTAGATAAAACAACATTTGAAGGTGCAAAGGAGAATTCAATTGTGTGGAGATGGAATTTTTTACCAAGCAACGCATAGATTTTATTTACTCTATCGTCGTTTGGTCTAATGACTAGGTCTTGAATTTGATAATCAAAAACCTTCATCTTTTTAACCTTTCCGTTTATAGTGACAGGGCGTTTAGAAGGAATTAAAACACCTTTTAATAAGTTATTCTCTGGAATGGAGGAAATAATTTCTTCTCCATCTTCAAAGAATGAAATCATTTCAGGTTTGATGTCAAAAGTATATGTATCACCTTCAATAACGTAATCAACATCTTTAAATAAGCGAACTCCATTTCCAAGCTCTAATGTTAATAAATATTTGTTTTTAATTTGTTCTTTATTAACGATTTTGGCTTTATACGTTGTTCCTTCACAAATCGCGGATAATGGAATCTTAACCGATGGATTTTTAATACCTTTTAGCACTTCTTGATAAGATTCAGGGATTTCTAATCCAGCAATTCCTTTTTTGGAATATGAAACATAGTTATAACTTGGGATTCTTGGACAAAGTGTGTTTGTGGTTTCGCTAGAGAAGATATGAACTTTGCTCATATCAATCTTGACGAAATAAGTTTCACCTTCTCTAATAGAATCATCTCTATTTATTTTTATAGAAATTGGCAAATCAGTTCCTTTGATATTGCCTTGGCAAACTGTTTCATTCCCTAAAACTTCTACTAAATTGATTTCCGCTTCAAGGTAAACATCGCCTTTTGAAGGTTTGGTTATAATTGACATATGTTCAGGTCTAATACCTAATTTAACTTGATTGTTCTTCAATAAGGTCAATTTGTCTAATTTTGGATATGTTTCTAAACTTGTTTCTAGTTTATATCCACCCAATTCAAATGAAACTTTGTCTTCACTTAAAAATGCGGTCGCATTATAAAAGTTCATTTGAGGTGTTCCAATAAATCCAGCGACAAATAAATTTTCAGGATAATCGTATAAATTCATTGGAGCGTCAACTTGTTGGACAAACCCTTTGTTCATAACAACAATTTTCGTACCCATAGTCATGGCTTCGACTTGATCGTGGGTAACATAAATAAATGTTGTTTTTAATCTATTGTGAAGTCTTCTAATTTCACTTCTCATAGACGCTCTTAATTTCGCGTCTAAGTTAGAAAGAGGTTCATCTAATAAGAAAACACTTGGGTTTCTAACGATTGCTCTACCTAAAGCAACACGTTGTCTTTGTCCACCGGACATATCCTTTGGTTTCTTTTTAAGTTGGCTAGTAAGGCCAAGAATTTCCGCGGCCTTTTTAACCCTGTTATCAATTTCATTTTTGTCAACATGTTGGATTCTAAGACCAAAAGCCATGTTTTCATAAACGTTCATGTGAGGATATAAGGCGTAGTTTTGGAAAACCATCGCCATATTTCTTTCTTTTGGTTCCATCATGTTTGCTCTTTGTCCTGAAACAAACAAATCGCCTGCGGTTATGTCTTCTAGACCCGCAATCATTCTCAAAGTTGTGGATTTTCCACATCCAGAAGGGCCAACTAAAATAACAAATTCTCCATCTTCAATATCAAGATGAAAATTGCTTACTGCAATTGTTCCATCGGAGTAAACTTTGTAAACATGTTTTAAAGATAAATCTGCCATATGTCTACTTCCTTAATAAAAATTAGGTGCAAAAAACACATTTTAATGCGTATATGTGTAATGTGCGTTGTATAACTTTATATTAATAAATGCAGGTAATAGATAACAAGGCGATTTTCGATTTTGATGAAAAATGATTATTTTTGATTATTTTTCATTTTTATAGCCTATACAACGATAAGTTTTACGTGACTTTTATTGATAACTTCCATAAATTCATCGCTTGGAACTTTATCGGTAATTAATATATCAATATCTTCAAATGAACAAGACTTTACAAAATATGTTTTTCCAAATTTCGTATGATCTACTAAACATATCTTTAACTTTGCATGTTCAATCATAGTTGTTTTTGCTTTTTGCTGATCTATTGTTCCCTCTGTTGGGCCATGTATTGATAAACCATGACACGAAAAAAAGACAATATCGCAGTAAAATTGTTTTAATTGTTCAATTGCATTCCCTCCAATAGAAGCGCCTGTCGCGGTTTGAATCTCTCCGCCAATAACAAAGGATTTAATATTCGGAACGCTACTAAGAGCGTTTGCAGTGTATAAGCCATTTGTAATGGCTATACCTCCAGTAATTTTCTTTAAATGAGGGATAATATACCCGACCGTTGAAGATGAATCAAAAAAGTATGATGCATCGTTTTTTAAAAATTCAACACAAGCATTTGCCATGCGTCTTTTTTCTTGAGTGTTTGATTGCTGCCTAAAATAGGAAGAAATTTCTCCTGATGAATTATCAACAACGCTCGCACCACCCCAAATTCTTCTAATCAATCCATGGAGTTCTAGATTAGCTAAATCTCTTCGAATTGTTGCTTCGGACGCATAAACAAGTTTAGAAAGATCTTCTACACTTACATTTTTTCTCGCGGTTGTAATGTCTAAAATTTGTTTTTGTCTTTCGTTAATGAGCATAGTTTTATCACCTCAAATATATTTTTGAGCGATTTTGATTAATTTGCAAATCATTTTATTCAAAAATTAATTAATAGACTATTTATTTAAATAAAAATAATATGTTAGTAGATACATTGAGAGGTAAAACATATGAGAAAAGAAACATTGGAACGTTTTGAGCAAGCCAAAAAAGTTTTTTCAAAGTTCGGAGTTGATGTAGACGCCGCAATTAAAGAATTTAATGAAATACCTATTTCGTTACAATGCTGGGCGGGCGATGATATCAAAGGCTTTGAAGGTATTGAAGGTATTGTTAACGAAAATACAGTAGTTGGAAATTATCCATACGCCGCAAGAACACCAGACGAATTAAGAAAAGATATGGAGAAAGCTTTTTCCTTATCTCCTTTAAAACATAAAGTTCAATTACATTCGATTTACGCTGAATTCCAAACAGAAAGAAGTAAATTAACAGGAAAAGATTGGATTAATTGGATTAATTGGGCAAAGAAACTTGGTATTGGTTTAGATTTAAACGGTTCATTCTTCTCGTCAAAGATGATGGACGACAGCTTATCTTTAACAAGCCCTAATAAAGAAATTAGAGATTATTGGATTGAAGTTGGTAAATCCACAAGAAGATGCTGTGTTGAAATCGGTAAAGCGCTTGGTATTCCTTGTTACAACAACTTCTGGATCCCAGATGGATTAAAGGATATCACAATTGATAGAAAAGTCTTTAGACAAAGATTAATTGAAGGTCTAGATGCGATTTATGGGGAACCATATTCCGAAGAAGATTCAAAATGGGCAATTGATGTTTTAGAAGGTAAATATTTCGGCATTGGAACAGAACACTTTGTTGTTGGTTCTCACGAATTCTATGTCGGCTACGCAGCTAAACATGGTTTAGGTGTTACAATCGATACAGGACACTTTAGAGAAGCCGAAGATGTTGCAGATAAGATTACCGCTATCGAACCATTTGTTTCCAATATTATGCTTCACGTTTCCCGCCCAATTCATTGGGACAGCGATCACACAGTTATCGAAAACGACTGCTTACACGGTGTTTTAAGAGAATTAAAACGTGCAGGATTATTGAAGAAAGTTGGCATTGGTTTAGACTTCTTTGATGCTTCCGTAAATAGAGTCTTTGAATGGACAATTGGTTTACGCGCGACAGCAAAAGCATTGTTAATGGCGTTGCTAGAACCAACAGAATTAATGAGAAAAGCGGAATTAGATAGAGATTATTCAACACGTTTATTCTATATTGAAGAAAATAACAACTTACCATATAACGACGTTTGGGAATATATCTTAGAATCTAAAGGTATCCCAGGTGGACAAGAAGCTTTAGAATCATTAAAACAATACGAAAGAGAAGTTCAATCTTTACGTAAATAATTTTCAAAATTAAAGCAAAACCGCGGTATTTATTAAGCAAAAAGCCACAAATCCCCATTATTTTAGGAGAAATGTGGCTTCTTTTTATTGTTTTATTATTTAAGCAATTACGATGGCATCACCGATGTATGAATCAATATAGTCGCTAGTAATTGTATCTTTATGTTCGATAAATAGATCAATCAATGTAGCATAATCTGATTGAATTTTATTGAGATATTTGGTGGCTAAATTAACACTAGCACTAATACCACTCTTTGAAAGAATATCAGCTGGGAAATCACTAAAATTTGTATCCTTGTCATTATTAGCTTGGATAAACATCATAGGAATCTTTGTTTCATATGTAGTGAATTGGCCTTCATTATATCCATAGAAATATTGTTTTCTTAATTCAACATCATATTTTCTAGAAGTATTGACACCGAGTTTCTTATTATATGTTGGTTCAAAAACTGAAGTGCTGTTGTTGAGATAAACGTCATGTGGGTTCTTATTTGTATAAGTGCCGGTGTTATTCTCATTTTCAACAGCTTTAACGTTAGTGATTCCGCTGATGCTATTGAGATTGAACCACAAAGTATTGTATTGTCCACTTACACCTAAGATGGTTAATGTCTCCCTAACTTCATAACCAAGAAGTTTGCCTTGTTCTGTTTCATAAAGCTCATTAATATAGCCCTTGAATCCAACTAATCCGCTCGCTTTATTACCAACGACAGAAGTATATTCATCAGTAATATAGAAATCGGCACAGGCTGGGACTAGGTCTTTGTCTTTATATTGAACAAATTCATAAATATGACCAGCAACATTTTCATCTTTATCTCTAGATATTTGGAAATATGCTTTTCTACTAACTGTTTCTACACCATACTCAATTGCAAATTCATACATGTCATCGGTAACAACATATTTCATTGCGTTATTTTCAGTTAATTGTACTCTAACAGATTTTTCTAAGGTTTTAATGTTATAAGTCATATCAATTTGAGGCATTACTTCTCCAAAGAATGGAATATTTAAATTTGTCTTATATTGAATGGTATAAGCTAATAAATCATTATGGAAATCAAGTTTAGCAGTATATGTTGTTTCGTTTAGTGAATGAGAAGCTGTGTCCTCAGGATTGTTATCTAAATAATTGTTAAATAAAACAACTGAAGCATTAATTGCGGCTTCACCTAATGAAAGCACGGAATAAAATCTTTCACTTTCTTGAATGTTTTCTAATACCATGTGCCATTGTTCACCGTGTCCACCATATTTGATGTTGCTAACATTAGTGAAATTATTAAAATCATAATTCACTTGAGAAGCTGTAACATGATTATCACTATTTTCTGGTTGCATAGTATCAGGGATATAACTATATGGATCGTGTCCCACTACTTGTAATAATGTTTGGAAATAAGTTTTAATATTAACCTTTTCATTCCATTGAGCATAAAGTTTGACATCATCAACTAATGTGTGTGGCCATGAAAATGCTTTTGTACCTTCACTATCAGTAGTCCAACAAACAAATTTATAGCCATCTTTAGTTGGTTTTGTTGGTTCAGTGATTTCAGTACCATAGTCTTTTGTAATTGGTGTAACTGAAGAGCCACCATTACTTTCAAATGTTATTGTATATTGCTGTTTCACCTTATTAATTTGAGCGTAATATGTCGCGCTTTCGGTTACGATAGGGAGGGATTCTAAAGGCGTGCCGTTTTGAGAAGTAGCCCAACCTTGAAAAGTATAATCCCATTCAGCATTATCGCTTGGTCCTACATAATCGCACACTGGTTGTGCACCATATTCTAATGTTTCGGATTTAATTTCTTCTGCATTTTCATTATAAAAGATGACCGTATAAGACTTTTTAATTTGAGAAACAACTGCGTAATAAGTCGCATCCGCACTGGCGGCTGGAATTGTTATTACTTGTCCTCCTAAAGATGTAGCCCAACCTTCAACTGTGTAATCCCATTCAGCAGTATCAACTTTATTGTAACTATATGAAGGAACGACTCCCTCATCCCACTTTTTAGATTCTAAAGTGCTACCAGTTTCATCTTTGAAGGTGATTGTATACTGGGTTTTAGTTGATTCAGAGCCTCCTCCTGATTCATCGCTTGGTGGATTGGTCGAACCACCGCCAGAGTTACAAGCCGATAATAACATTCCTAATAACGCAGGAACTAAGAATAATAGTTTCTTTTTCATTTAACATGCCCTCCTAAAAAGCATCTTCATAATCTGTACGAACATTATGAATTAATATAAACGGGAACGAGACAGCTCCTAATGTGGCCGAGAAAGCAATTGCAAATATTAACGCAAGTACACCAATTAAGAATCCTAGTATTGCAAATAGTATTTTCATTGCGATTAACCATGCAAAACCCTCTAAACTCCACGTAAATATAAGTCCCGGGAATTTAATAGATAACCCAGCACACCACACAAATACGTCACCAATATAGGAGCCAGAAAGAATGCAATAAATCATTGCAAAAATTCCATATCCTATGAGAACGCTATAGAGAACCCCTAAAGCTGGATGAACGTATTGTGTATTGCATAAGAATATTGCTAAGGCTATACCCAAAGCAGTAACTCCGGCAGCAATACCCCAACCAAAACATTTCTTTTTACTAGATGATGCTCTAGCTATTTTTGCTCTTCTTGCCGCTTCCGCTCTTTCTTTCTTAACTTCTTCTAAACAGTGTTTGTGATAATAAGTTTGCCCGATAGATACCGTTCTCGTTTGATAACCTTGTCTTTCTTTTTTAGTAACATCTTCAGAAACCAATTCCTCTTCAGGAATTTCTTTTCCACACCTAGCACATATGTGTGCTTCATTTTGATGAACAATAATAGTTTCTTTGATGACAGGAACTTCTTTTACCACAACTTCTGGTTCAGATTCCTCTTCATCTTTTGACATTTCTTCATCATCATTTAAAAGATAATCCAAAGAACAGCCAAAGAATCTAGATAGTTCTTTTAGTGTTGCTATGTCAGGTTCGTTAGTTCCACTTTCCCATTTACTGACAGTTTGGAAAGTAACGTGTAATTGATCCGCGAGATCTTTTTGAGTTAAACCTTTTTCAGTTCTCAACTTCTTAATTTTTTGACCAAGTGTCATATACGAACACCCTCCTTCACTAACACTATTCACTTTATTGGCGAATTTTTCAATAACCAATTTCGCGAGTTGATTCGCGCAAAAAGCGAATCTCCTACAAAAGCCTTTTAGAATAAAATAAGATTAGTTAAATGGGGAATATGAAAACGTCAAACATTTATTAAGGCTCCGCGATATGCAAGATAAATTAAGGAACCCAAATTAAATGGTGTGAATATATTGAAAATCGCTATAATAAGTAAAAACTTTATTAAGTTTATTAACCCAGGTTCTTAAGTTACCGGTAACATATTCAGCGTTTTCGGGTCCATCAATAGTGTAAGTATACGTGCCACTAAGAAGGTCATAGTAGGCAGTGTAATACTCATAATTATAAGAACCACTTGTGTTATGCTCATATTTGGTTATCTTATATTCACATTTATTTGTTGTGAAATTAATTGTGTGAGATATATCGGTGTAAAAATGTCCAGAACTAATATATTGTTGACCATAAGAACAAATCAATTGACCGTTTTTTTCTGAAACACCCCCACCTCTGACATTTGTTAAATTTGCATGTTCACCTAAACAATGAATCATATAGTGCTTGTATGATTTAATCTTAATTACTTGATTAAAATCTTTATTGTACTCGCCTTTTTCTGATTTCACATTAAAAACAAAATTGGCACTTTGTTCACTTTTTGAAAGATAATTAATATTGTAATAATATGAATATCCTCCAAATTTAGGTTTTTCTGTAAATCCTGAACCAACAGTTATTGGATAAACTGTCAATTGCTTAATAACACCGTCCTCAGGATAACCAGAAATTTCATAAGTCCAAATATCATTATCTACAAAAAAATCCACGTTTCCTGTTTGCAAATATTTTTCTCTAAAACGTTCTGCAAAATATGAGTCTAAGATTTCAGCATAAGTATTTCCGGCACAAGAAGTTACTAAAGGTAAAAGGATTAAAATACCAAATATTTTTTTCATATTAAAATTGTTCCTTTCTTGCTCTTATTAATGCAACTAGATTGCACACAAAGATTATTAAGAGGTAAATAAACAAAACAATAAAACCAAAACCTAATCGAAAATTATCATAATCATAATGATAATCTAAAGAATTATAGAAAGTATAAATCGCTGTTGACCCAAACACAGGACTCATAAAAAATAGAGCAACACCTGAACATATAGTTTCAACAAGTTTAGTTCTCCAAGTTGAGTCTGATTTCACCATATAAATAATTCCAATTATTATTGAACTTAATATCCCAAGAAACCCAAGAAACAACGGGAATTGAAAAGCTGTAGAATCGAGCCCATATTTTCCAACAGAATCACTTCCGAAGGTAAAATCATAGATGTTCCCAACCCACCCATTAAACGAAAAACCTGAACCAAGGTTTGGGCTGTAAGAATAATCTGCTTTCACTTGGCAAGCTGGAAAAAACATTAATAACAAAACTGGTATCATTCCAATACCACAAAACATGCCTCTTTTATAAGTCATAAGTTGTTACTCCAATTTTAAAAAACTACAAGAACTATAATTCAATTAAATCACATAACCCCCCCCCCGTCAACATTCATAGTTATTGATTGGAGTTTTTCGTTAAATAAAATAGTCATGTCCAATTCCTACCACTAATGCGCTAGTGGTAGTCAATGATGGGACTAATACGGCTAAGCTTGAAAAAATTAGAGAGCGTGGAAAAGAGATAGCGGTGCGAGCCAATTTATTCCAACACTATCACCGCCAAGAATCCTACAAAGCGAGCCACTATTAGTTATAAAGTTGTTGTTTAATGAAAAAGCCCGCAAATCACATTTGTTTTGCAGCAATGTGGGTTTTATTGTGCAAAAAAGTTCCCACCATACGCTAGGAGAATAGCGGTGAGAACTATGTATGAGGATGAGGCAGAAAGGAGACCTAAATTAGTTACCAGTCATCGTCTTCATCATCGTCATCGTATACGCTACGATCCCAATTATAGACGTATTCACCTTGATCCCAACTTCGTATTCGCCGGAATCGTAATTCATGCACCATTAAGGTCCATATCAGCCACCTAATCTTCAATAATGTCGTATGCCACTCTAGAGCCTTTAACTCTAACCGCATGATATCTTTTGCCGTTTGCTGTCCAGTGTGGGAATGCGTCGGCTTTTTCTTCGTTGGTATCACGATGGCAAACTATAATATTGTCTAGTACATCTGAGCCACCTTTTGATAATGGCCTAATGTGATCTAATGTTGGATGATATTGGCTTCTATGATTTCCACAGGCTGACTTTTTCATTAGCCTGCCAGTGTAATCTCTGACTTCTTGAGCGGAGCCAAACACCCTGTTCCAAACATCAATGGTATTGTATTTTGACATTTTGAGTACCTCCTTTCATATACGTTTATATCAAAGAAATGCTTATCATTCATTTGTTTGTCCAGAATCTCGGACAAAAAGAAAGCCCACTACTTTCACATTCGAGTGGGCTTAATCGAAATTTCTAGACCAAGATATGATATAATTTTTTGAATTCTATCGAGAACTTGTGAGTCTGCATATAGAAAGTCATATAATGTGCTCCTTGGTATTCCTGTTTTCTTGCACATTTCAGAAATATTGATTTCATTATGTTCAATAAATTCACTAATACTTGGGAGCAACTCATTCATATCATGAGTAGCTATTTCTTTGTTACTCATACTTTTGTACCTCCCAAGAATAATCAAGGGGCTTGGTACATCATAAGAGTACTTACTTTATACAACATTAGTTATGCTGAATCAAGTCGTAGAAACATCTTATATATTTCATCTCATCTTCAGTAAATGAGAAACTAGTTAGTTTGTCCGTTAAGGCAGCATACTTTTGAGTTTTTGGGAAATCATACCCTAACCGATATAAATACTCGATGAGTTTATCGTAATTTTTTCGTTGGAATTCTTTTTTTATCATTGAATAAACATTAAGACTTCTAATGATTTTCGACGAGTCATTGAACCCCATCCAGCAATAAACGCGATCGAGCATCATGTTATTTAAAATAATCACGTCATCAAGAGATAAATCCTTTACTTTATAATGAAACAAATCTGAATCGTTATATTCACCTATCTTTTGATATGTTTGAGTGTTGCATTCCATGGCTTCTCTACTTAATAATGTAGGCCATACATTTGGAACTTCTTTCGTTATCGCTAAACAAGTTGGGTCATCGTACAACCTATAGAACGGATTGATAAGTGCTATTGTCCTAGTATTAGATACAGCAAATAAATAATAATTTGCATGAACGTATTCCATCTTTTGGACCATAGTATAGTAAAATCGGGCTTTTGTTTTATCGTCCTTGTTATCCAAGAACTTCTTCATAACATAGCCACGTTTTAGCATCTCGTCTTTCTTGTTTTCATAATTTTTGCCATCAAAATGAAAGGTCAAAAATCTTGTCTTATCGTGCTCACAATTCATACCGTTATCAGTAATAATAAAATCCTCCTTTGATTTCTCGCTATCCCAAATAGAAACATAGCAGTTATAAAATAATGAAAGCCAATTGCAGGCTTCGTATGTTACTTGAGGATGATTATATAAATCCTCAATGTTTTTCGATTCTAAAATTACTTTTAAAGTTCTAAACGCGTACTCAAGGGTCGATTCGTTTTTTACAGCCACTTCTTTGAATCCCTTCATTTTGAGTCTCTCTTCTGTATCAAGGTGTTTTATTGTGAATAAAGATGATTCAGGAACTCTAAGCATAGCAATAGTAAAAAACTTTTTAATTAATAGATTATCTTCTCTTGTTATAGTAACTACTTTATCTGCATTTAATATTTTTTTATCAATAAGGGTGGCCATTTTGGCTTCAAGTTCAGAAAACATATGTTCGAGCCATTCAGGATAAATGTTTTTACCTGAAAAAGCGTTAAGAATAGATCCCTTAACTTTGATTTCACCCGTTTGAACGTTGTAACGATTTATCTTATCTCCAAATCTTCTTTGAATGAATTGAGGAACATAGTGATTATTAGAATATGCCATAACGCCTACTACTTTTTAAGATTAGCCGCTCTCCACTTAGCCATTGGATGTTTGGCGGCTCTTTCTGCATCGATTGGGTCAAACAAAAGATATGGGTCAAAATTTCCTTTTGAGAATTCTACTAGATATTTCTTTTCGTTGTCTGTGAGTACAAGTAAATCCTTTAAGAATTTAATGGTTTCTTCTTTTGCGGTATTTAAATCAAACATGTTGCCTTTTGTAAGGACTGGTTGTAGTTCTTTTTTAATTGAATCTTGTGTAATTTTATTAACATTATCAAAAGAAGTTTCATTAAGCTCAAAAATGCAATCCAATGATAAATAGAATACTGCAAGTTTTCTAACTCGATCTTTGTCTAAATAAGGCATATATCCTTTGAGTTTATAAATATCAAATAAGTCTCTTGGTTTATGTCTATCAATAAGAGCGGCAATTTTCATCCCTAAAAGCTCAGCTTCTAAAGGAGTCTGCACCATTACTTCTTTATCGAAGTACTTAACTTTTTTTCTTATGCTTAGGCAAACATGAATTCTATCGATAAAATTGATTTCAACCTTGATGTTATCTCTATTACCAAAAGCATTTGTGTAAGAATAAGTTCTGCTCGCCAAGATAACACTGCCTCTAGATTTTTCTAATGAGACGGCATAACCCTCTTTTAACATAAAGTTATCTAGAGCAGACATAATAGCGTCTCTATCAACGCTCATCTTCTCTTTATCAAGGCTACCAATATAATCTAAATCTATATCAACACTCAAACGAGCGAGGTTTGTAATCATTAAATTAATCGCAGTGCCACCTTTTAAAACAAGTTTTTCATGATATGGATCTAAATCAGAATTGATAAAGGCAAGGATATCTAAAAGCCTAATAACTTTTTCAATATTAGAATTGATGAATCCAGTTTGTTTTCCAAAATTAGAAATGTAGTCTTCAGAATAGTTCATTAGGTAGGTCTCCTTCCTCTTTTATCATTAATTTCCATTTAGCGTTTAGTTTACCTTCTCCGGTATTGCATTCTAGGTAAATCACTGTATTTCCTGAATGTTTTAAGCACTCTTTATAGAATTCTTCTGACACATCACTACCAAAGTGTTTTTCAAATAAATAGCCAACCTTCTGGTATAAAACGCTTTTGTCATAAGCTGCGAGAAGTGTTTCCACATCTTTAAGGTTTAGTTTAGGACAATTATCAAGAGCGTATTCCACTTCTTCTAAGCCGCCCGCTAAAGACAAATAGTCTATTGAGTCAATGATAGCACGCTCTAAAGATACTACACGTATCCCTTCTTCTTTCATTCTATCGCGTATAAATAAATCACTATTAGATTTCTTGGCTTTATATGTGATGTCTTCAAATTCTAAATCGCGGGCATGTGACTTAGTTAAATAAGTAAATATAGAAACGAATGACTGATTTGCTAAGCCATAATATTCAAGAGCGTCATGATAAGAGAAATAAGCATCATCAAATAAGTGACTGGCTATTTGGAATTTAGTAGCAAAGATCATTCCGGTCGATGGATTAACTAATGCATATAGGCCTCTTTTAACTTGCTTTACATCGCCTCTTTTTATTGCACGATAAACAAACACAGAAAAATCAGATGACGTCTTGTAGGTATCTTTTAATTCATCAAAAGAAAATAGCTTAGGTAACTGTTTCATATATAATAATATAACCACAATATTACATTTTTGCAATACTTTGGTAGTTTTTTTATAATTTTAATGATTTTGTTATTTTAACATGAAAACGGCACTTTTTTGGTCATTTGTGCCGCTTAATCGTTTTGCTCTAATAAATTTATCTATTAGGAAATTAGTGAAAATTGCCTAAAAACAATATGAGAATACGGTACTGGTTGGCCCTGAAACGGAAATATGATGTAACGATTTAAGTCCGAAAATTGGCATTTACAGGAATCATCTAAGTTCGCCCGACTATATTATAAAATCAGACATTTTCGGTGGTTTGAATAAAATATTTTCGGTGTTTTGAAGCTTTCGGGAGCCCCTAAACAACAGAAAAACAGAAAAATCAAACCGTTTTTCTGTTATAACAAATTCGTAAAGGAATAATAAGAATAGCCACCGATATAGTTGTAGACATCTTCACTATATTCTCTTAATATCCTGCTACCTAGATAACTTCTTAAACCACTTTGACAAATGACGTAGATAGGTTTAGTGAAATCAATCTCGCTAAGTCTATCCCTTAATTCATCTAATGGAATGTTTTTAAAATGAGGTATTGAACCTAGCATAAATTCGTTAGGAGTTCTTAAATCAATCAAATTATATTTTATGTGATTTGCTATTAATTCATCGATGTCACTATTATCAAATTGTTTTAAAGTTCCATTGATTAAATTATCCGCGACATATCCCACCATATTTAGTGGATCTTTTGCACTTCCAAATGGAGGGGCATAAGCAAAATCTATATCCACCAAATCTAATATTGAGCCATCTTTATAAATTAAAGTGGATAAAGAATCAATTCGTTTGTCTACTCCATCAGCCCCTAAGATTTGTCCACCTAATATTTTAAGACTGTCTTTATCAAATATAACTTTGAGAACCAGACTCTTCGCGCCAGGATAGTAAGAAGCATGACTTGAGGCGGATATAATTACTTTCTCATAATTAATTCCTTCTGCTTTAGCTGCTCTTTCATTTATGCCAGTTGAGGCAAAAGCAAAATCAAATACTTTAACAATTGAAGTAGAGTTACTACCTTTATATTCGCTTACTCTTTTTCCCACTATGTTATCCGCGGCGATACGAGCTTGTTTATTAGCAGGTCCCGCAAGAGGAATTGTTGTAATTTTGTTTGTCTTAGAATTGATTATAATGACAGCATCACCTACTGCATAAACATCATCGATATTTGTCTTTAAATTTTCATCAACTTTAATATATCCTCTAGCGTTCAATTTAATTCCACTGTCTTTTAAAAAGTCTGTAGCAGGTCTAACTCCCAAAGACAAAATAATTAAATCCGACTCAATTTTGCAGCCTTTTTCAGTATGTAATGTGATTTTTGCACCTTTTTCGCTAAACGACTTCACTCCATCGCCTAGTATTAAATTAATTCCATTTTGCTTCAATTTAAAGTGAGCAAAGCTAGCCATATCTTCATCTAGGAACGTTAATACTTGATTGGCTTTTTCTACTAAGTTAACCTTAAGTCCCTTATGAATAAAATTTTCCGCTGCCTCGACACCGATAAAACCACCACCGACGACAGTGACTTCTTTAACTCTATTATTTTTAATATAGTCTTCGATCTTATATGTATCTTCAACATTTTTTAAATAGAATATTTTATTCGATTCAATACCTTCAATAGGAGGTTTAATAGCGCTTGATCCAGGTGCGATAAGAAGTTTATCGTATTCATCAAAGAAAATATCATTCGTTAATAAATTCTTAACATATACTTTCTTCTCTTTGGTGTCGACTTTTATAACTTCATGTGAAACAAAAACATCGATATTATATCGTTTTAAAAAGGAGTAAGGAGTTTGTAGTATCAAAGCATTTTTATCTTTGATAACCCCGCCTAAATAATAAGGTAAACCACAGTTAGCGTACGATATATATCCGCTTTTTTCATAAATTGTTATTTGAGCAGTTTCATTTAATCTTCTTATTCTACTAGCAGCGGTCGCTCCACCCGCTACTCCGCCAATAATGATTACTTTCATATTTTTATTTTATTGATTACTAAAATCTTTAACAACTTATATGTATTTAAAAAGTTTTGTCTAAGTTCGCCTAATATTATTATGTTGAGTTCGCGAACGCCCGAAACTAAAAAGTAAAAGGTGGCTGTTTTTCGTAAATATTAGAATTTCATCCAGCATTCTTTTAAGAATGACTTAATAGAAGTTAAATCCTTATCCTCATAATAACTAACTAGCTGCTTTTTAAAATTGTCTACTTTGCTATAGTCGATAACTAAGAGCCCTTGGCCTTTAGAGATAAGATAATGATTCGCATACACTACCGCGGTTCTTTTGTTGCCGTCATTATAAATTTGAGTTTTCATGACATATAAACAGAGCTCAATAGCTTTATCAATATCATCCAAACTTGAGGCTAACAAGTCTTTGATATCTTGTTTAACTTTATCTTCAAAAGGAATTGGGGGAATGTACGATGAACCTCCAATGGTGACTGGTACCCCTCTAATTCTTCCTCCATCTTGAATAGCTAATAATCCTTCATTAACTAATCTAGCAATATAGGAGGCCAAATAATAATCGCTTGGTGCTTGGATAACATCTTTATCTAAAATAAATTGCCATGCGTGTTTTAAATTAATGATTTTTTGAACATCTTCCGCTTTTACATTTTTAACAATTCCATTATCAATAATTGCTTCTGTATCAGGAAAAGTAGTTCCAACACCTTCTAACACAGCTTGATCATAAATAATCTTCTTCATATTAGCGCGAGCAAAATCTAGATTAAGAGCAACTCTATCAGATAATTCTTCTTCCTTATAACCAAGTAACGCTAATTGTTTTTCAAGTTGCCTAATTTCCTTGCGAAGAGATTTAGCTTCAACATTGTTTCTTAATAAAGTGCTATATAATTCTTCGCTATATTCGCCAACATAAGTAGATTTAACTTTATCTAATTCTCTTTTGCGAACATATAGGTATTTTTTTTCTGATATAGTTTTTATTTCTGGAGTTCCATCATATGGCAAAAGATTTAAACGGGCTTGCAATTCCGCGCGTCTATTTAATAATTCTTGAATTTGGATAAATGTATTTTCCATTAAATATCCTCCTTAGGGAACATTTCGATTTTATTATAAATATTTTGTTCCCTAAATTCAATTATTACTTTGATTCATAAAAGCAAAAGGATATGTACTCACCCACAGAGGTTATAAAGATATGTTTCCAATGACAACGGTATCACAAAAGACATGTTTCCGCCTTCGAGGATAAAGCGGAAATTCTGGGTTGAGAGGGAGGCAAAAATAAAAGCCAGCTTTCCCCTCGGTCTTTGTAGAAAGTTGGTTCTATTCTGTTAGGAAATTTGCACTAAAAGTGTATTGCAAATACTTCTTGTCGTTATCTAAGACCGATGTACGAGTTTTGTCCAAGTTCGCCCAACGATATTATGTCGTGTTTTAAAGCTTTCGCGAGCAGTTTTGCGACGTATTTTTTAAAGTTAGTGGTCGGGAATTAGACTAAATTATATATTTGCTTATAGGGATTAGTTTTAGTGTGATGTGGGCTGAATATGGAGCTTTTAGAAGTGCTTGGACGGTGGACGAATTAATGGTTTTAATATATATAATATATTAAGTTATGTGTTAAGGCGGGCGGTAGGATTGAATTTAAGGCTATTAGTGCGGGCGTAGATGTAGATATTAAAATTTGAAAGTTAGAAGTATATAGATGAGACTAAAGTGAGATTATAGTGGGACTAAAAATAGTACCAACGCATAAAATACGTTGTACTGACTAGACCCTATAAGGGCTATTACTCCACAGACCCTCAAGGGTCATATGTGGACTGACAACCGTGATTCTCACTCTAACTACCCTTTAAAAGGGTCCTTATATTCTTTGTTCGACAAGCTATCTTGCATCATATCTTCTTTTTCTTGATCTCTGATGTATTCCTGTACCTTTTTGGTATCTAGTCCAACTGTCGAAACAAAGAATCCTTTCGCCCAAAAGTTTCGGTTGCCATATTTATATTTTAGATTTGCATGCCTTTCGAATATCATAAGGCTGCTTTTGCCTTTCAAATATCCCATGAAATTTGAAACGGCAATTTTTGGAGGAATGCGAACTAACATATGTATATGGTCAGGCATCGCATGTGCCTCTATTATTTCGACACCTTTGTATGTACAAAGTTGTCTTATTATTTGTCCTATATCAGAACGTAACTTCCCATATATCTCTTTTCTACGATATTTGGGAATAAACACGATGTGATACTTACAGTTCCACCTCGTGTGTGATAAACTTAAATCGTCATCCATGGATACACCTCCTGTTATATCAAACGGTTGTCAGCCTTTTTGATTATAACATGAGGTTTTTTTCACATCGCAAGAAGCTATTTCTATTCTCACGTGCATAGCACCCGGTTTTTATCTTCACTTCGTTTCGATAATAAAAAGGTCTGTCGGTGAGGACAGATCTTTAGGTTTTATTTTTGGTTGGTTGGATTTAGATAATTTTCATTGGTTTGGTTTGGAATAGGACAATCTAGTTAAGTATTATGTAATAGTATAACTCCATCCATCAAGTTTTGCACAATCTCGCCTAACGATATTATGTCGTAGTTCGAAGCGTTTGCGAGCGGGCGAATTCAGCTTTTCTTTTGCTGTTGCGAAACGTGGCGTGTGGGCGACGAAAGCTTGGGCGGCAGGTATTTGCTTAGGCTGGTCGGTTCGGGGCGTTAGGAGTAGCTTTATATTATATATAAGTATAAGTGGGAAGCTGTAGGTGGCAGGCGTAGTCGTAAGCTGGAATGATTTAGCTGGGGGCGGCGCTTAAGAAGGGAAGAGTAATAAAAAAATCTAATGGTTAGTTAGATCATAGTTATTGGATAGAGAGTTTTGTGCAATATAAGATAAGTGAGTTTAGTTAATTACATATTATTTCTTTAAGGCTAATCCCACTATTGTTTCAACGTGGAACGACCTAGGAAACATATCCACAGGGGTGACGCTTGTTACCTCATAATGCTTTTTAAGCAACTCTATATCTCTAGCGAGCGTGCTTGGTTCGCAGGAAATATACACTATTCTATTCGGTTTATTTTTAATTAAAGCATTTAAAAATTCAGGTGTTGAACCCTTTCTAGGGGGATCTAAAATGACAACATCAAAATGTCTTTTGTTATTAATTAGATATTGTGTGCAATCTTCATTTAAGATTGTAATATTTTTAACGTTGTTTCTTTCAGCGTTTTCTTTTCCGTTAATACAGGCTTCTTTTACAAGTTCAACGCTTGTTACGTGTTTCGCGTGTTTCGCGCATAAAATACCAATAGTAGCAACGCCCGCGTAAGCGTCAAGAACTTCATCATCTTTAGTAATGTTGGCTTTTTCTATCGCTAAAGAATATAGTTTTTCTACTTGTATGGAATTAACTTGGAAGAAAGATTTAGAAGAAATGTGGAATTTAACTCCTAAGATTGAATCTTCAATGTAGCCCTTACCAAAAAGGACTTCTTCTTTTTCTCCTAAAATGACATTTGTGTCTCTCATATTGATGTTTTGAACAACAGTAACAACTTCTGGATGTTTTTTCACCAAGGCTTTAACAAAGTTATTTCTCGATGGAAAGGTCTTAGAATTGGTGATAAGAACCACCATCGCGGTTTTGTTTTCTCTACTTGTTCTAATAAGCACGTGCCTAATAACACCTTTTCTAGAG
Source organism: Bacilli bacterium (assembly GCA_017502465.1). Classification (GTDB taxonomy): domain Bacteria; phylum Bacillota_I; class Bacilli_A; order RFN20; family CAG-826; genus RGIG5418. Next base: position 98,574 of record JAFVUY010000017.1, on the reverse strand, counting down.
TCTTCGTTATAAGGTCGTATTTTCATAGATTCCATCAAGGAAGCGATTGTAGATAAAATAGGCGCGGCCATTTCATCTTCTATATCACACAATGAAATAGGAATAATTTTATGAGTGTTTGCTTTATAGAAACCATATATTACATGCTTATTTTCCAATCCAAAAGGAACTTGTATTTTGTTTCGATAATGATGTGGGTTATCCATAGGAACCACATCATCAACTTCAATATCGATCTTTGCGATTCTTTTTAAGACTTCCTGAACCTTCTTTTTCTTGAAAACTAGTTCATATTCATATGTGGCATTTTGAAATGTACAGCCCCCACAAGCAGAGGAGACAGGACAATTAGGGGTTCTGATTCTATCTTTTGAGAGATTATGAAGTTTTTTAATTCTTCCATAATAAACGCCCGCTCTTGAATACATAACTTCAACATCTGCTTCTTCACCCAAAAGAAGGTTGTCCACTAAAACAACCATATTATTGGCTTTAATAATCCCTTTCCCTTCGGAAGAAATATCAACGCATTTTGAGCGAAGTGTCATTATTTTTTTCATTTTAAATTAATCAATCTTTTCTATTCTAATTGTGTTTGTGCTTCCGATTTTACCCATTTCGTTCGCACCTGTAATGATAATTTTGTCGCCTTTTTGTAAATTTAAGGTCGTTTTTGCAATGTTTTTCGCTTTAGTAAAGAGATTTTCCATCTCTGGTTCATATTCACACAACTCTGGAATAATACCCCAAGATAAAGATAATGTTCTCCATGTTTTTTTATTAATGGATAATCCTATAATGTCCACTGGCGGTCTAAATCTAGACACCATTCTCGCAGTTGTTCCGCTTAAAGAACAAACAACAATCGCTTTTGCTTCAATATCGATCGCCATTTGGCAAACAGAATGGCTAATCGCATCCATTGTGTTATTTATTTTAAATTCAGATCTTTGATATTTACTTGTGTAGTCGATAGACTCTTCTGTTGTTGTGCAAATTGTGGACATAGTTTTAATTGTTTTAACAGGGTATTTGCCCGCTGCCGTTTCTCCAGAAAGCATAACAGCAGAGCTACCATCATAAACGGCGTTAGCAACATCACTTATTTCCGCACGTGTTGGACGTGGATTATTAATCATTGATTCTAGCATTTCGGTCGCGGTAATGACTCTTTTGCCGATTAGTCTACATTTAGTGGTTAATTTCTTTTGAACCGCTGGGAGTTCATCAAATGGGATTTCAACACCCAAATCACCTCTTGCGATCATAATGCCGTCACACATTTCGCAAATTTCATCAATGTTATCTATGCCAGAACGGTTTTCAATCTTCGCAATTAAAACAACATCTCTTCCGCATTCATAACCTAATGAATTGATATATTCTGAAACATCCACTAAATCTTGTTTAGAAGAAACAAAACTACACGCGATGTAATCAACTTTGTTTTCTAAGCCGAATTTAATATCTTTTTTATCTTGTTCAGACAAGAAAATTTGTTTTAAAACTTTATTTGGGAAAGACATAGACTTTCTATTAGAAAGTTCCCCACCTGCTAAGCAGGTTGTAATAATGTTAGAGCCAATTATTTCATCAACTTTAAATTCCAATAATCCGTTATTAACAGTGATTTTGTCTCCGACAAGTAAATCTTTATTAAGATTTTTATAGTTCACTGATGTAATTGTTTCATCCCCAACAACTTCTTCAGTTGTAAAAGTGAATTTGCTACCTGTTTCAATGAAGGCTTTGCCATCTTTAAAAACTCCGACACGATATTCTGGCCCTTTTGTATCTAACAAAATCGCGACAGGGATTCCAAGTTCTTTTCTAACTTTTTTGATAATTTGAATTCTTCTTAAATGATCTTCAACAGTGTTATGAGAAAAATTAAGACGCGCGACATTCATTCCCGCGAGAATCATTTGTTTAATTGTTTCTTCATTTTCGCACGCTGGTCCAATCGTACATACAATCTTTGTTTTTCTCATAAAGTTCCTCCTTGTTTAAGCTTAAAAGACTCAAACTCTACACATTTTATCATATCATTTTATCTAGAAAAAATAAAGAAAACTCGCCAATAGGCGAGTTATTAAATTAATTTTATATTATTTTGTAACATCCATTTCAATCTCGTCGCTACAATAATAAACTGTTTTTCTGCTAACGACTACCGTGTGGACATAATTATCTAAATAAGTTGTTCTTGTGTTTTGTAATTCTTCAAGTCTTTCTTTCCAGGCTTTATATTCTTCTAAAACATTAACTTCTTCATCATACATAGCTTTAATCTCTTTGATTTTTTTCTTCTTTTTCATCAACAGAATTAAAAATACGATTAGTCCGATAACTTCAATTCCTAAAAACCAAAGAAACCCAATTCTCGCGGATTCTCCTAAAGAAACAACTTGGCCGCCTGATTGATACATAGCCTGTATCATTTTTGAAATAAATGGCATAATACTCATCATAAACAAAACAGAAAACCCTAATAAGCTCGCAATTAAGATTGCTATCCAAGGCTTCATGGTAACAGGTTTAAGTGTCTTAACTGTGTCTTCTGCTTCTATCAATTCTTCTCTATAGGCAACGTGTTCATTAATAACATCATCGTCTAAAGTAGAAGTTAATGTTACCTTAACTGTCATTTGTTTAACGGACAAAAATTTTCCGGTTTCTTTATTAATGATGTTTTTTCTATCCTCATAGGCAATAGAAGATAAATGATTCCATCCGTTAATAGAATATTTAGATAAATGTTTTTCTAACTTCTTTAAAACGGTTTCTTTTTCATCAGTAAAAGTAATAAAAAAACTAGTAGTGTCTCCATAATATTCTGGATATACTTGTCCATAATCGTCTTCTCTAGCCATAATTCTCCTCCTATAAGAAAAAGAGCAAATATTATGTTTGATATATTTTCTCTTAATCAAATATTACAAATAGTTAACTATTTTGTAAAGCGTCCTCCGATGTAATTTCATGAAAAAAAGTGGACTTTGTCCACTCTTTTTGAAAATTAAACAAATATTTAAAATTATTTTCCGCCCATTAAGTTTTTAATAAATTCAACCTCGATTGCAGAGTCAAGTCTTGGGAAAAGGGCTTCAGCTTTATTAACTGTTTGTCCACCTAACACTCCAAATTTATAAACATTTTCATAGTTTCTTAATTCTTGAGGAACATTAAGTTGATCTAACGCTTTTTCTGCAGCTTTGACAAGAACCGGTTGATATAAAATTGCTGCGGTGTAAATTGTGTTTGCTAAATGGTTCATAACAGAAGCAAGTTCTTCTTTTTTGCTTTCATCTTTAGCAAGAACCCAAGGCGTTGTTTCATCGATGTATTTATTCGCGCGTTGGACAAGTTCATTAACTGCGATAAAGGCGTCGGTGATTTTTAAATCATCCATACAAAGTTCATATCTATTGATAACCGCTTTTGCAAAGGATGAAAGTTCTCCATCAAATGGAGTGACATTTCCTTTATATTCAGGGATTTGTCCTTGGAAATATTTATTCATCATTCCAATGGTTCTATTAAGTAAATTGCCAAATGAGTTTGCTAAATCAGCGTTAATTCTTTCAACAAATTGTTCTGGAGTAAAACTTCCGTTTTGTCCAAAGATAACTTCTCTAACAAGGTAATATCTAACTGCGTCTAAACCGTATTTTTCAACAAGTGGATATGGGTCAACGACATTTCCTTTGGATTTGGACATTTTGCAGTCTTTCATCATGAGAAGTCCGTGAATAAATTCACGGTCAGGAATTCTTAATCCTAAAGACATTAAGAACATTGGCCAATAAATTGCATGGAATCTTGTGATATCCGCACCTAAAAGGTGGATAATTTCACATTCTTCATCTTGCCAGAACTTATCAAACAATTCAGGGTTTTCTGTGTTATATCCTAACGCAGTTATGTAATTAGTTAGAGCGTCTAACCAAACATAAATAACGTGTTTTGGGTTTTCTCTAATTGGTACACCCCAAGAGAAAGACGTTCTAGAAATACAAAGATCATCTAATCCTGGTTTAATGAAGGTATTAATCATTTCATTCTTACGAGATTCAGGTGTAATAAAATTTGGATTTTCTTCATAGAATTTTAAAAGTCTATCGACATATTTAGATGTTCTGAAGAAATAAGCTTCTTCTTCTGCGATTTGAACTTCTCTTCCGCAGTCAGGACAAATGTGGTTTTCTCCAACTTGGGTGTCTGTCCAGAAAGCTTCGCAATCTTTACAATACCAACCTTTGTATTTTCCTAGATAAATATCATCGTTTTCAAGTAATTTAGTGAAAATTTCTTGTACTCTTAACCAATGTCTTTCTTGGGTCGTTCTAATAAAATCATTATTAGAAATTTCTAATAAGTCCCATAATTTATAGAATCCTTCAACGATTCCATCCACAAATTCTTGTGGTGTTTTATTTGCTAAAGAGGCGTTTCTTTCAATTTTTTGCCCATGTTCATCCGCACCTGTAAGGAAATAACATTCAAAACCGCGCATTCGTTTATAACGGGCAAAAACATCTGCTAAAACGGTGCAATAAGCATGTCCGATATGAAGTTTTGCGCTTGGATAATAAATCGGTGTGGTGATATAAAATCTTTTCTTCATCGAATGTTCCTCCTTTTTTCTAATTTAGAAAAGAAAACCGGGCAAGCCGGTTTAGTTCATTAATTAATATTGCCTATTTTTTGTCATCTAAGCCATACTTGCGGTTGAAACGTGCGACACGTCCGTCAACTTGAACATATCTTTGTTTACCGGTGTAGAATGGGTGGCAATTTGCACATGTATCAACTTTAATTTCACTGACAGTTGAACCTGTTTCAAATGTGGAACCACATGAGACACATGTAACTGTGCATTTTTGATACTTTGGGTGAATACCTTTTTTCATTTTTAGATCTCCTTCCGCCTTGAACCGTATGTCGTTCAAAGTAAGTTGCTTTAAGATATTAACATTTATATTGATATTTATCAATAATTTATCATAAATTTCAAAAAGAATAATATTTATATTATTCTCTTTATTATAGTAAAGCTAAATCAAACAAAAACACAAATTAAAAGCGCATTTATCTTAAAAACATTTAATGTTTATAAATTATTTGTTCTCACATTAGAAATTGCTTTGTTTTTCTTAATTGATGTTATAGAATGTTTGTGAGAAATCCTTACTGTCTAGGATTTTGAATTAAGTATTAGTGGTCTCTAATACTTTTTTTAATTTTGATGGCTGCCCCCATCTTTAATAATAAAAATAAAAATGATTAACAATGTTATTAAACAAATAATATTTTCCATTATTATTTTCCCCTTTCCACCTAGGGAAGTAGGATTTCTCAAGAAGGCAAACGCCTCCTATTATAAATAGGGTTAAAAACCGAGATTTTACCGAAAATATTTTTATTTTTTGAGATATTTAATTTTTATAAGAAAATTTCATTAAAAATGTTATAATTTTTATACTTTTATTTTGAAAACAAGGAGGATATACATATATGATTAGCAAAAAACTCGCGATTGAAGTTTTAAACAAATCACTTGAAACAGGCGCTGATTACGCGGAAATCTTCTATGAAGATAGCGCATCAGAAGCTATTTCATTAGAAAACGGAAAAGTTGATACTTCTACCTCTTCCACCCTCAATGGTGTTGGTTTAAGAATTTTAAAAGAAAATCAATGTATCTATGGATACACAAACGACTTATCCAAAAAAGGTTTGCTTAAACTCGCAGAAACTTTGTCTAAATCTTTCCATGGAGAAAGAGTAATAACTGTTAACAAATTAGACATGATTCGTTCCAAGAATCGCAACCCAGTCACCAACAGTTATAAGAACGTTACAAAAGAGGAGATTGTTTCTCTTTTAAGAGAAGGTGTTGATGAAATCAATTCTTTACAAGATCCAAGAATCGTTCGTCAAATTGCTTCTTTCTCTTATAACCATCGCTTTGTCGCCGTCTATAATTCAAAAGAAAAATGGTTTAAACGTGATTCTGAATACGGGCGCATTGCCTTTATGGTAGTAGCAATGGATCAAAACGGATTTGAAACAGGTTTTGAAGGACCCGGTTGTCAAAGAGATATTTCTTACTTCAGCTCAGTTGTTGATGTTAGAAAAACCGCTAGAAAAGCAGCAGAAAATGCTTTATTGATGTTAACCGCAAAAGAATGTCCATCAGGTAAAATGCCAGTTGTTGTTGGTAACGGTTGGGGCGGCGTTCTTTTCCACGAAGCGTGTGGTCACGCATTAGAAGCGTCAAGTGTCGCTAGAGGCTTATCATGTTTCTCTAACAAAGAAGGAACCCAAATTGCTTCCAAACTTGTCACTGCAATCGATGATTCCACACTCCCAAGCGAATGGGGTTCAATTGATATCGATGACGAAGGTAACTTAGGTACAAGAAGAGTCTTAATTAAGAATGGAATTCTTAAAGACTTCATGATTGATGATTTCAACGGCAGACGTATGAATAGAAAAGGTAATGGTGCTTCTCGTCGTCAAAATTACCGTTATTGCCCAACATCACGTATGTCAAACACATACATCGATAACGGCAAATCCACTCCAGAAGAAATTATTGCTGCAACAAAATTAGGTTTATACGCAAAAGCGTTTAACGGAGGCTCTGTTGATCCTGCTACTGGAGAATTTAACTTTGGCTGTTCTGAAGCTTATATCATTAGAGATGGCAAAATTTGTGAACCAGTTAAAGGTGCTTCCTTAATTGGAAAAGGCGAAGAAGTTTTAAAAAATATCGATATGGTCGGTAACGACTTAGCCTTTGGTCAAGGTATGTGTGGAGCAGCCTCTGGCTCAATTAGAACCAACGTTGGTCAACCAACAATTAGAATTAGCGAAATCACCGTAGGCGGTAGAGGGGGAGAATTAAAATAATGAAATACGATAAATTTTTCGAATTAGCTAAGGCTAAAGGTATTGAAGAAGTTGAATTATTTGTTTCAACCTCTTACTCATTATCCTTCTCCTTATTCCATGGAGAAGTTGATAAATACGCGGTTGAAGACGGTTCTTCCTATATTGCAAGAGGCGTCTATAACGGTAAATTCGGTGTCGCCGTCAGCGATGTCTACAACAAAGAAAAAGCTGAATATTTAGTAGACTCCATTATCAAAAACGCTGGAATTATTGAAAATGATGACCCATCAATTCTTTTCAAAGGTAGTGAAAAATATAAGAAAATCAATACCTTTAATCCAGAATTAAGCAAAATTTCCGTTGATGAAAAAATGAAAAAGCTCTATGAGCTTGAAAAGAGAATTAAAGAATTAGATGAAAGAATTGTTGAAATTGAAGCTGTTGAATATTCTGAAACCGCTTCAAGCATTACTCTCATTAATTCTCACGGATTAAAATTAACACAAAAAACCAATTACTATGTTTACGCAGGTGTTGCGGTCGCAAAATCTGGCGAGCAAGTTAAAACAGGTTTTGATTTAATGTTTGATAATGACTTCTCTAAAGTTGATATCAATGCTTTAGCGAAAAAGGTTGTCGCTGCCGCTGTTACACAATTAGGTGGGGAACCATGTGTTTCCAACACATACAAAGCGGTTCTTTCTCCAGAAGTTGCTTCATCCTTACTTAAAGCGTATATCAGTAATGCAAACGCGGAAGATGTTCAAAAGAGATCTTCTTTATTCTTAGGTAAATTAGGACAAAAAGTTGCTTCTAAAAAATTAACTGTAAGCGACACCCCTCTTCATAAAGGTGTCTTTGTCCGTTGGTTTGATGATGAAGGTGTTGCAACATATAATAAACCAATCATCAAAAACGGTGTCCTTCAAACTTACTTATATAACTTAACAACCGCCGCTAAAGACGGAGTTCAAACAACCGGTAATGGTTATAAAGCGGGCGGAAAAATTGGTATCGCCTCAACATACTTAACCATTAAACATGGTAAAAAGAGTCAAGAAGAATTGTTCCAATTAGTTGGTGATGGAATTTACATTACAGATATCGCTGGGTTACACGCTGGATTAAATGCTCAATCTGGTAATTTCTCACTTCAATCAAGTGGTTTCTTAATCGAAAACGGCAAGAAAACAACACCTGTCGATTTAATTACTATCGGTGGTAACCTCATTGATTTATTTAATGACGTTATCGAAGTTGGTGGAGATGTCAAACACCTTGTTGGCGGTGTTTCTATTCCAAGTTTAGTTATCAAATCAATTAAAGTTTCTGGTAAATAGTTAGTTGTTTATACAACTAAAAAAGTCCTTTGTGTTTAACTTCACGAAGGACTTTTTATTATTCTATTGAACCGAAGTATCTACAAGTAGGTATCCTTCAAGCTCCCAGGTTGGGTGAGCTTTAATTACCATATTTAGTGCTTCGTTATATAATTCCATTTCGATTTTCTTTCTTTGTTTTGGGGTGTGTTTATATGCCTTTAAAACTTTGTTCAAAGTTAAGACTGTTTCCGAGCGTGATTTATCAAGAAGGCCCGCCATTAAGATATATGTTCTAATTGACGCCATTGAGACATCTTTGGATATTTCTCTTCTTTCTTGAACATCAACTTCTTCCTCATAAAACTTTTTAGCCTCTTCTAAAGTTTTGGTAACAATATTGATGTAGATTTTTTGTGCTCTTGCGCGAATATATGTTTTAGGAGAAAGCTCCGTTTTTCCGCTTAAAATAATGTTTAATAATTCTTCAGCTTCTTCATATTTTTTGTCTTCTAAAAGCAAATAAACTTTATTTAAGTTAAGATCTGCAGTGAAATTAGTAATTTGATCGAATGTTTTAACTTCAATTGAGGTGTCACCTGTAGCAATTGAATTTTCGACTCTTAAGAGTTCATTAAAAGCGATAATATTCTTTTTGTTTGTGGTCATGGTTAAACGATAACCATCGTTAATTGAATCTAATTTGAATGGCATTAAATTATAAACAAGAATTAGTCCACCTAAGGTAACAACAATTAAAAGGAAATAGGCAACTTTAGTTAATGTTTTATCTTTGGTTGCTGTGAAATATGAGAACAAGAATAAAATAGCAATTAATTGAATAATGTAAAATAACGCTCCAAATAATAAATATGGGGTTGGATTTGGTTCTTTCTTCGCGTTAGGAATTGGGTTAATTTTTGTTTCGCCTGTTAAACCATCGTAGCTAGAGAATTTGAATTTGGTTTTGTTATCAACTTTGTAAAAGCAAAAACCTAAGACATTAACAGAAAGAATGTTATATCTTCCAACTTTTGCCCCTGCAACGTGAGCAAGTTCAAAAATAATAGCGTTAAACACTATTCCAACAAATATGGCTAGCAAAACAAAGCCAACAAACTCACCAGTAGTCATGTTTGCCGCGCGTGAATACTCTTGTAACACTGTTAATCCAAAAATAACCGCAACAGCGAGGATTAACACATACACTATCATCCCAGTAATATCTTCTTTTTTCATTTTGGTTCCTCCTAAATGCAAGCTTTGAAAATCTCATAAGCTACATTTCTATCTAGTGGCTTCTTATTATGAGCAACTACACGTGTCCCATTGTTTGAAAATTTGTCCGCTAGATAATTTATATCAACATCGTTTATGCCTAAATCTTTATAAGTTTTTGGCATATTTAACTGTTTAAAATAATTTTCTAAACACTCAATAGCATATAACCCATTTTGTAATTTGTCATCTTTAAAAGAATGGAAAACATTCTTTGCGAGTAAATCGAACTTATCTACATCGTATTCTAGATAAAATCTAGCCCATTTTGGCCAAAGGACCGCAAGTCCTGCTGCGTGAGCAACATCTTTATAAACACCAGATAAAACATGTTCAAGTTGATGAACATACATGGTATATGATTTTCCAATGCTTGTAACGCCGTTATGAGAAAAAGAAGACGCAAGCATCAAAGCCTTTCTAGAAGAGATATCATTTGGGTTATTATACGCAACCAAACCTGCGTTTAATACCGTTCTAATTAACCCCTCGGAAAATCCATCTGATAGATCATATTTGTCTGAAGGGTTAAAATATCTTTCTAATGTGTGCATCAAAATATCAACAATTCCATAAGCTGTTTGAACCTTACTTACCGAAGTTGTTAATAATGGGTCACAAATAGCAAATAACGGTCTATTAAGTTCAGAATTAAATCCTGCCTTTGTCTTAGTTTTATCATCTTGCATGACACATGATGTAGACATCTCACTTCCAGCAGCAGAAATAGTTAATATTACTCCTAGAGGCAAAACCTTTGTTGGTGTTGCTTTGTGAAGGTTAAAATCAAAAGCATCTCCTCCGTAGTAATATGCGTGACTAATTAATTTAGCAGTATCAATCACAGAACCTCCACCTATCGCTAAAAGTAGATCGGGTTCAAAAGATTTAATTTTACCTAAATTGTCATAAACAAAACTAATATCAGGATTTGGTCTAATACCTTCTAAAACAATATATTCAAAGTTGTGTTGATTTAAAATGTTAAGAACTTTATCAAGCAAACCACTTCTTTTAACAGAAGACATCCCAGTCAAAACACATATCTTTTTAAAAGAATATTTGTTGATAATATCCCCTATTTCATCTACACGATTTTCGCCGAAAAATAATTCGGTTTTAAGTAAAAAATCAAACTTTTGCACGAATTATTTCCTTTTTATACAATTTTCTAAAGCAATTTCTAAGAAATTATCTTCGGTGACTTTTATGTCTTTTAAAAATTTATCGAGGGTTTTATTTTTTGTGTTAGTAATAAAGAAAACAATTGTGCAAGCATATGCATATCCATAAAATCTCGCAATAGCTTTCCTATCCGCAATTGTTACTTTTTTACTATCTTTATGAGCGTTTAATATCTTTAAGAAGGTTGTGTAACAATTATTATTAACAAATTCCACAAACAAATCTTTCCCATCAGAATTAAGTGTTGCGTCAATAAAAGCTGTATTTTTTTCGTAGTAATTATATAAAGACACAAAAAGATTATGAGGGTTAATTTCTTTATCTAGTTTTTCTACTTTTTCATTTAGAAACACTAATGTGAGCAAATCGTAAACATCATGAAAATGATAATAGAAAGTCTGTCTATTAATTCCACACTTTTTAGATAAAGTGGTTACCGATATGTTATCAATTGGCGTAGTCGCCATCATATCTTTTAAGGTTTCAGCAAGTCTTCTTTGTGTTTTCATAACTTCGAATACTCCTTAGCGATGTTCGCGCCAACTCTCGCATTATTTAATACTAATTCAATATTAGATTCTAGAGAATCTCCACCGGTTAATTCAGTTATTCTTTTTAATAAGAAAGGTGTGCTTTCTTTACCTTTAATCCCAAGTTCATCCATTTCTTTTAAAGCGTTTTCAATCGCGTTATCGATAATATCTTTATCCATTTCGTATTGAACAGGGATTGGGTTAGTTATTAAAACCCCACCAGTAAGATTTAAATTACGTTTTTCTTTGATGATTCTTGCAGCTTCTTCATAATTCGATATTTCATAATCAACTTTTAAACCCGAACTTCTAGTGTAGAAGCATGGTAATTCTTTTGTTTGGTATCCCAAAACAGGAACCCCCATTGTTTCTAAATATTCTAAAGTTAATGGTAAATCTAAAATCGCTTTAGCACCTGCACAGACAACTGTGACGTTCGTTTTTGCTAGTTCTTGGAGATCTGTAGATATATCCATTGTGGTTTCAGCACCTCTATGAACACCTCCTATACCCCCAGTAACAAAAACTTCAATTCCTGCAGCGGCCGCTAAAATCATGGTTGCACTAACAGTTGTTGCACCCCACATTTTTTTAGCAAAGATAACCGGCAAGTCTCTTCTAGAGGCTTTAACAATCCTTTTGGTTTTACCAAAAAGTTCAATTTGTTCCGGGTCCATACCGATAATTGCTACACCATCAATGATGCCGATTGTAGCAGGAACCGCACCATTATCTCTAATTTCTTTTTCAACCCTTAACGCTGTTTCAACGTTTTTAGGATAAGGCATACCATGAGAAATAATTGTGCTTTCTAAAGCCACAACAGGTACATTGTTTTTAAGTGCTTCTTGTACTTCTTTATTAATTCTTATCATCTGCCTTAACCTCTTTTCTTTTTATGACACTGACTATGTAATTAACGGTTAAATAAATTGCGGAAATAATCGCTACAACATTAAATAAAACAACGAAGTTTGCAGCGTTTAAATATTGATAATCAATTTTTAAAATATTGGTAGGTCCACCTGGTAAATTCCTAGTGTTGATGTTCCAAAAAATATCAATAACAAATATCGCCGCGACTAAGACAAACGCGCCAATAAATACACCAATACGATATTTATTTGGAGGAAGAATGATTCTAAACAAACTCACAAAGCTAAACAAGGAGAAACCAATAACGGACATTGATATCGTTTGTCTTAAAGCGACATCAACAATATCTCCATTAACTTCTACTGTTTGATATATCAAACCTGAATAAAAAATCTTTTCTTTTCCCAACAAATATAAAGTAAAGAAAATGATCACAATTAAAATAGAGCAGATTCCAGCAGGTATTGCCTTAGCAAATATGTTTTTCATGAAATTGCCATTTATTTTTTCTTTGTTTGGTTGTAACGCTAAGAAGAAGGCAGCAATTCCTATTGTAACAATTTCCCATGGGTACATATTGTTTGTAACAAATGGATATGAATAGGTTTTATCCGTCCAAGATAGGACAAGGAAAAATACCGTCAACACCATCGCGAAGATTGTTTTTACTAAGAATAAAGAACAAGTTCTTTGCAAATTATTAATAACTCTTCTTCCTTCTCCTACTACTGATGGAAGTTTAGAAAAATCAGAATCTAATAAAACAATATGGGAAACATTTTTTGCAGCAGAAGATCCTGAATTCATTGCAATTGAACAATCCGCTCTTTTAAGAGCGAGAATATCATTAACACCGTCACCTGTCATTGCAACAGTGTGTCCTTCATCTTTTAAAGCTTGAACCAACACTTCTTTTTGTTCTGGTGAAACTCTGCCAAACACTGTGTAGTAAGGGGCTATTTTTCTAACTTCATCTAAAGATAAACCGTTTAAAGAAATGTATTCTTCTGCGTTTTCTATTCCGGCCTCTTTAGCGATTTCACTAACCGTTAATGCGTCATCTCCGGAGATAACTTTAACTTGTACACCTTTTTCTTTAAACCAGGTAAAGGTTTCTTTAGCGTCTGGTCTAATATTATCTTTCAAGATAATCATACAAAGAGGTTCAAGTTCTTGATCAAATTTGTTTGAGGTAATTGGTAATTTAGAATAACCAAGCACCAAAACCCTGTAACCTTTTGATGTATATTCAAGAGTTTTATACGCAATACCTTTTTTGTTTTTAAGATTTAAAAATTCAAGTGCGCCTAATACAAAAGTTCCTCTTCCAGCAAGAGTGGCCGCGCTATATTTATTTTCACTTGAAAATGGTAATACTTTTGAGGCAACACAAGTTTGTTTGTAATTAAAATATTCTTTTAATGCTTTCGCGGTGATGTTGTCATCTTGCGTAGCAATTAATAAATTTGAAACAGCTTGTTTTAGTTGTTCTATACCGATTCGTGAATCAAAAGGAACAACTAATTTAACTTGCATTGTCCCATCTGTAATTGTGCCGGTTTTATCGACACATAAGACATCAGTTCTAGCCAGCATCTCAATTGAATACATTTCTTGAACGCTGGTTCTTTTTCTAGCAAGAACTAATACACCTGCCGCTAAGGCAACAGAGGTCAACAAATATAACCCACTTGGTATCATAGATACCATTGAACCCGCTATAGAGGCGATTGATTCTTTGGTTTGATCTAAGTTACTAAATTTTCCTTGAACTGCGTAAGTAATGATTAAAGCAATTGCTAAAATAACAACTGTAAAACCAATTACTTTAAACATGTTTCTCAAAGAATTAAGAATTTTTGATGGGGATCTTGCAAATTTATTTGCTTGAGATTGAAGTTTTTCAATGTAACTATCTTTACCAACTTTCTCTACGTGAATATATGCTGTTCCAGATGTGACATATGAACCAGACAAAACATCATCGCCCTCTTTTTTATAAACATTCGCGCTTTCTCCAGTTAACATAGATTCGTTAACCGCAAGAGTGCCATAAACTACTTTTCCATCCGCAGGAACAGGGTCTGAATTTCTTAATTTGATAATGTCGTCTAAAACTATTTCAGAAGTATCAACTTGCTCTTCTTTGCTGTTTCTAATAACGGTTATTTTGCTAGAAGATAATAATTTAAGTTTTGCAACCGTTCTTCTCGCTCTTAAATCTTGAATTAAACCAATTAAAATATTCGGAATAAGAATAGCAAGGAAAAACAAACCACTATAGTGGCCAGCAAAAATCATAAATCCAGCGATTATGTATAAAAGAACGTTAAAAAACGAAAACAAATTAGCGAGAACAATCTCTTTATAAGATTTTCCGTAAGCTGATTTGGTCTTGTTTACCAACTTCGCTTCAATTCTTTCACTAACTTGAAAATCATTTAAACCTTCCAGATAATTTGGATTGATTCTTTCAATTTCGTGAAATTCAAATTTCTTTTTCATACGCGTCTATCTATATGATAGAAAAAAACTTGGATATAACCAAGTTTTAATTTTGTTTTTCTCTTTTTTTCTTAAAATATTTTTTAATAATTTCGCTGCAATCGTCTTTTTTGACACCTTTAATAACCTCTGGTCGATGATTGATGTTGTCTATTTCAAAGGCTTTTATTGACGATTCAACCGCTCCACCTTTAGGATCGTTTGAGCCATATACTACTCGGGGAATTCTTGATTGAATAATCGCTCCGCAACACATTAAGCAAGGTTCAATAGTCACATATAATGTACACCCTTCTAATCTCCAGTTTTTTAGTTTTCTAGCAGCTTTTCTAATTGCAATAATTTCCGCATGGCCTAGAGGGTCTTGGTTTATTTCTTTTTTATTGTGACTTTTTGCGATAATTTTATTGTCTTTGACAATAACACAACCAATTGGAACCTCGTCAATTTTAGAGGCTTTTTCAGCCTCTTTTAAGGCTATATTCATAAAATAGTCGTGGTCTTTAATCATATTTAAGAAAACCACCGCACATGAATAAGACACTTAAGGCTGCTACATTCCTGTCCTGACCTGGTTCGCGGTTATTCATCGCGATGGCATTAATATTCTATCATATTTTTTATAAATAAAAACTTTGTTTTTGATGAAATATACGAAATAGACATTTATCTATAGATTCTTTATAATAAAAACACCAAAAGGAGTTTTAATTATGTCAAAAATTAATATCCGTATGTTATCTAACGCTGATTCAGTTGATGGACAAGGTGTCGCAAGTGCTTATCTTGAACAAGTCGCGTTAGTTAAAGAACAAAATGATTTATTTAACGTTTACGTTAACAAAGAAAAAAGACCAAAGAAAACAAAAATTCATATTAACCATATACACACAGTTATGCCTAACTTCCTTTTTAAAATGGGTAGAAAGACATGTAATGTCGTTTATGTTCACTTCCTTCCAACAACTTTAGACGGATCAATTAAAATGAACAAATTGTTCTTCTCGATTTTTAAATGGTATGTAAAAAGTTTTTATAGAAAAGCTGACGAAGTTGTTGTTGTTAATCCTATTTTTATCAAACCTTTAACTGAGATTGGTTTAAAAAGAGAAAACATAACATATATTCCTAATTACGTTAATAAAACAGATTTTTATAAAATCGACACAGAAAGAAGAAATGAAGTCCGTGCGAAATACGGCTTAAAACCTGATGATTTCGTGGTCCTTGGATGTGGACAAGTTCAAACCAGAAAAGGCGTTAAAGACTTTGTCGAAGTCGCAAAGAAAAACCCTGACAAACAATTTGTTTGGGCTGGAGGTTTTTCTTTTGGAAAAATCACTGATGGCTATAAAGAATTAAAGGCGATCATGGACAACCCACCTTCAAACGTTCGTTTTATTGGCATTATCCCAAGAGTTGAGATGAATGATATCTTTAATATGACTGATGTTTTGTTCATGCCTTCTTTCGCCGAACTTTTCCCAATGGCGATTCTTGAAGCTGTTAATTCTCACACACCTGTCTTATTAAGAGATTTGGATTTATATGAAGATATCCTTTTCCACAAATACGAAAAAGCATCCGATGTTGATGGGTTCCATGAAAAAATCAACCTTTTAGCAGCCGATAAAGATTATTACAAACAAGCTTCTGAAAATTCTAAATTTATTTCCGAATTCTATTCAAAAGAAAATGTCGCTAAAATCTGGAGAGAATATTATCCAAGGGTTTGGGAAAAACACCAAAACAAACGAAACAAAAAGAAATAGCTATATAGCTAAATCTCCTTGTTTGATTAAATTAAATTTTCTAAATAACAAATCTATTAAGAACACACCCGCTGCCGGTATGACAACACAAATAAGTGTTGCGCCTAACCATCCCATGAGGGTGTTTTCTGTACATATAACCATTTGAATAGGCCCAATTAAAGCGCAGGTTCCCATACCTGCTCCCACGCTATTACAAGCAAGTCCCATTAAAGATGTAGAAATTGGGCCAAGAATTGCAGAGATAATGATTGTTGGAAGCCATATAATTGGTTTTTTAAGAATGTTTTGAAATTGAAGCATACTTGTTCCAATTCCTACAGATATAACCTTTCCAACATTGTTGTCTCTGATAGACATAACCATAAAACCTATCATTTGTGCGCAGCATCCAACGCAAGCTGCCCCAGCCGCTATACCACTTAAATTGATGGATACAGCGATAGCTACCGATGATATAGGAGCAGTAAGTGCCATACCCATGACAGTAGAAATAACAACACCCATTAATATTGGTTGATATGTCGTCGCGTCATCCACAAAATCGGAGAGCCAGATTATTAAATATTGAAATGGAATAACCAAAGCGAAAGACAAAAGTGAACCCAAAACCACAATAACTAAAGGTACTAAAACAATATCAACTGGTGTTTGTCTTCGTAATATCAACTTACTGAGTTCTAAAGCGATAATAACAACTAAATATACGGTTAATGGATTCTTTGAACCACCTAAAATAGAAAAAGTGAAAATAGAAGCGGACTCAAAATTAAAGTTTATCGCACTTGCAAGTCCTCCAACCGCACCTAAGGCAACGATTTTAATAGGTGTAAATTTATCTTTTTCTCCAAAAGCGATCGCAACACCTATTCCAACACCCATAAAAGCTTGAAGGGTTTTACCTATTTCTTGAATTGGTTGATAGGTGGTTAGCACGCCAATTTGTTCAACAATAACACCAACGATTAAAGTTGAAAAAAGGCCTAGAGCCATTAAACCGCTGGTTCTAATTATGTATTTCCATAAACGATTTAATACACTTTTCATATTAAGATCCCTTTTGCTTATTTGTTATGTACAAATATACCACTATTTTCCGTTTTGTAAACATAGAAAAAACACCCTGATTACAGGGTGTCTTATACTTTGAATGTAAAAATTATTCTGCTTCTTTTTCGCCGAAGTCTAAGATTGCTTGTCTTTTTGCTTGGAATTCGTCAGGAGTGATAACGCCTTTATCTAATAAACGTTTCCATTTAAGGATGTAAATAACTTTTTCGTCGTTGTCTGGATCTAGTTCTGAATCCATGTCTGGTTTAGCTCTAAGAACAACGTATCCAATTAATTTAGTAACTGATGCAGCAATATATGTGATGCAAGAAACTAATAAAATGATTGATAAAGTGTCTCCTACATATGCGAGACCGTAAACTGTGGTCGCTAAAACAGGAATCATGCACGCTAAGAAAAGTACATCAGCAACATATCTAACTGTTTTGTTTTTGTGGTGGTGCAAAACCAATGACACCAACATGATGGCAAAAATGCCAAAAACTGAAAAAGTTCCAACATAAGCAAGCAAAAGCGTTAAAAGGGAAGTGGCCGATGCTTCTGTGACTGCAATAATAGAGCCAACAGCAATCAAGGACACTGTTAAAATGAGAAAAATTCTCTCTATGAGTTTAATGGTCTTCATTATGATATGACCTCCTATGTCTTCACTATACCCCCCCCCCGACCTTTTGTCAAACGCAGAGGGAACAAAAGTACCTAAACAATAGTTTTCACAAAGGAGTAGCGTTTTAAATGTAAGGCGCTTTCGCCTTCTTCGTTCCAAGTTCCAAATCTTTCAAAATTTTCTGGTCCAACCCATTTTACCTCTTCTTGATGCGCATGATGAGGGCCTAATAAATTACGATTCGAAACAATTAATTCAAGTTTTGCAACGTTTTTTCCGAGTTTTAAATATTTCGATATATCAACTTTATAATCAAACATTAAAGTTTTAACAAAAACGTCGTTTATAAATAAGTTAATTTGTTGAAAACGTTTATCGATAACTAGAGTTTGGTTTATATCGTCAATATCAAACTCTTGTTCTAAAACAATTTTACCTCTAAAAAATGGATATCCGTCTTTTATTAAATTTGTAATGTTTTTATTTTGGGTTGTTAAATAAAAATTTTCTCCAACCACTGTATCGGGTGTGCGTCCATCTTTGAAATCTCCACCTACACCAAAATTACCTCTTAAATAAATAGGCTCAATTGTGGTGTTGTACGCTATACAGTTTTTAAGTGACTCTGTAACATTCTCGCCAAATAAGGCGTAGTAAATATTTTCATCTTCAAAAAAGTTGATGAGAGCGATGATCTCGTTTCGTCCTTTTTTTAAGTGCTTTGAAATCTTGTATTTCCAAAGATCTTTTTCTAAAACTGTCCCTTCTTTGGAAACTTTATTTCCATTTATAGTAACTTCAATTATGTTTGTGTCTTCAATAAGCAACTCACATTCGCTTGGGATATCTTTGATATCAAAGTTGTATTTTAAATATAAATTGCCCTCGTATTTTTCTTTTAATAGATTATTAAACAGCGCCATAAAGTGCATGTTGCCTTTATAGTTAATTCCATCTTTTGAATATGATAAATAATCTAAAGTTAAATAATTTAGTGGGGAGCCAACAACTCTAAAGTTATTACCCAAATATAATTTATTATTTTCTTTTTTCTCTTCAACTCGCGCATTGCTCAAATATAGAATTTTTGATTCATAACTATCGAAATGCAGTTTATTTGAAACTACTTTTCCATCATGGATAAAAGAGGTATAGCCCTTGCATTCAATTGTAACGTCCACTTCAACACCATGTATGTTTACCGCATATATGAATTTATTGCCTTTTTCATCTTCTCTCAGTGAAAATTTAATGTCAGGATTTGGACTCATTTTAGTTGGGTTGTTTTCAATAACCTCTTCTAAAGAAACATCATTATTAATATAGTCATGATTGAATTTTTTACCTTCTAAATATGTAGGGATTTCTTCAGTAACGCAGAACTTGCCACCTTTAGACGAATATTCACGTAGAAGTTTCTCACTTGTTTTATCCATCGTGCTAACTTTAGGTGGTAGCATAACTATGTTATATTTGCATTTTCCCACCACCAAAGAATCACCTTCAACAATTGCGTGATTCGCCATAATGGCTTCATCAATTATGTGAAAGTTGACACCATTAGATGTTAGTTTTTCAATTATTTCACAATACGCTTTATTAATTTCGGCAGCCCCAAAATCTCCTGCCCACCCAGAATCCCAATTATAAGTAAAATAAGTGGATCTAATTGGATTAAATAAAGCAACATTCACTTCTTCTTTTGATAAAGTTATAAGTTTACCGATTTCACTAAAATAATCGTTGAATTGTTTAAAAGATTCATTGACCCAAGGATTGATTTTAGAATAATGTTCTGGATAATCTCTTTTTCTTTCTCCGTGTTCGTGATAAGGAAGAAGGTGATGACAAAGCAATGTAACACCACTTTGCATAAGATATTCATATAAAGCTTTCAATTCGCGAGGGGTGCAATCCCATCCAACCGCAGCAAATATCTCCGCCATAGTTTGTTTTTTGCCAAGCTGAGCAGCAACGCTGCCTAATTGTTTTCCAGAAGGAGTCACAACTGTATCTCTTCCTAAAAAATCAATTCCTGGTATATGTTCATATTCATAACAAGCCATTATGTCGCCACAGCAAAGAAGTTGGCCACCCAAAGAGTTTTCTTCAATAAAATGACCTGTTAATTTGTAGCCATTTTTATCACACCAATCATAAACTTGTTTACAGAATGAATTAATGAATAATTCATGCAATGATTTTAGATATTTATATCTAAAATCTTTATAGTCTTCTAAGTCATAAAAGATTAAAGCAATTCTATCAAATATATCTTCGTTATATTTTTCTTTAAAATATTTTGGAAGAACTCTAGTGAAAGGCACACCCCATCTATAATATTGTGGTTCATCTGTAAAGAAACCTCTAAGGTTTTTATAAGCATCATGCTCCTTATATTTTTCGTGAGTTAAATCCAAAAATTTTCTCACAACCTCTTTGTTGCAAACGTCCGCAGTTGAAGTAGAAACATTTGTGTAAACATTCAAGACATTATTTCCTTCAAAAACTCTTCTGCATGTTTTCTCAGTAATTTCGAAAGAGGCAGCAGCGTTTGGGTCATAGGGTCCAAATCTCCTAGTTAGATACATATCTCTGTTGTTTTCGTCTTCCAAAAGAAGACCTCCAACAAAGCCACTAGGCCAACCGTTTTCATCATAAGCATAAGCTTCCATGTTGAGTTCTTTTGCTTTCTTAAGACACGCCTCGATACATTCAAACCACTTTTCTTTAAGATATGGGGTTTTTAAGCCCGTCCTTGCATGCATGAAAAAACCACCGATGCCATTTTCGTGCATCCATTCAATTTGGTCGACCAATTCCTTGGGATCTAATTCATCGTTCCAGCTCCAGAATGGTAAAGGTTTATATTTGTTTTCGATGTTAGACATTTTAACCTCCAAAGAGTTATATAGTTGTAACAATTAAAGTTGCTTTACCTTTAATTTTGCAACTTGCCTTATATGGTAAAAAGAATGTATCAAATTTATTAAATTGATAATTATCCACTTCGCCTTCGCCTTCGATAAAGGTAAAAGAAATAAAAGATCCTTTATCCGCAGATAATGTAATTTCTCCGTCTATTACTATCTTTTTAACCTTAAAATATTGGTTGTTTGCGAGATAGGAATTATCCGCCTTTTCTGTAGAATATTTATTAAAATCTATGACTTTTAGGGCTTTTTCAATATGTAATTCGCGGAATTTTCCATCTTTGTCTTTTCTAAAAAAGTCAAAAAGCCTATATGTTAAATTGCTATTTTGTTGAATCTCAATTATTCTAACGCCTTTCCCAATCGCATGAATTGTTCCAGGATTAATAACAAAAGAATCTCCTGGTTTTACTTTATAAAAATTAAGTGCATCAATAATTGTTCCTTTTTGTAATTTCTCTTCGATTTCCTCTTTTGTGTAGTTATTATTTAAACCTATATATAACCCACTTCCTTCATCCGCATCGATGATGTACCACATCTCGGATTTGCCAAAAGAACCTTCGTTATTTAAAGCGTAGTCATCACTTGGGTGAACTTGAACTGATAGATCGTCTCTTGCGTCTATTAGTTTAATTAAAACCGGAAAATAAGGAAATCTGTCACAGTTTGGGCCAAAGTCATCTTTGGTTAATACATCTATTATTTTCGTGCTTGTCCCAAATAAGTAGGAACTATCATCTTCTCTAATAGACAATTCCCAAAGTTCAGAAATAACATCTTGGCTTCCTTTGTTAAATTTTTGAAAATAATTACCACCCCATAAATAACTTTTTACAACCGGGGATAATTTAATTACATTATTCATAATTCAAAAAATCACTTTCACATATTAATATAACAAATATTTAATATTTTTATAGTCTAAACAAAAACAAAAAGAAGTTATTAACATAATTGTTACAACTTCTTATTTTGGCTTTATTTAGTTTTTCTCATATTCTCAAGTTCCGAAAAGGCTTGTTCTTTTAGAAAACGGTGTCCAACATCTGGGAAAATATGTAATTTCGCTCTTTCTGGGTAACCTTCTTTTTCATATATAGCCTTGATAACTTCAAAAACCTCTTTCGTCCCCTTAATAGGGAAAATCCTATCTAACTCACCATTACAAATAATCAATCTCCTTGGTGCGATAAGGGCGGCGATTTCTCCCATATCCATATATTTGGCAATTTTAGGAATATAATTGCAAGAGCAATGATGAACTTCCGCGATACTATCTTTATAAGTGCAGACAGCACAGCAAGGCATTGCTGTTGTAATTCTCTTTTCAAGAGCGGCGGTATAATAAGTGGCGGTGCCACCTCCTGAATTACCCAATAAGGTAATATCGCTAAAATCGCATATATCAGAGAAATGTTGCTCTAATACATCTATTGCCCTAGATACATCCCAAACTCTTTCTCCAATCAACGTTCTTCCAAGTAGTAGTGCAGTCATAACAGTGTGATAACAAGCAACTCTATTCGCGTGTCCTCTATCTATTCTCGGAGTAGTTCTTACTCCCATCCCTCTTTGTTCAATCGCTAAAGCGATATATCCTCTTTTAACAGCTTCTATTGCGAAATCTTGACTTGTATAATTTTCAGCATCACCTTCGAATTTAGGTTCACCAATAGAGTTGTGGAAACCGGTCGTGTGACCTTGTAAGCAAATAACGACTGGGTGTTTTTCTTTTCCGTCTTTTGGAATTAATAAATAGCAAGGCACAATTGAATTCTTTTCGCTTTCAAAATAGAAAAGGATTCTCTTATATGTTTCTTTATCAAGAATTTCATCTATTTCAAAATTCAATTCGCAAGCGTTCTTTTTGATTTCTTCAATGCCTAATAAAGAAATTAGTTTTTCTTCTATTTGTTTCTTCCATAAAGGATAATCGACATCTTTTGAGAACGCTAAAAGTGGTTTTTGCTTAAAAAGTTCTTCATGAACAATATCAATATTAATGTTTTTCATAATTGTCTCCGTAATATAAGGAAATAATTGTTATTTACTTAAATTATAAACCCCGTGAATAAAAATAATATTCTTCTTAATAAAAAAGCACAAACAAAAATAAAAAGTGCACAATCAATGATGCACTTTAATAAATATTTTTATTACTTAATTGGTTTCAAAACCTTAATTCCACCCATAAATGGTTGGAGAACTTCAGGAACAAGAACAGATCCATCGGCTTGTTGATGTTGTTCTAATAAGGCTGGGAAAATTCTTGATGTCGCTAAGCCAGAAGCATTAAGTGTATGGCAATACCGTGTTTTTCCTGTTTCTTTATCTCTATATCTAATCATACCTCTTCTTGCTTGATAATCTCTCGCATTAGAAGCAGAGGATACTTCTTTATAGATTCCAATGCTTGGAATATACACTTCGATATCATATGTTCTCGCCATTGAATGAGAAATGTCGCCAGCAGCCAATTTAGAAACTTGGAAATGTAATCCTAATTTTTTAACTAAGGATTCGGCTTTATTAACTAATTCTTCAAAAGCTTCATCACTTGCATCATCTTTTGTGTATTGGACAAGTTCAACTTTGTTGAATTGATATCCACGAATCATACCTCTTTCTTCAGTTCTATAAGAGCCAGCTTCACGTCTATAACATGGGGTGTAGGCGAAATATTTTCTTGGTAAATCTTCTTCAGACAAAATTTCGTTTCTATGGAAGTTTACAAGAGCGGTTTCTGCAGTTGGGAGGAGGAATCTTTTTGGTTCCGCTCCATCAAGCCAGAAAACATCTTCTCTGAATTTTGGGAATTGTCCAGCGACATAGCCAGATTCTTCGTTTAAAGTGTGTGGAGGTAGGATAAATTCATATCCATCCGCTAAATGTTCGGAAATAAAGAAGTTAATTAAGGCCCATTCTAAACGAGCACCTAGATTTGTGTAGCACCAAGAACCTCTGCCTGCAATCTTTCCACCTCTTTCATAATCGACAAGGCCTAAAGATGTGGCGAGTTCGACATGATCTTTAATTGGGAAATCAAAAACAGGTTTTTCTTTATTGACTCTAATTACTTGGTTAAATTCCTTATCTCCAGCAAGTAAATCATCGTCTGGGATATTTGGAAGGGCTGCTAAGAAATCATGAATTTTAATTTCCAATTCCGCCAATTCTTGTTCAACTTCTTTGTTTTTTGCAGCAATTTCTTTAACTTTTGCAAAGATTTTAGTGACATCTTCACCAGCTTTTTTAAGTTGAGGAACGGAAGCGGATAAGCGATTCATCTCAGCTTTATTGTTTTCTACGAATTTTAATTTTTCTTTTCTTTCTTCATCCCATTTAAGGAATTCATCAAAATCAGCGTCCCATAATTTCTTTTTAAGGGCCTCTTTTACTTTTTCTGGATTTTGACGTATTAAATTAATATCTAGCATAAATCTCCTCCTATTTGGTATTTATAGCTTGTTGGTAAAACCATTTCAATTTTTCACTGACTTTTTCTAATGAATGTTCTCTAACATCCTTATGAGCAATTTCCGCCATATTGGTGATTTTTCCGTCTAGGCAATCACATGCAATGGAGGTTAAAGTCTCAGAGTAGTTAACAACATATCCATTTACACCGTCCATAATCAGATTTTTGAACAAAGGTTGGCTTCTAATGACAAGTTGACATTTAGACGCCATCGCTTCAAGCGCGGAAACGTAGCCAATTGTTTTATATCCTGGGTAGATAAATATCGAAGCATTAATTAAAGCGCTTCTATAAATATCATCATTAGGGATTGTTTTGAATTTGATATTTGATGGTGATTTTTTAATCATTCTTTTAATTTTAAAAGAACAACCATTAATTGAAGGACCGAAATAATAGAACAATTCTTTTTTGCGTTTAGAAGCCATTTTTATAATGGAAGAAATACCTTCCATATAATTATAATCTCCTAATACAACAACGAGTTTTCTATTTTTTTCTTCTGAATAATAACGGAAAAATATTTCTTTTTCGTCAATTCTTGTGAAGTCAAACCTAGACAAATTAACCCCGGGAGAAATGATTTCGATATCGCTAGTTACACCTGAATTAATAAGTAATTCTTTCGCGCCTTCGCTTGGCACGAGTACCAAAGTTGCTTTATTAAGAATTTTGACGTTTTTAAGAGATAAAATAATTTCTCTTTTTCCATCTTTGCTAGCTTTATAGTCGAGCCAGCTAGCAGTTGGATCGCTTTCGCAGTACAAAGCACTTATTACAACAGGCACGTTATTGGCGACAACTTCGTTAATTTTGCTTTCATCTCTCGGAGAAATAAAATGCGCTACATCATATTCATCCCCAATGTATGTTGTGTAGTGAACATCCGCAATTTCAAGGGCGCCTTTGATGGATTTTCTAAGGCGCACTCCCTCGAAATTATCAGTGTTTTTATTAGGTGTAAAGTATACTAATACTTTCATTTACCTATTCTTCTACTGTTGTAGTAGTTTCCTCTCCTTCAACAACTTCATCTTCTTCAACAGTTTCTTCATGATCAACGATCGCAATAGAAGAGACGCGTTGTCTTGGTTCTAAATTGATAATCTTAACACCTTGTGTGTTACGACCAGCAACTCTAACTTGGTTGAGTGGTGTGCGGATAACAATACCACCTACAGTGATAACCATAAGATCTTCGTCACCTTCGACCGCTCTAACGGTAACAAGTTTACCGATTTTTTCTGTTGTTTTAAGTGTTGTGACACCTTTTGCGCCACGTTTTGTTATACGGTAATCGGTTGCGTCAGACATTTTACCAAAACCTTTATTAGTGATGGATAAGATGTAACGACCTTCAAGAGATGTTGTGACACCAACAGCTTTTGAATCTTCTTCAAGCTCGATACCTTTGACACCGGATGCGGTTCTTCCCATTGGTCTAACCTCGTTAGCGTAGAAATTAACCATTTTACCTGTGTCAGCAGCGATACCAACAATTGTGTCATCTTTAACTTCTTTAACATTAAGTAAGGAATCGCCTTCTCTTAATGTAATAGCAATCTTACCGGTTTTACGGATAGATTCAAATTCTTGAATTGGAGTACGTTTAACAATACCACCTTCGGTGACAAATAATAAGCATTTATCTTCTGAGTATTCGTCAACAGTGATAATCGCCATAACTTTTTCATCTTTTTCAACATTGATAAAGTTAACAACTGGTAATCCTTTTCCTGTTCTAGCTTGTTCTGGAACATTATAAGCACGAGTTCTATAAACTTTACCTAAGTTTGTAAAGAGTAATAAGTCGGTGTGTGTTCTTGCGTAAATCATGATATCGACAACGTCATTATCATTTGTGGCCATACCTCTAACGCCTCTACCACCTCTATGTTGAGCTTTGAATGTGTCAGATGTTAAACGTTTGATATAACCATTCTTTGTTAACGCGATAACGATATCTTCTTCTGGAATCAAAGATTCATCATCAATTGTGGAAAGTTCATTAGAAATTTCTGTTCTTCTTTCATCACCGAATTTTTCTTTGATTTCAAGAAGTTCTTTGATAACGACTTCGATTTCGTTTTCGCGGCTTTCTAAGATATGTTTGTAATTTGCAATACTTGCGTACAATTGATCTCTTTCAGCTTCTAATTTTTGAGTTTCGATGCCGGTTAATCTTCTAAGTGTCATCGCTAAGATGGCTTGAGTTTGTTGTTCAGAGAAACCGAATTTAGCGATTAATGTATTGCTTGCTTCTTCAGGTGTGGAGCTATCTTTAATAATATTGATGATTTCATCAATATTATCATGACATTTTAATAAACCTAAAACGATATGAACACGAGCTTCATCTTTAGCAAGTAAGAATTTTGTTCTTCTTTCGATAACTTCAACTTGGAAATCTAAATAAGAATTAAGCATGACGTTGAGAGGTGCAATTTTTGGTGCATTTTCTACTAAGCAAAGCATGATAATTCCATAACTTGATTGTAATGAAGTTAATTTATATAAGTGGTTAAGTAAGACTTCAGGAATGACATCACGTCTAACATCGATAACAACGCGGATACCTTCTTTATTAGATTCATCACGGATGTCTGTGATACCTTCAATTCTCTTATCTCTAACAAGTTCTGCGATGTGTTCAATCATAGAAGCTTTGTTAACTTGATATGGGATTTCGGTAACAACAATTCTCTTTAATCCGTGTTCACCGCGTTCTTCAATGTGGCAACGTGAACGGATGGCGATAGAGCCTGTACCTGTTTCATAGGCATCTTTGATGCCACCTTTTCCTAAAATAATGCCACCTGTAGGGAAGTCAGGACCTTTAATATATTCCATTAATTCAAATGGGGTAATTTCTGGGTTTCTTGCAACCGCAACAACACCATCGATAACTTCGCCTAAATTGTGTGGTGGGATGTTTGTTGCCATACCAACAGCAATGCCGCTTGAACCATTAACTAATAAGTTTGGGAAACGGGATGGTAAAACAACTGGTTCTCTTTCTGTGCCGTCGTAGTTATCAACAAAATCAACAACATCAGAGTTAATATCTCTAACCATTTCAAGAGATAATTTTGTCATTCTTGCTTCGGTATAACGCATAGCAGCGGCTTCATCGCCATCGACTGAACCAAAGTTACCGTGGCCATCAACTAAAGTGTATCTCATGGAGAATGGTTGGGCTAAACGGACAAGTGTTTGATAAATCGCTGAGTCACCATGTGGGTGATATTTACCCATAACGTCACCAACGATACGAGCACATTTTTTGAATGGTTTATCTGGTTGCATACCAGATTCGTTCATTGAGTAAACGACACGTCTATGAACCGGTTTAAAACCATCTCTTGCATCAGGAATTGCACGACTAACGATAACTGACATAGCGTAGTCTAAGAAGGAACTTTTTACTGTTTCTACTAATGGTGCATCTTCAAGACCTGCAACAATACCGGCCTCTAATTCATTATTTTGTTGGGTTTCTGCAGGGTTTTCTTCGTTTTCTTCTTCGACAATTTCGTCTAAGACTTTGTTTTCATCATCTTCAAAAAACATAAATTATCCTCCTTTTCCTAAATGTCTAAGTTCTTAACGAACTTGGCATTCTTTTGAATAAATTGTTTTCTTGGATCAACGTTATCACCCATCAAATCGGTGAACACTTGTTCTGCTGCGATAGCGTCATCGATTGATACGCGTAACATTTTTCTTCTTTCTGGGTCCATAGTTGTTTCCCAAAGTTGAGAGGCATCCATTTCACCAAGACCTTTATAACGTTGGAATGGGTATCCAGGTTTGAGGTTTAATTTAGATTTAATATTTTCTAATTGTTCATCAGAGTATGCATAATATGACTTACCATGATAATCAACTTTATATAATGGAGGTTGTGCGATATAGACATATCCATTTTCAATAAGAGGTCTCATGAAACGATAGAAGAATGTTAAAAGTAAGATTCTAATGTGGCTACCATCGACGTCAGCATCGGTCATGATAACGACTTTGTGGTAACGAATTTTGCTAATATCAAATTCTGGGTCGATACCACCACCGATAGCGGTGATCATATTACCAATTTCAGCATTAGCAAAAATTCTCTTTGCTTGAGCCTTTTCGACGTTAAGAATCTTACCACGAAGTGGAAGGATAGCTTGTGTGGTACGGTTGCGGCCATCTTTAGCGGAACCACCAGCGGAGTTACCTTCAACGATATATAATTCACATTCTTCTGGTTTTTTAGAAGAGCAGTCCGCTAACTTACCTGGAAGAGTTGTAAGTTCAAGAGCGCCTTTTCTTCTTGTTTCTTCTCTAGCTTTTCTAGCCGCTAAACGAGCATTTGCAGCCATAACAATCTTATCAATGATAATTCTTGCGAGTTTTGGATTTTCAAGTAAGAATCTGTTGATTTGCTCACCAACGATTTGAGATAAGATTTTTCTAACTTCGAAGTTGCCTAATTTGGTTTTTGTTTGTCCTTCGAATTGTGGGTTTGGGTGTTTAACAGAAATGATCGCTGTTAAACCTTCGCAAACATCATCATATGTTAAATTATCGTCATTATCCTTGAGGAATCTATATTCTCTAGCATAAGCGTTAATGACACGTGTAATCGCCATTCTGAAGCCTTCTTCGTGTGTTCCACCTTCGTGAGTGTGAACGTTATTACAGAAGGAATAAACAGCTTTTGAATAGCCATCGTTATATTGGATAGCAACTTCAGCGTAAACGTGTGCTGTGTTTTCACTTGCTTTTTCTAAAGCTTCACTACCTTCACAATAGATAACTTCTTCGATAATTTTTGTTTTGTTTTCGTTTAAGAATTCAACGTATTGCTTAATACCGCCCTCATAGCAGAATGTATCTGTGAGGATGTTATTTGGATCTCTAGCGTCTGTTACAACAATAGTGATGCCTTTATTCAAATAAGCAACTTGTCTAAGTCTTGTGTGGATTGTTTCATAGTTATAAGTTGTACATTCGACAAAGATTTCTGGATCTGGTTTAAATGTGACAATTGTACCTGTATCAGAGGATGTTCCAATCTTTTTCAATCTATCAACTGGTTTTCCACCTTTTTCAAATCTTATGTAGTGGATTCCACCGTCTTTATGAACTGTAACTTCTAACCATTCAGATAAGGCGTTAACAACGGATGCACCAACGCCGTGAAGACCACCCGAGACTTTATATCCGCCGCCTTCACCGAATTTACCACCAGCGTGAAGGACTGTGTAAACAGTTTCAACACCAGATAATCCGCTTTTAGCAACGACGTCAACAGGGATACCACGACCGTTATCGGTAACAGTAATTGTATCGCCTGGATTAATTGTTACAGTAACTTTTGTACAATATCCAGCTAAAGCTTCGTCGATAGCATTATCAACGATTTCCCATACAAGATGGTGTAAACCAGGTGCAGCTGTTGTACCAATGTACATACCTGGTCTTTTTCTAACAGCTTCAAGTCCTTCCAAAACTTGAATGTTAGTGGCGGTGTACTTCGCATCAGCTTTTTGAAGTTCACTTTCCTTGTCGTGAAGTTCAGAGGTTGAATAAACCTTTGGTTCAACAACAGGTGTTTCAGTTGTTTTAACTTCTTCAACTGATGGAGTTTCTTTTCTTTCCTCTTCCATTTAGAAGACCTCCTTGTTTGTTTTTTGTTTTAATTCATATAAAGCAACGTCTTCGATATCCGCGTGTGTCGCGGTTATGAACACTTGCTCGAATTTTCTGAGAAATTTAATGAGTCGTTCCTGATGGTTTTTGTCTAATTCACTTAAGACATCATCCAGGACCACTATTGGGCGTTTGTCTTTGTCTTCAATTAAGAAATAAGGACTTAATTTAAGAGCAAGCGCTACCAAACGGTTCTCACCCTGTGACCCAAACATCGCAATATCGCGCCCATTTAGACTTACTGAGAAGTCTTCGCGATGGACACCGATAGAAGTTGCCTTCCTCTTCAAATCGCCCTCTAAACCCTTCCTAAATGCATCTTTGGCTTTTTCTTGGAAGTCCTTATCGTAAGGAACGAATGGGTTGTAGTGGATTTGAATCCTTTCCTCTACGCCTGTGAGCGCGCGCGTTATTTTAATAAGGATATCGTTGATATCCTTGACATACATCTGTCTATAAGAAACGATTGGAGCGGATAATTTTACTAGTAATTCGGTAGTGGTTTCTAGTAACACTTTGTCAGGATTTTCCTGCTTAAGTAGCTCATTTCTTTCTCTTAGAACTTTTTCGTATCTAGAGATAGTGTCTAAATAGACATGGCTTCTTTTAGATATATTAATATCTAAGAAGTTTCTACGCGCTTTCGGGAGTCCTCTGAATAGCATGACATCCCTTGGTTCGAATAACACAACATTAACACATTTAGCCAAATCAGAGATTTTACTAATCGGTTTGTTGTTGAGGAGAACTCTCCTTCCATCTTTGGAAAGGTTTACTTTGATTTTTCTAACTATGTCCCCTTCTAGGACAACGCTAGAAACCTCAGCGTGTTCCATTCCTTTTTGGATTAGGTTTGGTTCATCAGGTGTCCGAAACGACCTAACTAGCGACAAGTAATAGATCGCTTCAACAATATTTGTTTTACCAACTCCGTTAGGTCCTACAATAAGGTTTATCCCTTTATCGAAGTCGTAAGTCAAATAATGATGGTTTCGGAAGTTCTTCAGTGTTAGTTTTTTAACAATCATTTACCAACTGTGATCGTTTTACCTAAAACCTTAACAATGTCTCCATCATAGAGTTTCCTACCTCTTCTATTTTCCAAGACATCGTTAACCAAGACATCGTTTTCTGCAAGGAAGAATTTCGCCATTCCTCCTGTAGGGATGATGTCACAAATCTTTAACAAATTTTGAAGGGTGATATACTCTTCATTTGCCTTGATTTTTATAGTTTTGGATTTCACTGAACACTTCACAAATACATTATACACTTTATAATTAAAAAAGGGAATAATAAATTCCCTTAATTATATATAGTGTGAAAATGGTGTTTTTTGGCCTAATAAGTGCGCACTGGAGTGACAACTTGTACCACGGAGTCATCTGAGGCATTTCTGATAACAAAAGGCTTCATTTCGCCTACAAATGAGAAAACAACATCTTGACTGCCAAGTGCTTTGACAGCAGCACAAACAAATTCGCTATTAAATGAAACAGATAACGATTCGCCTTCATATCTAAAGATCTCTAAATTTTCAGTAGCAGAACCAACTTGAGATGATTTTGCAGAAATCTCAACACGTTCTCCATCCATGTACAAATTAACAACATTTTCTCTTTCAAGAGAAAGAATGTTTGCTCTATCAATAGCTTTAACTAAATCCTGAGCATTGACTTCAAGTGTGTAATTAGAGAATTTTGGAACGATATTTTTGGTGTTTGGATAATCGCCAGCAACCAATCTTGTGGCAACTAATGTATCACCGAAAGCAAAGAGAGCTTTTTTATCGCTGAAAGAGATGCTGACATTCGAATAATCAGAAACCAAGTGAGAGACTTCAACCAACATCTTAGCTGGAACATTCGCGACAAATTCAACACCCTCTCTGATAGGGAGCGTTTTTCTTGCTAATCTAGCAGAGTCTGTCGCAACCGCTGTTAAAACGCCGTTAGAAGCTTCTAAATTGAGAGCAGTTAAGATTGGTCGTTGTTCTTTGTTAGACGCCGCAAAAGCGGTTTGGTCTACCAATAAATCGAAATCTGCGGTTGGTAAGGTGAGTTCGGTTCCAGAAATCTCAAGATCCAAGTCTGGATATTCTTCTGGTCTAACGCAATTCAGTTTATATTCTGACTTCTTATCACTAATAGTCGCAATTGTGGAATCGATAACTTCCAAAACAATTTCAGAGGAGTCCATTTTTCTAACAATTTCATTAATAATTTTTGCGTTAATTAAAGTCGCGCCCTCTTTGTGGTTACGGATAATTGTTTCTTCACCTTTAGTGTAAGGAATCATAGTCATGACAGATAAATCATAATTTGATCCTGTGATGAACAATCCATCTTCATTGAGTTCGAATTTAAAATTACTTAAGACTGCTATAGGTGTTTTACCGGTTATAGCTCTAGAAGCAACGGATAATGCCTTTAATAACTCTTCTCTTTTAATAGTGAAACGCATAATGATTCCTCTTTTCTTTTGAATTATATACTTTAATAAATATTATATTAATGATAATTAGTCCTGTGGATATTGTGGATAACCCCACCTTTTCTGCTTGATACCATTTTATCACAAGAGCTTAACTATGTATATTTTTATTTTAAATAAATAAAATTTATCCTTTTATTCGTTTTGTTAGGTCGCTGATAACAGTCTTTAAAGCCTCGTTAGTTTTCAACTCTTTATCCACTTTCTCAATCGCGCTCATAACAGTTGTGTGGTCTCTTCCACCGAAGGATGCACCGATTCTTTTGAGTGGCAAGTCCAAAAGCGAACGAATTAAGTACATTGCGATGTGTCTAGCCATTACAATTTGGCCATTTCTAATTTTTCCGGTAACTTGGCTCGGGGTTAGGTTGTAATAATCTGCAACAATATTAATTATTTTTGCTTCGTTAAGCATTGACACTATTTGTTTTCCGCCAACTAAAGATTGAACAGCTTCGATGGCAACATCCAATGTAACCACGCTTGTTTGCTTTAAAGAAACAACATAGAAAATTAACCTATTTAACGCACCTTCTAACTCACGAACGTTCTTAGAAAATTTGTCAGCGAAAAAATCTAAGACCGCACTATCAAAATTGTTGATATCTAAGCCATTAGCTTCGATTTTCTTTTGAAGAATTTGAACGCATGTATTTGTGTCTGGTTCGTCGATTTTTACCACTAAACCTTGGTTAAAACGTGTTACAAGTCGTTCTTCAAGGTTTTGTAGTTCATTAGGTTGTTTATCTGAAGTAATAACTATTTGCTTACCATCGTTAATCATACGTGAATAGATGTAGAAAAACATCTCTTCGGTTTTAACCTTATCTGCCAAAAATTGGACATCATCAAAAAGTAATACATCAACGCCTGCAAAGAAGTCTTTTAATGATTGGTGATCGCGTTCGGCACGAACATATTTTACGTATTCTTCCACAAAATCATTCGCGGTAATGTAAAGAATTTTTGCGTTTGGGTTTCCTTCTGTGACTATGTAGTTTCCAACGGAGTGTAGTAAGTGAGTTTTACCTAAACCTGAGTTGGAATAAATGAATAATGGGTTAAACATTTTTCCGGGGTTTTTAGCGATTAATAAAGATGCTTGAGAAGCTTCTCTATTGAAAGAACCGACAACAAAGTTGTCAAATGTGAGTTTAGGATTAACTTTTGCTTTCTCGAAATATTTAACCTCTTTAACCTCTTTTTTAACGGTGGTTGTTTGAGAGGTGCCTGCTTTTTCTGTTTCATCTGGTCCAAGGAATTCTAAATTAAAATTGCTTTCAGTAACTTCCGAAATGGCTTCCTGGATTATCGCATGGTATTTAGAACCCATTAGAACCGCTGCTAAAGATGAGTTTGCAGCAACTACAATTGTGTCTCCTTTAATTTCATAAATGTAAGATCCTTCAAAGAAGGAATTAAATAAATTCGCGTCGTTTAAGCTCTTGTTGATTTTGATAAGAGCCTTGTCCCATATTTTTGTGATTTCAGAAATTGAGTTAATCATAAAAAAACACCCCTAAATAACTAGTTATTATTCTACATTAATCCACATTGAAAAAACACAAAAAACTGCACAATTTTTAGTTTTCCACATAAAAAAGCTATATTGATACCTATTAAAGGGGAGTTTTCCACATTCCCACATCTTTCAAAATGTGGATAATTGTTGAAATGTGGGTTTGGTGGATGGGAAAAATGTGGTGTTTTAAAAATGCGCAGCGAAATTTATCTATAATATACAAAGTATATTTATAAAACTAACAAAAACTGTTATGTAGTATAAATATATGTGGAAAAGTTAAAAAATCCCCACTTTCCATAGTAGAAAAAGGAATACTTGGATAACCATCTCTAAATCTCGCGTCTTATTTAGCGTGTGCGTATAGTTTTGATTGACATTTATTCATAAATGGCATAATCTTTTCATTGCGTACTCAATAGGAGGAATAGAAAATGAAAAGAACATATCAACCAAGTAAAATCAAACATGCTCACAAAGCTGGATTTCGTGCTCGTATGAAATCCGCAACAGGTCGTAATGTTTTAGCTCGCCGCAGAGCTAAAGGTCGCAAAAAACTCACAGCTTAATTGGAGTTTAAATGAAAGTTCTTAATCGAATCAAGGCGAATGAAGATTTTGCTTTAGCGATTAAAAAAGGTCGAACTTTTCGAGCGCTCTCTTTTATATTGCACGTTAGAAAAAATGAATTCCCGCATACCAGGGTAGGCATTTCTGTTTCTAAAAAAATAGGTAATGCTGTTGTTAGAAACAAGATCAAAAGACAAACAAGGGCTATGTGTGATTCACATTTAGATTATTCGAAACAATCTCTTGACATCGTTATTATTATCGGACGCTCGTACATCGACAAAACTTATGACGAAAACAACGACATACTTAAAAATATTTTAAGTATAGTTTTACAGGAGTATACACATGAAAAGAAGTAATAAAATTGCATTAGCATGCATTGGCTTATTTATTGGTGCCTCTATGTTATCTAGCTGCACAGCTTCTTTTTGCTCTGTTAATGATAAAGCGCATATGCTTTATGTTCTCGATTATGGTGTTACTGCATATTATGATGCAGAATACGCCGCTAATAATCCTGAAGCTAATCTAACAAAGTTAGATGGTTTTAATAACATCTATTACGATGTTTCTTTTGACAATTGTCCAACTTTAAAAACTGTTATCTTTAACGCTAAAGACACAAGTGGTTTAGTAATCCCAAGTTTGGATTATTATAAAAAGTTAGATGAATTAGTCTTAAATAGAGCAATCGAATTATCGGCGCTTGAAAACAATTGGACTGCTGATGACATTAAAAACCTCACTGTCGAGCAAATTACCGGAGATAGAGGTGTGCTTGATACATATGGTTATTTAAAGTTCGCTGATAGCGACATCGAAGATTCCCCAAGAGGAAGAGAGGCATTGTGGGACAACTGGGATAAACTCAACGAACAAATTAGAAAATCAAGCGATGTCACAATCTATGATTGTCCAACTAACGACTTCGTTAATTTCTACAAACGTGAGATGAACAACAATATCACTGCATATCGTTCCTGTATCGCTACTAAAGATGGCTACTACGGCTACTATGGTAAAGTTGACGGAACATTCACAGGTGAAATTGAAATTGAAGGAAAATCATGGGGTTATGCATGGAATAAAGGTTTCTTAGAAGGGTTATTAATTTATCCAATCGGATGGTTAATTGACACAATGACATTAGGAATGCTTAATAGCGGAGTTCCTTCTGGTGTTGCCCAAATTCTTGGTATTTTATTCATTACAATTATTGTTCGTGCGATTATGATTTTATTCACATTTAAATCAACCGCCGCAAACGCAAAACTCAATAATCTTCAACCAGAAATTGCAAAAATCCAAGCTAAATACCCTAACGCAAACAAGAGCCAAAACGAGAAAATGCGTATGGGTGATGAAATGAACAAACTCTATAAAAAACACGGAGTTAATCCTTTCTCATCACTTTTAACAATGTTTATCCAATTCCCTATCTTCATCTGTGTTTGGGGTGCCTTATCTGGCTCTGCTCTTTTATCTACAGGTAATTTCTTAGGTTTAAACCTAAGTGAGTCTATTTCCTCTGTGTTATTTAGAGCAAGCAGTTGGACCGCTGCTGGAGGATACGCTGGCATTACAGCGTTAGTCTTGTTCCTTTTAATGGCGGGCTCTCAAGTGGTTTCTATGCTTCTCCCACAATGGATGCAAAAAGCAAAACAAAAGAAAATTTCTAGATTAGGAAGAAATCCGGCAAAGAAATCTCAAGACAACAAAATGAAATGGTTTACATACATTATGATGATTATGATTATCGCCATGGGCTTCTCACTCGCATCTGGTATGGGTGTTTATTGGTTTATCGGTGCTATCGTTTCCGTTGGCCAAACTTTAATCACTCAAAAAGTTATGGAAAGCAAAAAGAAAGGTAAGAAATAAACATGAAAACATATACAGGCAAAACGCTTGAAGACGCAGTCTTGGCGGCATGTGAAGACTTAGGTGTTTCTGAAAGCGAACTTACTTATATAGAACACACGAAAAAAGTCGGTATTTTTTCCAAAAAAGTTGCAATCGATGTTTTTGAATTAACTGACATTATTAGATATGCAGAAGACTATGTCTTAGGTGTTACTGATGCTTTAGGAATTGAAAGCACATTAAAAACAAGATTAGATGATGACATTATTCGTATTACAATCGATTCCACCCACAACCCAATTTTAATCGGTAAAAACGGAAAAACACTTCAAGCTTTAAATGAATTAACAAAAATTGCGGTAAGTAACCACTTCCACCGCAGATTTAGAATCTTGCTTGATATCAATGGTTACAAAGATAACAAGTATGGAAAGCTTAGACACATCGCAAGAAAATGTGCCTATGAAGTCCAAAAAACAAAAACAACATACACATTTGAACCAATGCCAGCAGACGAAAGACGCGCAATCCACAACGCGTGTGGTGGAATTTCTCACATTAAAACTGAATCTGTTGGAGAAGGCAACCATCGTCAAGTTAAAATTATTTATATTAAATAAATAAACACCCTTCGGGGTGTTTTGACTTAAAGGAATATTATGCTTGAAACAATTGTTGCATTAGCTACAGCGCCTATGAAATCCGCTCTCGCGGTTATTAGAGTCTCCGGAGATGAATCTTTTAGTGTTGTCTCAAAATGTTTTAGCAAAGATTTAGTAAACATTACAAAAAGAACCGCTCTTGTGGGCGAAATTATTAACGATAAGGAAATTATTGATCAAGTCGTTGTGATTGCTTACAAAGGCCCAAAAAGTTTTACAGGCGAAGATCTCGTAGAGATCATATGTCACGGCTCTACTTTAATCGCTAACGAAATCATTGAATTATTAATCTCTAA
This sequence comes from Bacilli bacterium, assembly GCA_017502465.1. Taxonomy (GTDB): domain Bacteria; phylum Bacillota_I; class Bacilli_A; order RFN20; family CAG-826; genus RGIG5418. The sequence continues at coordinate 61,009 of JAFVUY010000017.1, read as the reverse complement.
AGGTGCGAAACACGCAGATAGAGGAGAATTTTCAATGCGCGCGTTTCTTAATCAAAAAATAGATTTAGTCCAAGCTGAAGCTATTAATGATGTTATTAACGCTACTACCAAAGAAGCGAAGAAAATCTCAATATTCTCTTTAGAGGGTGATGTTTCAAAATTAATTTATCCTGTTAAAGTTATGATCGCGGATTTGATATCTTTGATTGAAGTTAATATTGATTACCCTGAATATGAAGATATCGAAGTAGCGAATAAAGAAAAAATTATATCCGATATTGATAAAATCAATATAGTATTAAAAGAATTGACCACCCAAGGTGAAAAAGCAAAAATTATCAAAGATGGTTTAAAGGTTGGTATTTTCGGCAAGCCTAACGTTGGAAAGTCTTCCTTATTAAATGCTTTATTAGGTGAAGAAAAAGCGATTGTTACAGACATTGCTGGAACCACCAGAGATGTAGTGGAAGGAGATATAGTCCTTAAAGGACTAACCCTCCACCTTTTGGACACCGCAGGCATTAGAGAATCTGATGATGTTGTTGAAAACATAGGTGTTAACAAAGCTAAAGCTATTATCGATGAGGCGGAGTTAGTTATCGTTGTATTAGATGCGAGTAAAGAATTAGATAAGCAAGATAAAGATATCTTAGAACTGACAAAAGATAAAAAACGAATTATTGTTTATAACAAAAAAGATTTAGCGATTTCAATCCCTGATAATTCGGTCGCCATTTCCGCGAAAGAAAACGACATAGATGCGCTTGTGAAAGCGATTTATGATGCTGTCGGTATTGATGAAGTTGTCTTTAATCAACCATCTTTAAATAACGCCAGACAAATTGGTTTATTAAAACAAGCGATGGAACATTTAAACACCGCGAAAGCAGATGCGGAAAATGATTTAGGGGTAGACTTAATTTCTGTTTCACTATTCTCTGCTTACAAATCGGTTTTAGCGATTTTAGGTGAAGATAATGAAATAGATATCTCTAAAGAAATCTTCTCAAGATTCTGCGTTGGAAAATAAAATATGATATTTGATACACATTGCCACTTAAACGCAAAAGAACTTTATAAAGACCACGAAAAATACATAATTTCTGCAAAAAACGAAGGTGTTGCAGCGTTTTTGGTTGTTGGATATGACTATTTATCTTCAAAAATCGCTGTTGAACTAGCGGAAAAATTTGATTTTATTTACGCTGCTGTTGGTTATCACCCAGTTGATGTTTTGAAAGCAAAAACAAGTGAATTAGAAAAGACTTTTGAATTACTCAAACACCCTAAAGTTGTAGCTTTAGGAGAAATTGGTCTTGATTATCACTGGATCGAAGATGCAAGTGAAAGAGAAAAGCAAAAAGAGTTCTTTATCAGACAAATCGAACTTGCTAACGAAAACGAATTACCAATAATTATCCATAATAGAGACGCAACAAACGATACGTACCAAATTTTAAAAGAACACAAAGTTAATAAAGGCGGAATAATGCATTGTTATTCTGGCAGTCTTGCGATGGCAATCGAGCTTATTAAATTAGGCTTTTATATTTCTATGGGCGGACCTGTTACTTTTAAAAACGCTAGAGTTCCAAAAGAGGTAGTTAAAGCTATTCCCTTAGATAAATTATTAGTGGAAACTGACTGCCCATATCTAGCTCCTCATCCTTTAAGAGGAACAATTAACGAACCTAAAAACATCGTTTATACAGTTAAAGAAATTGCTGAATTAAGAGAAAAATCGATTGAAGAAATAGAGAAAACCACATTTAATAACGCGAAGAAAATACTTGGTTTATGAAACATTATATTGATGGATTAATAGTAGTTGAAGGAAAAACAGATTTAGCTTTTCTAAAATCATTTTTAGACGCTGAAATTGTTATTACTAAGGGATTTGACATTTTTCAAGAAGATTTTAATTACATTTTAAGGGTTTCAAAGACTAAAAAAGTTATTATTTTATCCGATTCTGACGACTCTGGTTATCTAATAAGAAAACGATTAAACGAAAAAATACCTAATGCATTTAATGCATTAGTAGATATCTCTAAATGCGACAAAAACAACAAACATGGTGTTGCAGAATGTGAGATAGAAGAAGTTTTAAGAGTATTAAAACCATTTATTGAATTAAAAACGACAAAATCACAAAAATATGATTTAAAATTATTATCCGATTTTGGGCTAACAGGCGATTCTAGTTCGACATTACTTAGAGAGAAAATTTGTAGAAAATTATCCTTAGGAAAATGTAATACAAAAACACTAATTAATAGACTAAATTTTCTTGAAATTGATATTGAAGAATTAAAGGAGGCAATCAACTGTGGAGATTAACAGAAACAATATATTTCATTTATTGAAAAAATGTGATATTCATCCAAGCAAAGATTTTGGACAAAACTTTTTAGTGGATTCAAAACTTTGTAAAAAGATTGTCGATTCTTTAAATATCGGTGAGGGCGAGAAGGTTTTAGAAATTGGTCCTGGTTTAGGAAGTCTAACCCATTTTTTGCTAGAAACTTCTAATAAAAACATAAATGTTGTTGATGTAGATCCAAACATGATCGCATTTTTAAATGTTTTTTACAAAGAAGCAGGTATTAACATTATTGAAAATGACATTAGAAAAGAAGATATATCTTCTTATGACAAAATAATTGGCAATTTGCCATACAATATCACCACTGAATTAATTACATATTTATTGTTAAACGCAAAAAGATGTAAAAAGTTTGTATTAATGACCCAATTAGAGGCTTATAATCGCTTTTCAGATATCAAAGGAAAAGAATACGGTGCAATATCAGTTCTAGTTCACATGTTAGGAGACACCAAAAAACTATTTAACGTAGGAAAGGGTAGTTTTGTCCCTTCTCCAAAAGTTGACTCGATAGTGTTTGAAATTAACGTGAGTGAAGATGTTAACAGAGAAGAAGCAGCCTCGATTTACAAACTTGCCAAATCGCTTTTCTTGAATAGAAGAAAAACTCTTTATAACAATCTTGCAAGACATTTAGGAAACAAAGAACTTGCTGCAAACTTAATTGAAGAAATGGGTTTAAAGCCTACAGTTAGACCAGAAGAATTACCACCTGAAAGTTTTAAAAAACTTTATTTTCTAATTAAAAGTGTTGAGAAAAAATAGATAAATTATCATAATGGAGTTGGATATATAAAGTATGGGTAAATTTTTAGTTAAAAGTTACGCGAAGATAAACATTGCTTTAAATGTTTTAGACAAAAAAGAAGACGGTTACCACGAACTAGACTCGATTATGGTGCCTCTAGAACTCCATGATTCACTAATTGTGAGTGAACATTACAAAGAAGATAACTTTGTAACGATTGATGATTTTTCTATCGATTTTTCAGACTATAATATTACCTCTTTAGCGATTGATTCATTATCAGATAAATATGGCTTTAAAAACCGTTATAGAGTTTTAATTCACAAAGTCATCCCTATTAAAGCTGGACTAGGCGGTGGCTCTTCTAACGCTGCTGCGATTATGAAGGCATTAAACAAAACTTTGAAATTAAACATTTCGGATGAAGAACTAATGAATATAGGATTAACTCTAGGTGCTGATGTTCCTTTCTTTGTGAAATGTGTTCCTGCTAGATGTAGAGGAATTGGTGAAAAAATTGAACCAATTACAATCAAAAACAATTACTATGTTTTAATTGTTAAACCTAACGAAGGCTTAGCTACTAAGAAAGTGTTTGATAAAGCTGACGAATTAAAATTATCAGTAGGAAATATTGATGATGTCGTAGATGCTTTAGCAAGCGGAGATGACGAAAAATTAGCAAAATCTATGCACAACTCCCTTGAAAGCGCGGCAATTTCAATGCTTCCTGAAATAAAAGAAATTAAAAACTATCTTATTGATAGAGGTTTAAAACTTGTTCAAATGACTGGTTCTGGATCAGCAGTTTTTGCTCTATCCCAAGATAAAAAGATTCTTAAGAAAATAGAAAGAGAATTAGAAGACAAATACATTGTTGAACTTACAAAAATACTTAAATAGGAGGGTTCATCATGAAAAGATATTCTGTAATTCTAGCGGCCGGAAAAGGCACTAGAATGAAATCAAGAGACGTTAACCGCTCAAAGGTTTCTTTTCCTATTTTAGGAAAGGCTCTTGTTAATTATGTTTTAGATGTTTGTGAACAATTAGACACAAAAGAAAATGTTGTTGTTGTCGGATTTGGTGGAGAAGTCACTAAATCACTTGTAGAAGACAGGGCGACTGTTGTTTGGCAACATCAAACATTAGGAACGGGCCACGCTTTAATGCAAGCTGCTCCCATTTTAGAAGGCAAAAAAGGCCATACGATTGTTTTATGTGGCGACACACCTTTATTAACCGAAAAAACATTAAATAATTTATTTAAAAAACACGAAAAATCGGAAGCTGATTTAACTGTTTTAACCGCGGTTATTGAAAACCCTAAAGGATATGGAAGAATAATTAGAAACGATAAAACAAGACAAGTTTTAGCGATTAGGGAAGATAAGGATTGTTCCTCTGATGAATTTGAAGTATGTGAAATCAATTCAGGTGTCTATGTTTTCAACAATGAAAAGTTATTTAAATACTTAAAATTAATCAAAAACAACAATTCACAACATGAATATTATTTAACCGATTTAATTGCTTTGTTTGTTAGAGATGATTTAAAAGTTGAGGCGTATATTGCAGAAGACGCTCAAGAAATCTTTGGTATTAACGATAGAACACAGCTTGCATACGCTGCTAAGGTTATTAAAAAACGTATTAATAAAGAACACATGAAAAACGGTGTTTCTATTGAAAACCCAAATACAACTTATATTTCTCCAGATGTGACAATTGGAAAAGATACAGTAATTATGCCTAATACAATTATTTTAGGTAATTGTGAAATAGGTGATGCTAACTTTATTGGACCAAATACATTTATCACAAACTCTAATATTGGAGATGATAACAAGGTTTCATATTCCAAAATTACAAATTGTAAAATTGGTAATAATACAGAAATTGGCAGTTTTGTTGAAATTAGTGATATAACCGTTTCTGACGGAGAGAAAATTAAAAGATAATAGGTTAAGAAAGGACACAAATTATGTACGCAATTGGTATTGATGTTGGTGGAACCTCTATTAAATGGGGTTTAGTAAGTAAAGATGGTAAAGTTTTAGCCACAGATTTTATTCAATCAAGAAAGGACGAAGATCAAAATCTCGTCGCCGACAAACTTGTTTATAAAATCGATGAATTTTTAAAACAACAAGGTGTTGAACGCAAGGAAATCATTGGAATTGGCATTGGCTCCCCAGGAACTATTGATTCCAAAGAAGGCGAAGTTATCTACACTAATAATTTAGATTGGCAACATTTCCCGTTAGCGAAAATCCTTGAAAATAGACTTGGTTTAACTACTAAAATTACAAACGACGCTAATGCGGCGACTCTTGGAGAGGTCAAATTTGGTGCAGGTAAAAAATATAAGAATGTTATTATGTTAACCCTTGGAACTGGTGTAGGTGGGGGCATTGTTATTGATGGCAAATTAATAGAAGGAAATAAAGGCGGAGGCGCTGAACTTGGCCACGCTGTTATCAACTTCGAAAGTGACATCTTATGTACTTGTGGAAGATATGGATGTTTAGAAGTTTATGCTTCTGCCACTGCTTTAATTAGACAAACAAAACAGGCTATGGAAGCTAATAGAGATTCTAAACTTTGGGATGTTGTTGACCACGATATTACGAAGGTTAATGGAAAAACGGTTTGGGATGGCTATGATTTAAACGATAAAACCGCGATTGAAGTTGTTAATAACTACATTCATTATCTTGGAATTGGAATCCTTAATTATTGCAACATTTTTAGACCAGAAGCCTTAATTCTTTCTGGAGGTATCGCGAAGCAAGGCGATAGATTAGTTAACTTATTAACTGATTACTGCGAAAAAAACCATTACGGTTATGGAGGGTCGGCTCCTGTTAAAATCTTAATTGCTGAACTTGGATACGAATCAGGAATTATAGGTGCTGCATCTTTAGTCTTATAAAAAAAACAAAAAACAATAAAACCAGACCCGCGAGTCTGGTTTTTGTGTGCTTGTTTGATTCGTTTAGTTGAAATAAACGATATCAGATAATTCAAGCGATGTCATATAGACATCTGTGCCTGAACCTGGATTGAAATATATTTGGAAATATGTGTTGTAAGTGAATGGTCCGGTAACTGTTGAAAGATTATATTCGTAATAATATAAATTTGTGGATGCATCAACTGTCACAGGTGTGCTTGGAATCCAGTCTTGATGCCAATCGTTAGGAATAAAGAACATTTTATCTGTTGGAGTTGAACTGAATCTAATAAAGATACCAATGGAACTATGGGAAGACCAATCTGTTCCAACGAGGTTGTTAGGATCTCTTGTGAACGCTGCGATACCATTAGATTTCCCTGGGTTTTCCCAAGTTATTTTGTGCATACTTCCGAACTTAGAATCACTGTTTTTAGTAAACGCTGTACTTGTGTCGCTAGCGATATAACCTTTGTCGTATAAAACGCCTGTTGTAGAAGCAATTTGGTTCTTTCTTGAGATATATGTTGAATATCCAGTAACCTTTTCTCTATCCGCTTGTTCTAAGGCAGATAAAGCTTCATCGACTGTTCTATTGAACAATGTTAATTGTGCTTTTTCTCTATTAGATGAGACACCGATTGAGTTAGATTCTGCGACTAATTCATTATAAATTGTTAAATCAATTTCAGCGTCTTTGAAGGCGATTAAATCACTAATTTCTAATTTAGTAAGGCTAACGCCGTTTCCGAAATAAATTTCGAAATATGTTTGTTCGTAGAATGGTTTATAAACGTTTGATAAATCAAATTCGTAATAGAATAAGTTTGTTGTGTTATCAACTGTTGTGCGTGTGGCTCTAATTTCATTAGTGACCCCTAATTCGTTATTACCCCAAACATTGTTTGGAATGAAAATAAATGCGTCTGTAATAGCGGTGCTAAATCTAGCGAATAAACCAATTTTTGTGTATTCACTCCAGTTTTCACCGATTAAATCACTATCTAATCTGAGATTACATGTTCCTGTTTTACCTTCTGACCATTCAACGACATTCATAGAGCCGTATCTTGGGTCTGAAGTTCTTGTCATTGAAACATAATCGCTTCTATAGTTACCACTGAAAACAACTTCTGCACGGTCGCTAACAGATTCCTTTTTAGCTTGATAATCGCTATAGTTATAAATTCTATTTTTCATATCATTAGAAATCTTATTGTATTTTTCATCAATAGATGCGGAAAGAGTAAGGAAATGTGCCTTTCCTTGATCCGTTGAAACATCAACCTCGTTCGCGGTAGAAATCAACGAATTAATCTCATCAGCAATCTTATATGGGTTAGCTTCCATAATAAGAACCGCTGTTCCGTTATTTAAAGTGACTGAACCACCTGCAGAGATATATTCTGTAGAAGCTTGCCCTTGACCAAATAAGTAATATGCTTTACCAGAAGCAATTGATACAGAGAAGGAAGAATTATAATTTGCTTGAGAGTTATAGTTAACAATCATCAAAGCTTCGTTCAAACCATCACTTAAGGTGATATCCATTCTTCTTGTATTTGCTGACTTAGCTCCATATTCTCCACTTGTTTGATATGACATAGAAACCGGGTCATAGTCATGAAGTTTGTTTTGAATAAATTCAAATTGCGCTTGAGCTTCTTTTATCCAATCATATTTAGAGGTATGAGAACCATCTCTATCCACGACGCCATTTCTCCACCAATAGGTGTCCATAGCTGGGTAATATGTATAACGAGAAATGCCATAGTTATTTAAAGCTGCCGCATATAATGTTGAACCAAAGATGTCGTATTGGTTACAATCATCGCGTTCGTAAATATCGTTATTTGATGTTGTTGTTAAGTGGAGTTTTAAATTTTTGTATTTTTTCTTTAAGTCAAAATAAATCCTGTAGTTGATATCAATACCTTCTGGATTATCTCCATATTTTTGTTGAGTTGTGTATGTATAGATATCGGTTGAGTAATAGTCTAAACCTGTAATATAAATCCATTCTTCGACATAGTTCATGTAGTTCCATTCACAGTCAAAATTTGTACCACCTAATTGAAGAAGAGCGCAGTTAAAGAATGGGCGATCACAGGAGAAATTGATTTTGCCATAATTTTCTTTGTAATAATCTAAGATAGCACTTGCAGTCCAAGCAACACAGTCAATTGGTTGTAAATCTCCATAAGAGACTCTTGGTGGTTCGTCGCGTAATGCAAAGCCATAGAATGCTGGGTGTTCTAATAAAGTTGTGCAGTAGGCTTTTAAATAATTTTTAACGCCACTTCTAATAGCTTGTTCACTTGTATATGAACCAGAACCAGCGGATGCTGAATAGATTTCGTTTGCCATAATTGTAACTTTTAAGTTATTTGCGTGGGCGTAATCCATAATTGTTTTAAGAGCGGGGAAATTTTCAAGTGTTGTAGCACCTGGAAGGAAACCATCTCTATTAGAGACGTGTAAAACGTTTGTGCCAAGTTCTTTTGCTTCTTGGACAATTCTTGCTAAGTTTCCTCCAGCTTCTGTGGAGTCGAATCTTAATCTATCTTCTTCGTTTTGGCTGAATGTGCCTGCGTCGGTGTAATAAGCGTGATATTTGCCATCGACTAAACCCCAGTTTTCGACGCCATTAATGTCATCTTCAACACCGTCGTACTTATATACCTGTTTAACTTGAGTCCAGGAATATTCCTTTTCTCCGAATTTTGTATCGACAAAATATTCGTTAATCATGTTGTCATAGAAGAAAACAGGATCAACTTCTAAACCAGTAATGATATTAGATGAGGCAGGGTCATATTGTGTGTTATTGGAATGAGCGGTCACATAGATATCGTGCTTACCAGCCGCTTCTGGTCTATAGGAAAAGACGTTTTCAACAGCTGCGCTGGCATCAATTTGTATTTCGTTAGGATTGTTATTGCTATCGTGGACTATATAATAGTCAGCGTTTTCAATAACACTCCATTTAACTTCTAAACCTTCGCGGTAGAGTTGTGGGAAGTCTAACGCCGAAGAAGTAAGGGATAAGTTATTGATATACATTTCACCGTCAAAGTGATAAATCTTGATTGCGAAACCTGTAACTTCAATCTTTTCTAAAGATGCTACGTTGATTGTGTGCCATTCATTATCGACATCTAATTCCATTTCGGTTACGTATTTATAGCCGTTTTTACCAAGCCAAACAGCTTGAACTCTTGCCTGATTATTTAATTGTTCGGTATTTAAATCGTAAATTTTATAATCAAAAGAAGCAAAAATTGTTCCGGTTAAGTATTTATTAAAACCAATTTCTGAATAACCATAGTTGGAATAATCTAAGGAATCAACTTGGCTATCACTAATTTCTTCTGTTGAAATTCTAAGAGCGTTTCTTCCGTCAATTGAGTAGTAGTTAATATAACCACTGCCAACACCTTGTAGGGATGAACCCCACATTGTTTGGTCTAAACCATAAACATGGTTACTGTTAGCTAATAAAATTTCATCAGACACGGAAATAGTTGTCTTATCAATTTTATTGTTGTTGGTTTTGTTTCTAATTTCAATTTTAGAACGATCGGTAACGGTGTTTCCGATGTCGTGATTTAAATCTGCATCTCTCCAAGCGTTGTGACAATCGCAGCAAGCGAAGTGATGCATTAATCCACCCTTACTAAGTGTGGGGGCTAGAGCCTTATATTCTTCGATTGTTTGGTGTTTACATTCTTCACCTTTTAATTCAACGAAAGTTGAGGTTGCGGTTGCAAAAACAATGGAACCAAAACAAGCAGCGGACCCTAAAAACAATAAAACGGATTTTTTCATTTTCATGATGTATACCTGCCTTTTCACTATTATTTTATAATATAAAAAATATATAAGTAAGGTTTGCTTATTAACATATTTTCAACTATGTTGAAAGTTATCGTTATATTATTCCTTGATATAATGCATTCGTTTTTCTAAAAACGGTGTCCAAAATAGTAAAAATCTTAATTTAAAAATTGATAGATAATATTAGTAGGTTATAAAACGAAAAACTTTCTTCTTTGATGATAAATGTTTTCTATCGCAATAAAAAATGTTAAAAAAAGCGAGGTTTATACATGGTTTTGCAGCAAAAACTCTACGTATGTTTTTAAAATCAACTTTTGAACTTTTGCGTAGAAACCGAAAAAAGATGGTAAAAGTAATTATTAGTTAATCCACGTAAATTAAGGTTAAAAAAACGGGTCACCTATTAGAGGCAACCCGTAATTAATGATTTCTTAGAAAGAGACTATTTCTTTCTTGGGAATTTGATCGCGGCTTGTGCTGCTGCTAATCTTGCGACCGGAACACGGAATGGTGAGCAGGAAACATAATCTAAGCCAGCTTTGTGGAAGAATTCGATTGAGACTGGGTCTCCACCGTGTTCACCACAAACACCGATATGGAGATCTGGGTTTGCTTCTCTACCTTCGTTAACTGCCATTTTGATGAGTTTACCAACACCGCGTTGATCAACTGTTGCAAATGGATCTTGTTCGAAGATTTTCTTTCCGTAGTAATCTGGTAAGAATTTACCTGCGTCATCACGGCTGAATCCGTATGTCATTTGTGTTAAGTCATTTGTACCAAATGAATAGAATTTAGCTTCTGGAGCAATTTCGCTGGAGAGTAATGCTGCTCTTGGAATTTCAATCATTGTACCAACGTGGTATTTGATTGTTGCGCCTTGTTCAGCGAGAACTTTTTCAATTTCTTCAACGATAATTGATTTAACATATTTGAATTCTTTAACATCTAATGTTAATGGAATCATGATTTCAGCAGTTAATTCTTTGCCTAAATCTTTTTGTGCTAATAAAGCAGCTTCGATAATTGCACGTGCTTGCATTCTACCAATTTCTGGGTAGGAAACGTCAAGACGGCAACCACGGTGGCCCATCATTGGGTTGAATTCGTGTAAGGAGTTGATTCTATCTTTAATTGTTTCAACAGAGATGTTTAATGATTTTGCTAATTCGCGAATCATTTCTTCATCTTGTGGTAAGAATTCATGTAATGGTGGATCTAATAAACGAACGTTGACGTTTAATCCGCCCATTGCCATATATAATTTGTAGAAGTCATCTCTTTGATATGGAAGGAGTAATGCTAATGCGGCCTCTCTTGCTTCAACTGTGTCAGAGAGAATCATTTTTCTCATATTGAAGATTCTGTCGGCATCAAAGAACATATGTTCTGTACGGCATAAACCGATACCTTGAGCACCGAATTTTGCGGCTTGAATAGCGTCTCTTGGTGTATCTGCGTTAGCGCGGACTCTTAAGTCACGGTATTCATCTGCCCAATCCATAATTCTACCGAAGTAACCTGTTAATTCAGCTTCAACGGTTGGGATTGCGCCTTCGTAAACCAAACCAGTTGTACCATCGATGGAGAGTGTATCGCCTTCGCCATAAACTTTACCATTTAATGTAACTGTTTTTGCTTCTTCATCAATTTTGGCTTCGCCACAACCTGTGATACAGCATTTGCCCATACCACGTGCAACGACGGCGGCGTGTGATGTCATACCACCACGCATTGTGAGGATACCTTCACATGCGACCATACCTTCGATATCTTCTGGGGATGTTTCTGCACGAACAAGAAGGACTTTTTCACCATTTGCTTTACGTGCTTTTGCATCGGCGGCGTCGAAGGATAAGTGACCTGTACCTGCACCTGGGGAAGCTGGTAAACCAGTACCGATAGGTGTAACTGTTTTTAAAACAGCTGGGTCAAAACTTGGGTGTAATAATGTGTTTAATGCGTTTGGCTCAACACGGCAGACAGCTTCTGCTGGTGTGATTAAACCTTCATCAACTAAGTCACAAGCAACTTTTAAAGCGGCTTGAGCTGTTCTTTTACCAGAACGTGTTTGTAAGAAATAGAGTTTTCCGTCTTCGACGGTGAATTCCATATCTTGCATATCTTTATAGTGGTGTTCCATTCTTTCAATGGTTTCCATGAATTGTTTATAAACATCTGGCATTCTCTTTTCTAATTCTTCGATATGAAGCGGTGTACGAATACCTGCGACGACGTCTTCACCTTGAGCATTTGGTAAATATTCAGCAAAGACTTTCTTTTCACCTGTGGATGGGGAACGAGAGAAGGCAACACCTGTACCAGATGTTTCGCCTTTGTTACCGAACGCCATTGATTGGACGTTAACAGCGGTACCCCATTCATATGGGATGTTGTTCATCTTACGATAAACGTTTGCTCTTGGGTTATCCCAGGAACGGAAAACAGCAGTAACAGCTTCAATTAATTGAACTTTTGGATCAGATGGGAATTCTTCTTTGAATGTTTCTTTGTAATAAGCTTTGAATTTACCAACTAAAACTTTTAATTCTTCAGCAGTAACTTCTGTATCTAATTTGTAACCTCTAGATTCTTTTAAATCCTCAAGCATTTTATCCATTGCATCACGTGGGTGACCTTTTGCGATGTTTGTGAACATGAGAATGAAACGACGATAGCAGTCATAAGCGAATCTTTCGTTATCTGTTTCTTTGGCAATAGCAGCAACTGTTATTTCATTTAAACCAAGGTTTAAGATGGTGTCCATCATACCTGGCATAGAAACTCTAGCACCTGAACGAACAGAAACGAGTAATGGGTTATGGTCTCCACCAAAAACCTTTCCTGTTTTCTTTTCAACTTCTGCAACATGCTCAAAGATTTCTTTGATTAAGTATTCTGGGAGTGTTTTTCCACTTTCGTAATAAAGTGTACATGCCTCTGTACTAATGGTGAAACCTTGTGGAATTGGGACACCAATATGGGTCATTTCCGCTAAGCCTGCACCTTTACCTCCGAGGATTTCTTTGCCCACACCGTGGGATTCTTCGAAGGCATAAACATATTTTTTTGCAGCCATATATTTCCTCCTAATATGAACTTTAAGGGCTTTCGCCCGCGTATCTAATGTTATCACAAGCACGCAAGTGTGTGCGACAAAAAAATATAATTTTGTGTCAATTTCTTTAAAAAATATCTATTTTTTCTCATTTGTGTGTAATAATTTAGTTAATCTAGAGGAAATCTTATGAAATCTAATAAATTCAAAACGTTTTTGTTCAACATGATTGAACCGCAAACAAAATTAACCTGGTATTCGATTGTTTATCATATCTTTATTTCGCTTGTTGTTTTGGCGTCATCAGGCATTGTTATTTGGGATTTATTTAATACGAATCCAGAAATTCATAAGATTTTGTTAATTATTGAATATGTTTCAGTAGGCATATTTGTCGTTGAATACATTCTAAAATTATCTATTTCTGAATTATTATTCCCAGGAGAGTCTTGGTTTAAATCTAAAATATCGTATTTAACATCGTTCGATTCGTTTATTGATATCATTTGTATTTTCTCGGTTTTCTTAAACGAAATTCCTACCCAATTCGCTCTTATCAGAACTCTTAAACTAGTTAAACTAGTTAGACTTGTTAAACTCTTTGATACAACTAGATTAGAAGAAAAAGAAGACAAAGGCAGTAAACTTAAATTTAGAGTCCATGAAATTATCTCTAAAGATAAAGAAGGAGATATTTTATCTAAGATTTATGACATTGTTTCTGTTTGTTTAATTCTTCTTTGTGTCGTTATTATTGTCGCGGATACTTTTACCCTTCCTAATGAAAGTTGGAACAAAGTTTATCATAACGTTTTATTCTATTCCGAAGTATCTATAACGGTATGTTTTATAATCGATTACGTTTTAAGAGTTTGGACTGCGGAATATGAATATCCGAATATGCACCCCGATAAAGCGAAAATGAAATATATTTTCTCTTTTACTGCCTTAATTGATCTTCTTTCAATTTTTGCAATCTTCTTAGTAGATATTCCAAAAAGCGCGGGTGTACTTAAAATCCTTAAACTTTTAAGAATTGTTCGTGTCTTAAAATTCAGTAGATATTTTGATGGAATTTATAATTTCGGAATTGCAATTAAGAAAAAAGCTAAGCAAATCCTCATCTCAATTGTTATTTTGTGTTTCTTAGTAATTATATTTTCTATCTTGCTTTATGGTTTTGAATCGGGATATGAAGGAACATATTTCACAAACGGATTTTCTGGAATTAGTTATTGTTTTGTGATGTTGTCGGGTTTAGGAGAAACCAACATAGAAATCCAAACAACTGGTGGTCAAATCATGGTGGCGTTAATGGTCATTTGTGGCGGTTGCGTTGTTGGTGTTCCTCTTGCCATCATTTCAGGCGAATTTGGAAAAATGGTAGAAACGCTTGATGGACAAAAAGAAGGTAGTAAACCTACATTCAATAGAGTTATTGAAAACTTAACTGACGATGAAAAAGAAAGAATTATTTTAGAATATTTACCAAAAATTAAAGAAAGAGAAGAAACCTCTGAAAACAAGGAAAACTAAGTATTATGAACACTAAATTAGCGTTAACAATTGATTTTGGCACGCAGTCTCTACGCGTTGCCTTAATTAACAAAAAAGGCGACATAGTCGCGATGGAGAAAAGGGTTTATGAAGAACCATATTTTTCTTTGAAAAAAGGATATGCAGAACAACACGCTGATTATTATTATGAAAAACTTGTTGATGCAATGAAATCCTTAACATCTAAAAACAAAAATATATTAAAGAACATTATCGGTGCGACCGTTACAACCTTTAGAGATACAGCGGTTTTATTAGATGGCAAAAACAAACCACTTAGACCATGTATCTTGTGGTTAGATCAAAGAAACGCGAAAGCAAAAGAAAAACTTCCTTTCTTCCATAGAATTGCTTTTTTCATAGTTGGTATGACTAATACAGTTTTATATAACAGACAAAGAACTGCTGCTCACTGGATTAAAGAAAACGAACCAGAAATATGGTCTAAAACTAAAAAATATGTTAATATTTCAACCTATATTACTTATAAAATAAGTAATGTTTTAATTGATAGCGTCTCTAACTTTACAGGACATTATCCACTTCTCTATAAAAAGAAAAAATGGTACAAAGAAGGCTCTTTAAAAGGAAGAATCTTTGGGATTCCTAATAGAATGCTTTGTCCCATTAAAGACGCAGGGGAATTCCTTTGCACGATTTCTGATGATTTTGCAAAAGAAGTTGGTCTTCCTAAAGGGATTAAAATATTTGCTTCCGGTTCTGATAAGGCATGTGAAACTCTTGGGGTCGGGGCTTTAGATAACACAATAGCTGCCATTTCGTATGGAACAGCTTCTTCAATTGAAATTTCTAATAAAAAATATCATGAACCAGAAACCTTTTTGCCAGCGTATTCTGCTGCTGTAAAAGGGTGGTATAACATGGATGTACAAATCTATCGTGGATATTGGATGCTTAATTGGTTTACCAAAAATTTTGCAAGCGAAGAAATGAGTGAAGCAAAGCTTCTAAATATGACTACACTTGAGGTTTTAAATTCTCGATTAACAGATATTCCACCTGGTTCAGATGGTTTGATTGTTCAACCATATTGGGGACCAGGACTTAAAAGACCACTCGCAAAAGGCGCGATCGTTGGCTTTTCGGATGTTCACACAAGGGAACACATGTATAGGGCAATTATTGAAGGTATTGCCTATGCCTTAAGAGAAGGTATGGAAGGCATTGAGAAAAAACAACGTCAAAAAATTAAGGAAATTAGAATTTCTGGCGGCGGTTCTCAAAGTTCAGTTATTTGTCAAATTACAGCGGATATTTTTGGTTTGCCTGTATCAAGAATTCACACTTTTGAATCGACATCTTTAGGTGCGGCTATCTCTATCTTTTTAGCGGTTAATGAATTCTCTTGCCCAGAAGAAGCGATAGCGTCTATGAGTCATATCGTTGATACATTTAACCCAAATACACTCGCACATCAACAATACGATTATCTATATAAAAAGGCATATTTAAAACTTTATCCAAATCTTAAGAAAATTTATTCTGATTTGAAAAAGTTTGATAAAAAATATTAAAAAAATCTGCAAAAACAAGGAATTTTAAATAAAAATGAAAATTAATTTTATATTTTTAACTTTGTTATCTCTAGCTCTCGCTTCTTGTGGAACCCCTTCTAATTCAAGTGATGTAACCTCTGAACCCATTTCAGAAATCCTAAGCGAATCTATTGAAAGCGAAGCACAAGATGAACCTTTTGCTATTTTAGCGGATGACTTTCCTCCTTCGGATGCAGGTGGTTATCCTAGTGAAGGAGAATATTTGATTTCTGAACGCAGTTTTTATTTAAAAAGTGTGATGCAAAATAACGGAAAATATAATCCAACTTTGACCGTCCAAATGAAAAAGCTGGAATCATATTTTTACAATTTAACAGCAATCCATTCCTTGAGGTTAGAAATTACTTTAATGAAAAATGAATCTGAATACACAGGCCCTATGCATTATGCCCCAACATTATGTGTTAGTGATTCTCTTGAATTTAATGATCAAATAATAAACGGAGAGGTTGTTAGTGAAAACGACACAGCAATCACTTATGAATATAACGGTAGCGAAAATTATCCATATATGAAAATTATGAACGAATCAAACTTCGCTCAATACATATACAAACTTGAATGGAAAAAATAACAAGGACTTTAGTCCTTGTTTTCAATTATTTTATTTTCTTTTTTAGCAGCGTATTTTCCTATGAAATAGGTAATGAAGAAACCACCTATTAATAAGATAATTCCTAATATTATTTCTAACCACATAGGCATAAAAACATAGCTTCCTGACGCCCAAATTTTGTAATAATCCACTATTTCATAATTACAGAATAAGGCGATGGTAGAACCGATAATAAACCCAATAATCCCATAGAAGGTAATATCGTGATATTTCTTTAGTAAGAAAGACATAAATTTTGCAACAGTAATAAACCCAACAATAATTCCAATTGCGAAACAACCTAATAAACCCAAATATTGCCAGAAATTAGTAAAGATACCGTTAACTATGTTAGACATTAATTCTTTTGCGGTAGAAATTAATGGAGTGTAAAAACCTAACACTAATAAAATCATTGAACCAGATATACCAGGAACAATTAATGAAATGGCAGCTATTATTCCAACAGGAATTAAGACCAAATAGAACCAAGGTTCTGGATTAATAAAATGAGATTCTAAATTAATAGAGTCACCTGTAAAAGCGGAAATGGCGCCTAAACCTGCAGCGACTAGCGTTGTAATTATCAGCACCACGGTATAGCTTTTTTTAACAGGAACGCCTTTAACTTCTTTGAGTATATCTTTGAAAGAACCAATAATCATTCCGGCGAATAATGAAATTATTCCAAACACAAATCCTTCAAACGCCGCATCAAAAATGATAATACATGGTATCATCGCTGCGATTACACCTAAACCAATAGGAAGGAGTGTCAAAAAAGAAGGAACAAATTTCTTAAAAATGTTGTTGATTGCATCTATTAATTTTCGATAAACACCAACAATAACAGCGATTGTTCCACCAGAAACACCAGGAATTGCTGATGCAACCCCCATAGCAGCTCCTGCGAAAAATGTTTTTAACCAGTTTTTAACTTTCATAATTTAAAACCTTTTATAATAAAAGAGTCTCCATGTGATATAATAACCCATGGAGCAAAATAATGAAACTAATAGTTGGTTTAGGAAATCCTGGAAAAAAATATGAAAAAACTCGTCACAACATGGGTTTTATGGTTTTAGATCACTTTAGTGATATCTCTCAAATTGATATCGATAAAGAAGTCTTTAACGGTCTTTTAGGACGTGGAAAAATATTTAATGAAGACGTTTTGCTTTTTAAACCAACAACGTTTATGAATCTTTCTGGAACCGCAGTTCAACAGGTTGTCTCCTATTTTAAAATTAAATTAGAAGACATAATTGTCGTTTTTGATGATATGGCGCTTCCAGTTGGACAAATAAGGTTAAGAAAATCTGGCTCTAGTGGTGGGCAAAAAGGTATGCAAAACATTATTGATCTTCTTCACTCTCAAGATATCAAAAGAATTAGAGTTGGTATTGGTGAACCTCAATATAATGCGGTTGATTATGTCTTAGGAAAACCACTTAAAGAAGAACTTCCACTTGTGGAAGAAGCGATTATTCGGGCTGCTGAAGCCTTAAAGGAGGCTTTAAAGAGCAACTTCGAAAAAGCAATGTCTCAGTATAATTAAGGAGGTTCATTTGAACATTTTTGAGAAACTGAAACTGAATAAAGCTATACCCCCCTTTCAACGGAAAAAGGGGCATTTTGTCGTAGATGATACCTTAGGAATCTCATTATTAACCGCGACCGCATTTAATGAAAAACCAGACAATTATTTATTGGTCGCGCCTAATTTATATAAAGCTCAACAAATTTATAATTTTTTAACCTATTTCATTAACGCTGAAAGTGTCTATTTATTTCCAGCGGATGAGTTAATTCGCGCGGAAGTAATCGCGCAGAGCAAGGAAATGGTCGCTCAGAGACTATATGTATTAAGTAAGATAAAAGACACTACTCCAAAAATTATTGTGACATGTGTTGCCGCAGCTTCAAGATATCTTCCTAAACCAGATTATTTTGAAAGCAAAACTATAACTTTTGAAGTCGGAAAATCATACAACCTTACCGAAGTTAAAAAACTCTTGGTAAAGAGCGGATATTTAAATGTTTCTAAAGTTGATTCCTCTTTAGAATTTGCAAATAGAGGAGATATTTTAGACATCTTTTCTGTTAATTTAGATAATCCTGTTAGAATTGAGTTTTTTGGAGATGAGGTAGAAGAAATTAGATTCTTTGATGTTGTTAGTCAACAATCGATTTCTAAAGTTAACAAAATTACTATCTTACCTGGTTCCGACATCTTGTTAAGTGATGAAGAGACTCTCAATGCTTCTAATATAATTAATAAAAAATTAGAGCAAAATCGACCTATTTTATCTTCAAATGTCTACGAAAACCTAGAAATAAACATTCAAAATATTGTTGATAAAATCATTGAAGGTAATTACGATCAACAGTTATATAAATATTATTCTTTACTCACAAACAGCCATTATTCTTTGTTTGATTATTGCAAAGATTATGTAAAAGTTTTGGTGAATTATAAACAAATTCAAAATTCATCTAAATTATTAATTGAAGAATCGTGGCAATATTTAAATGAGTTATTCGAGCACGGTAAATGTTTAAATGGTTTACAAGTGTTTCAAGATATTAATAGACTCATTAAACCAGGTTTGAATAATGTCATTTCAACAGAAGAATTATTTGAGGGAGAAAGGGATATAACTTTTGATGTAAAAAATGTTCCTTTTCAAGCCAACAAAAGAACCGATGCGATGAACATTATTCATAATTATTTAAATGAAAATTATAAGATTTTAATCGCTTTGACATCTAAAGACCATCTTTATTTACTAGAAGATATGTTAAATAGTGTTGGTATAACCTACGAAAGCACGAATAATTTAAACATTCCAACTAATTCTAATATTGGAATTTCTCTATTTACTCTTCCAAGAGGGTTTGTTTTAAATGATGAGAAAATTGTTGTTTTAACTTCCTTTGAATTATTCAACACAAGAATTAAAAGTTCTCGATATGATAACAAGTTTAAAGAAGCTACAATTTTAAAATCGTTCGAAGATTTAAATCCAGGAGACTATGTCGTCCACGAATATCAAGGTATTGGACAATTTATTCAATTGGAAACATTAGAGGTCGAAGGCGTTCATAAAGATTTCCTTAAAATTGCTTATGCAGGTGACTCTGTTCTTTACGTTCCTCTTAATCAATTTCAACTTGTCAGAGAATATATGGGTAAAGAGGGTTATACACCTAGATTGTCTAGACTCCATTCAAAAGACTGGGAAAACACTAAAAAGAGAATTAAAGAAAGAATTAATGATTTAGCGAACCGCTTAATGAATTTATATATAGAACGTTCAAAAGTAAAAGGTTTTGCCTTTCAAAAAGATGATGAATTTCAAGAAGCTTTTGAAAATGCCTTTCCGCATGAATTAACTAACGACCAAAAGAAAGCTATGAATGAAATCAAGGCTGATATGGAGAGCGAAACCCCAATGGATAGGCTATTGTGCGGGGATGTTGGCTTTGGTAAAACCGAACTCGCTTTTAGAGCAGCCTTTAAAGCTATTAATTCAGGAAAACAAGTTGCGTTTTTGTGCCCAACCACATTGCTTGCTAGACAGCATTATGAACTTGCCTTAGAAAGATTCGCGGGATTCGATGTAAAAATAGGTATTTTATCTAGGCTAGTTAAAGAATCAACTCAACAAGAATACATAAATCAGGCTAATAATGGTGAACTTCATTTACTAATTGGAACACATAGATTGCTATCCAAAAAATTAGCTTTTAAAGACCTTGGCTTATTAATAATTGACGAGGAACAACGCTTTGGTGTTGAACAAAAAGAGAAGGTTAAAGAATTAAAAACAAATATTGATGTTTTAACTTTAAGCGCAACCCCGATTCCAAGAACGCTTCAAATTTCTTTATTGGGTGTTAGATCCTTGTCTCAAATTAACACCGCTCCTAGAAACAGAATGCCAATACAAACTTATGTAACCCCCTTTAGTTTTGATATAGTCAAAGAATTAATAGAGAGAGAATTAGGAAGAAATGGACAGATTTTCTTCATGCATAATGAGGTGGCATCTATTTATTTAATTGCAAATAAGCTGCAAAAACTTGTTCCTTCCGCGGTTATTGGCGTAGTTCACGGTCAAATGAACAAATCCGAAATTGAAGACGTAATGTATAAATTTTATATTGGAGAAATTAATCTTCTTGTTTGTACCTCGATTGTTGAAAATGGTATTGATGTTCCAAACGCAAACATGATTATTGTTCAAGATGCAGATAAGTATGGACTATCTCAGCTATATCAAATCAAAGGAAGAGTGGGTAGGAGCGATAGAATTGCATATGCATATTTAATGTACCCCGAACATAAAGTTTTAAAAGAAGCTGCACAAAAGAGGTTAAAAGCATTACAAGATTTTACTGAGTTGGGCTCGGGTTACAAGATTGCTCAACGCGACCTTATGATTAGAGGAGCGGGAGATGTTTTAGGACCAGAACAAGCAGGTTTTATTGATAATATTGGCTTAGATATGTATATAAAACTTTTAAACGAAGCTGTTAAAGACAAACTTGAAGGTGTTGTGAGTGAAGAAACACCTATCGAACTCAATTTAACCCTATCTGTAGATGCTTACATTCCAAACGAATATGCTTCCGAATCAGATAAGATTGAACTTTATCAAGAAATTAATTCTGCCTGCACAGTTGAACAGCTTTCAATTGTTAAACAAAAGATTATAGATATCTATGGAAAGATGCCAAAACAAGTTGAATTATTAATTGAAAAACGAATGGTGGATATTTTAGTGAAGGCAAGCGAAGTTAAGTCATTGATGGAAAAAGGAAATCAAGTTGAAATCATTTTGAATGATACCTTCACAAAAATTCGAGGAGTTGGAAACTTGCTCTTCGAAGCAATGATACCATTTATCAGTTTTTCAAAAATTGTTTATAGAAATCACGAATTTAGAATTACTATGAATAAGAGAAAAGATTGGTTTAATGATGTTAAAAACATCCTATTGTCCCTACTTAACATCTTAGAGACCAACAAAGTAATTGAAGACAAAAGAGAGATATTATCATGAGATTAGATTTGTTTTTAAAAAGAACTGCGCTTATTAAAAGGAGAACTATCGCTAAAGAAATAGTGGAAAAAGGTCATACTTTTATTAATAATAAAGTCGCTAAACCATCAAGCGAAGTTAAGGACTCTGATATTATTACTCTTCATCTTGGAACTAGAACAATTGAAGTTAAAGCAATTGTGGAAATAAAAAACAATAAAGAGGTTGTAAATTACGAAGCTATTGAGGCTAAAGAATAATGCTACATTTAAATAAGGATAAAAAATATTTATTAGCCTGTTCGTTTGGAACAGATTCAATGACGTTATTTGATATTCTTCTTAAAGAAGGATATAACTTTTCTGTTGCTCACATTAATTATAATTTACGAGAAGAATCCACCTCTGAAACAACAAAATTAACAGAGATCTGTCAAAAACATAACATTGATATTTTTGTAAAAGAAGTGAATACGTTTTTAAATCACACTAATCTAGAAGCTAAGTGCAGAGAAATCAGATATTCTTACTTCAAAGAAGTCTATGACAAATATTGTTTCGATGCTTTGCTAGTCGCACATCAAGAAGATGATTTAATTGAAACTTATTTATTACAAAAAAGTAGAAAATCCATCGTCGCGTTTTATGGCTTAAAAGAAGTTAGAGACTCTTTTGGAATGAAAATTATTAGACCAATGTTAGGTTTATCAAAAGAATTTATTACCCAATATTTATTAGATAACAGTGTCCCACATTCTATTGATAAAACAAATCTATCTAACGATTTTAAAAGAAATAAAATTAGACATAATGTTGTTGAAAAATTAAGCAAAGAAGAAAGAGAAAAAATAGTTAAAGAAATTAACAATTTAAATACAAATCTTTGCAATAACCGCTTATATTTAGAAAAACTAAATTTAAATTCTATTAATGTTTTGCTAAAACTTTCTGATGATAATTTTTTAATCGCACTCCATTTATTATTAGAAAAAAGTAATTTATTTCACCCAATCTCTAGAAAGCTCGCTAAAGAAATTAAAGGGGTCATAAAGTCTAATAAACCAAATATCGAGATAGAACTTTCAAACACGGTCAAATTTGTCAAAGAATATGAAAACATTAAGTTTGTTTTTAATAACGAACCAGATGATACATTTGTCTATGTATTAGAGAAACCAGGCGTTTTAGACACCCCATATTTTTATCTTAATTTTCTTGAAGACTACTCAAATAGAAATGTCTCTTTGAACGATTTCCCTTTGACTATTAGGAACGCTAGACCAAACGACGAATTCTTAATCAAAAATTACTATGTAAAAATGAGAAGGGCCTTCATTGACTGGAAGATGCCTAAATATCTAAGAAAAAGATGGCCTGTAATTTGTGATAAAAATAACAAAGTTATTTATGTTCCTCGCTACTCAAAAAAATATAAAATTAATGGCAAAGAAAATTTCTTGGTTAAATTATAAATTTAGAAAATTCTTAAGCGTTATTTATATTAAAATTAGCAAAAGTTGATATATTATAGTCGTGTTTTCTTTGAAAAACACATAGCAATATCTTATAATTATTTTCACTAGCCTTTTTGGGCTTATCTGTTTAGGAGGTAGATGTTATATGGCAAACAATCAACCAGTTAATAAAAGAGGGTTTTCCTGGAGTTTCATACTCTCTTTCCTTATAGTAATCGCAACACTCGGGATGCTTATTTATTTCATCTTTGGTGGCGGTAGTGGCGCTAAATCACTTACTGCGAACGAATTCATTACTTATGTTCAAAACGGACAAGTAACAGAAGTTGAATCTGTTGTTGTTTATGAAAATTCTGTTACCACTTTAAAGGGTGTTTACACTGAAAACAAAAGTGTTCCAAACAGTAGAAGAAGCTTTGTTCTATCTGTCGCAACTACATATTGGCAAGATGAACACGATTTTGATTTAGATCCAAACACAGCAGGTTTTGAATATACAGGCTCTATCTCTGGATTATTATCCGAATACAATCTCATGCCAGAAAAAACAGTTAATCCATATGAAACATCTTGGTGGGAACAATGGGGTCCAACAATTATCACAATTGGTGGTTCTTTATTAATTTGTATGTTCTTATTCTCAAGACTTTCAGGTGCTGTTGGTGGTGCAAATAACAAGGCCTTAGAATTTAATAAATCTAGAGCCAAAAAAGAAAATGCATCAAAAGTTCGCTTTAGCGACGTTGCCGGTGCAGATGAAGAAAAAACAGAAATGCAAGAATTGGTTTCTTACTTAAAAGAACCAAAGAAATTCTCTAAATATGGTGCAAAATTACCAAAAGGTGTCTTATTAGTAGGCCCACCAGGATGTGGTAAAACTTTACTTGCAAAAGCTGTCGCAGGTGAAGCTGGCGTCCCATTCTATTCCGTTTCAGGTTCCGACTTTGTCGAAATGTTTGTTGGTGTTGGTGCTGGACGTGTCCGTGACATGTTTAAAATTGCAAAAGAAAATGCCCCTTGCCTTATTTTCATTGATGAAATCGATGCTGTTGGTAGACAAAGAGGTGCTGGTTTAGGTGGTGGAAACGACGAAAGAGAACAAACACTTAACCAATTATTAGTAGAAATGGATGGTTTCTCTGATAATTCAGGAATCATTGTTATCGCTGCAACTAATAGAGATGACGTTTTAGACCCAGCCTTATTAAGAGCAGGACGTTTCGATAGAAAAATTACAGTTTCCTTACCAGACCGTAAAGGACGTGAAGAAATCTTTAAGGTACATTCAAGAAATAAACACGTTGAATCTAATGTTAACTTTGAAGCCTTGGCAAAAAGAACAGTTGGATTCTCAGGTGCTGATATTGAAAATATCATGAACGAAGCCGCGATCCTCGCGGTTAGACGCAACAAAGAGAGTATCACAATCGATGAAATCGATGAAGCTATTGATAGAAGAATCGCTGGACCAGCCAAATCTTCTCGCTCTTTAAATCCACACGAAAAGAAAATGATCGCATATCACGAAGCAGGACATGCGATTATTGGTTTAAAACTTCCAAATTCTGATAAAGTTCAAAAAATTACAATTATCCCAAGAGGCAATACAGGCGGCCATGTCCGTATGACACCAGAGGATGATCGCTTCTTATTAACTAAGAAAGAATTAGAAGCAAGAATTGTTGGCTATTTAGGTGGTAGAACCAGCGAAGAAATTTTCTTCGACGATATTTCAACAGGTGCATCTAATGATATTGAAGTTGCAACACATATTGCAAGAATGATGGTTACAGAACTTGGTATGTCTCCATTAGGCCCAATTCAATACGAAAAGAATACAGGCTCTGTCTTCTTGGGTAGAGATTATACTTCTAGCCAAAAGAATTTCTCTCACGAAACAGCTTTATCTATTGATAAAGAAGTATTCAATATTATTGATTCTGCTCATAAACTTGCAAGACAAGTTATCTTAGAAAACAAAGATGACTTAATCTTAATTGCTGAAACTCTTTTAGAGCACGAACAAATCACCGCGGAAGAAATCGATTACTTATTAAAACATCGTCATTTACAACGCGATGAAGTGGTTGAAACAGAAGTTCACGATATTCCAAGCGCGGAAGAACCAATCGCTGGAACTATTGAAGAGCCTCAAGAAGAAGTCGCTCCATTTGACGATAATGAAGGAGATGAATAAGGGAGGATAAAACCTCTCTTTTTCTTGTATGTGGAAAATAGGTAATTTAGAAATAAATGGAAAAGTCATGCTCGCCCCGATGGCGGGTTATACTTGCTCCGCCTATCGACGCTTTATGAAAAAATTCGGCGTCGATGTATGTGTCACCGAAATGGTTTCAGACATGGGTTTAATCTATGGAAACAAAGAAACATTTTCATATTTAAACGCAACCGATGAAGAATATCCTTTAGGAGTTCAACTTTTCGGTCACGATCCTAAAAACATTGCAAAAGCAGCTTTAATTTGTTTAAAAACAATGAAAAATATTAGTTTTTTCGACATCAATGCGGGTTGCCCAGTTTGTAAAGTTACCAAAACCGGCGCGGGCTCCGCGCTTCTTAAAAACCCTGAAATCTTATATGAAATGGTAAGGGAAATTAAAAAGATAACCGATATTCCAGTCACTGTTAAAATTCGTTTAGGCTGGGACAATAACCACATAAATTTTTTAGAAGTTATTAAGGGGCTTGAAGAGGCAAACGTAGATGCGATTGGAATACACGCAAGAACCACCAAAGAGCTCTATTCTGGCCTACCACATTATGAATTAATTAAAGACCTTAGACTCAAAATGAAAGTCCCATTAATTGTTTCAGGAAACATCTTTACTCTAGATGATGCAATTAACGCTCTTGAAATAACTAAAGCGGACGCCGTTATGGTGGCTAGAGGTGGAGTTGGTAACCCTAACTTAATAACCCAAATAAATCACTACTTTAAAACAGGAGAAAGACTACCTGATAAAGATTTGGAAACACAAAAACAATATTGTCTAGAATTAGCAAAAGGCTTCAAAGAAGAATATGGCGAAGAAGCTGGAATGAGAATCTTTAGAAGCATTGCACTTAAATTTTTCCAAGGTTTTCCTAATTCTAAGGAATTAAGAACCAATTTAGTCCAAAAACTAGATAGTCTTGAAACCTTAGAAAAAATCTTAAATGATTACAACTAGAATTTGACCCTTAACAGGTCAAAAATAATAAACTATAATAACTAACGAGAGGTTGAAACTATGGATAACAAAATTGAATTAAACGACCAAGAGATAGCAAGAAGGGAGAAGCTCCCTAAATACGAAGCTGCAGGACTTGATCCTTATGGAAAAGCTTATAAGGTTAGTCATCACGCATCTGAGATTCGTGAAATCTGCAAAAAGAAAAACGCTAAACAATTAGAAAAATTGCATTTAACTGTTTCATTCGCAGGAAGAATTATGGCCATTCGTAGAATGGGCAAAGCCTCCTTTATGAAACTTCAAGACAAAACAGGTTATATGCAAGTTTATATGGGAATCGACGTTGTTGGTAAAAAACAATACGATTTATTTAAACTCGCTGATATCGGCGACATTGTCGGTGTTAAAGGTTTTGTTATGATGACAAGAACTGGAGAACTTACAATCCGTTGTGAAAAATATACACATTTAACAAAATGTCTCCATCCACTTCCAGAAAAATTCCATGGTTTAACTGATGTTGAAGAAAGATACAGACGTCGTTATTTAGATTTAATTATGAATGACGAGGCAAAAGCAGTTGCTTTTATGAGACCAAGAATGGTTAGAAGTATTCAAGAATACTTAGATAAAGAAGGATTTATTGAAGTTGAAACTTCTATGCTTTCTCCAATCTTAGGTGGCGCTTCTGCAAGACCATTTGTCACTCATCACAACGCTTTAGACAAAGATTTTTATTTAAGAATTGCCACAGAAATTAATTTGAAAAAATTGCTCGTAGGTGGGTTAGAAAGAGTCTATGAAATAGGACGTTTATTTAGAAACGAAGGCATGGATGCGACACATAACCCTGAGTTCACCACAATTGAAGCCTATCAAGCCTATGGTGATCTTCAATCCATGAGAAAACTTGCAGAAAACATGATTAGAAAAGCTGCAAAAGACGTTACTGGTTCCGCAATTGTTACATATCAAGATAAAGTAATCGATTTCAAATCACCATTCCGTTGGGTCTCAATGGCGGAACTTATCAAAGAAAAAACTGGAATTGATTTTACTTCTCAAATTACATTCGAAGAAGCTAAGGCTCTTGCTGATGAACATGAAATCCATTTGGATAAATTTAAAAACACAGTTGGTCACATTATGAATGAATTCTTTGAAAAATACTGCGAAGCAGACTTAATTCAACCAACATTTGTTCACACATATCCAATTGAAGTTTCTCCATTAACTAAAAAATCTAAAGACCCAAGATTTGTTGAAAGATTTGAATTATTTGTAAACGGACACGAACTTGCAAACGCTTACACAGAATTAAATGATCCATTAGATCAAAGAGAAAGATTCCTTGCTCAATTAAAAGCAAAAGAATTAGGAGATGAAGAGGCTAATGAATTAGATGAAGAATTCTTAGAAGCTCTTGAATATGGCATGCCTCCAGCAGGTGGTATTGGAATGGGTATTGATAGACTTGCCTGTTTATTATGTAATCAATCCACAATTAGAGAAATTATCCTCTTCCCAACAATGAAGGATAAATAGACCACTTCAAAAACTAAATGAAGATCGTTAAAAATAACGGTCTTTTTTAATTTTGAAAAAAATTTCGGTAAAAATTAGAAAAGTGAGAGTATTTATAATAGAAGCCAAAAAGGTTATTAGCATTTTAGGGAGAAGAAAGTGTCTATATATCAATTTAGCGACTTCAATTAATTGACTTTACAAACGCGGGTGCACTATGTATAATAAGAACGCTTTAAAAGGCAATCTCTGCTATTTCAATGATAGAAATAGCCATTTAGACCAAAGGGAGGTAGAAAAATGCGCAATTACGAAATTATGTACATTTTAAAAGCCGACTTAGATGAAGCAGCACGTAAAGAAGTTATGGATAAAATCCATGGCATTCTCCTCGAAAGAGGCGCCACAATCAACGATGTTGATGAAAAACTCGGTTTACGCGAATTAGCTTATCCAATTAACGACGAAGTTAAAGGATACTATGTCGTCATTAAAGTGACCACAGATGAAGCAGCTCTTAAAGAATTCGCTCGTCTTACAAAAATTAATCCAAGTGTTTTACGTCATTTAGTTGTCGTCGACCACGAATAAGGAGGATAATCATTTATGATTAATCGTGTAGTTCTTGTGGGTCGTTTAACTAGAGACCCAGAATTAAGAAATACCACATCTGGCGGTGCAGTATGTTCATTCACTTTAGCGGTAGATAACCGCGGCAAGGCAGCAGACGGTAGCAAAACAGCTTCCTATATTCCTTGTGTTGTGTTCTCACAACAAGCTGAAAACGTTGCACAATTTGTCAGAAAGGGCTCATTAGTCGGCGTCGAAGGACGTTTAAGCCAAAGATCTTACGATCGTAAGGATGGCACAAAGGCAACAGTTATTGAAGTTCTTTGTGACTCTGTTCAATTCTTAGAACCAAAATCCGCAAGCGGAGAAAGAGGTTCTACAACTACTCCAACATTTAATGATGTTCCATCAGTTGAAGAAGAAAACAATCTCGATTCTATCGATATCGCTGACGATGATCTTCCATTCTAGTTAATTAAAGGAAAGGAAATTATTATGGCATTCAGAAAAGTTAGACCACATAAAAAAGTATGTTATTTCAAGAAAAATAACATCAAATTTATTGATTATAAAAACGTTGAAATGTTAAAAATGTTCATTACACCAAATGGTAAAATTTCACCAAGACGTGCAACAGGAACATGTGCAAAACATCAAAGAGAATTAGCTAGAGCAATTAAAAACGCTCGTTTCATGGCTCTCTTACCATACGTTCAAGACTAATTAATATTTGTTGTCGTTGTCCAAAGTCACTTATTCAAAATTGGACAAAATGACTTATCCAGCATAGATTAGGCCTCTTCGGAGGTCTTTTCTTGTACGCCACATAACTCATATATTGATAGTTCATTTAATCGAAGGAATTATTATGAAGAATAAAATTGCGTTAACAGATAATTGAGCATTAACTAATTTGAATAATTGCGTAAAAATTAAAGTGCAAGTTAAATTATTACGAAAGGATATTCATTTATGATTGACAGGACTATTAAAGAATCAGTAATAAAAGCTATGAATAACAAGCCTGTTGTTCATATTACTGGAGCCAGACAAGTTGGCAAGTCTACCTTGTGTGATGAGATAAAAAAAGAATTTGGTTATGAATATGTATCCTTAGACAACCTTAGAGAAAGAGAAACTGCGATTAAAAATCCTGAATTGTTTCTTTTTTGCATAAATCACCTCTAATTATTGATGAAGAAATATATGCGATACCTATTGGCGCAATCTGATAATTAAATAAGATTCCGGGTGTAAATTGTCCGGTGGATATTTGTACAAATATATTTATATACAAGTTGTGTAACAGACACCTTTTTTGTTATAATAATTACGACAAAGAAAAGTCGTTAAAACTCGGAACGGGGCCTCACAAATCTGAACACAGAGAGTGAGGTGATGTCCATTGAAAGAACATCTTGAAAAAGCGTTGCAACTTTTAAAGATTGCTCTGATTTGTCTCTTCTTATCTTTGTTGGCTTTGCTCGTAAAATAAAAGAGCCTCCACGCATATTTAACCAGTAAGTGCTTGTGAGGACTCCGTTCTTCTGGTTATATTATAACAAATTTTCGTAGAAAGTGAATATTTATGTCTAAAGAAACTATAGGTAAAAAAATAAAAGCCTTTAGAAAAGGAAGAGGGTTAACCCAAGCTGAATTAGCTAAATCTCTTGGGTACTCTCATAAATCAGTTATTACTCACATAGAAAAAGGTGAGTCTGAGATGTCTTATGAAAAGATTCTTCTTTTGCTTAGATTATACGGCGCTGACGCCAATGAATTATTTGATGTTCAACATATAGATAAAGTGTTAGAGGAACACGATAGATTCAAAAAAGAAGAGGAAAGAAAGAATGTTTGGACAAAAGACATCCTTTTCGATGTCGATGGAGTATTATTTTCTTATCGTGTCGGTGGTGTACTTATCAAAGATAATAAAATCCTACTAACCAAAGGCGGAGACGACTATTCTCTTCCTGGAGGTCACAGCCAAATTGGTGAAACTAGCCAGGAAACAATCATCAGAGAGTTTAAAGAAGAAACTGGTCTTGATGTAGAACCGCTTAATGTCATATCAACATATGAGAATTTTTGGAAATGGGGCGATAAAAATTGCCACCAATTATGTATATTTTACAAATTGAAAATGGTTGATGAAACGCAGGAGTTAGTTCCTAATCCAGACACTAACGACACTAAATTTATTTGGCTCGAACTAGAAAAACTAAAAAGCATCAATCTATACCCAATTGGGATATCAGATCAAATCCTTAACAACGTTAACAGCAACTCTCATTTTATACATAAAGAATAATTTTTGTGCCTTAGTTGGCTAAAATGACTTTTCTCTTAAAACATTAGTCGAAGCATATGAAGAAGTCCTAAATCTAGGACCAAATCAATGTAAATTAAGTCGTCTATAATGGGCGGCTTTTTGATATAATTATTTTTGATGGAATCAATAATTGTAAACGGGAAAGAGTATCAAATTATTAAATTGCTTGGCAAAGGTAAAGGAGGCTATTCATATTTAGCTGGTTTTAATGATTTTTTCGTAATTGTTAAGCAAATACATCATGAACCTTGCGATTATTATAAATTTGGAAACAAAATTGAAGCAGAATTAAACGATTACAAGAGATTATGTTCTCTGAACATTAGAATACCTAAAATGCTTGATTATGACACACAACAGGAAATCATTATTAAAGAATATATTGAGGGCAAAACCATCTTTGAAATGGTGAGAGATGATGAAGATGTTTCTAGTTTTATTTCTCAAGTCAGATCAATGGGTGAGTCTAGTAAAAATGCAGGTCTTAATATTGATTACTTCCCTACAAATTTTGTAGTGAAAAATGGTCTCATTTACTATGTTGACTATGAATGTAACAATTATATGGATGAGTGGAACTTTGATAATTGGGGTATCAAGTATTGGAGCAAGACTCCAGAATTCATGGAATATTTAAAGTCGCAAATGTAGTGGCGGCTTTTTTATATAAATTCATTTATATACAAGTTGTGTTCACACACCTTGATGTTATAATAATTTCGACAAAGAAAAGTCGTTAAAACTCGGAACGAATAGCCTCATGATCGTAAGAAAGTTAGGTGATGCTGCAAAGAATTCTTAGCAATTCTAAAACTTACCTTCACTTACTATAACGCATAATGCTTTTGAGTTGGTGTGATTAGCGTTCTAAATATTTTACATGACATAATTAAAATTGTCGAAAAACATGCACCGTATAAATTATTTAACTATCGAAAAACATGCAAACATATTGATTATTCTTAAGAGAATAAAATATCAAGTTATATAATGAAATCGAAAAAAAGGTAGCAATTAACCAAAAAGGAGATTTTATGATTGAACGTACCAAATATTTAAATCAACTTATTAATACAAAAAATAACGCTCTTTTTTACTTTATCTTTTTTGGACTACCTAATAATCTTTCCGCGTTGGAATAATATATTTTTTCTAAAATATCTTTAGCTAAATTAATACCTTTAAATTCCTCTCCTAGATAAGTATGAGTGGAAGAAGTTTCAAAGTATTGTTTTAAAAATGTTGGACGTCTTTTATAAGATATTTCAAAGTTTTCATCTTTGATAAAAGCGTAAAAATCAGAACCATATACTATCCTATCTTGATACTTTTTAATAAAAGGCATCCATTTATTTAGTTCTTTAGAAATATGAATGAATTGTTCTCCTCCAGGAGTGGTGTCTAAATATGTATTTTGATAAGACATAAATCTTTCCGCGTCTTCATAATGCTTTGAAAAGAATCCAAAATGCGCGAGGATAAGAGTGAGTCTTGGAAATTTCTTTAAAACATTAAATACTTGGTTAGTAATTTCTTCTTTTGAAGGATAAGTTGAATCATACACTCTTCCTAATTCAATCGCATATTTATCTGCCTCTAAGATATTCCAGTTTTCATCAGGATTAGCCACGTGCATAACAATTGGAAAACGATGTTCTTCACAAAACTTATAAAAATCATCATATATTTCAGAATCTATTCCTTGGCCTGTATATTTGATAAATGTTGGATATCCCTCTAACATTTTCATTCCATCAAAGCCTTGTTCATAATAACTTTCAACTTGTTTTAAGAAGTCTTTTTTAATTTCTTCTTTGCTGTAATATTTTTTTGGATGAACAAGCCCTGCAAATGCATAAGCATTTGGAGAAAAAGACTTCTTTAAAAATAAACCAAGTTCATTTTGATCTTTGTTAATTATTAATTCACCTTTACTTGAATATTCTTGAGGAATGCTTAAAAAACAGACTTTCTTTACATCTGTGTTTTCAAACTCTTCTTTGAAGATGTCGAGCATTTCTTGCTTTGACATCTTAAATAAGTAGTGACAATGAAATTCGAATATTTTTCTTTCCATGCCGATAGTTAGATTAGGTTAATAATATTTTTTCTCTGTGGAAATACTTCTCCAAGTTGAAGGAGAAAGTCCACAGTACTTTTTAAATACTTTTGAGAAATATTGAACAGAATCAAAATTTAACAAGTCGCTTGTTTCTTCAATGCTATATTTTCCTGAAATTAATAATTTCTTCGCTTCTTCAATTTTAATTGAGTAGAAGTAATTAATAATTGTCGTTCCAGTGACATCTTTAAAATGTCTACACAAGTAGCTTCTAGAATATGAGAGATTTATAGAGATTTTTGTAAGAGAAAATTTTTCATATTTTCTTTCATGTAATTCTTTTAGAATTAAATCAACAAGAGGATCGTCATAATTTCTAAATATTTCCAATTCGTTTGTTTCTTTTGATTCAGATGAAAAAAGAGAAATAAAGAATAGTTCAAGTTTATTTTTAATGATTTGAGGAAGTCCGAAAACGTTCTTTTTTGGAGTGATTCCTCGATTAATTGCACTTTTATCAACTTCCCCATCAATTTCTTTTAGATATAGCTCAAACAATTCTTTGAATTGAATTATTTGATTTTTTGTTAATTGAATAACTCTATCATAAAGTTTTGGAAAATGTGGAGATTCCCCTTTAAAAGCGAGGATATAACAAGTTGAATGGGGGCTCAAACATCTATCCTTATGCAAAGAATTTGGTTTACGAAGAAACATTTGACCACCGCTAAGTTGATATGTCTTCCCGTCTTCATAAAGTTCCTCAACACCTTCATCAACAAAGAAAAGTTCTAATTGAGGATGGCTTTCCGCATAATTTTGATAAGATGGGATGAATGAGAAAATGTAAACTCCCCAAATATCAAAAATTTCTACCTCCTTTTTAAGAGGATATGGCTTGTTCAACAAACTTTCTATCATAATTTCAATTTAGTTACTAAATAGGAAAATGTCAATATTTTACTCAATTTGGAAATTATTGTTATAGAATAACTTATGTTAATTTGGGAAAATATAGACAGTTATATTGTTTTATTAACAAAAAACACTTGTATTTGGAGGGTTTTTTATATGGGCACTCTTGTTTTAAAAAATATAAACAAAGTTTATCCTAATGGAGTTCAAGCGGTCTTTGATTTTAATTTAGAGATTAAAGATAAAGAATTCGTTGTTTTTGTTGGTCCTTCTGGATGTGGTAAGTCCACAACATTAAGAATGATCGCAGGTTTAGAAACCATTACTTATGGTGAATTTTTCATTGATGGAGAATTAATGAATCAAGTCGAACCAAAGAATAGAAATATTGCGATGGTTTTCCAAAACTACGCGTTATATCCACATATGACGGTTTATAACAATATGAAGTTTGCTCTTAAACTTAGAAAAGTTTTTAAACCAATTTATGTTAATCCAGAAGCAATTAATGAACTTCTTGAGGAAGAAAAACAACTTAGAAAAAAGATTAAAGCGGTTGAAAGGAAATTCATTAAAGATCAAAATAACGACACACTTTTAGCGGAGAGAACTGCCTTATATCAAGAGCTTTACTTAATTGAAGATAAAAAGGCTGAAGTTTTAGTCCAACAAATCGGTATCGATGAATATTCAATTAATGTTCATAAAAAAACTATTGAAAAACATAGAAAAAATATCGCAAAAAATAAACATCTTATTGAAAAATATAGCGATAGATTCTCTGAAGAATGCAAAGCATTAGAAGAAGAAAATAAGAATAGTGAAAGACAAGTTGAAGAATTGCTAAACAAAATCGAATACTTGCAAACACATGAAGTCCCGCTTTGTAAGATGCGTAAGCTCACTAAAAACGAAATGGATATTGAAATTAATAAGATTGCTGATTCCATCGATTTGGCGAGATATTTATTCAGAAAACCATCTGCTCTTTCTGGTGGTCAAAGACAACGTGTCGCTTTAGGCCGTGCGATTGTTAGAAAACCTCGTGTCTTCTTAATGGATGAACCATTATCAAACTTAGACGCGAAATTACGTGTTCAAACAAGAAGCGAAATCACAAAAATTCATAAAAAAGTTGGTGCGACCACAATTTATGTTACTCATGACCAAGTTGAAGCTATGACTATGGCGGATCGTATTGTTGTCATGAAAGATGGTTATGTCCAACAAATTGGCACCCCAAAAGAATTATTCTCTGATCCTGCGAATAAATTTGTTGCAAGCTTTATTGGTTCTCCAGCGATGAACTTCATCTATGGAACATATTCTAATGGCGTTTTCACCGCGGAACTTAATGAGGGTGATAATGTTACAGTGGGATTAGAATCATTCTCATATAAAGTCACAAAAGATATGCAAAAGGCCTTAAAAGATTATGAAGGCAAAAGAGTTATTTTAGGTGCAAGACCTGAAGACATCTATCTTAAAGGTGACCTTAACAATAAAAACGAAAGCAAACCATTTGAAGTCACTTGTGACTATGTTGAATTACTTGGTTATGACTTGGTTATCTATTTCTATATCGCTGGATATAAAGTCATCGCAACAACAGATGAATCCAGCGCGGTTGAAGGCGAACAAAAAGTTCAATTATGTTTTGATGACAGCAAAGTTTATTTCTTTGATGCGGAAAGCGAGAGGAGAATTAAATAAATGTCTGTACGTGATTTCATTCGCGAAAATAATCCAAAGACTATTAGAGACCCAAACTTTAATGGAAAGAATCTTCCAAACGCATATATGACTCCTTGTTCGGATGATACTTTCCAAAACTTTTACTATTGGGATACATATTTTATTAATGTTGGTTTGCTCGCTAACAATGACATTGAGATGGCGAGAAACAACTTAAAAATTATGGAATATTTTGCGAATAAACACGGATTTATCCCAAACGCAGACCATCTTCTTTATGGAAGTCAACCACCTTTATTCACAAGAGGTGTTTACGACTTATATATGAAGACTCGCGACATTAACGACATCCTATATTTTGTTGATGCCATTGAAAAAGAACTTAATTTCTGGGAAGAAAAAAGACAAACAGAAATTGGTCTTAATCAATACAAATGCGCCTGGCCTGATGAGCTTTGTAAAGAAAATGCTTCATATTTTAATAATAGAGTTAATGGCTTTAATGAAATAGAGCTTCAAGAAGGCGATATTGAAATGGCAAAATCTTGTTACGCGATCGCAGAAAGTGGAATGGATATTAACTCCAAATATTATTCAAAAGGTAATAGATTCGCGATCAAAAAATTTGCGTGTCTTGATTTAAATTGTCTCTTATATGATGCCGAGAAAAAGTTTGCAGAAATGCTTAGAATCATCAAAAACGATGCAAAAGCGGAACGTTTTGAGCAAAAAGCAGAAAAACGCAAGGAACTAATTAACAAATATTTCTTAAAAGATGGACTATATTATGACTATAACTTTGTTGATAAAGAACACTCTTTCTTATTAACAGCTGCAAGTTTATATCCATATACTTTTGGAATTTCTAGTGATAAAGAAGGCGCTAAAAAGGTCTTTAATTTATTAAGACAAAAATACGGATTAACTAGCACGGTTGATTTTGAATCAGAGAATAAATTGCAATGGGATTTCCCAAGTGTTTGGCCTCCACTAGTGTATTTTGAATACATTGCTTTTAAAAATCTTAATATGCAAGAAGAAGCTGATTTTGTCGCGAAGACATATAAAAACAATGTTGAATATAACTTTGAAAAAACTGGAAAAATTTGGGAAAAATATAACGCATTAACAAATGAAGTTTCTTATTCATTTGAATATCAAACCCCAACAATGCTTGGTTGGAGCGCGGGAATATATGAATATTTTTGTGAGGAAGGTTATTAATTATGTATAACTTAGACCATTCAATTTCTCTAGCGAAAGCTTATTTAGGCGAATCTTTCTTTGAAGGATTAGATATTTCTTATGAAAAAGTTAACGAAGCATCCCTTCTTACAATTTCAAAAAAGAATCACAAAGTTGAAATTAAATATGGGGTTCTTGCTTCACTTTTCTATGCTTTTTCATTAATTAAACAAAATCATAAAAAAGATAATTATGAAATTAATTTACATAGACATTTCAAAACTAACGCAGTGATGCATGACTGCTCTAGGAATGGACCAGTTAATATCACTCAAGCCAAAGAAATGATTATGGTCGCAGCCTTATTTGGTTTAAATAGATTCATGTTATACACAGAAGATGTTTATGAAATCGAAGGAGAACCTTGGTTTGGTTATTTAAGAGGAAGATATACAAAAAAAGAGTTAAAAGACTTAGTTGCATATTCCAAATCATTTGGAGTTCAATTAATTCCTTCAATTCAAACCTTATCTCATCTTAACGAAGCTCTTAAATGGCCTCATTATGCGGATATTGCTGATACTATTAACACATTACTTGTTGATGAGCCAAAAACATATCAATTAATTGAAAAGATGATTTCCACATGTGAAGAAGTATTTGAAACTGACACAATCCATATAAATATGGATGAAGCAGTGGATATTGCCTCTGGTTCATTCATTTGGAAAGACAAAATTTTAAATAAAAAAGAATTATTCTTAAGACATTTAAATAAAGTTGTTGAAATTTGTAAAAATCACCATTTCAAACCTATTATGTGGGGAGATATGTTCTTTAAGTTAGAAGCGGATAATTCTAATGGCCATGTTAACTGGTACTCTTTTAAGGGTAAATTATCAGAACAAGTTATTTCACTTATCCCAGATGTTGGAATCGTTTATTGGGACTATTATAACGGCGATTATGAAACATATGATCGTATGTTTAAAGCGTGTAAAGAAACTGGAAAAGAAGTTTTCTTCTGCGATGGAGCGGTCTCTTGGACTGGTTTTGCTCCAAACATCAAACAATCATTTGAAATTACCAGGTTCGGTCTTGATTCTGCGATTAAACACAATATTGAAAATATTATGATGTCCTCTTGGGGTGATGGAGGTAATGAATGTTCGGTTGTTGGAATCTATCCTGCGATGGCTCTTCATTCTTGCTATGAATTTTATGGAAAAGGCAAAGATAGAGAAGTTTCAAAAATTTTAGAAACTGTTACTGGCGATCCTCTTAAGAGATGGACATTACTTCAAGAAATTAATCATGTCAGAAAAGAACAAACTGCTTATGAAAATTTAAGCAAACCATTCTTCTATCAAGACATTCTTCTAGGAGTTGCGGATGGAAAAGTAAAAGAAGAATATTCACTTCACTTTGAAAAAGTGATGAAATTACTTAGATCCGCATCTAAAAAATCCAAAAAATACGGATACGTTTATAATTCTCTTAGTCTTCTCAGCGATTTCTTAATTAATAAAGCAACGATTGGTCTTAGATTAAGAAAAACATATAAAGAAGGTAAAAAAGAATTATTTATTCCATTTTTAAGTGAACTTAAATTATTAGAAAAGAAACTTAAAAAGTTTTTGGAAGCATATCGTTATCAATGGTATAAAGAAAATAAACCATTCGGTTTTGAAATCATCGATGGAAGAATTGGCTTCCTCACTAATAGAATTAAAACTGCTTATCTTACAATCTCTGATTATATAGAAGGAAAAATTGACACCATTCAAGAATTTGAAGAAGATATTCTTCCATGGCATGAAACGGATGTCGATGAGGCAACATTGATCGGATATTGGAGAGAAGTTTGCTCCCCAAACATTATTTATTAAAAAGGATATAGAGGAACTAATATGATGTTAAAGGATTATTTGTATGAACGAGAGTTCAGGGCATTCTCTAAGAAGAGAAAGGCCAAAGCTACAAGCACAAAAGGTGTTTTAAATCATAGGAAGACAGCGTTTTTCATTGTCTCCTTACTTTTTATTCCAGTTTTACACTGGTTAATTTTCTGGTTATTTGTTAATTTCCAATCAATCATTTTAGCATTTCAAAGTCCTCTTGATGGTTCCTTTACATTAGATAATTTCAGTCAATTCTGGGAAAAATTGACCGCCCCAGTGGGTAACATTCTTGGTTTAGCCTTAAAAAATACATTACTTTATTTCGGCAGTTCAATTTTAATTGTTTTACCAATCTCACTTGTTATTGCTTATTTCTTATATAAGAAAATTGCTGGATATCGCTTTTTTAGAATTATTTTCTTCCTTCCAGCGATTATCTCTGGCCTTGCTCTTGTTACCGCCTTCTCTGCGTTAATTAGTCCAACTGGCCCAATTATGACATTTATTAAATCTTTGGGTATTCCTGTTGATCCTCAAGGTCTTCTTGGAAATAAGTCCACTGCGACAGGAACAATTTTGTTCTATACAATTTTTACAGGATTTACCACGAACGTATTACTCTTCTCTGGTGCGATGAGCCGTGTTCCTACCGAAGTTCTTGAAAGCGCAAGACTTGAAGGTTGTTCTCCGTTTAGAGAATTAGTGGAAATTATTTTCCCACTTATTTGGCCAACCTTCTCCACTCAACTCATTTTCACAATGACAGGCATATTTACAGCATCTGGACCAATTTTATTATTTGATCCAAATAACAAATTAGACACAATTACCATTTCTTATTGGATCTTTAGAGAAGCGTACGGCAAGTTCGGTGGCGGAGGTGTATCCGCGTATAACATCGTATCTTGTACAGGTTTGTGCTTCACCCTTGCAGGCTTCCCAATTATTATGCTTGCAAGAAAACTTACCGATAAGGTAAAAGCAGTAGAATACTAGGAGGTGATGGATATGGAAAAGAAATTACCAAATGTATTTTTAAAAAGAAATAAATTAGTGAAAAAGACTGTTGGAGAAAGAATCGTAAATACGATTACTTTCATCTTGTTCACTCTTTACGCCGCTGCATTTCTTTATCTTATCTTCTATTTAGCGTTCTGCTCATTATTCTTAGATGATTATTTCTATGACGTGATGATTAATAATTCTTATGGAGAAACTGTTAAATTCTCTTTTAGTATAGAAAACTACATAAAAGCTTTGTCCATTTCTGCTTCTGATACAAAAGGAAATAATATTTTTCTCCCTCAAATGTTCTTTAACTCCTTGTGGTTCTGTTTTATCGGAGTCTTTGGAGGTGTCATGATGTCAACCTTTACAGGTTACGTTATTGCGAAATATGAATTTAAAGGAAGAAATTTAATTTATTCAATTGTTATTTTCTGTATGACAATCCCAATTATCGGTACAACAAGTGCGATGTTAAAACTTGTTAACTCTGATTTCTTGCCAATATATAACACACCTTTCTATGTCATTTTAACTTCGTTAGGTGGTTTTGGCTTCTCATTCATGGTCATGCATGCATTCTTTAAAAATGTTAGCTGGAACTATGTTGAGGCTGTCTTAATTGATGGAGGAGGCCATTACACCGCCTTCTTTAGAGTTATGCTTCCACAAGCTCATAGCTCAATTGTCACTCTTATTATTTTATCTTTAATTGGTTCGTGGAATGACTATTCCACCCCAATGATGTTCTTACCAGATTATCCAACAGTTGCTTCTGGTATTTACAATTTCCAAGTTACCAATCAAAGAGCGGATGATATGCCTACATTATTTGCAGGTTTGGTCTTATCGTTCGTTCCTGTATTGATATTGTTTGCAATTTTCTCCGATAGAATTATGAAGAACTTCTCTATCGGTGGATTAAAAGGTTAGGAGGCTTTTATGAGAAAAATTACAAAACATTTCATTTTAGGGCTCGCCCTTGTTTCAGTGGCGGGAGTCCTTACGGGTTGTTCTAAAGGAAAAGACGACCCAAACGAGTTAGAAATTTATATTGCTAACGCAGGTTATGGCTATCAATGGGCGCATGAAATTAAAAATGTGTTCCTTGAACAAGATTGGGTTAAAGAAAAATACCCAGATCTTAAAATCACTATTTTCCAAAATGACGATTTCACATATGCGGAAACAGTTTTAAATGCTGGACAAGCAAGTAACCGTTATGATCTTCTTATCAGTATGAACCTCATTGGTTTCTCTGGAACCGAAGATGTTTTAGACTTAACTGAACTTGTTTATGAACAAAATATTCCAGGCACTAATGTCAAATATAAAGATAAAATTTTCTCTTCATATGCGGAATCATTTGAATATTATTCAAAAGGTAATTACAATACCGCACCTAAATATTACTGCGCTCCATGGGCAGGCGGTATGAACGGTATTGTTTACAACGCATCTTTCTTTAAAGATAATGACTATAAAGTTCCAAATACCACTGATGAATTAATTGCTATTTGTGATGATTTCCATGAAAAAACATGGAAAGGAAGCCTTGATAAAACACAACAATTTGTCTTCATCCAAGGTAAAGATGAATCATATTTTGATAACTTATTTGATATCTTCTGGGCTCAATATCAAGAAGTTGAAGGATATTACAATTACTTTAACGGCATTGATGATGGAAGCTTATCTAGAAATATTTTCAAACAAAAAGGTCGTGTTAAATCACTTGAGGTTTTCTCAGAATTACTCGACCATGAAGAATCATATGTCTCTCCAAAGACCGCATATCAAAACTTCATGTCCAACCAAAGAGCGTTCTTAAAAGGTGAATCACTCCTTAATGTTAACGGTGACTGGTTTGTTTCTGAAATGAAAGATATCAGAGAAGATATCGTCGCTAATAATCCAAATTTAGATTATTCTTTCAAAATGATGAGAACTCCAATCGTCTCAGACATTATTGAATTATGTGAATCAATTGAAGATGATGAAGAATTGTCTGCATTAATCACCGCGATTGATGCGGAAGAAACCTCTCTTTCTGGCGAAGGTTATAGTGTTAACCAATTCGATTTTGATAGAGTCAAAGCCGCTAGAGGTGTTGTTTCATCCTTAGGAACAGCTCACCAAATGGTGGTTCCAAGTTATGCTTTAGCAAAAGATGCAGCGGTTGATTTTATTAGATTTATGGCCACAAATGAAGCTCAAGATGCTTATATTGAAGCCACAGATGGAGCGTCTCTTCCATTTGAATATGATCTCCAAGAAAGCAATCCTGAATTATATAACGAAATCGATCAACTTCATAAAGAACGTATCGCATATTTAAATTCGAGTTTTTTAGAACCATATACACTTCCATCTAGATTTAACTTCCCACTTCTTAAATACGGCGGAGTTGACGCTTTCTATTTAAGTAATGGTTATGATTTCTTTGACAAAATTAGAATGGATGGAAAAACTCCTTCTGATTACTACGATGAAACCATCGCTTATTACACAGAAGAAAACTGGAATAAAGCATTAGAAAGAGCGGGATTACTTTAATGAACACCAAAAGACTAAAATTATTGTCTTTATGTGCTGCCACAACATTAATTGCTTCTTGCAGTAATGGAGCGGGTCCTACTAATAAAGAACCCATTCTTCGTTCTGCTTTTTGGTCTTGCTCTGCTAGCGAAAAAATTGTTAAAGATCGAGCGAAAGAATATTATTCTTCCTATATTAGAGAAGAAACTGCTTTAAAAATTAATGCCTGTCGAGGTGAATACGAAATGGATCAAATCATCGTGACTCCTAATCGCGATGTTGATATGTATTACGCGACTGTTAGTACATTAAAGACTAAAAACGGATTTACTATCCCTAAAGCTAACGTCAATATCTTTGGGGCGAAATATCTTAAAGTATCTAATATTTATGATTCGATTACCGGAGAAGAACCTGGTTATTTTCCAGATGCGCTTGTCCCAATCGAAGCACTTAGAAATTTTAATGATTTAAAAATTCAAGAAGGCCAAAACCAAAGTATCTACTTAGTTGTTGAAGTGCCTTATAGCCAAAAACCTGGCTTATACGAAGGTGAATTCACTGTTGATTTAGATGGAGATGTTCATACATTCCCAGTTTCTGTTAATGTTAATGAACTTCAAGTTAATGAAGAAACACATTCAAAATCTATTTTCCAAAGTGACTGGATGTTTGAATCAGGTGAATTAAACGCGACTGAAGAGATGATGGAAAAATACACCGAAACTCTTCACAAATATCGTTTATCAAGCCATACTATTCAGCTTCAATCTACATATTCAGATGAAGAAATTAATCGTTATACAGAACGTGCGTTTAACGATATGCAAAGTCCAAAATGCACGAATGTTACAATTCCTGTTAAAAGTAAAAACATTGATCATTATATTCAACAAACTTTTGATGAAGAAGTTATGGAAAAATTCATCACTAGTTACTACGTCAAATCTATGTCAGAAAATTTTAACATGTTTGACAAATCAATAGTGTGGATGGGCGGATTAATCGATGAACCTGATGATCGCGCGTCAGGTGAACCTTGGATTATTGAAAGAACTCAATATATCTGCACAAGATTTAAGGCTCTTATTACTGAAATCGCTGACACACTTGATAAAGTTAATGTCAACCATCCAATGCACAAGGAATTAATCGCTTCTATTAGAAACCTTAAAAACCTTGTCACATCTGCATATTTGGAACAATTTGACGGATATATCGA
Organism: Bacilli bacterium; assembly: GCA_017502465.1. Classification (GTDB taxonomy): domain Bacteria; phylum Bacillota_I; class Bacilli_A; order RFN20; family CAG-826; genus RGIG5418. The sequence goes on along the minus strand of JAFVUY010000017.1, from coordinate 17,624 downwards.
TACATATTGTCCAAAAGTTAATTACTATCACACAGAAGAAACGAGAAATCTTTACGACTTCCAAGAAGAGAAGTGGTGGTATACCTGTGTCTTTCCAAAAGCCCCATATCCAACCTATCACACAGAAGATAGATTATCTTCAGCGAGATTATTAAGTTGGATGCAAGCTAACTACGATGTCGTAGGTAATCTTTTCTGGGCCACAAACGTATACGCACAACAAACAGGCGGTATTTATCACCCAATTGATGATTATTATGAAGGCGATGCCTGTCGTTATGCTGGAGTTAACGGAGATGGATATTTATTCTTCCCTGCCAAACAATACGAACTTGATGAACCTGCTGGTTCCTTAAGACTTTATGCAGTTAGAGATGGTTTAGAAGAATATGAAATTCTTTATAATCTTAAAGAAGAAATGAAGAAATTAGGTTTAGATGATGAAGGTTTCTTCTCATTCTTAACTGAATTCTTATATAAAGGTACGATTGTAAACGCAACATCAATCGAACTTGAAAAAGGAAGAGAAACATTGCTCAATCTCGCTCTTACGAATGAAAATGGTTCTAACTTCGCTATTACAGATTATGAATATGATATCGAAGATAACAAAATTGATTTATCTTTCTATGCGAATAATGAAACTGTGATTAAAGTTAATGATGTAGAAGTTCAACCTTCCTCCTCATATAAAAACGGTCATATTTATAACTCTGTTATTAATTTTGATGATGCAAAAGACATCAATGAATTAAAAATTGAAGTTTCTTATAAAGGAAAAACTAATACCATCACTCAATCATACGGTAAAAGTAATACTGTATATGGAAGTGATGAATTATCCTCATCCTTTAAGAAATATAACTCTAATGTCGCAGTTGAAAAGACATCATATGAAGAATATGACGACGTTTTAAAACTCACTGTGTCTGAAGTTAAAGAGAAAAAACAATCAATCAAATTCATTCCTCCATTCCTTGATGAAATTGATTATGAAACATCAAGAATGACTTTTAATGTTATCAATCCATACGATGAAGACTTAAAATTCTCCATTGGTCATAGATATGAATCCAAAAAATACGATTCATATTTGATTGAAAACACTATTTTAAAACCAGGTATTAATACGATTGAAATTAACCTCGGCTATTATAAATGGTCATCAGTGGGTAAATATGAATACCTTATGTTTGTTTTAGGTGACACGACAAGTGAAGAAGAAGCAGAAAAAACTATCTATCTTAAAAATGTCATCATCACTTCTAAACAAGGAGGAATGTAATAATGAAAAAGAAATTATTCCTTTTAGGATGTGCTTTATTGTTCTCCTTGACCGGTTGTGGTGCGCCTAATAACTCTATTGATAAGATTGAAGTCATCGCGGATTTTGAAAATTGGAAACCTGACTTCGCTACCATCAAACTTTCTTATGGTTTTGGATCAATTGATAGAAACAAAGAAGAAAGATTTGTTAAAGGTGGAAATTATTCTGCTTTAGTAAGACCAAAAGGACACCCTGGTAGAAAAGATATTATCCCTACTTTCTATTTCCCTTTACGTAGTAAAGATTATAATTTTAACAAAGGTGATTTAAGAAAATATGACAACATGACATGTTCTTTTTATAACGACACAAATGAAGATGTTCCTGTCACTATCGGCTTCCTTAGCAAGGTTGAAACTATTTATAACGTTGTTAAAAGTGAAGGTGTCACTTATAACTTAAAAGCTAATTCATGGACAGATATTAATCATATTATTGATCTCGACTTCTTAAATATGTATATCAACATTGAAGAAGTTCCTGGATTATATTTCGAATTTGAATATCAAGATGTGGATGATATCTCATTCGCACCTAAACTTTATTTAGATAACGTATATTTCCATCTCGCGGATAAAATCCGTGAAGTTTCTACCATCTTCACTCTTGAAGGCAATGAAATATGTGACTTTGAAAAAGACTTCCAAAAAGGCTTTATGAGTGTTGGAGACAATACAAACGCAAAACTTTCCTTTGATATTGTTGGAAAAGATGGAGACATCGCTCCTACAAGTGGAGAAAAGATGTTAAAAATCAAATCCCATGCGAAAGACCACTGGGTCAACTGGACACACTTTAAGATTAGTGAAGTCTATATGAAACAAACTCCTCTTAAAGATTTGTCTTTAGAAGAAATTGAACAACAAAAATGGGCGTTCTGCTACGACATTCGTGTTGAAGGCCTTGATGAAGGTACTGTCGATCAATTCATCGCTCCTACATTCTTCACCACTGGAGTACAAAACGAACTCTATTTCGGTGGACAAGAAAAACGCGCGAGAGTGGGAGAATGGAAGACAATTGAAATTGTCTTTAACAAAGAATATGTCTTTGACGCGGGAGTGTCTCGCACGCTCACCCTTGACTATTTAACAAGAATTGGTGATTTCCACTTCTCAATCCCAGATGAAAAATATGATTATTATATCTATGTCGATAACATCAGACTTGAAAGAGTGGAAGAAGTTGCTCAATTTGAAGAAGTACAAGAAGGTATATCTTTCTTAGATGAAAACACAAACGACTATATGAATATCACCTTAGCAGACTCTGTTTGCCAACCAACTACTGGTCCAAGAATGCTTTATGTTCAAACAAAGGCAAAAACTGAAAACTTAGATGGAAATTCTCATATTGTTTTTGACGAAACATTTATGAAAAATTCAGGATTTGCAAATATTCCTGTTGATGAAATCGAAAATAATGAATGGGCGTTCTGCTACGACATTCGTGTGGAAGGTGCTTCATTAATCGGTAAAGAAATTATGATCTCGCCTTATTTCTATAAAGAAGGAAAAACAGGTGAAATCCATTTCGCACACGAACAAATAAAAGCAGTTCCAGGTAAATGGAATAATGTTCGTATTAACTTAAATCAAGAATATTTATATGAAGGCGGAAGCGCAAAACTCACCAAAGATTTCTTTGAAAATATTGGAGAGTTCCACTTAGCTTATCCAAACGAAGAATATAATTACGATATTTATATCGATAATATTCGTCTTAAAAAAGTAGCAGGATATTAAAATGCCTTTGATTGAGATTAAAAATCTTTCATTTTCATATTTGTCAAAAGACAAAACTCGCGATATTGAAGTTTTTAAGGACTTAAATATTTCTTTTGAAAAAGATAAATTTAATATTCTCTTAGGAGAATCTGGTTCAGGCAAAACAACTTTATTAAATATTATCTCTGGAATAGAAATGCAATACGATGGAGAGGTTTTATATGACAATGTCGATGCATGTGAACTTTCTATTAAAAGAAGAAACATGTCATATATGCCTCAAAATTATATGATTTATCACAAGATGACTGTCTTTGAAAACATCGCTTTTCCATTAAGGATGTTAGACTTCACACCCGAGGAAATTATGACTCGGGTGAGAAATATCGCGAAAAAATTCGGTATCGCTCATTGTTTATCAAGGAAACCAAAAGACTTATCTCTTGGTCAGCAACAACGAATGATGCTTGCGAAAGTTTTAGTGAAAGATCCAACTTTAATCTTATTAGATGAAGCTTTGACTTCATTAGACCCTCTTCTTAAAGAAGAATTGTATCAATTTATCAAAGAAAGCAAAGAAGAATTAAATGCAACTATTATTTATGTCACTCATGACTATAAAGAAGCATTTAGATATGGGGAAATGATTTATGTTCTTGAAGACAGCCAAGTTGTAATCTCAGGAACCCCAAAAGAATTAAGGGATAGTAAACACCCATACTTAGTAGCCCTTAAAAAATCCAGTGTATTAGAAGATTTAAAATAAAATGGCAAAAAGAAAAATAGCAGAATCAGATTTTTTAGAAAGTAGTCTTCCTCAAACAAGAAGAAGCCAGTTTTTCGATATCTTAAAAAACAATTTATGGATAATCTTTAGATTAGGTCTTATTTTGCTTCTCTTTTTCTTACCATTAATTATCAAAAGTTATTTTGTTGATTTCTTAAATGTTGCGACAATAGAAGCGGTTAAAGATGGTCTTCTTTTGGAAGAAGAAGGTAATTTCTGGACAAGAATTATCTTTATTATCGCTAACGGAATTGATTTAATCCTTTATCCTCTTATCTTTATTGGAATAGCAGGTGTGTTAAGAGTCTTAAGACAACTTGTTCATTCAGAAGGAGTTATGTTTTCTTATTTATTTAAAAAAGGGATTAAAGATAACTTTAAACAATATATGTTGATAGGATTATTTGCTTCAATTTTAAAATTTGCAATTAACCTTTTTGCGGCGTTCTATGGATTTAATAGTCTTACAGTTTCCTTATTAGTGATTTTTATGACTATATTTGTCCCTATATTCGTCATCTGTGTTTATTACGGACTTATCTATCAAAATTCCTTTCTCATCACTTTTAGAAATTCTTTCTTTATTTACTTTAAATCATTCTTACCTACCCTTGCTTTTGTAATTGTTTTGTTCCTTCCTCCAATTTTGATGGAATTTTTACTTTCTTGGTTAATGGTGAAACAAATCATTTACGCGGTACTTATTGTTTTACCTCTTCCAATCATTCTTCTTGTTGGAACATGCTTATATTTCAATGTCTTTGATAGAGTCATTAATATTACTGAATTCCCGGAATTATTAAGAAAAGGTTTATATGTTCCTCATATTGAAATGGAAGCTTTAATTCAAAAAGGGTTGGATATTAAAACTAAGCGTGGATTTAAAGATAGTTACACAAAACTTATTGAAATCTTTAAACGTTTTAACATTAAAGGTGAATACGTCACCTCTTTAATTGAAAAAGAAGAAGATTGTTATGACATTATCGTAGATAACAAATATAAATATGTTTTATTTGAAAAAGAAACATTAAATGAAGAATCAAGTGATTTAGTTCTTGTTTCCTTAAAAAGCGGAGACGGATATTATTTTGATTCAGAATTACAAAAATATTTTATTTTGACAAATGTGGTTTCAAGGGGGAAACATCATGAATAAATTAAGATTAGGTATTGTTGGATTAGGTCAAAGAGGAAGCTCGTTATTACAAACGTTCCTTGCTTTTTCCTGCGTTGATATTGTCGCCTTATGCGATGTTTATTCTGATCGCGTTGATTCCGCAAACGAGATGGTTTTAGAAAAAAGAGGTGTATCTTCTAAGAAATATTCTGATTTTAATCAATTCTTAAAAGACACAAACCTCGATGCGGTTATAGTCGCGAGTTCTTGGGAAGAACATATCAATCAAACTATCCAATGTATTAAAGAGGGTATTCCTGTTGGGATGGAAGTAGGTGGAGCTTATAAAGTTAAAGATTGTTTTAGACTTGTTAAAGCTTATGAGAAACATAAAACCCCAATGATGTTATTAGAAAATTGCTGTTATGACAAATTTGAAACACTTCTTTCTAATTTGAATAATGAAGGCAAATTTGGAGAAATTATCCACTGCCACGGAGCCTATTCTCATGATTTAAGAGAAGAAATCACTAATGGAAATATCAAAAGACATTATCGTTTAAGAAATTATATTAAAAGAAATTGTGAAAATTACCCAACTCATGAATTAGGGCCAATCGCAAAATTATTAAATATCAATCAAGGTAATCGTTTTGTCTCAGTGGTCTCAGTTTCTTCTAAATCAAGAGGGCTTCAAACATATATTCAAGATGGAAAATGTGAAGATAGCTCTCTTAAAGGAGTGAAATTCAAACAAGGAGACATTATCTCCACGATTATTGCATGTGAAAACGGAGAAACTATCACTTTGACATTAGACACAACTCTTCCAGGATATTATTCTCGTCAATTACAAATTAAAGGAACAAAAGGCTTCGCTAATCAGGAATCAAATATGATCTTATTTGATGAAGAAAGAGAAGAAATTTGGACGCCTGTTGAAACGATTAAAAAATATATCGACACTGCGAATAATTATAATGATTATTTACCAAAATATTGGAGAGATATCACCCCAGAACAAATCAATTTAGGTCATGGAGGGATGGACTTCTATATGGCTGCGACATTCATTGACTGCCTTTTAAATAAAAAAGAGATGCCGATAGATGTCTATGATACGGCAAGTTGGTATGTCATCACTGCGTTAAGTGAAAAATCAATAAAACATCACGGAAAAGTATACAAAATCCCTGATTTTACAAAGGGTAGATATAAAACAAGAAAGAAAACCGAAGCTTTTGAAAAGGAGGCTAATTATGAGAAATATTATTAAAAAACTCTTAGTCCTAATCCCTCTTATGGGAGTCCTTACAGGATGTGGAACACCTAAAGGGGAAGACTGTTCTCAAGAAGAAGATATTAAAGTTGAAGAAATTTATTTCGATTTATTATCTGACAAGATTTATGTTGACCATTACGCTCAAATCACAGATTTTGAAGTCCTCCCTTATAGCGCTTCTAACAAAAACGTTTCATGGACTTTCGAAGATCCAACTCTGGGAGAAGTAATTGGAGACAAAGCTTATGGATATAAAGCGGGTGTTACAAACATCATTTGTGAGGCCACCGACGGATCAAATGTTTCTTATTCTAGACCAATAGAAATTTTAGATCTTTTAGAACCAAGCATTATTGAAGTTAAACAAACTGCATATGTCACTTTAGGTAGTGATTATGTTCCAGAAGTTACATTTTATCCAAATGTTTCTTCAACCGATCAAAGATTCATATTGGAAATCCCTGAAGAATATAGTGAATATGCATCTGTTAACGGAAACAAGGTCGAAACATTAAAACCTGGTCTTGTTAAAGTTAAAGTTATTTCCGCTTCAAACCCTTCTTTATATAAACAAGTAGACCTTCACATTGAAGAAGATTTAATCGCCTCTTCAACTGTGGAACCAGAATATGTTAACGCTGCAAAGATATATGAAGAATATGAAGGAAGAAACACTGTTTTAGTGGGCTCTTTTAAAGCCAGCGAAACTCCAACTTGGCCAGATTTCAAAATTAAGTTACCAAAACCAATCAATCTTTCCAAACAAAACGGTTCAATTGATATTAAACAAATATCTGGACCAAATTGGGCATGTATTAAATTTTTAGATATTAATAAAAAATCTATCTTAAAGACAGAGACAGGTAGAGATTATGAACAAGGTATGAATTCTAATAGTGGGAATTGGACTACAATCCCACTTGTAGCAAACTCTGCATTCACAAAAGACATATATTATATTCAAATCCATTTATACGCAATCTCATCTGATGCTGTTAATGGACAAACTATTTATTTAGGAGATTATGCGACATTCGCATTTGATAATTTAGTGGTTAATGAAATCCCATTAGAAGGATTTGAATTACCATCAAATAATATTCAAATTGACTTAGAAACACCTTATGAAATTAAACCAGTATTTTTACCTTCTGACACTACTGTTAAAACATTTAGTTTAAGACTTGAAGAAGGTAGTGAACAATATATTGAAATTCTTGAAGGAAACAAGATTAAAGGTAAAGCACTTGGACAAGGAGTAGTTTATATTTATTCCCCAGGTTATGAGTCTGCAACTTATAGACTTGAAGTAGAAGTTGTTGAAAAAATACCTCATTTAGGGGCGGTTCAATTGCTTGCAAATGAAGATAATCAAGTGCGACTAACAAATCCTTTTAGTGCATTAGAACTTTTCTCTAAAGCTATAGCGTTTGATTTTAAACTTGAAAACAAAGACGGATGTGTTGGTTTCACTATTGTTGATGAAGAATCTCAAGATTGGTATAACATCACTGATACAATTAGAATCAATAAAAGCGGAAATGATATTACCTCTAATATCGGTAAAATTAGTCAAAGTGAAATTCCTGATTGGTACACAATTACTATTAACGAAAATGAACTTCACGGAGATGGAAGAGGTAAAGCCACAACATTTGATTTAGTGTACGCTCCAGGTGGAGAAAACACTATTAATTCCTGGGTTGATTTCGATTCAATGAGAGTGGTGGATGCCCATGAAAGAGATAATTCTAAAATCACCAAATATTCAAACGGTCAAACAATCAACCATGATGGTTGGTATAGATACACAATTGCGAAATTGAGTGTTTCATCATTCGCATTTGACTTCAAAATGGATGAAGTTGGTTCATTAACATATTCAATTTACGATGTTGCGCATGGATCAATTGAAATTATTAAAGATATAACACTCACATGTGATGGTAACAACGTTACCTCTAATAGAGGTAGAATCATTTCCCATGGAGATTCATGGTATACATTAGCGTTAAGCTATAACGAATTTAACGGCGAAACAGTCACCACAGGACATATTGATACATTTATTAGTAAATCATTAAACGGAAGTATTTCAATTGACTGGTCCTCTATGAGACTTTGTCGATAAGGAAGGAGAATATTATGAAAAATAAAAAGATTATTTTAGGTGGTATAACAATACTATTATTAGCAACATCTTTAACTAGCTGTGGAAGTTGCGAACACTCCTACGTTCTTGTTGAAGAAGTAGCCTCTACTTGTTCAAAAGAAGGCGTCGCAAGACATTATGTTTGTGAAAAATGCGATCAAACCTTTGACGAAAATAAAGAAGTTGTGAAACCAGAAGATTTAATTATTCCAATGTCACATAAAACAGTTTTCATCGAAGGACAAGACCCAACTTGCACAGAAAATGGGTATTATGGTCATTATCAATGTGAATATTGTGAAAAGATCTTCTCTGATGAAGACGCGGAAAATGAAATTTCATTAACTGATATCACCATTTTAGCGGCAGGTAGCCATACATTAACAACATATGAAGCGGTAGAACCTGGATGTACAACCACAGGTAACATCAAATATTTTCACTGCGAAGAATGTGATTCTTATTTCACTGATGAAAAAGCTGAAAACGAAGTTGAATACAAAGATGTTATTATCAATGCTTTAAATCACAATATTACAAGAATCCATGGAGTGAATAAGACATGTGATACAGATGGGGTTATAGAACATTTTTATTGCGATAGATGTGACAAACATTTTGAAGATGAAAATGGCACAAATGAAATGACTAATAATAGTTGGGTTATTGAAGCAAAACACGATCTTGTTCATAAAACCATTCAAGAAGCAACATACACTCAAGATGGTATTTCTGTTGAACATTATCACTGTGAAACTTGTTTAAAAAATTTCGCTGATGAAGCAGCAACTCAAATCATCACAGGTGATATAGTTGAATACGCATATAAAAAATCATTCTCTTTTGAGGATGGCAAAATCTATCCATATATTAAAGAACTTTCAGGAGCCTCATTAAGTGTTATTTCTGATAATTCTAGTTTTGGAAACAAAGCTTTAAAAGCAGAATTAGGTGTGAATGGAAAACTTTCCATTGCTTTTGATAGAACTTGGCTAAATAAAGTTTTCCAACTTAAAGATGCAGAAGCACTTTACTTTGATATTAAAGCAGAAGAAAACGCAAATGATTTTTATTACAACTCACTTTCTAATCAATGGGGTGTTGTTAGATATGAACCAGTCATCAAAGATGGAGCTGGCGTTACTAAATTATATAAAACTGTCGCTTTCACAAAAGCAATGTTAAGCGATTTAGCGAGTGATAACGTTGTTATTAGAATTGATAATTCTGTTAATAATGTCGTTTATATCGATAACATTAGATTAGGAAAAATTAATAACAATCATTCATTTGAAAATAATTTAATACTTCCACCTGATCCAGATAAAAATTATCTTGTTAATTCTAATTACAGCGATTCTTTGGAGGTCATGGTTAACACTCCAAATTCCACTGTAGAATTAACAAATGCACGTGCATCTGATGGTCGTGTTTCACTTCACATCAAATCTAACTCTGCGACAACATTAGATGTATATCTTCCAAACAACCATTATGAAGCCTTAAGAGGATATAAAGGCATTATGTTTGATGTATTTATCCCATCCGCGGATGTTATGCACCTCTATCGCACGGATGATTTGCAACCATACCCATATATTAATAGCAATAACTTTAATAAATGGACCACAATGTATATTAAATTTGAACATATTCAAATGGAAGGTAGTTACGCAAGAATACTCGGAACAAGAAATAACGCTAATTTCAATTTCGATTTATATATTGATAACATCAGACCATATGAACAATATTCAATGAACTTTGAAACTGAAAATCTTTTGGAAAACAACACAGATATGAGTGGTGCTTTTGGTTCGCTCTTATTAACGGACTCGAGAAATACATACACAATTACTGATGAACAATCTTATTCAGGTTCATATTCATTAAAAATTTCTAAACCAAATGAAAGTTTCACAAAAGGATTTGGCATCAGCCATGCGATGTATGCAAATATTCCAGACAATGGAGGACTTAAGTTCTATTTCTTCGCAGATGGAGAATTAAATTTGACACCTAACGGAGAATTCCATTATTATCGCGATTCAGTTGGCACATGGAAAGAGATGATTATTCCTAAATCATTCATCAACTCAAATCAATTTGACCATTATGTTTTCTTAATTTGTCAACCTGCAAATGTCTATATTGACGCAATTTCAATTGTTAATTCGATATAAGACATCTATTTTGAATTACTCGAAAATCAATATTTTGTAAATTATAGAAAATATTAATTATATTAAGCAATATTTTTACATTGTAAAATGATAATAACTATAGAAAGGAAAATATAATTATGAAAAGAAAGAATAAATTTCTTTTTTCCGTTATTTGTTTAACCGGTTTAGCTGGTGTTTTAGCTATTTCTGGTATGAGCAAATTTAATAGCGAACTTTTAGTTTTTGCTTCTAACGGAACCCAAGAATGGAATCACTATGAAGCAGTTGCTCCAACTTTTGATTCAAATGGTTCAAAAGAATACTGGGTTAGCTGTAGTGATCCAACCCACCCAATTCAATTCACCGCTCCAACAGGAGATGTTGAAATCACAAATATGGGTGCACCATCAGCAGAATTCGTCAACTCTTTAGATCCTAGTGACGAAAGATATGCTCCAAAAATGCCTAAATCAGTTTCCTTTGAAGATGGCCAAATTCCATCAGTTCTTAGTGTTGTTGAAGGTGAAGCAACAGTTACAGATTCTAAATCAACTCTCGGAACCAAATCATTAGCAGTTTCCACAGTTGGTAGTTACCTCAGAATCGCTTTTGATAGAAATTGGTTAAACGCTATTTTCGATTCAAATGATGCAATTTATTTTGATCTTGTTGCTGAAAAACAAGCAGGCAATTTCTATTACAACTCTATTAATGGCGATTATGGCGTCGTTAGATACGCAGGGGCATGGTATTCAGGTGCTTTTGTAGGTGCTCAAACAATTTGGAATACATACACATTCTCAAGAGCATTCTTTGAAGATCTTCAATCAGATAACATTGTTATTCGTGTTGATGACTCATTTGATAATACAATCTACATTGATAACATCAGATTTGGTGGAACACCAAACATCACTTCTTTAGAAAATAATTACGTTAATGGAGTTTATGTTAGATCTACATTTGATGACAGCAACTCCCTCCACATTAACACAAGTGGTACATTTGAACTCTCTAACACAAGAGCGACAGAAGGCACAACATCATTACACCTTGTCTCAGACAAAGATGCTAATGTCTACGTCCCATACAGCTTCTACCAAAAAGCTCAAGGTTCAGGCATCCTTTACGATTTATATGCCGAACCAAAAGAAGGCGCAATACATATCTTCCCAGCGGATAATGATAATCTTTATCCAAAAGCATATATTAATGATAACAACTACGGAAGATGGACTACATTATATGCTCCGTACGAAAGCATTGAAGTTGTTAACAACACATGGGCAAAAATCTTAGGTACAAGAGATACTAATAAATACGGCCTTGACCTTTATATTGACAACATTAGAATCGCTTCGGAAGCATGGTCATTTGAACAAGAACGTGTTCTTGAAAACAACTTCTTAACTTCCGCCCCTTTTGGCGCTGGTATCTTATACTATAATGCCAATAATTTAGAAGTCTCTGATGAAAAATCATACACAGGTTCTTATTCCTTAAAGTTCACAACAGGTGCAGAATGGACAAGATTTATTGGTATCAGTCATGCAATGTATCTAGCCATTCCAGAAGGCGGCAGCATCGTCATGCAAGTCTACTCAGACGACATATTCGATGGTACTGACTGGCATGTTCATGAGGGTGATGTAGGCAAATGGCAAGAAATTACTATTCCAAAAACCAGTATTCATTCAGATCAAAATGACCATCGTATTGGTGTCATTTCTCATGCTAACGTCACAATCTATATCGATGATTTAAGAATTGTTGGACCAACTGAAACAGTTGAATCCGCAAACGCTGATATTCTCGATTTAGGTGCAGACGACGTTTGGTATAACTAACATTCATTCCAATTTAGGAAAATATAAAAACAAGACCCTCGATTTTGAGGGTCTTTGCTTTTATAAAAAGCAATTTTTTATAAATAAACGTTAATATTAAACTTTTATTGGCTTTGAATCATTTAGTATAATTATCTTGAAAGAAAAGGTGAATAAGTATATGAAAATTCAAAGAACACTTTTATCATTTGCGTTAACATTACTAGCCGCAGCAGGTATTTTGGTTCCAATGGGACGACCTCAATCTGCGAAAGCTTCTTCGATTGACACTCCTGTTTTAGAAAGAAGCGAAGGATACACATTAAGATTTAAAGCCAATCCTAATGCAGCTCAATATGTTATCAACGATGAAACAGATTATAGAAATGGTTTAATCCTCACTAATGATGATGCGGATTCAAACGGATTTATTTATTACACAACCGAAACGGTTGGGGAACATAATGTCACCGTTGATGCTTATGTTAACGGAAACGTTTTAACTTCAAACGAAGTCACAGTCACAAACGATCCAGTCTTTTTCTATGGAGCACCTACATCATTATTTTTCCATGATGTGACAAATAATGAAGCTGGAAAATATTCTATCTTACAAGAAGATGGAACATATCTTGTTTGTACTCCAGATGAATACAATACCACTCACATGCAAAATAAAGGTAATGCAGTTGACTTTTCTGACGCAAATCATGTTGATGAAATTGTTATGCAAATGAAATCAGCAGGCGCAAACATATTATTCTTAGATTCAAGATCTGTTAGTATTGAAGATGAAACTTGGTCAAATGCTTGGTGGTGTCCACAAAACGCCACATTCCAAGAAACTGTTTGTTATAGATATATGGAAGCAGCTTGGAAAGTTGGCATGAAATGCATCATTAACGACTTCACAATTGAATCAAACTCATTCGCGGATAATAATACTTCCACTATTGAAAGAAGAATGAATTCTCCAAGATTACAAGAAGCTTTTATGCATCCAGCTTTCTATGGTCTTGAACTTGCTGATGAACCATTTAAAGGCACAGATATGGTTAATGTTGGTAACACCGTTGACACTATTAGGAATTTCTGGAATTCTCATTCAGTTTTAAAAAATAGACCTCTCCCACATATTCATACAGCTTTAAGATCATATGACCTTAACAAAAGTGAAGAGTTTGGTTATTTTGATAGTGAAGAAGATTATAAAAATTATATCAAATCGTGGTTTGACGAAACTGGTTTAGATTATATGGCGTTTGATACCTATACCTATACAACAAGGATTTATGGTGTTCACTCTCCAGCACTCTCATCGTCTAAATATTATTACGATCCAAGTAAGGCAATTTATGACGCGATTAACGCGGCTAAAGAAGAACTTAAAGAAGAACTTGGAAAAGAATTTGATGTTATTCAAGTCCTAACCGCATCTACAGATACAAGTATGAAAGAAACTCTTACAGAAGTGGATGTCTTCTCCTCTATGCTTTTAGCGGTTGGTGAAGATGTTGAAGGATATGCTGCATATTCTTTCCAAGAAGGATATACTTCTGAAGGCGCTGCATTTGCATATGATACAACATATTCAGATGCATATAGCTATCTTAAAAAAATGAATAAACAATATGCTAAAATCCAATCTCTTTTAGAAGGATATGACGCAACAAGCATCAATATTGGTAGTTATGGCGGAAATTATAAACCAATTTTTTCTAGTGCGAAAGAATATTATGGCCCAGGTCTTAGAACAGTTGAAACAACCTTCACAAATAAGACCAACCCATCATTAACATATCAATACACCGCTAACTTTGAATCCAATAGTGCTAATACAACAAAATCAGTTACTGTTCCTAGCGGAAGAATTTATTACCTTTTTGGTCCAAATTATGAAACATATCAACGTGTCGGAACAGGTGAAACTGTCACTATCAATAATGGTGAAGCTATCTTAATTAGTTCTGAGTCAATTCAAACTGTTTCAGGCACTTCAATTGATAAAAACTTATTAGAAGATTATGACGTTGTCACAATCAAAGATGTCACAAGAAGAGAATCAATTAACAATGATGAAGGCTACAATGTTGGAAGAAGTCAATATTATGAAGTTAATAGTAACAGAGGCTCTGTTGCATTAAGATTCAATTACAAAGCAGACCAATTAGGTACAGCCTGGGGAGATGGTTTATTTGATATCTATATCAATGGATTTGAGGAAAATGCAAATGACGCCTGGGGCGGATTCATGTTTGGTGTTGGCTGCAATCAAGGTGGCGTTATTATTAAAGAACCTAACGTCTACGTTAACAATGTATTAACCGCAGGGGTTGATAACATTGTTGAAGTAGGTGCGATTAAAATTAAAAACACCAATCAAGTTTATCTTTATATCTCTGTTAACGGAGAAGTCATTGTTAGTGACGTTAGAGAGAACACAGTTGCGAATTCTGATTCTAATTCAATGATTCTTTATTGCGCTAATAGTGACACCAATCGCGTTATGTCCGCGCATTCTGTTAACTTAAAAAGAAAAGTTACATCCGGAGAAATTAGTAATCTTTCTGGTGATTCAAAAAATATTTATTTCACCGCGTCTAATTATAATGACATTGATTTCAAATTAAAATCAGGTCAAGTTAGAACATTCTACGATAATGGAACAACCGAAATTTCTAAAATCGGTTATAACCGTTATAAATTATCTTTAGGTGAATCTTATAATGTATCCGCGGGAGAAAGAATTACATTAGGTGATTTATATGTCGCGGATATTAACGGAGTTAGACATTCATTTGAACTTAATGAAGTTACCCTTTATTTCACAGGTTCTACCTGGGTTAACATCAAATCTCTTGATCAAATCGATATTAGAATGAATATCGCTTATACTGCGACATTCATTAATGGAACAGTCTCAAATGACCGTGTCTTTATGAAATTCTCTATGAGCGATTTATATACAGAAGAATTATCCTCTATTGGAGAATATGGAATTCAAGTTTCTACATCCTCTCAAACAAGAAGATATCCTGTTGAAAATCTTAGATTAGACACAGTTAATAATGAAAGATATCTTATTATTGATTTAGGTGATGCAATCAGTCAAAATCGTTATAACGATATGTTTACTGTGACTGCCTACTTAAAAGTAGGGGAAACAGTTATTACATCCACTAATACATCAAGTGGTTCTATTTTTGCCCTTGTTGAAGCTATGTATAATAACGTTGCTACTCAAAATCTTGTCACAAATTTATATAATTACATGAAATAATCTCGGGGAAACTAAAATGATTAAAATTCAAGATAACTTTATTATTATTGAAACGCTTAATAACGCTTTAGTGTTTGAAATTAAAAGATATTATTTCGACAATGTTGAATATAATAATCAACATCCAGAACTTAGATATATCATTCAAAGATATTACGGACCTAAAAAGGATATGATTGAATTAACACCTTCTATTTGTGTTGCTCCTCCAGCAGGTTCTACATGGGATTTTATGAAAGATCCTTTAATTTCTTCTTCCTTCGGAAATGGAAATAACACAGAAGTGTCTGTTTTAATCTCTAATAGCGATAATTCATTCACAAATAGATTCTTATTCAAAGAAGCTAAAATCATCAAAGGTGGTGTTGATATTTTTGGTCCTCACGCGCGTGATGCGATAGAAACACTTGATATCATTGAATATGATGAACATAGCAAAATTGAATTACATAATTATTATTCATTCTATGAAAACACCGACATTATTGTCGCGAAAAAGAAAATCGTTAATTTAGGTGATAAAGATATCACCCTTAATAGATTAATGTCTTTAGAACTTCCAATTATGAATAGAAAAATGGAAGTCTACACCTTTGATGGGGCGTGGCTTTCTGAAAGACAAAGACGTGTCATCAAACTTGAAAGTGGAACAGTTGTTAACCAATCACTTTCTGGGTATTCATCACATAAACATAATCCATTCTTTGAAGTATTAGACACTGAAAGTGGATTGCTTTATGGATTCAATTTAATTTATTCAGGTAACCACAAAGGAATCGTTGATATTAACCCAATTGAACATACATCTGTCATGATTGGTGTTAATGATTATTGTTTCCAATATCTTATTAAAGCAAAAGATGGAGAATTTATTACTCCTGAAGCTTTATTTATGGTCGCAACTGATAGAGATACATTAACTCATCAAATGCATGATTTTGCTAACAAGCACATTATTAATCCAAACTTCGCTTATAAAGAAAGACCTGTCTTATTTAATAGCTGGGAAGGTTCAACATTCTCTATTAATGAAAAAAACCTTATTGAAATGGCGGAAGTGTGTAAAGACCTTGGAATTGAATTATTCGTTATTGATGACGGATGGTTCAAAGGAAGAGATGACGATTCCTCCTCATTAGGAGACTGGGTCGCGGATGAAAGAAAATTCCCAAAAGGAATTGGTTATATCGCGGATAAGATTCGTAATTTAGGTCTTAAATTTGGTATTTGGGTTGAACCAGAAATGATTTCTATGAAATCAGATTTATTTAGAAATCACCCAGAATACGCGATGATGAGCAAAGATAGATTCCCTCTTGAAAGAAGAAGACAATTAATGATTGATTTAACTAATAAAGAAGTTGTTGATTATCTTTTTGATAGCTTAAGCAATGTTATTAATGAAACAAAAGCGGATTATGTTAAATGGGATTTCAATAGATTTATCGTTGATATGTATTCATCTATTGGAATCAGATGTGGTGAATTTTTCCATCGTTATGTTTTAGGTTTATATGATTTATTAGAAAGATTAGTTAAAGCGTTCCCAAATCTTCTTATTGAAGGATGTTCATCAGGCGGAGGAAGATTTGATTTAGGTATTAGTTATTACTTCCCTCAAACATGGGGAAGCGATAACTCCAATTCTGATTTTAGACTTAAAATCGCATCTGGAACATTTGAAGGATATCCAATTTCCACTTTTGGCGCGCATGTCGCTCACGAATACAAAAATAATAAAACTTACTATTTCTCTTCATTAGAAGATAGATTCAACATTCAAGCTTTTGGTGCCTTTGGTTATGAATTTGATGTTAGAAACACGAATGATGAAGAAAAAGCCACTATTAGAGATCAAATCAAATATTTCAAAAAACATCGCGCATTATTCGTTTACGGAGATTATTACAACATTGATAATATCTTCGAAAATGATCAATATTGTTCTTTCCAAGTTG
>JAFVUY010000200.1 GCA_017502465.1 Bacilli bacterium | reverse complement strand
GTTATGTGATATTTATCAACTTAATTATGATGAATTAAAATTAAATACGGGAGAAGCTTTGCAAGAGAAGCATTTAAATGAATATGACGGAAAAGGATATACTGGATTATTAGTAAATATTCATGAAACCTCTACTGGTGTTTTTTACAACATTAATATTATTAGTAAGTTTTGCAAAAAAAATAAAGTGCTGCTTGTTGTAGATGCCATAAGTTCTTTCTTGGCTGATCCATTTAATATGAAAGACTCCGGAGTGGATGTTATGATTACTGGGTCCCAAAAGGCTCTTGCGTGTCCTCCTGGTATTTCTTTAATTGTATTATCGGAGCGTGCAATTGATAAAATAAATAGTAATGTTGTGAGGACGTTGTATCTTGACTTGAAGATTGCACTTAAAGATGCGGAAAGAGGGCAAACTCCTTTTACACCTGCAGTAGGAATTTTGCGACAAATCAATGCTAGGCTTAAAGAAGTTGATAAAATGGGTGGCGTTGACGTTGAAATACAAAAGGTTTCTAATTTAGCAAATAATTTTAGAAACAGCATTAAAGAACTTCCATTAAAAATTGTTTCAGAGTCTTTATCTAATGCTGTTACTCCTCTTGCACCTGTAAATGAATGTGTATCAGCTTATGAGATTTTTAGCATTTTGAAAGATAAATATAACATATGGGTATGTCCTAATGGTGGAGATTTAAAGGACAAAATATTTAGAGTAGGTCATATAGGTGCATTGACTGTAGATGATAATACCGTTCTTGTGAAGGCTTTAAAAGATCTTTATGAGAAAGGAATTTTGTGATATGACTAAAGTTATAACTTACGGAACTTTCGATTTATTTCACGAAGGACATTACAAACTTTTAGAGAGAGCAAAAGCTTTAGGGGATTATCTTATTGTTGGTGTAACGTCTGATTATTTTGATAAGTGTCGAGGAAAGTTCAATGTTCATGATAGCCTTATGACAAGAGTGAAGAACGTGGAAAAAACGGGATTTGCTGATGAAATAATTGTAGAAGAATATTTTGGACAGAAAATTGATGATATAAAAAGTTATGATGTTGATATTTTTACGGTAGGATCGGATTGGATTGGATTCTTTGACTATCTTGGTGAATATTGCAAAGTTGTTTATTTAGAACGCACAAAAGGAATTTCTAGTACAGAAATTAGGAATGCTAATAATGTCAAACTAGGAATAATAGGTAATGAAGACATCGTTAAAAGATTTGTACAAGAGTTGGCTTGTGTTAGCAGCTGTGAACTTATTGGTATTTATTGTAATGATGAAGATAAAACAATATTACCAAATGTAACAAGATTTAACTATATGGATAAGCTAATTGAAAACTGCGATGCTGTTTATGTAAATTTACCGCTTTCTGAAAGGTACGCTGTTATAAAGAACGTTTTGCTGAGTGGAAAACATGTATTAACGGAATTTCCATTCGGTGATGATTTGGACAAGGCGAAGGAATTGATTGAATTAGCTGATAGTAAAAATTTAGTAATTATGGAAGGGTTGAAGACTGCATATTGTCCTGCGTTTAATAAATTAATAAGTATTGCAAAATCAGGATTAGTTGGTAATATCATAAATGTTGAGGCTAAGTTTACGCAGATTTTAGCAGACGATTTGGATACCCAAATTAAAATTGCTGGTGGGAGTGTTGTTTCTTTGGGTGCATATCCTTTGTTAGCAATTTTTAAATTGTTAGGAAATGATTATACTGAAGTAAAATTTTATTCACGTATTGAAAATGGGGTTGATACATATTCAAAGATAGATTTTTCTTTTGATGGTGCCATAGCATCTGGGATAGTGGCTATAAATGCTAAATCAGAAGGGGATTTAGTTGTTACTGGAACTAAAGGTTATATTTATGTTCCAGCACCGTGGTGGAAAACGGAGTATTTTGAGTTGAGATATGAGGATATAAATAAGAATAGTAAGTATTTTTATAAGTTTGAGGGAGAGGGACTACGATATGGTATTGTTGAATTTATAAAATGTATTAAAGATGGTAAGAAAAATAATATGTTTTTGTCTAAAGAAGATATTTTATCAGAGGTTGCAGTTTTAGAACGTTACAAGAATTCAACTGATGTAAAATATTTCTGATACTGTATGATTTAGGGATAAAGTTAATAGAGACATGTGTTCAAGATACGATTGGCATTTAAGCTAACTAATATCTTGAACATTTCTCTTTATAGAAATAAAAGGAACTGGTTGTATGATATGTAACCAGTCCCTTAAATTTATACTATTGCGTTTATTTATTTTATTCTTGGATGGCATGTATCTGAGTAGGCTAAAGTTCCTAACGGGAAATCTAGCTTGTCATAATTTTCCTGTTTTAAAAACATCGCAGTATTACCATTTTTGACCCACTGACGGATTTTGGGATCATTCCAGGCTTGTTCGTCCATAACTGCAAGAGTAGCTTTAACCTTTATCATTTCTTCATATGGTCCAGCAAATGTAACGTATTTGATACCTTTTGCCAAAGCTTCGTAATATTGATTGGGTTCAAAGGTTTCAACTATTAACTGATCTGGCAAGGGGAATTGTTCGATAATTGCATCGTAATCAGTGACTTTATCTGTAACCAAATAAATTTCTGGATGTTTTTTTAAAATATCATAAATTTCACGCATAAAAATTGGAGTGAACTTTCCATCAATTTTTACACTTTTAACCATACCTACAGTCATAGGAATATGACCTAACCATTTGCGACCGGTTCGCACGTTAAATTCTCTTTTGGAATGGCAACCATAAAGTTCTCCTCCAATGGTAGCTTTAAAATCAATTTCAATAAATCGATGTCCTAAACGAATTGCCTGTTCAATTGCTTCACGAGAATTAGTGTAAATAGCTCCGTCGATTTTTCCTCCGGCATGAGCAATGAATTCAGGAGCTTCTCGAAACGCTGTTACAGGTAAACGAGCCGGTACAAAATTTTCATCGTGTGTCCATTTGTACCAAGAGCTTCGGATATATTGAATGCCAAAACAAATACTTATTGCTATTCCTATTGAAATCAAACGATAAATCCATTTGTTGATTTTCTTATGTTGCATTTAATTCACCTCTTATGTTCAACAATCTAATTGTATCAATTGTGTGTAATTGTAGCAAGTGTATCTTTTGCAAAGCTTATGCTAAAATGATATAATATGGTATCAATTTTGGCGGAGTTT
>JAFVUY010000199.1 GCA_017502465.1 Bacilli bacterium | reverse complement strand
CACTGCTATAAATGCAACAAACACAAATGCCAATGCAAAAGATTCTAATATGCAAGATAATATAGCATCACAAGAAACACATACAGCAAAAGAAAATGAAGCAATGATGATTCTAGAAATTATAAGAAAGTGGGAGTATAGAAACAAACAAAGCAATGATAATATTTACGATACTACGAAGCCAACCGTGAGTAAATTTACTCTTAGGAAAAATAGCGAAGTTTTGAAAGGCTATATCATAGAGCCAAATGGACCAGATTCTATCAAGTCAGGGCAGCACAAAAGAATACCGATAGGAAAATACAAAGCCAAATGGCACTTATCCTCTTTAAAATTAGATAATGGATCATATAGGGCAAGGCGAGTGGATTTGCCCACCCAGCAAACAAACAAGTTCAGCAAGATAGTATTGTGTTGCGATTCTCGTTGCAAACATAAAGCAAAAAGACATTCCCATATTATCCCATTGTTATATAATGAAAATGTGCCTGAGTGGAGAGGCATTCTCATACATATTGGAAGCAAAAGAACCGATACTGATGGTTGTCTATTGCCGGGCTTTGAGCTTAACGATAGTGATAACCCAACGGAATTCCAAGCTGGAAGCACAACAAATGCCACAGCAGAATTGCTAATGCAAATTATAATGCACGATGAAGTGTCTTACCAAAAACAAATAGAAATCCCAAACTTTGAGATTGTTATTAAAGAGGAGTATAACAATGAGTAATTTATATTATAAAATACGCGTATTATTGCTTGTTTGGATTATAAACATAAGCGTGATTCAGTCTTTTGTTATTGAGATATCACAAGAAGAAATAGAATCTAAGCCTTTAATATATGGGGAAAATACAATACAAATCAATGGCAAAAATCTCTACTTCAAAGAGTTGCAAAAAGACATTTCTCCGTCAAAAAATTCTGCACCTCTTAAACACACTAAGGATACACAGACACTTTTGAAAGACAAAGAAATACTACAATGGCGCACCCATGATCGCTTTGAAGGTAGTTTAGAAATAAGTGGCGTGTTGCAATATGCCATACGATCAGATTGGAGCGGATTGTCTAGAGAGTGGATTTTGTTTTTTGATGAAATATATTACAAATCTAAGTTGATTCCTAAAAACAAGCCTTATCCTAATGCGAAAGAAGAAAATATGCCAGATAGTGCATATATAAATATCATAAAGCCCAATAATTTAGAATTGAAAAAATTATTTTCTATAGCCCAATCCCAGCCTTTGATATTTATTGGAATAAGAGTGAGTGGCACGCTTAAAGAATTAAATATTACTATCGATGATGGTGAATGGGGTTTTTTTGGCAATGTAGAAAATATTTCAACGCTGGGCGATGCGGTGTTTAAATACCCCAATAAAAGAGAACTAACAGAATCTATGGGTTTAAGCGATATGCTATTGCTCTCCTCTACTACCGACCCTTACATCAATCTCCGTCAATCCCCTAATGGCAAGATTTTGACACAAATCTACAAAGAGGATATGCCAAATGATTGCGCGGATATAGATTCTAAAGGCTTACTTTTAGATTTAGGGGCAGATTCTAACAATCCTAAATGGCTAAAAGTCGCCTATATCCCAGCAGATTCTAAAGATACAAGCGGAACAATCTATGGCGTGATACATACAAGTCAAGTGAGTAATCAATGTGAAAAAAACTAAATAT
>JAFVUY010000198.1 GCA_017502465.1 Bacilli bacterium | reverse complement strand
CCAAATCCTCCCGGTCAAAGGTTTTGAAAAATGCAGTACTCATTTCATCCTTGTCATTCCCATCTTTGTCTATTCTTAATAGTTGTTCAAGTGTTACCATTTTTGTTTCTTTTGGTGAGAATTTAATAATGTTTGCTCCATTAAATTTTAATATATCACGAAGTATGCCTTCAAATTTTATCGATAAGAAATCAATACACATTCTCCAGTCTACCATCTTCCCATCAATACCCCTATGAAGTTGAGTAAAGAATTCTTTTAATCCAATATCAGTCAATGACAGCCAACTGTATTCTATATGTTGTCCTGAAATAGTTCTTGTTCTTATCTTGCCAAAAGAAGTTTTCGTCGCTAAAAATCTATATAGTTTCTTGTATGTAATTTTTTTGTTTGCGACACAAGATACTAGACAATTCCAGATGAATCTTATCTGTATATTGTCTTGCATTAGTCCATACGCTTGGAAACGCTTGTATAACAGTTCATCTATTTCTTTATGATTCCCATTTATATCTACCTGGACTTGAATAAAATCTTTGATAATATCTGATTGCGCAGTTGAGTTTACCATCTTTTCAATATCTTCTATTGATATAAAATTAAAAGTATTACCACATATGAAATTAAACATTATTTCAGATGAACTCTTACTACTAAATTCATCAACAAGTTTTTCCAATATCTCAATTATAGCTTCAGGTATAGCTTTTTTTATGTGAAATACAGGATAAACCATCTTCTCTTTATTACTATTCCTTAATTGGATAGCATCATTTAACTTCTCCGTACTACCAGAAAGTTTGTAATATTCAATTGCTTTATTAACAATACTATCGTTTTGATGCGGTATCATTGCATTATTTTCATCATATGGAATTAACTGAGATATTTGATTATCTCCTAATAATTCAAAAATGATTCTCATTTGAGGCTGATTGGATGTGTCATTCTGCAATGCCTTTGCGTATCGGAGAGCTGTATGCAAGCAACGCTCCTTTAAAACAGCATCACTACTATTTTTAGATAATTCTATCAGACAAGATTGGTATTGCTTAAACTCATTGTTTAATGTATTGTACACATGGTAATCAAGCACTAAGTTCAATACTCCGACTTTTAAATTGTTAGAGACTTTTGCATCGTCTATATATTCATTTATTATCTGTTTTACGTCATCAATCTTATAGCCTTTTATTGAAGTAGATAATAGTAAGATAAACTCCAATATGTCGTACACTCGGATATTACCATGATCAATGTTGTCAATATTAGAAAATGTTTGTGCTAATATTTCAAGAAAACCATCTATCGCCTTTTGGCAATATTGGTTGTTCTTTGACAACAAAAAAAGTGCATAATTATACTTTGATTTAAGTATAATATTATCAGTCTTAGAAATTCTACTATGTATGTATTCTATTATGGTATCTTTGCAATCACAAAACCTATCAATAAATAGTTTAGTTTCACTATGCGTGTCAAGGCAATTTAAAATATAGAATTCACATGAAATCTTAAGCCTATCATCCATAGAACCAAAACTATCAATTGATGGGAATCTTGTATATGAGGAACAAATGTCTAGGGATTCTATATCTTTATAAAATTGGTCTAATAAGTTTATCTCACTTTGGTCTGTCATAATCATAATAGTTTATACTACCACAAAGGTAGTTATAATTATCTAAATCTCAGTCGTTAGATGCTTTGTTCGATGATTTTTATTTCGGTATCAGTTAGTCCATATATCTCATATACAGTACGATTTATGCGGTTCTCTAAATTATTCACATCTGGATTTAACGACTTGCTCTTAATCTCAATAATTTCATTTACTAAGTCAGTTAACTGTCTTTTTAGCTCAACAGTCGTATCCTTGATTGGTATATCATTTAAAGGCTTTGCGTATAATTCAAGTATATCTCCTTTCTTTTTACCCATCAAATTTAGCCAATACAAAACTAATTTTGAGTTTAACACGCCCAATATGTACTTAATATTCTCTGAGCTATATGGTATTATGTATGCTACATCTTTAGAAGCGAAAAAGGCTTCATTAGAATATGAGAAAATATTACTACTTGCCCTATAAGGTGCTATAATCTTTTCTGCTGTAAAATACTCTTCCTTCTTAGGTGTAAATAAAACAAAATAATTACCATTTCTAAACCATTTCATCACAACACTTGCTGCAATCTCATTTTTTAGAAAGTTCTCTTTTAACCCTACAATTAGTGGCTTGAATTTTTCAAAATGTTGTAAAAGAGGCTCTGGAAGCTTAATTGGCACTCCTGAGTCCTTGACATATATGAGTTTCTTGCTTGTATTATGTGGTGTGTAATATTTCTTTATATCAGAGTTTTTATAGAAATCTTTTAAATAAAGTTTACTTTCAAAGTCCAATTCAAGTTTTGAGATTTCTTCTTCGGTTAGGACATAGATTCCATCGCCCTTTTTAGCAAAAGGTAAATTATACTCTTTCAGGTGCTTATTGCTAACTGTATCTGAAAGTGTTACAACCCCCATTGTTATAAATGCATAGTGTGATAATGGTAAATTCCCCTTTCTTATTTTGTCTATAATATTTAGCGAAGAAGCATTCTGTCCAGTAAGTATAATTTGTTTATCTATTCCTGAAAACAATTGTTCTTGAGACACTTTGTAATAGATAGCGTCATTGTGTTCTTGATAGAATATTCTTGCGAGTTCCTCATTTGGTTTATATCCTTTTGAAACTATTTCAATAATATTGACATCTTGCGAGTAGTGTCCTTTCCTTATCATTGTAATAGCATTGTGTTGCCCCATAGCAGATTCAAATAATTTTATTTCACCAAAATCCACTATTCGTTCAACTGTATTGTTAGCAATATGTTTCCTTAATTTACTTCCTCCCGTTGCGGTATAGTAATAATTGGTTGTAATAAGGCAAATTATAGCTTTTTCACATAGCATGTCTAATCCCTGATGAAAAAAATAATAAAAATAATCCATCCATCTTTCCGCATATTTAGAACCAAGGGGTGAAGATAATACAGCATGAAATATGTCTTCATTTCCTTTTGAACCAATATATGGCGGATTACCAATCACAATGTCAAAACCTTCTTTACCGTCTCGGTTGAACACATCGCTAAACCAAGTATGCCAAAGGAAGAATTTGTTATTCTCAGCAAGGTTGATTGCCCCTAATTCTCTGAGTATTTCAGGGTTGTATGCCTGTGTCTCTAATTGTTTGTTGATGGTGTCGGAAATTTCTTGCTGCAATTTTACTTTTTTGTCGTGGTCGCTACAAGAGTAGTATGACGATAGTAGGTGAGAAACAGTCTTTTGTAGACGGTTCTTCTCATCATCGAAAAGTGATATTTCTCCTTTGTCTTTCTTGTACTCCTTTTCGTATGTAAGTTTACTTAAATCCATGCCCATAAAACTCTCGATAAGCGAGTTGCCTTGCATAATTTTATAGTCGAGGTTTGGCAATGGCGATGGTGTCTCTTCATCAACTACGATTGATAGCCAGAAACGCAAACGAGCAATATCAACAGCTCCTTTCTCAATATCCACACCATAGATATTATTTTGGATAATGCTCTTCTTAATCTCTGCACGATCGTAATGTTCTCCACTCAACACCTCACGACAATGCAATAACTCGTTGAGCAAGCCCATCGGGAATGCACCCGAACCGATAGCAGGGTCGCAAATTTTAACCTCTTCAAGTGCCGCGAGAAGTTTAGGCTTCTTATTCTCCGGTATATCCGCAACACCTTCTTCGGGAGAAAGAACGAATTGACGAATCTTATCCTTTGCTACGCTTGTATTGGTTTCGAGGTATGCAATAAGCGATTCCTGGCACATATAGCGTACAATCTCTTTGGGAGTGTAGAATGCACCTTTATCCTTGTTATCTTCGAGCAAGTTCTCGAAGATTTTACCCAACATTTCGGGATCAACACCAACCTCGGCATCGTTGGGATCGTTCTCGTCAATGGTAAAGTTGTATTCGCTGAAGAATTGGAACAAGCGTTTGAAGTAATCGGCAGGGAAACGGCTTTCGGGCTCGTCTTCCTCATCACGCTCAAACAAACCACCATTGAGATAAGGAATATCTTTCCACTCGTTAAGCAGTGATTTGTCCCAGCCATAATCGGTAAACAAGGCTTCACGCTCCGCAGGTTTAGTATT
>JAFVUY010000197.1 GCA_017502465.1 Bacilli bacterium | reverse complement strand
TATATAATAATTTTCCTTATTTATACTTTATGTAATTAGTGATTATAGTAAATAAAATTTTTTGTACTTTTCTATAAAAATTTTTTATTATAATTTATAATAATATACTTTAATATACTGTACTTTAATAATAAAGTACAAAAATTCCTTACTTCCCCTACGAAAAAAGTTAGTACACAATGTACTAACTCAGCCTAAAGTTGGTATGTGTCCTACAACTGACCAGTTATAAGGGCTATAAGTTGCAAGAGTAAATCTTGTGTTGTCGGAGTAGAGTTGGCGCGAAGAGGTTACCCCTACTCCTTGCGCTAGTCCAAGTCTGTAGTTTCAACATCATCATCTTCATCAGGTTGGTGATGAGCTTCCCACATTGAACATCCTTCACAATGGCCTGAGCAAGCTTCCATTATTCCGTGTCTAGCATATTCCCAATTTGGGTTAGGACATTCTTCTGTTTCATCTAAACTACAAGTTGGATGACTTTCCATCCAAGTTTCACAGTCACAACAATTTTCTGCACAACACTCACAAGAACAGTAATCGTCTAAAAGTTCACAGTAATATTCATCTGTATATGGGTCACAATGGAAACCTTCTCCCATATATCTTCTTGTACCATCTGACCCCTCTATTTCATAACCACAGCCACACGCACATCTGAACTCATAGTCATATACTTTTATATTTTCTTCTTGTGCATCTGATTGCACCCACAAATTTGAATCATGAAATTCACCATATCCATAAGGAATATATCTACTTATATGTGCGCGAGAAGCTTGTTTCCACATATTGCGTATGCCTAAAAATTTGCATATTTGTGTTTCAACCATATCACGCATTTGTTTTTCTAGCTTATCATCATAGTTCTTGCCAGGATAGATTGTGTTGAAGTGAACAGTTGTAAATGTATTTGAAACAGCTATCCATTGGCGCAACCTTTTGTAACGAACATTTTTTAATTCATAGTCTTCATATAAGTCCAATTTGCCCTCGTTATTCCAAACATAAGTGATTAGCGAAGAAGTGTCCATTAAAGCGGCCATACATCCATCTGCGTGAGAACTTCCATTTAAAGCTTCAAGTCTATAACAAGATTGCCAATCATATGGGTTTTCACTTGCTAACATTATATCTACTGGGTCTATTGAAATTGTATGAGTTGCTTTTATTTCATCATTTTCAAATATGTGTGCCAATTTAGTTATGAACTCATCTGGCGCGTTTAGCATACGTTTGAAGAAGTGTGTTAGTAAACTACCGTCTAGCTTGTAATCTGGAAACAATCCACGAATTTTAGCTTTTGTACGATAATCCATTGGATATGTGTCTATTTTGTTTGAAGTTTGACTATCAAAAGCATCTAACCACAATGCATATGCAGGATATTGTTTACCTAAATCTTTTATTTCTTCTTCTAATGTTTCTCTAAACTTTTTATATACAAAAGAATTATCTACTCTTGTCTTATCTCCTAACATTTTGTAAAAACGATATTTATTTTTAGCCCAAGTTAGTAAGTATTCTTTTATCATTTCATCATCTATTTCTCTCATTGAAAGTCCACTAAATTCAGCAATACATTTTGTAAAGTCAGGAATATTTACTGACTTTAACATTTCCACATATCTTTCATCAGCACCATTTATTAAATTCTTTGTTAATAACATATTATCATTTCCTTTCTTTTTTATTTCTATAATATAATTATAACACAAATTGAGGATTAAGTCAAACTTAATCCTCTTTAATTTATATTTCTTCATAAGAATTATAGTCTTCATATCTCTCACAGTCCTCATCCCAAGAAGAGCTTGGGCAAGAGTATGAGCCATAATTATCAAGTTGAGTTGTTGTTGAAATACCAAAGTCAAACAATTTTGCTCTTCCATCAGTTGTAATTCCGTAATTCCCACTTCTAATATCTCTTAATTGGATATTAAATCTTTCTTCTAGTATTGGTTTTAACATATCAATTTCATCTCTCATATTGTCAATTGCTTCTTCAACAGCTTCATCATCATAAATATAATCTGTATTTGTAGCTTCTTGTTCAATTACAATTACTCCGTTTTTATCATAATAGTAATCTTTTATTTCAGCAAAACAGTTTATTTCTAATCCTTCTCTTCTTAATTGTTGAATAGCTTCCCATACAATTAACTCAATTGCAAATTGCCCCAAAGGCCATACCATATTTCTAGATAAGTCATAAACATCAAATAAAAATTGGTCTACTTCTTCCATTGTATCTGGAAAACCTAAAACAATTTCTTCATCTTCTATTATGTATCTACCTCTTGGTATTTTATATACTGTATCTCCTTTTAAGTATCCTTCTTTGCTTGCACCTTGTCCCAAGTATTGAGCTCCTGTTATAATTTCATTTACACCTTTATCTATTTTTCTAATTTCCATATAAAACACAACCTTTCTTTTTCTTTCTATAATAATTATACTATAATTTTAACTGAAAGTCAAAGAAAAACAACTGGAAATAATTTCTATTTAATTTTTGTTTAGTTGGCGCTTTTAGTAACTACAATTATTGTGAGGGTGTAATACTCTCAAGGAGGTTTGTTATGGAAAGAGATAATAAACAACAAAAACCACAAGAAAACAAACAATCTAAAAATGAAAACAAGAACAGTTCTAAATCTGATAAAAGATAAGAAAAGAGGGCGACAAACGCCCTCCTCTATATTTCTACATTATAATCTATTTTAATTGTGTTTGTTGGTACAACCAATACTTTTCCCTCTTCAATTGTACCAAACTCTATTATATCTTGTGAGTTATCCCATAATTTATCTAACCAATTTGCTTCTTTTATTCGTTTCCTCTTAACACTAATTAGCTTTGGAGTTTCTGTATCTGTTTCTCTTAAAAACACATTAGTTCCTTTAAGTGTTACCATTCTTTTTCCATATTGTTCGTTAGCAAAAAATATATATTGTAAATCAGTTGAAGAACCACCTTGTACAACTCCAGTTCCAAGTATAAAAGCACCCTCTATATACTGTTCATTTGAACTATGTAATTCAAGCCCTGTAATTTCATATACTATTTCTTCATAGGGCTCGCTATCATGTACTCCTACTGCACAATTTACAAGTGGCGCGAGCGCTAATACCATAAAGACAAGACATAACAATGTTGATGCTTCATCTTCCCACATTGTAGCAAATAAAATAAAACCTAATACTAATAAAATTACTATACTTAATAATATATAAACCATATTAAACCTCCTTAAAACCTCTATATAAACATTCAAATTTATCATTTAGCTTTTTATCTATATGCCAATGTCCAAAATACCATTTATCAATTGGAACTAAATCCAATATTTTTTCAAGCTGTCTTTGTGAATTACTAATAGTTGCTCCATTTACTCCTGAATATAAAGCCACAAGAGGAATTAAACTAGAAGGACAGTCGTGAGTTAGCATCATATCTAATTTTCTTTCTTTTTCTGCATATTTATCATTTAGATTTATTCTAAAAGCTTCTATATCTTTATAAGTTATTTCTTCTTCTTCCCACCAACTAATCTTTGGTTGTCTCCAAGCTTTATCTACTGAATTTGCGCCACCACATACACCTACTGTTTTTCCATTTATTTTATAAATTTGTCCCCTATATAAATGAATAATACCACCAGGTAATAATCCAGCTGCACCATCATTCCAAAAAATAGTTTTTTCCATTTCTTCTATCAAATTAAAATTTTCATGATTTCCATCAACAAAAGCTAATGTAAAGCTCAAATCTCCCAATAATTCCAACATTTTTGTAGTAGCTTTTTTGTCTTGCCAAATAATTCCAAAGTCTCCCAACACAATTACAACATCCTCTTTTGTTAAACCTCTGTCTTCAAGTGAATATAATCTTATAGGGTCTCCGTGTATATCTCCTGTTAATATTGTTCTACCCATTTATCTCTACCTCCCCATTCTCGTTCTTCTCTTTCCAATTCCATATATCTTAAATTATCTTGTCTAATTTGTTTTGTTACATCCGTATCTGCATAATAATTAGGGTCTTGTACAAAGTTAATTAACCTATCTGCAACACGCTCTTGAATTTCCCTCATTTCTTTCTGTCTTTCTTGTTTTCTAAAATCATAGTGAATAATAACTCCCATTATTCATCTTCTCCTTCTTCTCTATTCCCCTCTATTTTAATCATAGGTTCACCACTTACATAAATAATGCTAATTTCACAATTTTGATAAAGTTTTGTTTCGTCTTGTGTAGTAATTAAAGTTGGTAAGTTGCCAAAATCGCTAAGAAAACGAATTAAAGCATTGACTAAACTTTCTAATTCCATTTCTTTTCCTCCTTTCTTATAATAATATTATATCATAATTTTTAAGAAAAGTCAAAAAAATAAACGGCGCTCGGCCGTTTAATTATTTTTTATAAATATAAAGCATTACTAATATTAAAATTGTTGTGATTACTATACTTATAATGCCTGGTGTAAATACAAACCACCAAGACCAGTCCACTAATCCTGCTAATTTTAATGTTAAAAATATTAGTTGTAAAGTTGAAAGTGTGTTACCATTGTATTCAATTGTTGGTTTATCATCATTAATCTTCATTATTACTTTCCTCCTTATTTATATTGATAGAATATCCATAAGGTAAATGCCCTTCAGCAATTCTTTCTAACCATTCCTTATGTTCTTCATCTTCATATTTTTCATTTTCCACCATTAATGTTGCTTGTTGTTGTATCATTTTGAAAGCAGTTGGTGTTAATACCTTTGAAAAATATGTATCGTTCCCTGGGAATAATAATCCTGTGAAATCAATAATTTGTAAAGGCATTTCAATTTCTGTTAAGTATCTAATAAATCTCCATAATGCTTGTGGTTCTTTCGATTTATCTTTTAAGTTGGCGCGAACGCTACATACAGCTAATAAACCAGCTTTATCTGCTTCGTCCATATCAGCTTCTCTAATTGCTTTTATATCGCTACCATCTAATACTAAATCTTTCTCTTTGCTTTTATCTAAAATTTTTCTTTCAAATTCAGTCATTTATTTGTCCTCCTCATAATAGTTAATTACTAATGTGTTATATCTATCCAACCATTCAAAAAACTCTTTGTTTTTAAAAGTTGCATTGTTATAATAAATATATTCATAATATCCTCTTCTAATTCTATCTGATACATAATCAAAACCATATTCTTTTAAGTCTACTAAAATAGTATCTATCATAGCTTGTGTCGCAAATTCCCAAATTGGAAAATCACTCGCACTTTTTCTATTGTGTGATTTATAATATTCATATGGTTCAGACCAAGACCATTCTTTACCTGCATTTTTACCATATACTTTTCCTGCGCCAATCCAGTCGGCTATCATTTCATATACATATTTTGCAGGAATTCTACAAGGCGTTGGATTTTGTTTACTGTCCCAGTCCATCCAGTACCATTGATGATGTTTATTTTTTGATTTATGATGTAACCACGCAGCTGAATAACCTTTTTCTCTTTTTTCTGCATCTATTGGTGATGAACCACCTTGAAAATATCTTGCACTTGGTGCAAATTCTGTTATAGAAAACTTGCTTAAATCATGAGTAAGTCCTTGCCAATAAAGTCCAAATTTAAAACAAGCTTTTCCAACTTCTATTTTATGTTTAATTATAGTTTTTAAATGTCCCCAATATTTATTCATTCTCATTCTCCTTATTGAGAGGATATTCAATGCTATCCTCTCTAATTATTAACCAATCAGTTAGCTCCTCTTTATCAGGCATCTGCTACCTCCTGTGCTTCTTCCATATCAGGCGCATCTGCTGTTTCTTTTATTAGTCCTTCTAATACTTTGAAGCTATATGATTTCTTTTTGAAAGCAGTGAATATTGCTTTGTCTTCCAATCTGGCTACAACACCTTCGTTGATATGAGTTTTTCCAACTGGGTCATCAATATCAAGCCATTTATTCACTCTTTCATATAAATCTTCTTCTGTTGTATAAATAAATCTATCTAAATCCATTACGGTATTTAATCCCATTACTTCGCATCTATGTTTAACAAGTGACCAAGGATATTCAATAACTTCTCCATCTGGATTTGTCATTGTCATTCTATAAACATACATTTCGCTTTGACCTGGAGGACAACCGTATGAGAATGTTGTTGTTTCTCCATACTTTTTAACAAATTCTTTGTCGTTCATTTTGTTGTTTTTAGCTGTTCCCATTATTGGAGTTTGCATATCAACATAACCAACTATTTCGTAATAAATTGTTTCACCTTTTAATAGTTTACCTTTTAATAAGTTATGGTATTGAGCACGAAAAGCGTTATCTCCGTAAAATCCGCCTTCTTCAAATTGTTGTAATACAACTCTTCTTGTACCAGTTACATATTTATAATGAGGGAAGAATTTGTATAAAAAGCTTTCAAATTTGTTTTTACCAGCTGAAGGTAAGTAAGCTGTTCTTCCTGAAGTTCCGTGCATTTTTAAAGTTAAAGTAACTAAATCGCCAGGTTTAAAACGAGCTATATTATAATCAAGTTGCTCTGTATCTCTGTGTTCTTCAAATAAAGGAAACTCATTAACTTTTCTTTTTTGTTTTTTAGTTTGCGCGCGAACCGTATATGTTTTTGTTCTTGGAATATATTTTTTACAAATTTCTTGTCCATTTAATATCGTAATTTGGTCTCCTACTTTTAATTGATTTGGCAAATTTTTATCAATATATTCAACTGAATTTAAAGGCATTACTAATCCATCAGAACGCTCTCCTCTTAATTTAATTGCTTTAACATTTCTTTTATCTGGGTCTAGAAATCCTCCAATGTTATTTCCATTTTCGTCTTTTTTTCTAACTAAGTTATTAAATTCACAGTATTCAATTGACAACTGTCCATCGCAAGGGAAGTATATAACCACATCACCATCTTTTGAATTTGCGCCTACAACCACTGTTGAGTCAAAAACATCTGCTAATACAAGTCTATCTGCATTAGGATGTTGTCTAACATTTTTTAATTTTGTTACATATGCACAATACATACTAATTCTCCTTTCCATATTTAATTATTAAACCGCTACTTTTACCATTGTAAACAGTATCTTCTTTAACTGTATAACCATAGCGTTTTAATATTCTTTTTAAAAATTCTTTATTTAATACACAACCATTAAACTCTACGTTTCCTCCTTCAACTGCGCGAGGATATATAATCTCTTTGCAGTCATAAAGAAAAGCTTCTTTCATTAACTTAAAGAAACGATAAACAGCAGCTTTGTTTGTATCAAACCATTTTATATAATCTATTTCTTCTTGTAAATATCTCATTCTTTTTTGATTATCTTTATATTCTCTTATTGTTGCTGCATCTAACATTTCTAATTGCTGAGAAATAATTACTTGACGCTTTTGTAAATCTTCTATTTCTATTTCTTCTTTACTCTTTCCATCAGCTTGCATTCTTGCATATTGTTCTTCATTTTTCCTCATTTGTTCCATATAAGGTGCCCAAAAACTCATTAGTTCTCCTTTCCATCAAAGATTTCTTTCCAGTGTTTAATACTCATTTCGTTTATTTTTTCATAATCAAAATCTTTTAAATTTTCTTTATATTTACTTTTATTTTTTACAATTCTTTGAACTATATCTTTATAATATTGATATTCTTTCTTAGGTATAATTATTCCATTATAATCATCAGACACTTGCTCAAACGCAGCTGGAAAGTCGGTTACTAAAATTGGTACATTTAAAATTTTTCCTTCTGTTATTGCTAATCCCCAGCTTTCATAGTCTGACAACAACGCCAAGTAATCCATTTGTTTAACAACTGGAAAAGGATTTAAAAGTTTTCCAACAAATTGTATTTGCGGTATATTATCTAACATTAAATGAATTCTATGTAAGTGTTCTCGCGTGTATCCTTCTCCAACAATAAACCATTTAAAATCTATATTGAGTTTTTGCAATTCTTGACATAGGTATCTAATTCTTAACCATCCCTTTTCATGACTAAGTCTTGCTACTGTACAAATGTTTAAATCTTGTGCTAGTTTTAAGTCCGGCGGCGGAAGCATAGATTTTTCTTTTATTTCTTGTGTATTTAATATATTGTTAATAACATGAATTTTATTATCAAAACGCCCACAATATATTTTCATAGGAATGCTATCTTTTGTTGCTTCACTAACAACAATAATTTCATCTATTTTTCGCATAGTAGGCAAGTGATAAAACTTATTACCTCCAGGTGGAATAATTGCATGTGTCCATAAAAATTTTCTCTTTGCTTGAATTTCACTACATTGGTCGTCGGCTTCGGTCCACAATGAGCAATAAACTAAAATATCACATTCATCATTTGGCTTAAGATTAGCTATATTTCTCATTATTCCGTACTTATTAAACTCTCGTGCTAAATCCAAATCTGATATTGACCTATAAAAGAAATACAAATCATAATCTTTATAAATTCTTTTAGCTAAATTTAAAATTGCCATTTCTACTCCACCAACATACATATCTGGATAATAGAAAATTATTTTTTTAAGTTCCACTAATTACCATCTCCCATAGTGAAGTAAACTATACTAAATATAAAAGCTACAAAACAAATTAAGTAAAACCACCAACCAAATATTTGAAATACTATTGCTAAAATAAGTCCTGCAAATGCTAAAAGTCCTAACATTGCTAAAATTAAACTTGTTATAATTAACGATTTCTTTAATTTTTCTTTCATATTTCCTCCTTTTTATAATATAATTATATCACAATTTTTATCAAATGTCAAATAAACAAAGAAAAGCCTCCAAGTAAACTAATAAAGCTTACAAGGAGGCTACAACTATACGCTGGGTAACTTGTTTTCTCGTCAACACCTTAACTGGAGACTTTTAGGCTACCGCATTTAAGCGACTTTCTTATCGTAAAACGACTTTCTTTCTCCGATGCCATCGGTTGGGCGTATCTCCAACTCTTAACTATTTCATACCGTTTTGACCAATTAAACTACACCGCGGCTGGAAGGACTTGAACCTCCATTGTTATGAAATATGCAGATACGAGCTCTACTTTATGTCTTTGTTATTTAACCACCATAGTGGTACTCGTATATGGTCCGGGTAGCAGGAGTCGAACCTGCAATCTCAACGTCCCAAACGTCGCGGCTTACCATCAAGCCTTTACCCGGATATAAACTAACTTGGCTACCTCCGTTTGGTTTTCCAGTAGCATATAAGGCGCCTTCACGGAACAAGTTAGTGTTGTGGTGGCCTGGGAAGGACTCGCACCTCCGACACGGGGATTTTCAGTCCCCTGCTCTACTACCTGAGCTACCAGGCCATTTAAAAAGGGATGTCTGGAGCAGACTAATCATTAATCCCAGCTTTTCTTACAGCACTCATAGTGCAGCCCTCTATTTCATTTTATACATTTTATACCATTCCCAATAATCTGGGTCATCTGGATAATTCCAGCGTTTATGTGAGTCACAATATTCTTTCCAAGTTGAAGAAAAACTATAATCATAAATAAAATCCCAAGGTTCAACTAATTTTTTATAAGCTTTCCCGTTAGGCACATCTTTACTTCTTCTTACAACTTTATTACAATATCGTTTACCCCACTTACTACTATCCCTATCTTTTACGAAAGGATATTTTTTATAACTTCTACTCATTTTTGTCCTCCTTATGAGGTTTTACCCCATTAGAAGACAATCATTCCTTTATTCATTATCATCAACTTCCTTTCCATTAACTATTTCTTCAATTAGTTTTTCAACTAACTTATCAAGCATTTCATTATAATCTTCTCTCATACGAACCTCCAATTAAAATGAAAAGAGCCTTTTGTTCTTGGTGTGCGCTGCTCCTCGCCCACAAATAAGAGTTTATCACCATATACGGTATAGTACCAACCTGCTATCATTTCCCCGTTTGACGCGTATGTTTCATCGCTTAGGCTAAGGCTTTGGCGAAGTCCGTTTATATTCTGGCGCTAATTCCTTTTCAACGGCTGGGTGGATTATGGATTGTGGCAAACCCTCGTCGCAGGGCCCTCTTATCTCACCACTTTATGAGTACTTTTTCTTACTATCTTGCGTATAGTATTCCATTACTAAATACCTTACTGATAGATACCAATTTTATAGACATGCTTCCGACCTGTTAATTTGGGGTCGAGTGGGCTTTTATCGGTGTCAACAAGTCTGTAACCCCTTTGTCGCAAAAAGTAGTTTGAAAATCGCGAGTAATCACTTACTTTCTGTTTAACCGAACTCAACTGGTAGCGACGGTTGGAATCGAACCAACGAATACTCGGGTATGAACCGAGTGCTGTAGCCTCTGAGCCACGTCGCTATATAAGACTTCACCACCTGTGTCTAGAACACTTCTATTATGCAACCAGCTCCGTTGCTTTTTGAGGGTGATGGCTACTAGCAACCCTCTTTTAAATTGGCTTTCTCTTTTTAAGACCATCTTTGCAGAAAAGAGATAATCTACGGAGGCGGTATCTTTCAACCCTTGTCGTCCCGTACCAATTTAGTTATGGCAGGGAATCTAAGACTCGAACTCAGACCAACGGTTTTGGAGACCGTTGTGCTAGCCATTAACACCAATTCCCTATAGGCTACCTGTTTCTTATTTAGAAAACGCGAGAAACAGTTCACAACACATAAGCGCGCATATTTGGAGCGGGTAGTCGGATTCGAACCGACCCCATCTGCTTGGAAGGCAGGGATGCTAGCCCCTGACACCATACCCGCATATTTGGTACTTTTAACCAGTGTACCGAACTGCTTTATATAGTAGCTATCGTTGAGAGCCATTTACCTTCACGCATCACCTCGTTCAAAGAGGGCCCGCTTACACCATCTCTCAATATTAACAGGGTCTATTGTTCCACTACTATACCAATAATCTTACATATCTCAGTTTAGCTTGTACCTCGTTACTCTTTATGAATAAGTATTTCTACTGAAGGATTACAGAATACCTTCAACTAACAGTTCAACTCTGTAAGATAACCTCTATCTCATCACTGGGAATATTTACTGTTAGAGCCTAAGCCACGACATTTTCAACCCAACCCCAACACTTCTTGCAATATAGCAAGTTCGCTAGAGCGTCCGCTTAGCTTCACTTTCTCACGACTAAACTCATCTTGAAACCAGACCTCTAATATATTTCCACCGAATTTCATTTGGAGTCACTTCCAACTCCTTTGGTCTGTGCCTTACGCCGTTGATAGCGCATTCAGCCATAATGACTATTGTTTTTGTACTTTTAGAGCTACCCGATTTCCACCACGAGGAGGTAAGTACAACGGAAATCATATTTGTTTGGCAGGACGGCGTTCCCTGCATCTCTTATAAGACCTAAACCTTTCCTATAATGGATTTTAACCATTCCTCCACAGTTTCCCGGCTGTCACGGACTCGAACCGTTCGGTATTAGGTGTGATAGCTGCCTCTTTCTATCCTCAAACAATTAAATAGGCCGCTACTGGTTATAACTTTTTCGTATCGCCGACACTCTCTCGCTACAAGAGCCGCTTGCCTGAATTCATTATCAGGTCTGTTACAGGCTGTTTCGCTTCCACCTATTCTGGCATTTTCATTTTCTTTATAACTTCTACTTTTGCAGTAAAACTACCTAATTTAAAAGTTAATTTGCCATTATTTATATTTGGTTGACTTTTCATATTGTCAATTATATTTTGAATTATTTTATTTTTTAATTTATCAGTAGTTAACAATCCATTATCATTAACCATTGAATTAGTTTGCGATAATTTAATTTCGTAAATTTTATCTTGCACCAAAATTAAATTATAAATTCCATTACCAGCCATAGAGTATTTTCTTTTATATGTGTTAGGGAAAATTCTTTGTAAGAACTGTCCAAACTTATAATCGTATTCCCAAAAATATTCTACCATACTAATCACTTTCCTTTCTTTCTATAATATAATTATACTATAATTTTTATAGAAAGTCAAATGCGTGAAATCAAACCCTTCCAGGCCTGTGCAGTAAACCTCTGTGCCACCGCGCCTTATTAGGGCGCAGGGAGGAGTCGAACCTCCGTTCACGCAGACTCAAAGTAAAGTATATATACTTGCGACCGTTTTAGGAGAATGTCGCACATCTCCGCGCTGGTATTATATATTAAAAATTATATAATCAATACTATTGTTCTTTCAACTCTTGTCTAACTAATTCTTGATATTTGTCTTTAATCAAATAATAAGTTAAGATATTTATTAAATCAGAGTCTTTAGCTGTTCTTCCTTCTAATTTAAAATGTTTAAATCCCATTTCTGTTAATTTTTCAATTTTATATTCAGAAATAAAGTTAGGAGTTTTTTGTGCGTCATAAAAAGTTTTTCTATCATCAGGACAAGCAAATACACCATGCGGATTATATTTTAATTGACACTCACTAATATTCTTATAATGGAATTCCCTTCTTGGACATTTTGGCTGACAGACGGGATTACATAAAATTTCACATTTTTCTTTATGTTCTAAACTTTCTAAAAATTCCATGTCGTTATTAAAATCATAATCTAATACTGTTAAATAATAATTTTTATTAACTTCGTTTTGTTGTAAAGTTTTATCTGTAATTCTTTTTGTGGTAGAAGAAATATATCTATAATTATTATTGTATTTTTTTCTGATATATTTTTCTAAAATTGGTGAATTACAAATTATTTCATGTTTACCTGTATTAAAAATCTCTAATATATTATTACAATATGTATCATATAAATGCTGATTTTCAATTAAGCAATTAGTAAAAGTAAAGCGAATTGGAATATTTTTCTCTTCCATAAATTCCTTACATCCATGCATTTCTCCCCAAGATGTTACTCCATATATCATTCGTCCACCATTCCAAATCGCACCCAGTGGTGTTCCATAGACTGAACCAATTTTTACATTATTTCTAAAATATTCTTTTTTATTAGTATATAAATTTAATAATTTAATATAAATATGTCCTTTCTCAAAAATGCCTGGCAAATGAAAAATTGTTTCTCTACTATAACTATCCATATTACTCCTTTTATTAAAGTGGTGGGTCACGATGGACTCGAACCATCTACCCCATCATTAAAAGTGATGTGCTCTACCAGATGAGCTAGTGACCCAAATTCACCTATCATTTATGCACCCGATAGGTAGGCTGGTTTTATGTTACTTTTTTAAGGGTATGAACATCACCACCGCAGTAATCCCCAATTGGTTAGCCTATGACCAATTCACTCATTTACTAACTTAATTGTTACAGTCGTTGGGCTGCTATGCAGACAAATGAGTGTTTTCCAACGAACGGCTTTTATGGTGGAGCTGGAGGGAGTCGAACCCTCTACCTCCTGCTTGCAAGGCAGGCGCTCTAGCCAAATGAGCTACAGCCCCATAAAAGTGGTTTTAAAGAATAAGCATCTAGGGAAGCACCACAAACCAATCGCTACAAGATTTTGTTATCGCGTCGCTGCCAGTTCTTGTGTCTCACGCCTATTAAATGATAGGTCATCTTCAATTTATTATTCTATATAACGCTCCTGAAGTAAGAGCACTTGGCGACGCCAGTGGGACTTGAACCCACG
>JAFVUY010000196.1 GCA_017502465.1 Bacilli bacterium | reverse complement strand
GGGGGCTTGGATGCTTGTTTGTTCTTTGCTATATGCTTACGAATAATATCTTTAATACTTGACGTAATTTGTTTCGGACCAAACGACTCCACCAATTCAATAGCATACCTATCCGTGATTAGCAACCTACTGTTTATGGTTTGCGGGTTCTCAACTTTTTTGCTGCCGCAAGGAATCTTAGCGATTTTCTTATCTTGCTCTGCGATTAGAATTTCGTTCACAACTCGGTTAAACTCGCCATCACGCAGTGAATTCTTCCAAGCGATTAAGTCTAAATCTTTAGTATGCGATAATACAAAATGAATGGATTTTCTTTTTACCAAAATATCACCTCTTATTAATTAATTTTATTAAACTCATGCGCCGCATTACTTAAAATTGTACGATACGATTTATGCATCTTTCTAAACTTCTCTGGAGAGTCCACAAGCTCTGCTTTACGCTTTTTAATAGATAACGACGCATTATCAAGTATTTCCTTAATGTGACCATTATCTATATGTTCCTTTTTAGGAATAACAAGATTTTTGTTAATGCACCGTCTGATTTCTTGCTTAACACAAGCAGTAAATCTACCTTTTTCGAACCCTAAAACCTCTTTGCATTCTTTCACTAATTCATCATCAAGTTCGATTTTAGTGTGCATTTCACAAACTTCGTCATTAATTTCAAAGGACATTGGGATCTCAGCAACCCTGCCGCGCACAGCCCTTTTTAAAATTTTGGTCACGAGTTCACCGAATGTTTTGGGAGAAACAGAGTTTTTAAATGCAATGATGTCCGTATCTTTTTTGGTTAATACTAAGTGGAACTTCATTTCGTTCACCTCACTTTCTGAATACAATATAAAGAACTTAAAATATCTTTTTCAAGAAAACATTAATTTTCGCACAAAAAAACAAAAAAGGCACCTATCTTTCGATAAGTGCCTGAAACTATTCGTAAGTCTTAGTGATTATCACTTACCGTAAAAATTTGCTTTACCGCTCATTCTTATGATATGTGATAACACATATGCCCCCGTCTATTCAAAAAAAGCAAAATATTAAGTTGGTGACCAAAGTATACTACTTTGGCACTCGTTTGTCAAGATTTATAATTAGCTTATTAGTATTTTCGCTCCGGGCGCCAGAAAAAGCCCCTTTTCGGATAAGGGATTGAGTTCTTGAAAAATATATCGCTCAATAAAAAAGTCGGCACTATTCATTTAATGCCGATAATAATTATGCCTATAATTTAATTTTAGTCATTGAGATTTATTCGGTGAAGAATTCTGCGGGTGTCACGCCAAGGTAGTCACAGATTGCTAAAAAGCTTTGCATAGACGGAAGCTGTTTATGTTCAATTATATTATCAATATAATCTTTTGACTGCGCAAGATCTTTGCTCATCTTATCTGTTGAAATTTGCCTTGTGTTTAAAAGCTCTGCTATTCTGTTTCCAATAAAGGATTCGGTCATCCCAAATCACCTCCGAGTTTTACATTTTTTTACAAAGTCGCACTGCGAATCATTAGCGCGCCCGTGCGGTAACGTTCTTGAACTATTTTCGTTAATAAATTGATTCGTCGCAGCATCCGCTGTTCT
>JAFVUY010000016.1 GCA_017502465.1 Bacilli bacterium | reverse complement strand
TTGAGAATCATGCACATTTGCAGGCGTTGTTTGATAATTCTTTACGAATTTTGATTTGGTATCTATAGCAATATGATTTTTGTAGCCATAGTGTCTCTCATTACCTTTAATTGTCCAGCGAGCAGCTGTATCCTTCTGTGCTCTTTTGTTCTTCGTCCAATTCACTGGTACCCTATTTGCTTTAATCAATTCATTTTCGTCTTTTGGATTACGTTGTTTAGGCGCCTCTATGAATGTTGCATCAACAATCTGTCCTTTATGAGCGATCATCCCTTGTGATTCAAGTTTTTCTTGAAAGGCAGAAAAAAGCCAGTTTCCTCTATTAGATTTTGATAGCTGATTTCTAAAGTTCCAGATAGTCTTTGCGTCTGGTACCTTGTCATCAATCTTAAGGAATCTTCTAAACGAAATCCGGTCAATCATTTGATATTCCATTGCATCATCAGATAGATTGTATAAGCGTTGTAAAATTAGAATTTTCAACATTAAAACAAGGTCATAGGGCGGTCTACCACCATGAGATTTGTTTTTTAAATCATACTTAAAAATCCGGTTAAGAGTTGGGCGAAAACACTCGAAATCAACCACTTTTTCTAGCCGCTCAAGAGGGTCTCCTTTTAAACTTAATTTTTCAAGATAGTCGCTATCTCCAAATAAATTCATCTTCAATACCTCGTTAGCTTATTTTTAATCTATTATACCTCTTTTCATACGTTTTTAGAGGTGCCCTTAACTGGAAAAAATCAGCAGAAAATGAGACTAAACTTAAATAAAGCCAGTCTCCACTACCCATTCTGAGAGAAAAAAGTTCTGTCACAATTGCAATGAAAATACACGATAAAACGCCTATATTGTAAGGACAAGTGAAACTCAGGAGCGCAAAAAAGATGAGCCATATCCCCAAAGGAAAAGCATGAGCTTTGAGGTCAAATCCAACCATTAAGAAAGAGTTGAGAAATAATAGGAATCAAATTTCGCCAAATTAGGATTTGACCGCAGTCTAAGCAATGAGATCTAGGATGTACGATGGAATGTTCCGGTAAGCGATCAATCATCAAACCAAAGAAAGAACCCCAAATTGTACCAAGTGTAAAAATTAAGAAAATAGTCATACTTATTCATACGAAAAAAGAACCTAAATATTTGATAAAATACTGATTTTTTTCTATAATGAGATTGTTGGGGTGGTCTTTATAGATGTTAATTAAAGATAACCTTGAGCAAATGTTTCTGATTTAATCAACTTAGCAAGAGACTTTGTAAGTAGTAACTTTTTGAAAATTACTTATAGGTTCTGATGGAGGAGAAAAATGTCTAAAGAAAAAACGAAAGCAGTTTTGAATCAATCCGTTGCAGACTTATCAAAAGCAGCCGCTTTGGTGCATCAAGTACATTGGTACTTACGCGGCCCTGGCTTTATGAAATTACATCCTAAAATGGATGAATTAATGGACGGTCTAAATAGTCATTTAGATGTTTTGTCAGAACGATTAATTACTATTGGTGGTTCTCCAGTCTCAACATTGAAAGAATTTGATGAGTTATCGAAGATCGAGCTTGAAACTGCTACTTGGGATAAAACGACAGAGGAACGTTTGACAGAAGTTGTTAAAGCTTACAAATATTTGTCAGATCTTTTCCAAGATGGTGTCCATGCAACAGATGAAGAAGATGACGATGTCACAAATGGTCTCTTTGCTGATGCTAAAGGTGATATTGAAAAAACAATTTGGATGTTAGAATCTGAACTTGGAGTAGCACCAGGATTGTAATGAAATAATAAAAATAAAAAAACTCGTTAGTGGCGAGTTTTTTTTGTCATAGAAAGGTACCGAAACAAATTTAATATTCATAGAAATTAAAAAGCACTTGTCTTCGAGTGCTTTTTATTCAATTAACATTTTACTTTTGAACTTTAATTCCTCTACCTATACTTTA
The DNA here is from genome assembly GCA_017502465.1 of Bacilli bacterium. Classification (GTDB taxonomy): domain Bacteria; phylum Bacillota_I; class Bacilli_A; order RFN20; family CAG-826; genus RGIG5418. The sequence goes on along the minus strand of JAFVUY010000016.1, from coordinate 156 downwards.
TTTTAGTTCTATATTAAGGGCACCTCTAATAACTACCAATTAATTCACCTCTAAATGAAATTAGAAAAAAACACAGAAAACTAAGCATAGTCTACTGTGTTTTTCTTTATGTTACAGACGCCACTTGACTGTTTATTCTTATTTTAGACAGATTAC
>JAFVUY010000195.1 GCA_017502465.1 Bacilli bacterium | reverse complement strand
CCATATCCCAACGTTCTATTGCGAAATTGAGTTTATTGGCGTATAAATTGATAATCTCACTGTTTAAAAGATGTGTTGCCGCCCATTTTTCCTCAAACTCAAACATGGCTTGAGTATAGACTTCTGGATTATCTTCTTTAACAACAACATCCCACTCAATGTTTTTTAATAAAGCATAACGAGTAATGTTTGACGAACCCACTATAGTTTCATAACAATTCTCAAACTCAAAAAGATACCCCTTAGAATGATAACCCAACGTAGAATAATGATTATCGTGGAAACACTCATAATCCAAATGACATTGAAAATTATCATGCTTGTTTTGAAGCGCGAAAAAGCTCTTTATCGATTCTATATCGGTAAAGTTTTGATATGTAGAAGTAATTATACGCCCTTTTGCTCCACGTTCCACTGCAGCTTCAATATCTTTAAATAATAAAACAAGCCCTGCCTTCTTAATGAAACTAACGGAAAACGAAAACGCTTTACATCTCCGCAAATTATCTTTTATTTTATCGAGAAAAGTTATATCTGTATAGTTCGTTAAAAATTGATTTTTCATTTGTTTAACCTTAATTTAATTCATAATATTTCCCACTTCTTAATTTCATAACGTTATTTTTGTGCGTAATTTGGAATTTAGAATTATTTTTATTCGCAAGTGCCTGTTGAATATCATCTATAACGGTTGCATGAAAACTTGCAAATTGTTCGACTACAATATACTTTTCATTCTGCGCTAATTTACTAGGAAACGTACTATAATTTATGTTATTCTTATTGTCTTTTCGTTTTTCAAGCATTACTACTATTATACCTTTTCTATTAGAAACATCCCCTTTTAATGCAGAATGTATTTCAATGTCAACATGTGGACGAGAATAGGTTTCTTCTCCGACTATGCATAAAAGTATCTCACATTTTTTAAGTTCATTGCTAATAAATTGTGATATTTTTTGATGCTTCCAACCAGAAAAATCCATTTCGTCTGGTACACAATAATAATCGATATCATTTGCTTCTAAAATATCAATTATTCTATTTTTATATTTAGTATCTTTTCGATGATAACTGATAAATATTTTCATAAAAAACCTACCATTTTAATCTTTCTTACGCAAATACATCTCAAATAACTCTTTATACATAGGGTTTGTACAATCACCCATTATATCGTTAATTATGTTTATATATCCCAATTTATTTGCAGCATAAGCAACAATAACTCTCGTTATATTATTATAGGCTTCATATCGAGAAGATAAATTAGCATGTTTTTTTATAGAATTCAAAGAAGTATCACCCTCAACAATCTTTATCATTCGCGAATATATTTCTTTTATGATAATATCAGATTCATGTTTAGGAATCGACAAACTATCTTCATTTTTAATTGCTTTCTCTATAAAATTAAAAGATTTGTCTCGCTCATAAAAATGCAGGCTGTCACTATAATGTATGTAATTACCTATTTCAACGTTTAACCAGCCAGCTAATATTTCTTGCAAACTTGTAAATTGAATAAAATTATATGGCAAACCCATAATTATGTCATTGCTTCTCATAATTTGAGTCCATTCTAATTTATTTTCTCTTATTTTTAATAAAGAACAAATATTGCAAGGAATATCTCTACTTTGTCTTTGTCCTTCTCTAGGAAAATCCTTTTGCGGATCCCAATACAATAAAACTGTCTGTCGATTATTAGGATTATTTTTTAACGCACTATAAGCCTCAAACAACTGGTCAATACCGTGATTTACTTTTAAACGATAACCATAAGCACCATAATAAATATTAGAACCCTCATCCGCGGCAAATCTTTGATACGATGGATTCCAAAAATCAATAATATCTCTACGATTGTCCCCTGAAAGAATCCAAATCAGTTCCGCCAAAGCAAACGCAACACTTATAACTGGAGATCTTGCAATAACCCACTTTTGTCTTGGATTACTTAATTCTAATACTACATGCAATATTTCTTTTGTATCAGTCGACTCTTTTCCTGCTTTATTAATTGTTTGCAATGCCTTAACCCATAAATCGTTAGCATTATTTCCAGTTAATAAATGAGCCATTATTTTTCTCCTTTAACAACTTTTACACCCCACTTGGGCGGCAAAAATATATCAAATTTTATAAGATTAGGAGTGTAAATTTGTTTTATTTTTATTCTATTTTGAGTTGAAGATATTTCCGGACAATATATCCTAGTATATTTATCGGTTTCACAAAACAAATTTTGACAATCAATTAACTGCAATTTTCGCCCAAATAATGTTTTGAATTTATATCCCCTTTTTTCAAATTCTTCTTCTTGGTTGTCAGCAACAAATCTTATTGCTTCAGTATAATCATAACGTTCTAAATTAAAACATTTTTCAATGCCACTCCTAGCGCCAGGCCCCGCAACAACAAAAGACATTTCGTCAAAATCACACAGCTCACTATAATTTATATCAATTGCATATTGAAAAGCTAAAAAGCTCCCGATTGTAGGAAATGATAGTAATAATTGATACAACTCTTGTAAACTTTTAGATTGTGCAAGTTTTTGAGATAATCCATTTGAAAACATATAACTCAACAATGCAAGATTATTCCCATGTTTTTTTGCATATCCAAAACTAGTTACGCCTGATGGCATTATATAGGCAGCAGAATAAATCTTTTGCTTTTGTTCAATCAACTCATCTAATAATCGTGAATAGATTTCCTCGTTATATTCAGAATATCTAATCTCTCCTAATTTATCTTCAAGATATTCCCATGTATCAATCTTGTTGAATATCTTAAAAAGCAAAATGCGAAATAAAATATCTTCAGCAGTAAAATTATTCTTACTATAAATAACATTTCTAACTAGATATTGGCTAACGCGATCTGTTATTCTATACGGATTAGTAAACCTATATTTTTGAATGATCGGATCTTCTGTCCATGGTTGAGGTTCGTTATTCATTTTGCTATAAAAGGCCTCTTGTCGATTAAAAGCAAATCGCCAGTAAGCATCATATGCTTTTGTTGCATTAGACAAAAAACTATTCATTATGTTCTTCTTCCCCAAACAAATTAGTTAACCCAGTTAAAATTAATGATAAATTATTAATCATGTTGTAGCTAGTTGCTAGTTCCTTGTTTTGCTCATCGGTCAATCCATTGTTTAACCTAGCAAAACCATACGCTTTTAATTCTTCATTAATTGTTTCACTTAATAAATCTACGCGCTGTCCTTGTAAACAATCTATAATCATTTTTGCTGCGCCTCCATATCCACCAAGAATATAGGTTGGAATATTGTTCCTCATTGCAATCAATGCTTCTTCAATTACTCCAGGCATTTCACCCAAGAAATCTGTTGTCTTACCACCCAAAACAATGCGCGCTTGACATTTATCCTTTGTATTGATATAACCACGCAACTCAGACAAACCTTCTTCTACATTCTTGTTGTTGTGATATTTTGTGACTTGTATGAAATTAGGCAACATTGCTAGTTTTTCTTCACTTATAGGCAATTGCTCCAAATTTAAAATTGTAACCCTATTTTCTTGTTCCATATCAAAACAATAATTTCTTATCAAATCCGTTAATACTTCTACAAAATTAAACTCAGAACTATAACCTAACCAACCAGCATACAACAATTTTGCTTGTAATGATAATAAATGACGGCATAGTTCTACGTACATGGTATTTAAATGCTTATTTGTACACGACGCGATTCCTTCTTCTGTAAGCTCAGATATAGATATCCCTATAATAATGTCTTTCAACGATTTTTGTTGGAGTATTAAAGATTGATTATTCAGCATCGCTGGCGTACAACACATTAAAGATGGATTAAACGATTTTATAATTTCTTTTTCATGCTTATTTATTGGAGGTTCTGGGTATAAAATTAATTTTTCTACATTTATACAGCCATTCGACAACAAAGTGTATAATTCCGGTGGATAAGGTAACGTCAAAATCTTTTCTTGACTTATCCCCACACCAGAACTCAAAATTCCCAAGTAAATTTTTTGATATCTAACCCTTAAAGTTTCAAGTAAAAGTTGATAAATTATCGAATGCATTTCCTCCTTTTCTAGAAGACTCGACGCATGAATGGTTTTTACATTAGCCATATAAGGAAAACGTCTAAGTTCTCCTTTTGCAATTGCATCCACTAATATTATAGGACGATTATTGCGCTTAGCAAACAAAACTTCATGTTGGCACCACTCTCTTGAACAATATTCATCGGTATATATTATTAATAGTGCTGATTCAGCAATATTTCTATTAATATTTTCCTCAAAATCTTCCCCTCTCGGAATATCAAAAACATCAATAAATCTATCTAACGCAGTGTTCGTTGAAATATATCCATTAAATTTTTCAGCATATTCTTTTCCATCTTTTTTAGCATGGCTAATAAAAATTTTTAAGGCTGGTGCAATACTCTTATTCTCAATCTCTGAAACTCTATTTCTATCAAATAATAATCTTGAAAATTCATGAGCTAGTTCAAAACAAAAATGCGCACTATTTATAGCTATTTTTTCTTTAAGATTTCTAACAACGTCGTCCTTTTTTTGTCTTATAAAATTTATTTTAGCAAGCCCCGATACATTAAATGCCCCATCAGAAATCGCTATGGGATAAATTTTTACTTTTGTGTTCCCCTCAACTAAACGTGATAAAACCGAAAGCGTATCTTTCCATTCATTATTTACTAAAACTTTATTATCCACAAAAACAATAAATGCAACATATTCACTTTCCTCAATCGCATGAGCAAAATCAAAACCGATATCCGTAACAAAATATACGGGCAAACCTATACTTTCTCCAGCATAATCATTTATTCCTCTTGAAAATTGTTCATAAATAATTTCTGCGTATTTGCTTCCATCTTCATAATCTGGATGCCATAAGACATAAATATTAAAAGGATTTTTAACTTTTTCCATCGTATCTTTTAAATTCTCCATTAAACAAATTCGGTTCACCTATAAACCCACTACTTTGAAAAGTTTTCACCCACTCATCGATTTTTTCATCCAAGCCTTCTACTTTAATGTAATCTCTACATTCTGGTATAATATCCATCAGTTCATCTGGAACATCAATGGCATCTTTGCCAAAATACCAATACGTTTTAGAAATTAAAACATTATTAGATGACGTATCCTTATTCACATTTAATATATTGGGTGTCCCATCTTTCAAACTGTGATGCGAGTCCACTTGAATCCACTCATCGTTTTCACAATGGTAGATATTATCTCCATAATTTTGTTTTAAACTCCCATTCATAACAGGCTTTTTACACTGGTACTCCTCGCCACGCCAATAATCGTTAAAGGAGATCTTCTTCTCAACCTTCATAATATATATAATTTTATTTTTTAAAGGGCTATTTTTAGCAGCAGAGCCGAAACCAATAACCCAATCTCCTACATTAGCGAATTTTCTTATTTTTGGTTTACATGTCGCCAAGGTGCACATTGAATAAAATGGATTTGGAGCAAATCCAAAATCTCTTGTTATTTTATAAGAATATATTGCCATATCAACAAACTCCTCTTGCTGTTACAGTTGGTCTTTGAGTTCCCGCAGGCGTTTCCCAGCTATTTTCGCCATTTATTGCGTCAATCATTTTATCTTTTTTCCAAGTAACCAATGCATCCCCATATTTTTCTAAAGCTTCTGGAACATCATCCTTTTCTGCCCCTGGCAAATAAACACCCACAACCCTTTTATCATGTCTTAACGCATACTCTATTTCCCAATTCACATACTCTCTTTCTTTTGTTTTAGGGCCAATTAAAACTACTACCGTCCCAGCCCAATCAATTTTTGGGGCAAGTATACCATACTTGATATATTCTTTATTTGTTGCCTTGTTTGGTTCTGTTTCAACAATTGAGCTATCGTAAACATTTACTCCAGAACTTATTTTCTTCTTAAATGGTTCTATGTATTTTTCATCTCCGCCATAGTGCGAAATAAATATATTTTTCCTTTGCATATTATTCCCCATTAATTAACTTTGAATTCACTCATAGCAAAACTTATACCTACAGCAAAATTTATTCATTTCTATTTGTTTGCAATTAATCAATTAAACTAATCATTCTCACTGAAATTAATTCCTTCAAGCGCGCTTTCAATCTTTCAGACAAATACGATTCGTCCGTCATTGCAAGCAGAGTTTGTTTCTCCTTGATAACCATTGAAAGCAATTTTTCCGCAGTAACGCTTTCAATACCGATTTCTTCTGCGAATGATAGAAAGTCTTTTCGCCTAATTTTGCGTTTCTTCTTGCACATGGTTAAGGCAACTTCTTCTTCGTCTTCGGGCATAATCGCATTGACGGGAAGTAAATCATATGCGCTAGACAAAACGTATTCGCCACTCCCTTCTGCTTTTTCTATCATTGAAAAGTTCTTCAAGTGCATGTCCGAATTACCGATTACGAACGAAAAAACTAACCGCAAATACAGTTCCGTTAAGTCAAATTTCGCCATGGACGAATACTTTTTAATAACTTTCGCACAACGCTCGTACGAACCTTTATACTTATCTTCCGTCAATCGCTCTTCAAGTTGGCAAAAATCTTCCATCGCCAGCATTTGCATTTTGCCGTCCACGCTCGCCCTATCAATTCGCTTGGTAATGTAAGCAAGTTCGCCTTTATTATTCATTTTAATCAACGCAAACGGCACGGTTTTAATCCCCACCTGCTTTGCCATTTGCATAACCAAGTATTCGGCTTCGGGCAAAGTTTCGTATTCTTCCGTTTGGGGCTTCAAAATATACCCCGTAGGATAGTTGACGAGCGTAAGTCTTGGCGACGCGCCCTCCGTTAAATGCAAGGACAATTTCTTTTGCACGCCGGGAACGGTAAATCCCTTGTTCGTGCTTTCTTCGGCAAGCCGTTTTAACGTTTCTTCCGATATGTCTAATATCGGCAACTTACTACCGCCGAAAAACGCTTTCACGCATTTTTTATGCCAACCGTTTTCCACTTCTTCTATGGATGCCTTTGGCGTAAATTCTTTACCGCAACATAAACATTTCATAGTTTTTCACCCCTTACGCTCACGTTCCCTACGGCATCCTTGCAAGCAACCAAAAGCACACCGAACCTATCGCTCGGTGAAATTTTCCAATTATGCGTTACGATATCAAGTAGCCAGCCCTCGGGAATCAGCCCGTCGAAGAACGGGAACAACGTTTTCGCCCGATATTTATTTGCCGTAAGCGGTAACGTTAAACTGACGGCAGTTGCGTTTTCGGTTTGCAAATACTCTTCGTCGTAGGCAAAAGAATACCCGTAGTCCGTTTCCGCCAACACGCCCGCAAAGACGTTCCGCACGTAAATATAGGCAGTTCTATACGTATCACTCATCACTATTCAATCTCCCTACCGATACTTGCGCGCCGAACACCGCCAACGCTTGATTGACCTTATCAAGGCGCAACGTTTTCTTGCCTTGTTCAAGTTCTCGAACAAAGCGAAGCCCTAAGCCTGCACGCATGGCAAACTCTTCTTGGGTTAACCCCAACGCTTTTCTGTTCTGTTTAATAAATTCACTTATAGCTTTCATAGTACTATTATTTTATACCCTTTCGGGGCTTTTGTCAAGCATTTTGTGTGTATTATACCCAATCGGGTTTATTTACTCTCTTTTTTAAAATGATATACCCGATAGGGTATAATTCGTGTTAATTGAAGAAAAGCCGAAGCCACTGAAAAAATTCGGGGCGTCTTTTTTCGTTTTTTTAGGCATGGTACGCTTTAATAAAACGTTTATTGAAAAAACAGAGCCGCAAAATTACTTGCGACTCCGTTTTATTTTCGTTTATACTCTATCTTTTACAGTCCTGCCCGTAGGGCTGCGGTATGGCAAGAACTTACTCCCATACGGTAGGCACGCCCTCAACGTAATGCCAATAATTTCCCGTTGTGTTCGGCGCAGTTTCACTGTAGTAATACCGCGT
>JAFVUY010000194.1 GCA_017502465.1 Bacilli bacterium | reverse complement strand
TTAGGGTGGAAAAACAAAGTTAAAGTGGTGTTTTTCGATACGAGAATGGAATATGACGCTACTTACCGTTTCGTGGAACAAAAGCGCAAAGAGGGGTGAAATATTGATACCCAATACCCTAGAATTCCCGCACCAATCATTTACACGAGATACGGAATACCGATTATTAGCAAAGTGGGAGCGGAAATGTTGTATCGACTTCAAAAGTGGAATTTCGATTTCATTAACGATACAATGAAAGAATTTGAGGAATTGATTATTAAATACCCTAAATGTAAAAGCGCGTTACAATGATTAACCGGTTATGGTAGAGGTAAGATTAAGTGTCCCGTTTGAATTCGGAACAAATTAGCCAAAGAGGGACTAAACTTCAAAGTCGCTAATGATTGTTGTAAGTACTTAAAGAAACTACCCGTTTATGATTACATAAAAGCGCATAACATTAAGATTAGTGTTACGGGTGAGAGATTAGCGGAGGGAGGAGCAAGAAGTTTCGCCTACCATTCTTGCTTAATACCAAATAAACTATATACAAAGTTTATGCCGTTGCTATATTTAAGCGACGAGGACGTAATGACGTTGATTAAAGAAAATAACATTCAACTAAACGAATGCTATACGAAATACGGCTTAAAGCGTACGGGTTGTGTTGCTTGTCCGTTTAGCCAAAATATCGAACACGAATTAGAAATACTTAAACAATATGAGCCAAATAAACATACGGCAATGATTAAACTATTAGGCAATGCCTACCCATTTAAGATTAGGGAGAAAAAGAATGATTAACGCGGCATACGAATTGAGATTAACAAGAATGAGAGAAAATGGAATAGACACGAGCAAGTTTGATAATTTGCTTAAACAACTAAAAGAGGAATGAAAGGAATTGGTAAAGTTAGAAAATGCTAAATAATTGATTTTTACAAATTGTTAAGTTGTTAAGAGAAAACAACGTAGACATTAGCCAAGAGTTAGAACAATTGGAAAAAGTTAAACAAGAATTGATTAAGAAAAAAAACGTCATTAAACCGGACAAGAGATTTAAATAATGGCGTGTAAAATAGGAGAAAGTATTAAATTCTTGAAAGTCAAGAAATGTAAGATTTGATATAAAGAAATGTTGCCCAAATGTGTAATATATACAAATGAGGGAAAAATTATTTATTACATTGATTGGAAAGAGGAAAAACTATTTTTAAATGGCTTAATACCAATAGAAGTTATGAAAATTAACCCGGACAACCCAATGGACGAACCTATTTACATAATCAACAAATGAGGGTTAAACGAGAAATTGAGTTGAAAAGCCGATTGAGTGAATAGTGATTGAGGGAGAGACAATGAAAAAAATAAAAATGAAAGATAAAACAAAAGAAAAGTGGAGAATTTTTTTTGAGGGCTTAGGTTATTTTTTCTTTTTGTTAGGTATTGGTATTGGCGGCGCAATTGCGAGTGTTATTGCTTTCGTTGTAGGAACAAGTCCAATTTGACTACCCACAATGCTAATTATCTTTGCGATTAAAGGAATTATTTAATGTTAAGAATTGGAATAGATTTAAGCAAGAACAAAACCGGCATTACAATTCTTGGTGACGGTTTGCTAAACGAAATCATACACCATAGCACATTGAGCCTAACCGAACAAGAAAGCACGTGATACACACAAATTAAGACGTATTTAAAAGTATTAGCAACACGTTTAGAGTTGCCTAACAAATTATGTCTATTCGTCATTGAAACAAGCAATTTCGGTAATTTTAAGACGAGTTTATTATTTAACTTCATTTGTGGTTTGTGAGTGGGTGCGATTAATGAAATATTCCATTTATTCACAATCATAATCACCAATAGCAACCAACACCAAATATTAAGTGGTTGTTTGGTGAGTGATAAGCGGGACGTAAGAAAGTTAAAAGTGAAAGAGTTTTTCAAAATGAATTGTCCCAAGTTAGATTGGGAACATTGAAGCGAGGACGAAATAGACGCATTAAGTTTGGCGTATTGAGCGGAACACCTACATTCAACCAAAGAACAAATGGAACATACTAAAAAAGCCAAGATAGCCAAGCAAAACGAAGTGAGAGCAAAAAATACATTGCTTAAAAAGCAAAACGCAATCTTAACCAAGATTAGCAAGTTAGATAAAGTTAGAAATAAAAGACAAAT
>JAFVUY010000193.1 GCA_017502465.1 Bacilli bacterium | reverse complement strand
TTCTGTTCTATATATGCCATGCTAAAACCATTTTCAAGCATATGCATATACTTCAGCCGTTCTGCATACCCATGTTTCTTTCTCTTTTTAGACATAACAAAACCCCGAAAGTTTTTTGTCTAACTTTCGGGGTTCATGTCAATATGCAAGGTTTAAAATTTATTCACCTGTCTATCTCCGATTCATTGGATAACTCAACAGATACAAGATTAACAATATTTTGAGCAATTATGCGTATATTCGTTCTGACTTCTCCCGCCTCAGCATTATAGGCTTTGCTATAAATTAAGTCAGCATGCATAGGAAGCCCTGGGTCATCAGAGAATACATTATCTAAATCAGTCCTATATTCTCCGTTTTCATTAATAGGAGTGCCTTCTATTTTAGCTGCTATGTCATTAATTTCATATTCGGAATAAAAAGACTCTAATGCTTTGTTGAGTATTTGCGGAGTGATGTATGTTAATCCGATGTATGTATTTTTTCCTGCATTTAAGTTGCGACCATGGGACTCGCAAAATTCATTTGTTGTATATTTTAGACGTAAAAGAGATACGGACGAAGTATTTTTTGGCGGCAGGAAAGTAATAATATTTAATTTATTTTTTTTACTATCGTAATGCATAGGGGTTGTTAAACACCGCACACAGATTTCATCAGTTTCTATGTTTGTATTTATTTTACAATGCATTGTCAATAATCTTTAGAGCTTGTTGTAATTTGGCTGGAATAGAAGAGTATGGATAACTCTCGCCGTTAGAGAAAAAATTTTTGTGGTTCTTAAATTTTGTAAAAAAACCGATTTTATCATTACCAATCTCCACAGAAACCAAATCATGACCTTTTTGAAAATCCATTATAACGGTACCATATGGTGTTGGCTGAAGTGACTCTTGTGATAAATATTTTAAAATACCTCGATCAATTTGATCCAAGAAATGATTTGCGTTTTCATACGCCGCCAATTCTAGAGGAATAGCACCGTATCCGTCCCAATTTTGAGGCAAACAAACAAATTCGGAAAGTTCTTGTCTGTAGTGTAAATACTGTACTGGAGCCGCAATTTCTATATAGAAATTCGGCCCATATGTGAAACTTTCTATATTTAATCCTGTTAAACTAACTGGATTTGAAAAATCACGCATTATAATCGAATTTTTGTACAGACCTCCTGAGATAAGATTCCTTTTAGCCTAGACTTGTTGGCGTCATGGGCAAATTCTAGATTCTCACAGAAACTAGAATTTGCAATAAGCTCATTTAGCCTTATTGGTTTTTCGTCAATGACAAATGTAATATTATGATTGATGCTAATGAATTTCTGATTCATCTGGTTGCTAACCCTAACAGAGATACGATCAAAACATTGTTTTTTATCTTTGTTTTCAGCATTTAGGTTATAATCAAACTGTCTAGATGTGAAAAATTCATCTGGTACTTGACCATCTTTCGCAAATAACAAATTCGCATCATAATCTGCTTCATCCCAAGTAAATTCATCTGTATATCCTAAGCTATATGCAACAACATATTGCCCCCCTTGTACTTCCTCTATGTCTTTTGCACATTGAATGACAAAGGATCTAAATTCTATCCAATTGGAGTAGATTAATGAATGAAAGGAGAAGAAGTATCGATTCGCTTCGTTTAAACCTTGGATTACATTTTGTATCTTTCCGTCTTTGAAGGACGTAAATTTGAAACCATTATCCTCTATCATTCTTGTTTCAGGTTCTGGCTTATGAGGGTTAGCAAAAATAACTTGAACCTGTCTTATGGGATTGAAAGATTGAAATTTTTCCTTGAATTTCGTTTCAATTAAACTCTTATATGATAAGGGATCAATGATTTTTGTCGCCAGAAAAAAAGTGACGACGGCTTCTTTGATTGAATGTTCTCCCGAAAATGGTTTAAGTGATTCTAATGTCGCCATAATTAATCCATTTTACTCACAAATATACGAATTATTTCTGTTCCGCAATACTGCAATAATATTTCACAAAACAAAGGTCTGAAACCCACTCCAATTATTGTGCCTAACAATAATATATAGCAATTATTGTTGTATGTTACATGTAATCTCTTCTATTATGATTTTTAATCTTTCTCATTCATTAATAACGCTCATGTATTAAATACATATCGGAGAACTTAAAATCCCGTCTAATTTGAGCTTCGACTACTGCTGATGCTGTTGTCGCATCGTAAGTATCGCTTTACTGATTCTTCTCGTCCAATAAGAGTCATTGCTGGGTTTATAATGTCGATATACCTTTGTATCGCCCTGTCATTACAATCAACACTATGCATATACCTAAAATTGGCAGCAAAGTTCCGGAGAGTTATCGGTGTAACGAAATGGTATACCGATAATTTCGAATTTCGGCCTCTGGTGGGGCTGGAAGGGGGATTTTGGACGGTGGATTTGCTGGAAAATGCTGCAATTCTTTCTATAAATATCTCCCGCGACATAGACCAATCACACTGTTCGTTTATGTCGCGGATGGGAGGGAAGGAGTCGCAGATGGAAGAGAAGACGTCTCGGATCGCGCATGTTCGGGGGCTGTAGAAGGGAAATAAAAACCGGCAAGCTGGTGGGTGACATGAACCCCGAAAGTTAGACAAAAAACTTTCGGGGTTTTGTTATGTCTAAAAAGAGAAAGAAACATGGGTATGCAGAACGGCTGAAGTATATGCATATGCTTGAAAATGGTTTTA
>JAFVUY010000192.1 GCA_017502465.1 Bacilli bacterium | reverse complement strand
TTTATAACCCATAGTTGAACCACCTCCACAAGCGAAACAACTAAACACTTTTAGTCCATGAGATTTAGGATAATCGCTAAACTTCCAATTCCAATCATTACTGTCTTTCGTTTTATAATAATCATACTCTGCACCTAACATATCAAATAAGTTTGCTTGGTGCATTTCTATCCTCACATTTCTACTTCATTTAGTTTTTTTAATTTGATATCAAATTGTTCTATAAGTTTATATATGCTATTTTCAAATTGTTTTTTATCTTCTACAAGTGCTTTGTTTGCGTCTTTAAATCCACAATTATCAAAAACACCATATTTTATATTTTCACTATCAAAAAATTTAGCAAGTGATTCCTTTGCTATATTTCCTGCTTCATCATTATCAAGTGCTAATATAAAGACCTTATCCTTTGGTATGGATTCCTTTGTAAACTTACTTACATTATTTGCACTACTTAAAGCCATTGAATTAAGACCAATCGTTTCAAAACTCAAACAATCAAATTCGCCTTCTGTTATTACACAATAAGGTTTGTTGTTTGTTAGAGCTGCCATATTAAACATTTCAACCCTACTTCCTCTTGGTTTGTAATATCTCAACTCATCTTGATTAGAGATATTCCTTGCAGAGAAACAATGTTCACTTATTGGAATGACAACCGATTTAAAGGAAAAGTCCCCAAAATTGAATTCATTAAATCCAATTCCAAATCTTTTAGCGATATTCTCACTAATTCCTCTTTGTTTTAAATATTTCTTTGCTTCGTAATTATTTTTATAGTTTTGTTGCCAAATGTAGTATGCTTCCTCATAGTTTTTTTGTTCTTTTATATGAGAAACTTCTTTTGTTGGTTTTTCGGTTAATTTAGGTGTTTTATGAAAGTTTGAATAGTAATATTCTTTTGCTTTTTTAAATGCTTCTCGTCTATCCAAACCTTCAACTGCACCTATTACTCCTACTAAATCATACGAACACCCACAACCGAAACAATAAACTCTACAATCATCAAAATATTTCATGCTAGCATTACTATCAATATGATGTGGATTTAAACAACGGAAAAAGCGACTTGTATTGATGTTTTGTCTTTCAAGATAATCTTGAAGATTAGACATCATGTCATCAATTTCGTGTTGTTCCATTTCTATCCTCACATTTCAGCTTCTGATTTCTTTCTCTTTTGTTTCTTGTTTTCCTTTTCTTTTTCCATTTGTTCTACCTTATCTTCATATCTTCTTATTGCTTCTTCACATTCTCTTTCAAACTCAATATTATCTTGTTCTTGCTGTTTTATTAGTTTATCTAAATTTTTTCTTGCTTCCTTTGAAACAACATACTTTATCCCACAATCACAAGATATAAATTGTAGTCCACAAGCTGGACAGCGTTCAATGTCGCAATTCTCAAAATGTTGCTGACCGACTGCACAACCGCAATCCCCGCACCTATCATCTTCTTCGACATCACCCCATGCGTCCTCTTCCTCACCAAATAAGATTGGTGTGTAAAGTTTTCCTTTAATAAGGTATTTATCCATATTTTCTTCTTGATATGCTGTTAACATATCGTGTATTTGATTTTCAGAAATGTCATATCCGCCTTTGTCTAAATAATCATAGAATGTGGATAGTAAATTACTTTTTGGAAAAGCTGGATAGTGATAATAAATTCCATGCTCAATAAGATGATTATAAATTGATGTAATTCCATAAATTCTTTTTGCATGTTCAAACATTTCTGCATTATCACTTTTCTCATAATAATATTTCTTAATACTATCTAATTCTTTTTGAATTTTCTTCGATATTTCGTGATATTCTCGTTCTGTCATTACATTTCCTCTTGTTTTTGTTTTTTCATTTCTTCTTTAATTCTTTCAGGTGTCCAAAAGCCATAATAACCTTTTGGCCTTTTAATCTTCATGGATTTATATTCTTTGTTAAGGTCCGTTTTAACATCTTTAAACTCCCTAGCAGGTGTTTTTACATAAATCCACTTATCTGTGTCGTCAAGGACATAGATGTAATCTACATCAGTTCTATCAAGTAGTTTTGATATAGAATATTTTTTACTTTCTTGTCCTTGTTCACCTCTATCCCTACCATAAGCAACAACCACACCTTCCTGTCTTTTCCCATAATCAAATGAATGTTCAAACTTTGGGTCCGGTTCTACCTTTGGTGCTAGCTCGGATATATTTCCTAATGCTATAAGTTTATCTAACTTTTTTCTGTCTTTATAATGGTCTAATAACATTGCGCCATTATGTGTCAAATATCCGTCAAGATGACAGTAAATACCTTCATATACACCGTCATCTCTCTGAACTGCTATAAAACTTCTAGTTGACATATCAAACTCCTACATTTCTTCTTGTTGTTGTCTTTTTCTTCTATGAATATCAAAACCTATTGTGTCGTCTATGTTTTCATATCTAGTGTTTTATAACCCATTTCTTTGAATTTAGTGTAATAGTGTGTAAGAATATTTTGTTTAGGCATATATTTATACTCATAAAATCTACCTTTGTTTAAGAGATATTGATAAATTGTTTCAATTGTATTTATCTCATTACAACTATCATAGATTTCAGATTTTGATTTTTCTAACATTTCTTTTTTATACTCATCAATTTCAAGATGTAGTTTGGATTTTAATTTGCTAAATTCCTCAAAAGTCATCATTACATTTCCTCGTCAATTTGCTTTTCTACGGGTTTTATATATTCTTCTGGTAAATATCTTATAATTGCATTTTCTACCGCCTTTGGACACCAACCATACACTTCTAATGCTCTTGGATTTATTTTATATTTGTAATCCTTGATTAGTTTTCTTGCTACAACCACATCAAACTTTGCACCTTCAAAACCGGTCTTTTTGAGTTCAACATTTTCCATTCCTAATTTATCAATTAAAGGGTCCGTATAAACTGCGTCAAAATAATCCATTTCTTTTGACATAGCTTTTGAAAATGCCTTATTTACAACCCACTTGGTAAAATTATGATTTTTCATTAAGCATTATTTTCCCATTCAGACAATGGTCTTAAATACTCTGTGTATAAGTTCCAATATGAATAATTTGGATATTCGTCAATTAAGTTATCGTGAACATAGATTGCTGAAATTGATGTTGGGAAAGTATTATTTGAGATGTTCACAATATTAGGACTTTTCAATACAACTGTTTGAAGATTTGTGCAACGATAGAATGTTGAGTTTGTTAAATTACGAATTGTGCTTGGTAAAACCAATTCTCTAATTTGGTAACAGTTATAGAAAGCACCTGTTGCAATACTTTGTAATCCTTCATTAAATGTTATGTTACGAAGATTTGTGCAACCGAAAAATGCTTCATGTTGAATTGTTCTTACATTACTTGGTATTTCAATTTCTGTTAAACTGATACAATTATTGAAAGTTGCCATATTTATTGTTGTAATACTTGTTGGAATATTGATTTTTGAAAGTTTTGTGCAATAATGAAATGCTTGTGAACCAATATATGAAACCGTATTAGGTATTTCAACATCATCTAACAATCTGCAATTATAGAAAGCTGAACTTTCAATTCTTTCAAGATTTTCTGGTAATGTGATTGTTCTCAAATTAGCACAACCCATAAAAGCATTAGAACCAATTGTTCTAATTGATTCTGGTAGAACAACAGATGTTATTTGAGAGTTATTTTGGAAAGCATTTGCGCCAATTCCTGTAACTTGATAATCATCACCTTCTACAACTTTTCTCTTATCATAGGTTAATACATACTTTTCTTGATAATAAACATTACCAAACTCATCTGTTTGATTTCCTGTTTGATTTTCGATTGAATAATTTGTAATTCCAAGAGTGTTTGCTCTATCAACTAATGAATAGATTGAACTAGATGACATTTCAACCTGCTCTACCGTTGAAGATAAAGAATAGGTTTGTGGAATTTCTAATTCAGTTTTATCGCCACTATAAGAAAGTAATACTCCATTCTCATCAAATGTGTAATTTGATATTTCAGAGTTTTGGCTGTTTAGGTTTTTAGCACCACTTGTTTGTGTAAGACCGATAACAAAACCAAATCCTATTACAATGGCTAACAAAATCATTACAATAGACACACCCTTTGCTTTGCTTGATTTTTCTTCCATTTAATGCTCCTTGTTTTATATTTTTTTATAATAACTGCTATATAAGCTCCAAGGGGACGTGTTCTTAAAGAAAGTTAATCTATCTTCATAAACATAAATAACTTCTAAACTTGTGCAGCGCGAAAATATTTGATATACATCAGTAGTCCATGCTTCTATATCATGTTTAGATTTTATTGTTACTTTTTTAAGGTTTTCACAACCGTTAAAAGTTCCGTTATTTATATCTTTTAGACCTTCACCTATTTCAACTTCTTCTAGGTCATGACAATAGAAGAAAGCATATGGCATTATAGTTTCAACACTATTAGGAATGGATATTTTTTTTATTCCACAACCCCAAAATGTGCTATCACCTATTGTTTTAAGGCCTTCATTAAGTTCAACTTCTTTTAAATTTTCACAATACTGAAAAGCAAAGTTTCCAATTCTTTCAATTGTGCTAGGTATAACAACCTTTTCCAATGTTTTATTATTCTTAAATGCGTCTGCTGTAATGCTTGTTATTTTGAAATCTGTTCCTTCAATATAACTAGGTTTATCAATTGAATAGTTGTATATCCAAGGATAAGTTTGGGAATATATTTCTCTATAAAAGTCATAATATCCCTCTGTTCCTACCGCGTAATGTTCTTGAAGAAAATCCCAAGCTTCATCTCTATTGTTGAAAGTTATACTTCCTGACATGTTTGTTGTAGGACCTAGTGAATATGTGCCCGGAATTACAAGAGTGGTTTCATCACCGTCATATCCGGTAATTGTTCCACCACTCATGACAAATCCCTGAACAGGCACTATTTCAATTTCTGGTTGTTTTTCAAAGGTAACTCTTTGAGTTAAAGCAAATAAGAATAAACACATAGTTCCGACAATTAGAAATAATTGTCCCCATGAGATTATTGATTTACTTTTTTCCATACTCTTTTTCCTTTTTCTTTTTTAGTAAAAAGTCCATAAAGGTCCACCTTTATAGACAATTGTTCTTTTCTTTTTCTAATAATGTGTCAAACAAGAAATTAAATTCTTTTCTTTCATTCCTTTCTTTCATTTCATCTATCATTTCTGCAAATCCATAATCTGCAAAAACACCTTGACAATGAACCATATTTTTATTGCTATCTGTTATTTCAAAGGAATAATAAGGTGGAATGTTTTGCAACCAATTATCATATTCCACAACTTCATCTTCCAACCTATCCTTTAAAATATCTTCCTCATCTTCTTCATCATAAGCCCAATTGTCTTTTAATGTTTCAGATGTGCAATAAATATATCCTAGTAACTCACTAGGTCTGCGATAATCTTCCTTGTCAGTTGTAATTGAAACATTTCCATTACATTCTTCGTTATCAATCAAATATAAAGGTAAAATGCTTTTTACTTTATCTTTGTTTTCTTTATACCAATTGTTGAAATCTTCCAATGATTTGAATTGTGTTTCATCACCTAGTTCTAATCTATGATGAAAACAAACCATAATTCCGATATTATCGTCTTTATAATATTCTCTTGGACTTTCTATGCAATCTTCAAAAACAATAAGTTTATAACCTTTCTTTCTAATTTGATAATTCTTGCTCATAGATAGCTTTCCTGACATTTTTTGAGCATTGCGTCAAACAAGAAATGATACTTATCATCAACATACTCTTTCATTTCGGACAAACAAGTTTCAATTTTATCACCACGAAAACCGGTAACACTATCTACTATTTTGTCGTCCTCATCTCTAATACAAAAGTAATATGCAGGATTACCTTGTAAATACTCATCATAACTATCTACTTCTGCTTTTAGAATTTTTCCTATGGAATGTTTGTCATACTCTTTAATTCCAGCTTTTTCAATCGCCTCTTTGGTGCAATAAATAAATCCAACCTGTCCACTATCCCAAGGGTCCTTAAAGTCAATAACTGACATTCTTAAACCCGAATGGTCTAGTAAATAAACCGGTAACATGCAATAAACATCTTCTTTATGCGAATTATACCATTCTTTAAAATCCGAATAAGTTTTAGGAACATTCTCATCACCAAGAGAGTATCTGGTGTGATAGCAAGCCATCACACCAAGATTGTCATCTTCTCTTGGATTAGGATTATATGAATAATCGTAATCTATTTTGAGAGTGATTCCTTTTCTTTTGATATGCAAATCCATAAATCACATCTCCATATCATCTTGTAAATCTTTTAACTTTTTCAAGTCAAAACTATATTCCGGATACATACAAAACCCACTAATTACAACTCTACCTGTTGGAACTGCAATTTTATTTTCTTTTAGGAAATCTTCTGCCCATTTGTTATTATTTCTATCGACAAACGCACAACTTTCATTTGTTGGTTTTAATCCCAAATTTACGGTTATATCAGCGAAAGTTTCCTTTCTTCTTGTTAATACAACCGCCAATGTTCCGTCTGCTAAATATGTCGTTTTACAGGCATTAACTTTGTATTTATCACCTAACAAATCAACTTCAAACATTACATTTCCATTTTCTTTTTTTGCATTTTCTTGAATTGATTTTTCATATAAGCTTCAAGTATATAGAAATCATTATATAAATCTAATCCTTTGGGGATTTCATACGCCTTAATATATTTCTCACACTCTTTTATTTGTCTATCTGTTATGTCAATGCTTTCGCCTTCTTCTGGTTCATAACCTACCATATAGCAAGTTCCAACCACACAATCTTGATATTCAGGCAACCAAAAGTTTCCTTTCAATCTATCAAGCTTGCCTTCTTCATTAACATAAAGGTCAACACCCTTTACACCGGGCATTTCAACACACTCTATAAATCCACCAACAATTTCTTGCATTGCTTCTAGCGAATGTTCAATTTCTTTAACATAAGGTTCCTTATCTGGTTCTTTTACCAAGATTTTAAGAACCTTTTTTTCGTTAGTTTCCTTGCTCATTTGGGTTCTTCTTATCAATAAATTTCTTATAGTTCATAAGTTCCCATTCACTAAAATAAAATGCTTGTTGGATTGCGACAGCAAGTATTGGTCTGATATTTTGTTTTTCTTCTTTTGAATAATCTTTGAGTTCATCTCTCATAGTTCTTAATTTATCAAGCAAGTCCTGTTTTGATGTGTAATCAATGTCTTGCAAGATAAACGCAAGTTCACCACCAATATTAAGCATGCTCCACCTCACTCTCTGTTTGTTTCTTTCTAGTGCGTTTAGGTTTTGCAACAGGTTCTTCAACCTTAACTTCTTCTTGTTGTTTTTCTTCAACCTTAACTTCTTCAACTTTTTCTTCTGCTTTTTCAAGATTTCTAACTGATTTTTCAATTGCTCTTTCAAAGTTAGATAAAAGTTGTTTAGAAACAGAACGAACTCTATTTAGATTATCTTTGAACTTAAACATATCTTCTTCTGAAAATTTTGAAATTTCTGAAAAGTCATATTCAGGCAAATCTAAACCAAGCTTTGAGTGAATTGCATAAATTGCTGAATTAAGTTCAATTTCATCAATATTTTCTTTTGTTTCTGCTTTAAGGCCTTCTGGTTGTCTAGTTTCAAGCAAGATTCCTGTAACTTCCTTAATAAGTCGATTAACAACTTCATTAAGTTCCATACCGTCTTTAAGTGTGATTGTTTTGCTATCCTTATCTACGATTGAAACAACATCAATATCTCTAAATTCAAACTTATATTCTCTTGCTGTCTTTTCAAGAGCTGATTTGGCTGCGTCAAAGTGTTGCGCAACGGTTTCTTTATTAGAATATAAATAGTTATATTCTTTACCATTAGTTTGACTAATATCGAATAGATAACCGATATCTGTTCTTAATTTTGAGATACCTTTTGTGAAGATTTTACCGTCTTCTTCCTCATAATCTTGGTCAAACTTTTCAATATAGTTTGAAATCACTTTAATTGATTTCTCACTCTTATTGACACTTCTTCTATAATAATTCCAATCTCTCATTCTCTTAACACAAGTTGCGTCAGGTCTTTGTGAAAGGATTAGAATGTCATTTGTAATTGTTTGGTCTGGAAATAGTCCAATTGCTCTTAAAATCTTTGTGATTTCGTTATTTTTAAGCATTTGGATATATTTCTCATCACTTGTCTTTTCTAGTTCTTCAAGTGCTTTAATGTTCTTATCTTCCATTATTTACTCCTAATTTTCAAATATTTCTCTAACATGTGGTGTTGCAATAATTCTAATGTTAGTCCTATTTGCAGGACCTGTGATTAGAAATGCTGAACCTCTCGGCAAGTTCACAATGTTATCGGTTTCATTTTCGTTAATCTGTCCTGCTTTCTCATAAAGAGTGCAAAGGTCAGACATATCGTTTGGGGATAAAGAAAATATAAATGAATATTGACTTACATTTATGATTGCTGATGATTTTCTCGCGATATCAGGCGAACCAACAAAGTCCTTAACGTTTTGAGTAATTACTATCTGCATTCCGTTATATTTTCTAATACGTTTTGCTAATTGATACATAAAGTCCAAAGCAATAGGAAACTTTTCGTCAATAAAGACATGTGCTTCGTCTATTGCAACAACGATTTTTCTATCAGCATTATTCAAAATGTTATAATCTCTATTTCTTATAACTTCATTATCTAACCATTTTAAAACCAATAACATTTGTGCATTACCTATTAAGTTGTTCTTGTTTGACAATAACTTTTGGAAATTAAACACAACAAAGTTCTCTGTTGGATTGAATGTAGTAAATCCATTCCACAAGGCAGAGTTTCTTCCACCCCTTCTAAATTTACTTACGTAATTCGATAAAACTTTGTAGCAAGACAAGTTATATTCGTCTTTTTCTTTCTCAACCCTACGGTCTATTTCTTCTGCAAGGTCTTGAAATATAGGAAAGTCTTTCGCCCTTAACTTTGTAAGGTCAGTTTTAGCTGTGATTCCTTTTTGATTGTAAATCTCAACAATGACCTTATTTAAAAGTTCCAAGCTATCAGAGTTAATTCCTTGCAAAATCAATCTGAAAAACTCCTCCAAAAACTGCAAGTGAGAATAAAAGGAATTGCTTGTCCCGTCTGCATTTTCATCATCTATACTCATAATGATATGGAAAGGATTTATACGACCATTCTTTGATGAAGATACATCTAATACCCTCCCTTTCAAGTTATTAGCAAGATTTGCATATTCATTTTCCGGGTCCAATATAAAGACCTTTGCGTTATCACTAGCAAGGTTTGCAAGTAACATCTTTGTTGCGTAAGATTTACCACTACCAGATTTCCCAATGATTACTGTGTTTGAATTTACCCTTTCATCATCTCTACGGAAGAAATCAACGAAAGTCGGTAATTTGTTCTCACCGATTAGAAGTCCATTATTATCAAGTATTGCATTACTTACAAATGGGAATGATGAAGCAATAATTGATGAGTTAAGTCCTCGTGAGATATTAGTTTTGTTGTAGGTGTTAATACCTGCTGAAAAATAACTTTCGATTTGTCGGCCGAACATCTCTGAAAATTTAAAACCATATTCTCTCAATTTTCTTCTTACATACTTTTTATTAGTTGTATCTTTCCCTATATCATAAGCTGTGATAATGAGTGTGGTGTCAAAGAAAACTTCATTATCATTTTGCAATCCTTCAAGCAAGATTTGTAAACTTTCCAAGTGGGTTTGTTTATCAATTTGGGAACTTGCTTTTCCTAATGTGCTTTGCGATAAGAGTTCGTTAATAGCATTATCAATTCTTTTGATTGCTTTATACTTCTCTACCGGTTTGCATTTCATAATAACTTTTGTATTTGGAATATCGAAAAGTTCCTGCGCCCAAGCATTATCAACTTTCAACGGATAATCCGTAATAACAAATTGAGTTAATGTTTTATCATTTTGTTTTGTTGATAAAGTTTTGAATTGGACATTTTCAGGCCAGATATGCTTCATATAATCTTTTTCAGCATATTTATCAAACTCACGTTCATCAAAATCCTTATCATAAGAATATTTAAGGAATATTGCTAATTGTTTGTTGTTTAACCTTTTTGCTTCCAAGTTATTACCTTTAAGCGAATTTTCAATTATTTCTAATGAGTTGTTCAAACTATTCTTGTCAATGTCATGCAATACAATGTAGTAACTACTTGCATAAATCTTTTCATTTGAGTTCAAACTATCAATCAAATTCATTCTATCTTCAACAATCTCTACCCTAGACCTTAACTCGCTTTCATTAAGGTTGTTGTTCTCGTGTTCTGCAATTAACTTTTGAATTCTAGTTAATTCGTTGTTTAGATAGTCATCAAAGATAATTGGTTTTCAAGTTTAACAATGTCATACTCTTGAAATATACCAACATTCTTTAAGGTGTTTGAAATTACACCGTCAATTAAAAAGTTTTGTTTTGTGTTAGACAACATATTAAATTCAATTGGTGTAACTTCGATTACCCCTGTTAATGTGTTATCTTTTTGATATATCAAGTCATCTTTTACACTAGCATAAGGAATTATTGTGCTGATGTGAGCATTTCCTTTCTTTTGTTTTCCAAATGATTTTCTTGCTACTGCAAACTTAATTCCGTAACCTAATGCTTGATAAAGTTTAATATCACCAATAGGAATATACATAGGTGCGACAAGGATTAAAATCCCTATCGCAATTGTATATTTATTTGGCAAATTACTTGTTGCTGTTAATGCTATAAAGGCAAGAGCTATAATACCTAATAGGACATCATAAATCCCTATGCCTTTATAAAACTGCATTTTAACCTTTGTGTTCTTCGGTATTATTCGCATTTAATGGCTCCTTATTTAAAATTGATTTTCCTTGCGCGTGGTTTACAAAACTATCACCTGTTGCGATATTTTTCACTCTTGGTATAAAGTTTTTACCCATTCCAACAATACCGCCTTGTGCTAGGTCTTTCATCATACCTATTGGCATTGTTGCAATTCTTGTAGGCATACCACCATATTTAGCAAGTTTACTAGGTTCACCCTTGTTAAAGTAAGGTTTGCTTGTTGGTGTTCCAAATGAACCTTTAAATCCTTGTGCAAATGACTTTGTTGATTTCTTTGTATCTACAAATCTCTTTCCACCAAGAATTGCTCCACCTACTGTCGCACCTGCTCCTAATGTTGCTCTTGCTATATGTCCGCCTGTTTGCATATTGCGGAATAATTGTTGAGTTTCGTTTTGACCGGCTGTGTTTCCAGTTAATTGTGCAATTACTAAATTTGCTTTTGTAACTGCAAATGCTCCGCCTATCAAGAATAAGATTTTTACAATTCCATTCTTGAAAGAATCGGTAAAGAACGTAATAGCAGAAACCTGTGGTATTATCAGGAAGAAAAGGTTCATTGAAAGAATGATACCGTATGCTCCCAATACCTTTGATATTGTCATATCACGCCATATTCTAAATCTATTACCGTCGTCCACCGGTATTGTGCTAACACTTACAGGCGAAATAATATAAAGAAGAACAATGTCAAAAATTCTTTGGATAAATGTAACTGCCGACATGACAAACATTACCATTATGACAATTGAACCCAAGATTCCAATTAAGAAGTCCATACTTCGCAAGTTGTAATATTGACTTACTACTCCCATATCAAAATAATTCAACTCACCTGTTATAAACATTCTTTCAATTTGCTCTCTCATGTCTTCTTCACCAATATAAGCATACTGTCCGCTAGTAACCAAGATTTGTCCTCCTATCGTTCCTTGCCCACCTGCTTCAAGTAAGTAAGGGTTCATACTTGCATTGATAGCACCCATAACAGCATTTGTTAAAGTGATACCTGCGATAAGAATGAACGGAACCATTAGGAAGATTGCAAAACTCTGAAATGCTTTTCCAAGAATTTGGCCTTTCGACCTTTTGTTATCTCCATGAGCATATTCACTACGAATTATGGCAATCATAACAAAGACTACTAGCAGGATAGTTGCTATTAGAAAGATATAAAAGAATGATGTTCTAACTGTGTCTGATAAAATGAAATGTGTCAGTAAATCTGTTTCTTCACCATTTATATTAACTGTATCAATTCCGGCTAACGTATAAAAAATTTCTCGAATAAAATCTATGATATAACAAATTGTTTTCTGCAAACTATATAAGAGTTCAAAAATCCAATTCGTTAACCAATCCACTACTATACCTCATCAAAGAAGAATATCATTGTGTCAAAAACGAAACTAATGTTATCTGCTTGTGAGATAACGATTGCTAGTTCATCACTAGCAGAAAAGTTGACTGCATTTTCAAGTAACAAATCAACGTTTCCAACCTCATCACTTTCCAATGTTAAGGTTGTTGATTTTAAGCTTTCACCGTTCTTTGTAAGAGTGAAAGTTAAGGTTGCATTTTCGGTTGGCTTAACCATAAATGCTGTTCCCAAAAAGTTGATATCAACCTTTTGATTTACAATAATCTTGTTGTAAGATTTTGTTTGTAATTCATTGTCAAATTGAATGTCATTTGACAGATAACCAAGTTGGTAAGTTATATCATCTTCTTCCTCATTTACTTGGCAAGTAACATTCTCAATTGTAACTTTAAGTTCTTCTTCTGTTACGATTTTATCGGTGCTACTTCCACCGCAAATTGCAATAAGAAAAATGATAAAAACTGTGAGCAAAATCCCTGCTCCAATTAAGATTTTATTTTTCATTAAGTTGCTCCTTTTTATAGTCTAGGCAACGACTTGTGTTGTAACCCAATCTTGAAGAATTGGCATAGCAATCTTCAAACCAACAATCAATACGAAAATGACTACGAAACCAATAATGGCACCAATCAAATCTTTCTTCGCTTTTTCCCTTGAACCTGCCTCATCTGCCTTTGCAAGTTTCACTCCAAGAATGATACAGTAGATAGTTCCGATAGAACCAACAAGACCAATAGCTGGCCAAAGAATTGCGTTTAACACCTCCAATACAGGTGCTAGAATTGGGTTAAAGTCGATAGCTGCAAGCATGCTTCTCATAATTTGTATTTCCTCCATAATTTCAATTTTTTTTATTTGTTAATCAACCCATTAGGGTTTAGAAAAGAAGTGGGTTTCCCACTTGCTTTAAGAAAGGGAGTGCATACAAATTTGCATACATGGGGTTTTAGAAAGTGCATACGTCTAAAACCCTTTATTTTAGGGGGTTTTTGCCACTAAAACATGTGCAAATGTATGCAACTCTTATCCTGCTTACTATAAATAAATAGACTTCTGGTCTAATTTATCTATTTGTCATCTATAACCTCATCTATATTTTCATTTCCGTCGTTGAAATCATCTTCAACAATTGTTTCTTCAATTTCTTCTTCAATTACATCATCTTTGTAATACTTATGTCTTGATTTTATTAACAACACAATTAGTAAAACTACCAATGCTCCAAGTCCTGCAAGAACAGCAATGCTAGGACCATTCAATGAATATTCTCTATAAAATTCATAGATAGTTTCGTTGCCGGCTTCGTCCTTTAAGATGACATGAAATTGTCCACATTTCTCTATTTCTTCACCAAGTTTATATTCCATTTTTACACCGTCAACATAGACTAAAAGTTCGTATGGTTCTTCCGAAACATTCTTCATTGACACCACTTTTTTTGTTGTTCCTCCATTCTCAACATTTACTAATTCTAGTGTTGGTGGTGTTGTGTCAAGTGTGATATTAAACGAATAATTTTTATTGTTTTTTTCGTCCTTAGTATTCACCTGATAGGTTCCTTCTTCGTGAAGATAAAGTATGTTATTTTCAAGTAATTCAAACTCAAAATTTTCTTCATCTTTTATAACGTTTTCTACTATGATATTTTCTTGTAAGATGTGATTTAGATTTTGTTTTTTCTTGTTAATTATATTAAAGAAAGAACTATAACGATTTCCTAAATCATCTTCAATTGTGAAAGAATATTCACCTTCTTCTTTAAGGATTTGTTCAAAAGAATATTCAAATGGTTTCTCATCTTTAAACATCACAATTTTCAAATTTTCATAAGCAACAAGTTCGACATCACCGTTAGAAATTCCTCCATGATAAGTGTTTATATCAAACGAAATTTCTTTATCAATTGTGAACTCAAAACTAACAATATTTTTTGCTAGGTCAGACACAAACACAATATACTTTCCATGAGCTTTAAGTTCTTCACCAATGTTATATTCAAACCTCAATTCTTCATTGATAACATACCAACATGTAAGGTTTGATTCTGGCGAACATACCCAAGCATTGCCATTTGTAACACCAAAATTTTCTACTCCGTAAAGAGTTGCTTCTGGTGCTGTTTTGTCAATTGTAAAGTAGAAGAAGAATGAGTTGTTATACTCGTCATAAAGGCGAACAACATAGTAACCTTCTTCTGTTAACATTAAACCGAAATCATAATCTATAACTTCACTATCCTTTGTAATGGAAATATCTAGTGGTTCATTTTCTATTATCCTAATATCGAAATTGATATATCGAATGTCGTCTATTGAATATGTTTTTCCATTAACATCTGCTATTGTAAAATCAACTGATTTGTCTATATAGAATTTAACTGAATTTGTATTTCCTATTTCATCTGAAAGGCAAATTTCATATTCACCTTCAACGGTCAAAACTTGACCTTTTCTATATTCTTTTGTCTTATCATTGAGAGTATAAGTTGCGGTGTATTGCTCCTCTACTACTTCCCAAACTGCATATACATCTCCTCCGGTAGTTCCGTTTGGTTCAACACCATAAAGAGTGATTTTTGGTTTAATTGTTTTTATTGTGAAAGAATATATGTTGTAGTTTTCGGTGTCCAATTTGTCGACTAATTGGATTTGATAAACATCTTCACTTTCATTCTTTGGATTGAATGTTAAGGTTGTAATGTTATCGTCTAATGTCGATTGCGCTTCATAAGGTTGTCCGTTCTTTTGCACTACTACGAAATATTTATCGCTATTATACAAGAAGTCAACCTTATCTTTTGTTTTCCCATTGTGTGTAACACCATTAAGAATTCCTGTTGGTAAATCCTTTTCAAATTTATGTTCATAAGATAATGTTCTACCAAAGTTATCGGTAATCTCAACTGTGTAAATTCCGCCTTTGCTAAATACATATTTTAATGTATTAACATCAATGAAAATTAAACTATTGCTATCGTCGTTTGGTAATTCATCATAACCTGAACTTGAATTTAAACATACTCCGTTTCGATAGATTTTAAGGCCTGTGATAGCGTTAAATTCTTCGCCCGGAATAATATTCACCTGTAATTGATTGTTAGCATTTATTGCCTCAAATTCAACTTGTGGTGCCTTGCCTAACAAGCAAACTTTGAATGTAAAGCTGTTCGTCATTCTATCTGCGATTGTTATGGTAAACTCACCTGAACCAAGTGATTTAAAATCTGGTAATTCATCAAGATGTGTATATCTATTTGTTGTTCCATTTGGACATTTAACTTCTAATACCCACCACTTGTCATCTTCGATTATGCTTTTAATATTAAAAGTTTCATAATAGAAAATTAACTCACCATTTTGTGGAATATCAGCAACTGATATGGTTTGATTTATTGTTTTATCTTTTCCATAGAGTTTTGCTTCAATATCTAATAGTGGTGCTGTTGTATCAACATAAACGTAATAAATTCTTTCATTTCCACTAAAATCAACTTCCTTGATTTTGTATAATCCATGAGAATTTACTTGGTTAACAAATGGATAATCATATTGCATTTCTACCCAATTTTCATTTGTATCTTCTAAATACTCATAATAAATCTTGTATGTGTCATTATCGTTTGAGTATCTAAAAGTAAAGTTGTTTGCAATAAATCCACTAACTCCATTTGAAGAAATTGTATTATCAATTACACTTTCATCTGCTTTGTTTCCATAGTTGTTTTGTCCCCAAATATCATTTAAGACATAGGTTTGTTTATCAGAAACAAAGTTTACTGCATAATGTTTGATTGCCTCATTCAATGAAGCTTCATCAAAATAGTAAACATATAAATCCGGATTGTTTTTTGATTTGTAATACCAATACTCACCTGTTCTAACAGAGTTTCCTTCTGCAAGAAGATGTGTATTTGTAAAATCTTCTACTTTCGCAAGATTATATGTTGTTACATAATTTTGTCTTTCAATATTACATGAAAAACTTAATGCGTCATTATATTCAGCAAAAGAATATGAACCATATCCGTTATATCCGTAAGGAATATTTGCTAAATACCACCTTGTTATTTTATAAGATGTATCAGAAGATAATCTATTGTAGTTATAACTTGGTGCTGACTTATCAATATCAAATTTGCTTACTGTTGTGTTACCTGCTTTATCTGTTATGGTTAAGACATAACTGCCTTCCTCGCTTAACCAAGTTCCACTCGTAAGACTATAAGTTTTTCCGTTGAATGTATAAGTCGCTGTTTCAGGACTTTCTTTTGTTTCATCATACGAAAAATTAACTTGAACTTGATTTCTAAATACACCTTCATAAATGGTTTGTGATTTTGAACCATTTGCACTTGTTTGAATTGCTCCAACTACTCTTTTATTCAAGGCATTTGCATTGTGATATGTGTATGAAACATCAGGTAATTTTGTATCAACATAACAATAATATGTTGTATATGAACCCTCTGAACCATTTTCTATCGCAACAGTTGTGATTCCTTCACTACTAACTGAAATATGATGTCCGTCTGCAAAAGGAACAACTGATGTTCCATATTTTGGTGTTGCTGTTACATCATTGATTTTAATGTAGTTGTTAAGGTTTGTCGCTGTAACATTAAAGGTCTTTGGCGCATAATAGGCCTTTGCTCCTTTATATGTTCCAGAAGCTGCACTTGATGTTAAAGTGTTGCTCCAACTTCTTGAACCAAGCGAAATGTAATTAGTCAAGTTAGTATTGATTGCTGTATCACCTCCGGTATTTCCCCAGAAAGTATTTTCATACTGCCCTGTTCCTTTAAGGTAAACAATCAAACTTTTTTGGCCTGCAAGTTGAACATTGAAATCTTTGTCCATAATTGTAACAATTGTTTCAGTTCCGTCGCTTGGTTGGCTTGAAACACCTTCATCTATGGTTGTTGATGTTGAACCATTAGAGAATGTGCTTTTAAAATTAGTGCTTTTAAACTTTGCTTGTTGGTTAGTCCACATAAAACCTGCATTTGGTTTATTTGGTAATGTTGTTTCAATAGCATATAAATATGACGGATAATTTACAATTTCCGCTGCTAATGAACTTGCATTGTCTGAAACATCAAGAATTCCGTCGTCGTCATAGATAGGACGTCCGTCCGTTCTCTTTATTTTCATAGCTCTAACAAAGTTTAAATAGTTAAATCCGTTATGGGTTGCCCCTCTATTGACATTGTAAACACCAATAGTGGTATAGTTCCTTAATGCTCCATTTGCATAAGGTGTATCTTTGGAAAGATTGTAACTACTATAATCAGGGCTTTCTACAACTACTCCTCCACCAATCAAGTTATCTTCTGGTAAAATCATAGGACCGATAATTACGCCCATTGTGGACATTCCTCCCGGTCTTGAAATTGTAAATTTGCCTGTTGATAGCAATAATGCTGGTAATAAACAACAAAAGCAAAGGATTATAGACCAAAATTTACTTCGTTTTGTCATTTACATACTCCTTCAATTGAACTGCAAGATTGTATAGTTCAATAAATTGTTGTTTGTCCTCCTCATCAATATTTAGTTCATTTGCTCTATCTACAAGTCTTTCCGCTATTTCGCATACTGCTCTAAAATCTCTCTTTTCAATTGCTTGATAAATTTTAACTTTTTCGTCAGAAGAAGCGATTATTTCAAAATCTGTAACATTAACATCTACTTCAAAACTTTGAATTGTTCTAATCAAATCTTCTTCTTTTTGATTATCTTCTTCCTGCCTTTCAGGTGGTGTAACAATAAACTTATTTCTATCCTTTAAACTATAATAAACTTTTCCTTCATTAAAGTATTTACCCTCCGACAAAAGTTGATTTGTTGTTTCTAATGTGAAAGATTTAACTTTAAAACTTGGTGTATGTTTACTCTTAACCGGTGGAAATCCAAATACATTTACAACCGAATTACCCATATCTTGTGGATTATTAAGTTGTTGTAATTCTGTTGGATAAATCAAAGGTCGTTCTTTAACACTCATAGAACTATTCATTCCGGTATTAGATGAAGAAAAACTTACATTTTTCTGAACTATTGAGAAATTTCCGCATTGTTTTGAAAATTCTTCAATTGTTTTCATGTCAGTAGTTCCAATAAACATTTTGATGTTACAGTTTGATTTAATAATTTCTGCTAATTTATCATCATACACTTTTGCAAGTTGCGCGTATGATTGAACAACTAATGCTAACCAAATTCTTCTACTTCTACCTACGGTAATCATTCTATCTAGTTTGTGAACCGGTGGAAGATTACCAAATTCATCTAATAGGAAATATACACTTCTTGGCAATGCTAAATCTGGATAGGTATTTGCTTTTGCTACAAGTCCTTTATAAGCTTGTAAGATAATCATTGAAGCAAGCGTATGTCTTGTTTCTTTTTCGTCCGGAACCTGCAAAAACAATGCTGTTGGCTTCTCTGCTATATCGCCAAAATCTATTTCGTTTGCACTTGTTAAAGAACACAAACTCATATCACTAAATAATGACAATTTATCAAAGATTGTTGATAAATATGAACCTCTTGTCTTATCACTTGCGTCAAGAACTTGTTTTGAAAGACTTACCGCTTTGGAAATTGGACTTCTATGTTGGAAATATGTCATTAACTCATCACAATCATCTTCTGTGCTTGTTGCGATTTTCATAACATTAAAGAAATTGTATTTCTCTCTTGTCATTCCAAGTTCTGGCTTTTCACTATCCTCTAACATGGCTAAACATATTGCAAGGATAAAGTTCTTTGCACCAGATTCCCATATAGGTTCATTTTTACTTTTAACCGGACATAATGCCGAACAAATGTCGTTTAGGTCCTCATAGACCTCATCAAATAATTCTTGCTTTCTGACTTGAACAGCAGAACGCATTTCATCTTCACTATAATAAATCTTATCATTGAAGATATAATACCCTTCATCTTCATTTGTTTTTACCTTACTATCAAGAGATAGCATTTCTTGGTAAAGGTCATAAGGTCTTTCCAATGGGTTCCAACGAACCGAACAATAAGGGTTTCTCAAATCTAGCACCTTAACGTCATATCCTCGTTTTATCAGACTTTTAGCGTGTAGTGAGTATAATTCACCTTTCGGGTCCGAAATGAGCATTGACGGGCGATTTTTGGTGTTAGAAAGTATTTGTATGGTTGGATTGATAAAGGTTGTAGTCTTACCTGAACCTGTTGTTCCTATAATCAAGGTGTGAGCAGGTTTTGCAAATGTGATGTTATATCCTTTTAAGGTTTCTTCTGCCTTAATTGGTATGCCTTCAATATTTGTTTGTGGTAACTTCTTATATTCAACCGTTGTAAAGTTTTTATCTAACTCTTTCTTGGTTTGAAAATGAGCTTGTTCAAGTCCTACATAAATCTCTTTATCTTTTTCACTCGCTTGCATTATCTTTTTTGGATTTTTTCCTAAACCTTTATACCAAGCGAACATATATAAAAGTAGGAATATTGCGAATAATTCAAAGCTATATAATAGTGTTTTTGAGTGTAATAATAGTCCAATATCTAACTTAAATTCAAATACAAAACCATTAGACACAAACATATTGACTAAATAACCAGACACATAGCAAAATGCAATTACAAAAATGAATAAAAATGATTTCTTAAATATTTTCAATCAAGATATCCTTCTTCTCGCAATCTCGACCAATTCGCATTTTTAAGTTTTTCTTGGAATTCCTCAAATGCAGAAATTATTTCATGGTTTACAAGGTCATTCAATTGAAAACAACGATTAACAAGAATTTTTCTTTTGTTTTTCTCAATTCTTTTTTGTTGTGCCCTTGTTTTTGCTTGAAATACTGCACTATCTTGTTCTTTTCTTATCTCTCTAACCTGATAAAGAACAATATTTCCCAATCTTCGATAAATATCAAGAATAACTTTATCTTTCAAAAGTTGTCCTGTTAC
Organism: Bacilli bacterium; assembly: GCA_017502465.1. Taxonomy (GTDB): domain Bacteria; phylum Bacillota_I; class Bacilli_A; order RFN20; family CAG-826; genus RGIG5418. Next base: position 5,160 of record JAFVUY010000192.1, on the reverse strand, counting down.
ATCTAGTTTGGACCTTTGATATGCTTTTGTAAGTTCAATATCTCTCATTTCCAAGATATCTTGAAACTTGTCAAATTGGTTTTTTAATTTTTTGTTGCTACTTATAATTGTGTTTGTTATCACATCAATATAGGGTTTGTATTTCCTCATGTTCTCACTATCATATTGCAACCTACCTTCTCTTGGTAGAATTATCACAAGTGAGTTTAATTGGTTCATATAAGCTCCCTTCTCTAAATCTTTTTTCATTTCTTCTGTTAATAATTCTCTATTTTCATTAACTTTCTCTCTTAATCCTGTAAGACACATTTCTATTGAAATTTTGGCTTTATTGATTGATTCCTCCGGTAAGAAACCGTCTGAATAACACAAATTATCATTACCCCATTTGTTTCTTATTGGTTTTTTCTCAAAGAACGAAAAGTGAATATGTTTATTGTCTGTGTTCTCGTGTAGTCCTGCGAACCAAACTATATTTTTAGGTTCTAAATGACAACTTTTAAAGAACTTCGGCATTTCTCTTTTCATCATTTCATAGGCCTTTTCATAACAATTACAATACTCATTACCAAATTCTTCTGTAAAAGAAATTACACCATGCCAGATTACACTCTCTGTTTTTCTTAATTGACTTCGTAATATTTTGTTTCCTTTCTCATCAATAAGTCCATATTGGTTAAAAACACCATGACTTTTTTCAATATTACCTGAATATTCCAAATAATCTGTTTCTTGTGATTCCTTACTACCTGTCTGAACATACTTTACATAATCGTTATCTTTACTTGAACTATAAAATTTTCTTTTCTCACCAAACATTTTTCTATATTCATCATTTTCTGGTAATCCCCTTGTGTTATTCACATAACCTAAAAATAGGTTAACATTAGGAACACTCACTATTTACCTTTCTTCAATACTTCCAACATGTCATTAAGGATTATTTTGTATCTTGCAGGAAGATTATCAAAGAACCCACTTTCGATAGTGTCTATCTTCTTTGGTTTATTCTCTGACAATCCAATCAACATATTAAAATTGTTGGATAACAACTTTTGATTTACAGTTAAATGTGCAAGATTTTCTTTTGCATTTCTCTCACTTAATTTAATAAGACTGTTGAGATTTTCGGTTGTTTTCATAATTTCAGCATAAAGTTCATCAATATCTTTAACATTCTTTATACCGAAAATATCTCTTTCGACATTAAATACTCCTCTAACCATACAATCCATAAGGAAAGCATTTTTGCTTGGATAATAATCCTTACATCTTTTGTAACTTTCTTCAATGTCTTTTTTTGTTTGACTATTGTAAATTCTAATAGTAAATGTTTCTACCATTCTATACTCCTTATCTATTCCCAAACTACATCAGGAAAGGGATTAAGGAATTCTGCTATATAGCTTGTTCCCTTGCGCAAGAGTGCTTGTGCTTCCCAATTCTGAACTTTCATAAGAGCAGCAATTTGAATGATAGACATATCTTTAAACCACCTTAAATACATGGCCATTCTTACTTTGGGTTTCATCTGACAAAATTTGATTTTAATTTCATTACAAAGTTCAATCCTAAATTGTTTATATAATGCACTTTGTAAATACTCTCTTTCCATTTTCGTTAACAAATTACGAACCTCCATTGAATTTTGATACATTACTTCATCTCTATCTTCTTCACTCATGCTATCAAGAGAAACAAAATGAATTCCACATTTCAATCTATATTCTTTGTCAATCTTGTTAGCTCTGTTTTGTTTATCAAACTCCTCTTTAAATTCGTGTGATGTTTTCAGACTAACCCATTTCTTTTTGATTTTATCGAAATATCTCCATTTCATACTACTTGCTCCTCCGATTTTGGTGGTGTAAACCTAGATATTAAACTTGCTACCAATTCCTTGTTAACTTCTATACCTTTGCTATTCTGCAACATAGCAAGGGCTTGATTGATGACTTGCAGTTCATCATTGGTTAACATAAGTCCTTGATAGATATAGTTCTTATCTAAATAAACACCTCCCTTGTTTTCGCCTCCACTAAAAGTTTCAATGGGATATCGATATGAAAGAGATTTAATGTGTCTTTGAACTGTTATTCTTGACACTTCAACTTTTCTAGCAATCTCATGAAGTTTATGAACTTTACCGTCTGCTAGAACATTAAGAATATCTGCTGTTATGCTAGACATTCGTAAATCCATATCGCTATCTCACCTCCTTTCTTTTTGTTTTGACACCCATACTATAACAAGGGCGCGGTATCACCGTCTGATACCGCGGTTAAAGTTTTTTCAAATTTTTTTAATTTTTTTTTGAAATTTTTTAAAAGAAAAAGGCCTCAACGCGTTTAGGGGGTGTTACCCCATGCGTTAAGGCCTGTTAATTCACAATAAGACACATTTGGTCTTACAACAGAAAATACATTATTTTTCCAAAATACATTTAAGATATATGTAATACTTGGGTTCATATAGAAAAAGTCCTCCCACAAAATTATATTTACCCCATAATATCTTCTTTTGTATCTTGCAATAATTATACAATACCAAAATTGGTATTGTAGCGATTTATAAGTTCGTATTTTGTTGATTTTTGACTTATCGTGTCGGTTTTTGAAGAATAGACCTTAAAGCAATAAAAAAACCTAGCACATTAGCGCTAGGTTAATAAAAAATCTTAACTGCGCTAATAAAAACTTTTATTCAAGTTTTATATCAGAACAATTAAGGTTCATAGCTAAAATTTATTTTGTTATCGGACAATTAAGGTCCCTAGTTGACAACATTTAATCAATAAATTCAACCGATATAAATACATTCTTTTTACATTTGTTACATTTGACTTCGTAAATAGCTTGCTTCTTCTTAATAGATTTAGGTGCAGTTGTTAATACCTTTTCTATGCTAGTTTCGTCTGTTGACTTACTCTCACCTAGATATCTTCCACAAGTTGGACAATACATTTTTGTTGTTTTCAATTTTGTTCGCCTCCCCACTAAAAATTATGAATAACATGTTTTACCACTCCTTGAATAACTAATTCATCAGGAATAATGTCCTCATATTTAGGGTTCTCTGGGTGCAAGATGTGTTTTCCTTTTTTCTTGTAATAGGTTTTAACAGTTGCACTATCATCAATTAAAGCAACAACAATATCACCGCTTTCTGCTGTGCTTGTGATTTCAGCAACAATTAAATCACCGTCTTTAATACCTACACCTTCCATACTATCACCACTAGCTGTTAGTATCATTTTATCTTGTGAACCAAAGATAGTTTTTGGTAGTCTGAAATTACCCTCAATATTTTCGACAGCAAGTATTGGTTTACCACAAGCAACCTTTCCTACTAACGGGGCCACGATAGTATCTTCTGTGTCTAATCTTGTTGGTGTTACAATTCTTCCTAAATCATTTCTTTCTATCAATCCCCTAGATTGTAGTATCTTCACATACTTTTGAGCAGTTGCTAAACTTGGGAAACAGGCGATTTTAGCAATTTGCCTATAAGACGGCGACCTACCCTCTTTCAATTGAAAAGAGTTAATGAATTCCAGAATTTGATTTAATTTAGTTTCATTGATAACTTTCATAAACCTTTACTTCCTTTTTTGTTTTAAGCGAACACCCCGTTCACTTATGATTGAATTATAGAACAAATGTTTAAGGAAAGCAAGAAAAAAATTAAAAAACTTGGGGAAGATTTTCCCCAAGTCCTATAAACTAATTTATTTCATCAAATTTGAAAGAATTTCATCATAGTTGCCATTGAACTCTAATTGAGTTTCATCAATTAAGCTGATGATTTTCTCATAATAGTCATCTTTTGTTGTTGCTCCGTCTGTGAAATATTCATATAAATACTCTAATCCACCACGAACATATTGCATAAACAAATCAAAATCGCCATTCTCTCTGAAAATCCAATTGATTTTCTCATCAGCATTATACCCTTTACTATTATCGTTTAACATAACAAGTTTAAAGATAAATTCAAGATTTGATTTTTCTCTAATAATTTGTTCTGCAAGGATATTAGCTCTATCATCAGAAGTTTTATCTTCATCTGCTCTCATATTTTTAAGAACACCAAAGATTGGTGCAATAAGCAATGTGTCAACAAATCTTTTAAAAACACCTGCTCCGTTTTTAGAAGTTCCTTCACCTAACAACTTTGTTTTTTCACTTAAAAACTTAACATAAGTTGCATGTTTGCCTTTAATTAAAATATTATTATCAAACATTAAATTTCCCTCCTTAAAACAGAATGGTCATCTTTATTATCGACTTTTTCAATTACATATTTTGAACCAAGATGTCTATCCAATTCTTTCTTTGCAATATCCCAATCTTTATCCATAACAAATATGATAACTTGTTCTGCAACTTCTGGTAATCTTGCAGTAATGTTCTCAATATGCTTTGTGTCAGTATTTGAGAATGGTGCGTCCATTACAATTGGATAAGGTTCAGTAACCTTTTGATTATCTACATCATTATCATCTGCTGAATTTGCTCTCTTTCTAGCAAGTTCAACAAGTCCCATAATGAATGAGAAGTTTGTAACAGTTTCAAGACCTTCTGATTTAGCAAGGTCAGTTGTGCTACCTGTTAATACAGGTGTGATTTTGTAGTTGTTATCCATTGTGATAGTTCTGCTTCCATGATACATTTTAGAGAAATTGTAGTTAATGCTTTCTAAAAGTTCATCTTTAACAGATTTTTCTTGTGTGTCATAGTAATCTTTGAACCATTCATAGATTGCTTCTGCATAATCACAATATTTCATAATTTTTCTATTCTTGTCGTTTGTAGCGAACAATTTAGAAATTTCTTTTTCATTTTCTTCGATTTGAGCTGTTAAACGGATAATGCTATCACGATTGCCTTGTTTTGCGTCAAGATATCTTCTATATTGTCTATCAGCTTCTTGATATTCTAATTCAATTTTTTCAATATTAACGAAACCTCTAATACTCTTTGAAACTTCTTGTAATTCCTTTGTCTTACGTTCAAGTTCAAATTGTAATTTGTTGCCCTCTTTATAATTTTGATATCCAATTATTTTATCATCAAATGTTAGAAATGTTTTATCTTTGATATTTTTCTTTTTGTCTTATAACATAATTACTAATATTTTTATCATAATCTGGATATAAAT
>JAFVUY010000191.1 GCA_017502465.1 Bacilli bacterium | reverse complement strand
GCTTTATCAAACCTATGAGGTTATATTCAAAATATAATGATGGTGTAAAAACATATGGTGAAATTGGCTCTGCAGGAATACGAACACTTTGGACATTCAGACCTTCATCTTCAATTACACGCATCAGAGTTTTAAAAATAAGCGGTATCATGTGGGTGTGCTGATGACTGTCTATTGAAACCGATATGTTTTCACCCATAGCCTTTTTCCAAAATTTAATCTGACTTTGTATTTCTGTATAAACTTGTTTTTCAAATTCCTTTCTTTTATTTGAGATGGAAAGAAAAAACAAACCTATAAATGAATATTTAAAGTATCCGTTGTCCGATATTAGCAAATCAATATCATTTGGACCCGAAAGCGGGCGCCCCTCAACTAAATTGATATGTAAAGATAGTGTCGTCGTATTGTTACCTGATAAACGCTGTTTAAAATCTGATATTTCGCCGTTTGGCAAAACACTAACCTTGTTTAAAACCCCATTTTCAAGACAATTTTCTATGCGACTATTGCCATAGGTAGATATACCATAATCGTCCGCACAAAAATATACCATATTATTTACCTCTTAATCCCCAAGCTTTATAACAATTACATTATCAATGACTGATATTGAATTTTTTGCAGGCCAGTTATTTAAACTGTCTGTATCAATTCTTTTCAGAAGCTCTGATTTTTCTTCACCTGAAATAAATTTATAATTTTTTCCGCAATAATCATTTAATGCACTGCATAAAACACTTTGACCAACTATTTCATCATCTGCTCTCAAAATATAGCCATCTGTTGTCCCCGTCATATCAGGTGGTAGCTCTGCGCTATAAGCCTCACTTTCGGGAAGATAGCCTAAAACTAAAATACTATCACACTCTCCTGCACCTTCGGTCTGTTCGATTCGGTCCGCAATACGGATTAAAGTGCCATAAGACCTTTCATAAGCCATATTCAGTTTATGATAACTGACATTTGCAATAATTGTCTGATTAAATATCAGCAAAGCCGAAACACCAAGTATTGCCCAAGACTTTAAAGCATTTTGCTCTGAATTTTCGTATTGCAGTATAAGCAACAAATAAAATACTAAAAAACCCATTTTCATCAGGTTATGATAATCTATTCCGCTGTTTATAAAGCTAAGCACACTTGCTCCGATAGGCAGTAAAATCACAAAAACGCCAAGCATCAGGATTTTGCCAATACTTAATTTGTTTTTAATAACATCTGCCAAATATAAGACAAAAGTCAAAACAAACACAATAGAGTTTATGATGCCAAACACATTTGCTCCTTTTGAAAAATCAAAGAAATAGCCGGTAAAAGACTCTTTGATGGTGTATAATGCCCCTGCTACATCAATGCCCTTTAAAGAAGATGCATTGTCAAATCCCTGATAGTCTAAAAGTGTTGTTCCAGTCAATTTAAGAAGAACTGTCATCACCAAATAATACAGTGCCATACCCAAAACGCCTGTCAGTAAAAATTTAAGGCTTTTGAATATAACTTTTTTTACATCTGTATTCTTGTAAATC
>JAFVUY010000190.1 GCA_017502465.1 Bacilli bacterium | reverse complement strand
TATAAAAATTTTTAATAGAGAAATTTAAAAAACCACTTGAGAAAGTTGTTTAGAAGTGGTATAATAAAGTTAGTTTTAGAAAGCTAAAACAAAAAAGGAGATTAAAACAATGAAAAAATTATTAAGAAGTTTACTCGCTGTAATGCTCATCTCTATGATGGCTATGTCTCTTGCATCTTGTGGTGCACCAAAGCCTGAAAAGGTTAAGAAAAACCTTGAAAAAGCTGGCTATACCGTTATGTTGGTAGAAGGCGACGAGGCTAAAGAAGAAGGCGAAGGCATAGTAGCAATGTTAACTGCAACCAAGGGTGTAGATTTTACTGATTATGTATCTGTAGTATGGTTTGCAGATAAAGAAGATGCTAAAAAAGCTGAAGAAGATGCTAAAGAAGCTATAGAAAAAATGGGCGATAAAGGTGCAGATTACGTTGTTAAACGTGCAGGAAAGTGCGTTTGGATGGGACATAAAGACGCTGTAAAGGCAATGTAACTTAAATAAAAATAAAAGGTTTGCTTTCTGAACTGCACCCCAAAAAGTGCACAGATAAAAAAAGGCTAAACAGGAAGGAATTAAATTTTCTTCCTGTTTTTTAATCTTTTAGTATTGTAAAATTCTAACCAATCTTCAACAATTGCTATGTATTCTTCTAAACTTGTGATATAATTATTATACAAAGTCTCTTTTTTGAGTATGCTATGAAAACTCTCCATTGGAGAGTCGTCAATAGGCGTGCCTTTACGGCTCATGGAAATGGTGATTCCATTAGCTTCACAGATGGCTTTGTATTCAAAGGACGTGTATTGAAACCCTTGGTCACTGTGAATGATTAGGTTGTGCACGTCTTTTTCTTTTGCTATTGCTTCGTTTAACGTATCCGTCACAAGAGAAATATTATTAAATTTCCCTATTCTATACGCAACAATTCTTCTGTCATACAAATCTATTATTGTAGATAAATACGCCCGTTTTTCATTGTATATTAAGTATGTTATATCCGTTAACCACACCTTGTTTGGAAGAACGGAATTAAAGTTGCGTTTCAATAAATTAGGTTTAACATTTTCTGCTATTTGACAGTATTTTGGTTTTGTTCTAATTCTTTTTACATATTCTGGTTTTAAGGCGTATTTTGCCATTATTCGTTGAACTTTTTTGTGATTAAATATTACACCATATTTAATTAGTAAGCCGTCACATATCCTACGATAGCCGTAAGTTTTCTTGCTTTCATCAAAGATTTCTTTAATTAAGAGATAGTCGTAATAATCTTTATCTTCTGCATTACGATATTTGTAATACGTTCTCTTGCTAATTTCTAAAGTAGCGCACATATTATCTAACTTGTAATCTTTGATATGTATATTGATAAAGATTACTTTTTCTTTCGTTGTGCTTCTATGAAGGCTTGGAATTTTTTTAGTATTTCATATCTTTCTTTGTAGTCAATATTTTCTTCTTTAGGTCTACCTTTCTTCTGATATCCCAATGGGATATCTTGCTGACTTGCTCTTATCCATGTTTCGATGGTTTTATGTGAAATATTATATTCTTTAGCAAGAGACCGAGAACTTCCTTTCCCTGCAAAATACTTATCCAATATTTCATTTCTTTGTTCGGGTGTGTATTTGTTAAATTTTTGTCCTTTTTTTGCCATAGAAAAAACCTCCTATGAAAATTATATCATAGAAGGTTTTTTATTAGCCTTTTTTAATGTGTGAACTAAATGGGGTTCACTTCATT
>JAFVUY010000189.1 GCA_017502465.1 Bacilli bacterium | reverse complement strand
ACCCCATATTTTAAATAATCCTCTAGGCACAAACATCATACCATTATTAGAGTTTTTTGAGGCAAAAGACGCTAAAGAAGTTAAACTTGCTTTAGATGTAGACATCATACAAATTTTTAAAAATCCATTTCCTACTTTTCTAATAAATTTTGGGAAATCTCTTATTATATTAGAATTAGTAATTCCAGGTTCGCACAATGTATACCTAATATTCTTATTAGTGTTTGTTATAGATTTATATTTGAAATATTGTAATAAAGCGTATTTAGACAAAGCGTATTGTTTAAAAGAAGATGATTTGTTATCTAATAAAGATAACTTCTTTTTAGCTAACGAGGAAGCTAAGGAGCCTTGGAAGACAAACGTTACATCTTTATTGATAAATGGTTCAAGTTTATCAACTGTATAACTAAGATTAATAATATTTGTTGCAATGGTAATTGGATAATTATCTTTATTCAATTTCTTTTCTTTAGGCGCGAATATACCTGCATTGAAAATAATTACATCAAAATCTAATCCTTTTTTAATAAGATTAATAAAGCTATCACAACTCTCTTTATTAGATTGATCAAAAGGTATTATTTTAATATCCGCGTTAGGGTAAATTTTTAATATTTTATTTCTCGCTTTGTTCGCTCTTAAAAAAGAACGGCAAGCCATAATAATTGAAGCATTTAAATTTGCAAGGTGTTTGCATATTTCAAAACCAATGCCTGAATTTGCACCGGTAACAATGACTTTTTTGCCATTGATATTATTTATATGTTTATTAATGTATTTAGAAATAGACATTATCTTAAAGAATAATAAAGGATGAAACATCCAACAATTAAAGCAGTTAATAAGACGCAAGAAACAAAAACAAAAGTAAGAATACGACGGTCAGTCTTATTATTCTTATTGAATTTAGGTTCGTTATCACTTCTTGGTTCTAATTTAATTTTTTCAAACGCCATAAAATTACCTAAAAATAGTTTACTAACTATTTATTTTTATCGCAAGTAAAAAGGAGTTAGTTGTCTAACTAACCCCTTAAATAAATGTGTTTAGAAACTATTTAGCAGCTTTTAAAGAAGCTTTGATTTCTTTAACCCAGTTAACGGATTCAACAACACCTTGTTCTAATCCATCTTTTTCCATAACGTCTTGAATAAGTTGTTTTGCTCTCTTCATGGAAAGTTCTGATTTAACTTTGAAGACAAATGGAATTTCTGCATAAGCATTCTTTTCGCCTGCATCTTGGAATGGGATTGTGGAATCTTTGTAATCTTTTGGATCTAAAGCAAAATATAATTTCAAGCTCTTACCAGCGATTGTGATTTTAACATATGTTTTACGATGTAAACGGAATGTATCGCCGGAATTGGAAATTCTTGATTTAACTCCATAGGATAAGATTTCGTTTTTAAGTTCGTTATAATTATCTTTCATTGCTTTATCAGCAGAAACGATTCTTTCTTCGAAAGGAATTCTAACGATTGGGGCTTTTGCTTCAACTGGAACAACTGGAGCTGGTTCTTCAACGACAGGTGTTGGTTCTTCAACTGGTGTTGGTTCTTCGACAACAGGAGCTGGTTCTTCAACTGGTGTTGGTTCTTCAACAACTGGAGCCACCTCTTCAACTGGAGCTGGAGCAGGTTCTGCTTTAACTTCTGGTTGTGGTTGTGGATTTGTTGTTGGGGCAATACCATAGAAATATTGAACAACTAATGGTCCACCGAATGTTGCACCGGTAACAGTTTGTACTCTAGAAGATCCGCGTTCTTCTTCTTTGACTTTTTCTGGAGCTGGTGGAGTAACAATAACTGGTGCAGCTGGTTGTGGTTGTGGTCTAGAGAGTTCGCTTCTTGCGACTTCATCTCTGACGATTTCGCGAATTAAGTTTGCTAATTCAAATTTAGATAATGGTGCTTCTTTTGGTTCTGGTTCTGGAACAAATTCTGGAGCTGGAACAGCAGGAACACCAGCAAGAATTCTTTCTTTTCTTTCTTTTTCCTTTTTGATGTGTTCATCTTTAACTTTTCTAGAAACGATGGAACATGGAAGAATAATTGCAAAGATTAAGTTGAATAACGCTGTCGCGGCGCCTGTGCCAAATGTCGCGTAAACTAAAACTTTGTTTGCAAATCCTGGAACGCTTTGGAAAAGGTGGAAGAATTGTGTTGTGTATGAGCCGACTTGAACTGCTGCAAAACCAAATAATAAGACGATGAATACATATGAAATGAATCCAAATCTTTTCTTTGCGATTGCAACAATTAAAAGAATGAGAGCTAAAACACCAAAGACACCTGTTAATGAATAAGTTAAAATTGTGTCTAATAATGGAACACCTTTAATTTCAGTTCCCAAAAATACTTCGCCGCTTGCAGGTGGGAGTTTAAATGCTTTTCCGAGTTCAGATAATAAATCTTTAATAAATGCTGCAGGTGTAACAGCGTAACCTTTACTAAAGATGATTACGAAAAAGACTGTTAATGCTGCCCAAGCTACAAATAAAATGCTAGTTAAAACCAAAAAAGTAATACGAGCCTTTTTTAATGCTGGTTTCATAAAATAGTCCTCCTAAATGACTAATCATATTCTATACGCATATGTGAAAAAAATAAATAAAAATGCTTACTTTTTCTTTAAAATCCTTCTAAAAGTCCGTTATTTTAGAAAAATCTAAACAAATTTCAGCAATTTTGAACGTATTCTATTTATAAAAACCAATTAAATCTTTGATAATTGAAGTAATTTTAGTTATTTTATCTTTACAATCATTTTCAATCCATGTTTGAATTACTGTTACTAATCCAAAAATGAAAAAAGAGAATATATATTTTTTATTTTCTTCTTCTACTCCAAATCTTTCTAGATTCACTTCGAATATGTTTTCATAAAGACTATTGAATACATAGATATAAAAGAACCAAAGGAAAAATGTTTAAAATAAACTAGGGGAAAACATATATAAGAAAATGGGGGAAACTTGATGTTTTAGTTTTCTATATTGAGATATTATCGAGGTCAAGATTACTCTTCTTCGTTAGTGACATAAATGTGTCCTCCTTTAATATAAGGAAATTTAGAAGGCTAATCGCTAACCATTTATTGGCATTTAAAGCAAAAAGGGCAAAAGAAGCCCTTTTTACTTCACTAATACGCTATTATCTCATCAAATTGTTGGAGCAACGATTCTTCGGCTCTACCTTCCCAAATAGCTTTAATAAGAACTATTCGGAATTCAGGGAGAAACGCTCTTTGATGCTCGTCTAATTTAAGAGTTCTAGCGATATCAAGAAATGTATCACTATCAAAGTGTTTCATTTAAAACACCTCCTATTGTTTAAATAGGCAAGAAAATCCAATTTTTCCAAAAAAATCAAATTTTCTTTAAAGTTTAATCATTTCTTTCAATCTATCAATTGAATAATTGATATCAATGTTGGTTTTATACGAGGTCAAAATGTCTTTAATAACCGCCCCATAAAATTGAGTTACTCCTCTAGTTCCTCTTCCGGCCCAGTGTTGCATACAGCGAGTATTCTTCAAAAGTTCATACTGAAACATGGAGACAAGCGCCATAGATATTTCTTTGTTCTTGCTGACCCCAACAAAACATAGCATGTAGACACTATTATCACCAGAAAGGAATTCTAAAAGTTTGTCAATGTTATATGCTTTTGGATTTGCATCAAGGAATAAAACCTTTGTCTTAATATCCGTTTCAGTAAAAAACGATTCAAAATCTCTTGTATAATCACCTAATTTATCAGGCGTTACAAATTTTGGCAGAGTTTTCTCGTTTTCAAGAGCATCTATCAGCATCAATCTTGTTTTATCTTCAGACTCGCTTGTTATTAAAAATTCAATAATACGACCTCTGATATTTACATTATCAATAAATGCAGCAATGGCGATTGAATTCTGAACCTTTTTAATTCTGTTAGCTAAATCTGATTCTAAGATAGAATAAAATTGTGAATTTACAAAATTGATTGCCCTGTGTGGAGCATTAAGGATATTTTTAATGTTTTCATCACTCAGTTCAACTTTCTGCTTTGTACCAACAATTTGATTAGTAGCTTCAACTAATCGTTCAAGATTTTCTTCAAAAGAAGTTGCTTCATGAAACAAGAAAAGGTCTTTGAAATTTTCCGGCTTATTTTCAATACCGCTGACATTTCTCATGATATCACCACCATTGAAGCTTCCTTTAATGTTGTCAACTCTAAGCTCCTTTGACGAATGACTAATCTTCTTAAGACAAAACGTATTTGCTAAGAGCATGTAATTCTCATTCGGTAAAACAACACAAACTATAAATGGTCTATCATCGTATTTTTGAAGAGCTGATAAACCCAAAACGGTATTCGAAAAATTCCTTGTTTTAGCAGAGGAGAACCTAATAGCGAACGCGTTGCAGTAATAAACTTTTCTATCTAAAGTTAGATTAAATTCGTTTTTAACAAGTTCTTTAAGATCGTCTTTTTTACCAATGCCATTATGAGACTGAATAAAACTGATTAATCTTTGAATAGGACTATCGAAGAACATTTCTCTTTGCCCCCATTCTTTTTAGATTTTGCTTTGTTTTGTTCACTCAAAGTGTTTCTTTCCCAAAAAACACCGTTTGTATATCCTTGAATCTCTTTGTCAGTTTCAGCCAACTCAATGCGATATTCTGCCCATCCACAATATCTAGGATTTTGCTCTATTCCAACGTAGTGTCTATCAAGTTTCTTTGCAACCACAGAAGTAGTTCCAGAACCTAAAAATGGATCCAAAACAATATCACCCTTATTGCTGCTCGCTAATATTAGTTTAGCAATAAGCTTTTCAGGTTTTTGGGTTGGATGTTCCGTGTTTTCGGGCATACTCCAATAAGGAATTGAAATATCATCCCAGAAATTAGACGGATAAGAATTGCGGTAATTACCTTCGCCTGTTTCTTCCCAGTCCTTCGGCTTTCCATCAACTTTATACGGAGCAATGACTTTTCTTCTGACTTTTACATCTTCTACATTGAAAACATAGTTTTTGGAGTTTGTCGCAAACCAAATATCTTCCATTCCGTTCTTCCAGTTTGAAAGAGCGCCGCGGCCTTTTTCTCTTTGCCATGTAATTCTGTTTTGAACATGGAAGAACTCGTATAGTACTTCTCCAATAATTAAACTTGACTCCCAGTCACAGCAGACATAAATGGAGCCATCTTTTTTCAATAATCTTTTGCATTCAGAAATCCATTGACGTGTATATTCTTTGTATGTATCATTGCTTGTTTTTCCGAATTTATTCCCGTGATAATTCTTGGCAAGATTATATGGAGGGTCAACAACTAATAAATCCACAAATTCTGAAGGTAACTTTTTTAGAACTTCAAACGTATCACCAATAATAGTTTTATCTACAACACTATCAACACCATTAATGTCTTTAACATAAATGCATCGATCTATATAGATTTTTCCTTCTTCCTCTGTGAAATCGATTGTTTTGTTTCTTGATGATTTAATTTTTGGCATAATGATTCCCTTTCATAAACAAAGGAACCTTTTTAAAAATAGAGATAATCAAAGGTTTCCTTGATTTATCTACTATTCTACAAAGTTTTACTTGATTTTACTAGTATTGAAATCAAGGTTTCTTTGATTATTTTTCTAGAGGAAAAGGAAAATGAAACTAAGAGAACTTCGAAATAAGAGTGGTCTGACCCAAAACGAAATAGCCAATAAACTTGGTGTTTCTGGCCAAACGATTTTGAACTGGGAAAATGGCATTTACGAACCAAAAATCAATCAACTTATTCAATTAGCAGATTTATTTGGTGTAACTGTTGACTATTTAATCGAGCGAAAGAACAATGATAAAAAAGCCGATGACATATGTAGAGAGTTAGAAAGAATCCCTAAAGAAAATATCATCAACTTTATAAAAGAAGAAATCAAAAAGCTGTAGCCTATTTTTAAATTATTAGAGAGCCAAAATCACAGGCTCTCTTTTTCGTTCTGAATATATTCTCTTCCATTTTGTACTTATGAGCAACGGTTCTTTCAATTTGAATGTAGTCGTTAATAGATGTCCCTTTTCTAAAAAATTTTCATAATAAAATCGCAACAATATAGTTATGGAAGCAATCCATATACTCTTTATTTGGGTTTTCCATTTACCTAATCCTACTTGTATTTCCACTAATCGCTCTAAGTGAAAAATAATTGAAGAAAAAGTTAATTTCGGTGGAACGTTATATGTTTTTGTATCAAAATACTCTTACTTTCTACCCTATTTTTGAAAAATACTAATCGAATAATTCTCAAAAAGGCGCGATATATTTAAAGAAAAAAGGCTAACACATTCGTATTATCCTACTTTTTTTAATTTTGGCAGGGTTTCAGTGTTTTAATACATGCTACATTTAGATTTGTTCACTCTACACTATCATCTAGCAGGTCTAATTTACGTCAAAGACTAATTAATTATTGATTTTAACGTAATAATCAAAGATTTCGATTAAATAGTGGCAAAACAAAAAACATACTCTATTGCAACTTTTTATTATTTATGATATATTAATAAAGGATTAAGAAAAGTATGCAATTATTTGATTTTACTAATTATCCATTAAGTGGCAAAGCCTATGGAGGAACAGAGAAAAAACTCGGCATCTTAATTGGTGATTTTCCTTATATGCTTAAATTTCAAAAGAACACACCATTTGGCCTTCGCTTTAACACTATTTCTGAATATATTGGCTGTCATGTCTATCAAATGCTAGGTTTTAAATGTCAGAACACATATCTTGGTACCTACGAAGGGAAAAATGTTGTCGCATGTAAAGATTTTGTAACCGATGGCCATCAATTTGTGCCATTTAACGACGTTAGTGAATCTACCATCGAGGAAGATAAAGAGCAATATCAATATAGTTATGAAGATATTATGCTTCTTTTATCCGCGAATAAGAAATTAACAAATGTTGAAGAAACAATCTCTTCTTTCTTTGAAATTTATATCGTCGATGCTTTACTTGGCAACTTTGATCGTCATGGTGGTAACTGGGGTTTTCTTAAGAAAGATAATAAGTATTCTATGGCTCCCGTTTTTGATAATGGTTCATGCCTATTCCCTAATATGGTGGACGAAGGGGAGATGAAGCAAATTATTAATAACGAAGAACAAATTAATATGAGAGTGTACAAATTTCCCACTTCTCAAATTAAATTAGACGGTAATAAGAGTTCATATTTTGAAGTCATCTCTTCATTAAGATTTATTGAAATCAACAAAGCATTAGAAAAAATATATCCTTTAATTAATTTAGATAAAATCTATAGTTTAATAGATGATATTGATGTAATAAGTGATATTCACAAACTCTTTTACAAAACAATGATTAAACATAGATACGAAAAGATAATTAAATTCTCTTACGAAAAACTAGCGGGTACAAAGTTATGAAAACATATATTTCTAAAGGAACAATTTGTATAGAAGGACCATATCATCTAGTTTATGCGGTTTGTAATCTAACTTATGAGCTACATGAAGATGATTCTTTTAAATATATTTTCGAACCTAATTATGCAGTTATTGAATTATTGGATTCGTCCGTTTTTCAAGGCATACCAGGCTTAAATATTGATTTAAAAGAAAAAGAATATATACGAACCACCACTCCAACATTTATTAGTGAAAGAGTTCCTTCTAATAAAAGAGAAGATTACGTTGATTTATTAGCGAAGCTTAACATGGATTATATGGATCCAATCGAATTTTTAATTAGGAGCAATGACCAATATTCAGGTGATCTACTTTTTGTTAGACCATTCGAAGAAAAGAAAATAGTATCATTCGATAATTATAAAGGCAATCAAACCAATGCCGCTTTAATGAAAGAATTATTATCAAATTTATGCTTGGGTAATGATGTTTCGATTAATGGACAAATCATTAATGACGATAATCGTAAAATGTTTCACGATGTCTTTATTAATCTATATACCCGTTCATATAATCAAAATAAAGAAAAACAAGCTAAAGGCATTGAAATCGCTAAAAAAGAGGGTTCTTTCAAAGGAAGAAAGCCAATAAAAGTTGATGAGATGCTATTTCTTGAATTGTTAACAAAAGTTGAAAATAAAGAAATAACTCCAAAAGAAGCCGCTAAAGAGTTAGGAATAAGCATTGATAAATATTATCGAGTAAAAAGAAAGTTGCAAAAATAATAACATACTCTATTGCAATGTAAATTCGACAATAAATAACATGATAGTATGATTCTTGATTAACAAACTTCAACTATGAGATAGTGAAAATTATAGTTATTGTTTCTGCTTGTGCATTTTTGTGGATGCCAACTTAATTTAATTTCTGAAGGAAGTGGAGATAAATCTACTAAATTGAAGTTACTCCACAGACCCTCAAGGGTCATATGTGGACTGACAACCGTGATTCTCACTCTAACTACCCTTTAAAAGGGTCCTTATATCCTGTTTTTATCTTCACTACGTTTTGATAATAAAACCGGCCCTATAATAAGCCAAGGGCCGGTTTCTTGTGTTTTTGAAATGTTTATATTAAATATTTGTAGGAACAAATGTGCTATTTTCAGCGTCGAATCTAAGATATAAATCCTTATGAAGAATAAATTTCTTAACATCATCTTTGTGGCCAGAATGACCGCCATTATCACAATATGTTGAACCTTTATGAACAACGAATATATCTCCGTCAACAAAGTGTGAAATGGAAGCAAATGTAATTCTTAAAATATTAGCTTTGGCCCAGTGCATAGCGGTAACAACTTCCTCGTTGTGGTTAGAACCAATGCAGTCGTTTTCATATGTTCTAAATACTTGTCCATTACGTTGGATTGTATATTTGAAGTTAGAACCTCTACCGTTTTTGTAGGTGTAATATGGTTGCAAACCATCTGAAGCTTGTCCATCTTTGCATTCACTGAAATCAGAAGGAATTTCAATATGAGTTCCGTCTTCACCTTTTCTAATTGCAGGAATATCGCTTGTTAAGAATGAAGGATAGAACGCTACTCCGTTATAAGTGAGATAAACGTCTTTACTTAATACTAAGTGGGTAACACCATCAGAGAAGATCGTACCTTCTTTAACGGTAACAACATCACCAGCATTAAGTGATTTAGCTAAATTAAATTTAATTGTCGCAAAATTGTTGGAACTTAATTTTTCATATTGATATGTAACACCACTAAGTTTTGTGTCACCAACATATAAGGCAACATCAGTTTGGCTGCTATTAATATGAGCGAGTGTAGAATCAAGTTTCATTGTGAATGTTGCGGATGATCCATATGTATCCATACCAACATAATTAACTTCACCACCAGTTTTTGGTAAAACAAATGTTTCTTCATAACCACATGTTAAGCAGTAATGATATGCTTCACCATCTTTATTAACTGTAGCTTCTGTTCTTACTTCCATTGGGGAATAATTATGTTTTTCTTTATGAATAACTGCTCCACATTTTGCATCAGTACAAACCTTTTCGTGATATTGGTTTGGTGCGGAAGTGGATATAGCCCATTCGCTTGAAGGATTGTGAGTTGAATCATCAAATCCTTTTGTAATCACATTTTGAACGATTTTGATTTTACCTTCGGTAACACCAATATCTTTAAGGAAGTTAGTTGCACCAACTTCTAAATCGTTGTTGGCGTGATAAACGTCGTTGAATTTATTTATATAGCCATCAATTGTGTTTGAATATCTGACACCGCCAATACTGCCAAAGCAAGAGAAAACATAGTCTCTTTTCATATCTTCAACTGACACGCCTGCTAAGCAGTCAATAAGGTATGTAAGGAAGCCGGTTCTATCTGTACCGATTGCGCAGTGATATAAAACTGGATAATTGTTAACGTCAGAAAGAACATCAAATGCTTTCTTTAAACCATTTCTATCGGTTGGATGATTAAAATAATCAAGACCATCCATTCCGCAGTTGTAATAATCAAGACCTTCTACTAAAGAAGATGTTGATGAAACGTCTGTACGTAAATCGATTTCTGTTTTAATACCTAAATCCAAGATATCTTTTTTGCCTTGTTCAGTAACACAAGTTAAAAAATCATCGTGTAATTTACCTGTTCTATATAATAAATTTTGTTTTGTTTTATTGTTGGTGCCTTCAATAGTCCATCCACCAACATCACGAGCGTTTGTAACTCCATCAATGTCTAAGTTTCTTGGTGCATCATCTGCCACTGAGAAACTTTTAACAACACTGCTATATGTACCATTATTTGTAACAGCATCGATTTGATAGAAATATCTTGTGCCGATATTTAAGTTCTTTAATGTAAAAGTGCCGCTAATTGGATTTTCATAAATTTTTGCATCACTAAGCTCTTTAGTGCTTGCTAATTTTAATAAATAGCGATTAACTTCACTACTTTTATATCTGCTATCATTTTGTGCAGTTAAAGTAAGAGTTAAAGGTTTGGATCTTTCTTCTAAACCGTCAATTTTAGAATTTAAATCAAAAGATGTGCCATGTAAGTAAGCATTTTGTTCTTCTGTATGGATATTAAATACAAGTTCATTATCGTAGTAGCCGTCGTTATAACCACCGCCATTGCCTGAGCCTTCTTCGTAGCCATCAGCATAGCCATCCCCATAGCCTTCGCTTGTTCCGTCTTCGAAACCGTCGGCATAGCCATCTCCGTAACCTTCACTTGATCCGTCAGCATAGCCATCTCCATAGCCTTCGCTCGATCCATCTTCAAAGCCATTTGTATAGCCGTCGCTATAGCCTTCAGATTCACCTGCTTCAAATCCTTCTGAATATCTATCTTCAGTAGACGTTCCACAGGAAGTTAAAATTAAACCCGACAGGGTGCAAAAAATAATTGCAATCAATTTACTTTTCATAATTTTGCCTTGTATTATAGAATTTGACCAAAGAATTGATTGATCTTATCTATAATCCTTTCTTTGGGAACCAAGTGAGTTATTCATTTCACAGCAATGATATAATTCACTCATATGCTGTGGATTTGTACCTATACTATTCTAGCTTAGACTAGTCAAAAGAGGCTCTTACCACAGCTTTTATTTTTATCGTTAATTAGTTAGTTATCGCTTAGACGATTTATCAAGCACAAGGCTACGAGGAATAAAAGCTAAGGGACCACAGTATTAACGAAGGAGGTGAAACTATATGTTTTACATGGGCATTGACATTGCCAAATTCAAACATGACTTCTGCATCATAGATGGTGATACAGGAGAGATAATCGTAGCTCCACGGACGATTACCAATAATAAGGAAGGATTCCAAGAAATGCTTGAAGTTCTAACTAATCTTCATTGTTCCCAAAAAATAAAGATAGGTTTAGAAGCTACAGGACATTATGGAACGCTTATCAAGGCATTCCTTACCTCTAACGGATATAAGTTTAATGAACTTAATCCACTTCAAGTGAGCCGATTCCACTCGCAAACCTCACTTAGAAGAACCAAGACTGACAAGATTGATTGTCAAGTGATTGCTAGGTATATAATGGCTGTTGCAACTAAGACCTATCAACCACAAGTATATCATCTTGAGGCATTAAAGAGTTTAACTAGATTAAGAGAAGCTCTTGTCGACCAACGTTCGAGATGCTTGGTTAAGTTAACGAACGTCTTGGACATCGTTTTCCCAGAATTTAAGAAGTTTTTTACAGCTAAACTTCGTTCTGAGACAGCTTTGTTTATTATTAGGAAGTATAAGACTCCTTCTAGAATCGCTAGATGGACCGATGAAGATATCACTCTTGTACATAATGTTTCTAAGAATATTCCTACTTCCAAACTACTAGAGATTAGAAAATCCGCAGTAGATTCAATTGGTATTGCACCTAAATATTTATTAGATGAATTACCATCTATACTTAACGTTTGCGAAACTGTAAACGAAGAAGTATCTAAATTAGAAGGGAAGATTAAGTCGATTATTTTCGAATTAGATCCTCCATCTTTATCTATTCCAGGAATGGGGCCGATTAGCTTGGCCATTATTTTGGGAGAATTTGGAGATCTCTCTAGATTCCCAAGTGCTGAACAATGTATCGCTTACGCTGGAGTAGATGTTGGTATATCTCAATCAGGCACTAAATGCCATAGAGGTAAGATGGTCAAACGTGGATCATCTCATTTGAGATATGCCTTAATGAATGTTGTCCGAACTGTCTGCATTCACACACCAACATTTAGGGAATATTGGGTGAAGAAGAAAGTCACTGGACATAAATTCTTGCGAGTTGCTGATAGCCACGTTGCTAAGAAACTTGTAAGAATTATTTATTACCTCGAGACACATAATACTAAGTACGATCCATCTCGCTGTAAGTAGGGTTTGACATAGTCAATATTTTTTAAAACTCACTATGCTGAGTTCTTTTTAGAATACTCTAATTTTCTAGGGAACAAACTTTTGTAAAAATTCTTATTGTTTTTTAATAGTTAGTCTCTTTCTTTTTTTAAATTATAATTAATATTGAAAGAAATCGCTTTAAAACAAATTACCTTAATTTTGTTATATATTTCACTAAACATTATAAGGAAAGACGTCTTTTATATAATAAAAAACTCGCTTTAATAGCGAATATCGTTTCATTGAAATGGCAAAGATGAACCATTTTAATACAAAATGCAAACACCTTTCGTTTTTTGAATACACCTATAAAATTTTGCAAACACCCTATCGTTTTTTGAAAACATCTTTCGTTTTTTGAATACACCCTGTTTTGGCATTGTTGT
>JAFVUY010000188.1 GCA_017502465.1 Bacilli bacterium | reverse complement strand
CTTTCCACTTTAAAAAATTTTTTAAATAACGACCATGTTGTTTATGGGCTTGATGTTATTGAGTCTAATTTTAATAATGAAAATTTTCACTTTTTTAAAATTGACACTATAGTTAATATTATTTCTATTTTTCAATTCATCCTCCACCTAATTTTACCAAATTTGAGGAAGAGGTATTCTTGATGCGTTTGGATAAAGTTGGTCAAAAGAAAAACCCAAAATATATTTATCAAATTAATAGAAACAAACTTCTTCTATTACTTAATTTCTTACCAAAAAGACTTCAAAATAAAAATATTAAAATATCTTAAAAGAGAAAAGGAAGGTTAGTTAAGACCTTCCTTTTTAAGTACTTCTTCAAAGTCGATAAGATATTTTCTTTTGCTATTAAGAACTTTCTTACTTTCTTTATACAAAAGATACATTTTCCTTGCCCAGACATCTTTTCTAAACCTACTAATCGTGTGTTTAGAATTATTAACAATAGATTCTCTAACACCTTTATCATTTTTAAGGCGAATAAGATATTGTTTAAATTCTAGGAATGTTTTATATCTAAATCCGTTAATTTCATTTTGGACAAAACCGTCTAAACAAGTATCATCTCTTACAAGAAGCGGAATATTCGCACTCATAGCCTCTGTGTAGGTGAGACCTTGGGATTCAAATGTTGATGGGGTGACAAATGCATCAAACATCGCATAATAATATTTTAATTTTGTATTTTTAATTTCTCCGATGAAGATGATTTTATCAGAAACATTTTTCTTCTCCGCGTATTTCACTAAAAAGTCATATGCTTCTCCATAACCAACAATCATATATTTGACATCAGGCATTTCATCTTTAATTCTTGAAATATAATCAATAATTTCTTCAACACCTTTTTCAAAAGAAATTCTTCCAACAAAGCCTAATAAGAAATCATTATTAGGATTATATTTTTCTTTGAGCCTAATTACTTCTTCTTCGTCTTCTTTTCCTTTTAAGGAATATTTATCAATATCCACCGCACCTGGAAGCGCAACAATGTTTTTAGTTTTACCTTTTTTCTCCCAAACTTTGATAACTTTATTAGTGGGAACAGTCATCATATGTGAAAATCTAGCGATAGGTTTATACAATAATAAATTCGCAAAATAAGTGACGATTGGGGCAAATTTCTTAAATTTTGTTTTAAACATGATGTCCCACATCGTGTGATAGGTATATAAAAGAGGAATATTATCTTTCTTAGATAACATCATCATAACTTTTGAAAGAGAATATTCGTTTTGAACATGAATATAATCAAGCTGCATCGCTCTTAATTTTTTCATTCCTCCAATAAAATTAGGAGTCATATATAAAGCTTGGATTTTAGCGGTTTTCCCAGGAAGAGGGATACCTTTAATTATTTTGATATTGTTTTCTTCCCATTTGACATAATCAAAATCTTTTAATTTAATCGTGATGACATAAACTTTTTTATTTAATTTTTCCAATTCTTTTTTAAGTAGGTCAGTTAAGATATTGACACCATTTAAAAATGGAAGATGATTTTCGCTAACAATCGCGATTTTTTCTTTCACTTCGGTTTTATCAATAAAAAGAAGAATGTCCACAATAAAATCAGAATCTAAAACATTTTCATTTTGTTTTGATAAATGAATATTGTGGTTATGAAGTGGATAACACATGAAATTGAATTTTTTGTTCTTTTTATGCTTTTTATAGTTCTTATATGCGTATTTATCATTCTTATATAAATCATCATTATCAGACCAACAAACAAGGTTATTAATTTCATTAGATGGGATTATAAAATTAATTCCTACAAAGATATTTGAAACAATTTTATCTTTATATAACTCATTTGCTTTTAAATATAAATCTTTTGAATCCGAGAAAGAAATAACAACAATTTCTTCATATTGAGAAATTTTAGAGTCATTAAGTCCTTCGATATTTTTAATAAATAATGTATCTAATGAAGATTTATTTAATTCCTCATTTAAAAGTGAATAATTAGAAAAATCTAAATGAGACAATAATAAAAGCAATTTATTATTTGATGTATTATTTAAGTCAGTTTGGTTCATAAATATGCCTTTTATTATATTAAATATACAACTTTATAGGTCTATAAAAAACATTTTTTTAAATTCGTAAAAAATTTATATAAAATCCCTGATCCTATTTCTTACTATGAAAACGAAGTAAAAAAGATGCTTAACTTTAAGCTTTAGCGCCATATTTTTCATTTATTTATCAAACTCAGCTACTATAAAAATATTTTATAGTGTAGTCAAAATAGGTCTAGATTAGTCAAAAATAACCAATCCATCTTTAGAAGATATAATCATTCGTAAGACTTCTTCTTTTGTAACTTTTTTAGAAAGAGTTGGCAGATTATCAATATCAAAAAAGTTCACATCATTTGTCTCATATTCATGTTCTTTTAATTCTCCAACAAGTTTCGCTTCGAAAATTAAAACATATTCAGGGACTGATGTTGGTTTTTTAAATGGTGTGCGATTCATAACTCCCACAAAACGAACAATTTCAATATTCGCTCCCGCTTCTTGAAGACATTCATTAATCGCTGTTTGACTTGGAGAATCATATAAATCTGCCCATCCGCCCGGAAGAGAATATCCGTTATCGACAGCTTCTCTTACCATTAAAACTTTAGTTTTATCTTGATTAAAGACAACTGTTCTAACCGATACGTTAGGAGTAGGATATATATCTCTTTGAAAATAGTTTGGGCGATCAAATTTAATATTTAAAAAATCTTCTAAAAAATCCATAGAAAGTTTATTAATTTCATTGTAATTAGTAATCGCATAAGGATCTTTAGAATGAACTAATCCAATTTTTGCGATACTTTGAATTTTTAAAATATAGTCGTAAATTTGTTTCTCATTCATAATTTATTTAAATTATAACCAAATTATTTACTCTTTAAATAAATATTTTGATGTTTTACAATTGTTTTATGATTATTTTAATTGCAAAATTCGATTTATTTCTTCTTATTTCAGGATTAATTTGTGTCCTTTTAGGAGGACTAATCTTTTTATCCATTGGGATATATAGAGTAAAAAAAGACCATGCGGTCATAATTGAAAAAATTAATACATACCATAAAATAATTTATTCCGGTTGGCATTATTATCTACCAATTATTTATAGAAGAGTCGGTTATTATTGTATCGCTCCTCAACAAAGAAAAGTCACCTTAGATAACGGCAAACAATTAACGGTTACATATCAAATTGAAGATGTAAAACTATATCATTATAACCATATATCCGTAGAAAATTTATTAATCAAAATTAGAAACGAAAACGAATCTATTAATAAAGAAATTCTTGAATCAGAATTTAAAAAAAGAGGACTTATTTTCCTCTCTTTAAAAGATAAATAATATTTATATTATTATTCGAAATATTGTTTATAAATACTTAAGTTCGCAATAACATCATCCATATTATAAAGCTTTTTACCTAAACCTATTTTTAAATATTGTAAGTTTAGTTCTTTAAACATGATTGGATTAACGTATTGTTTTAAGTCTTCATAGCTAAACAATCCGTATTTAGCGATATCATTTTGTTTGTTTGTTTGATTGATAGTCATATCGTCTTCAAAATCAAAGATATTCATCAAGAATCTCGCATATACACCTGGATTTGTAAGCATATTAGAAGCAATACAGTTAAGATTACCTTTTGTAAATGGAACATACACTCTAACTGTATCAACATAATTTCTACTTGATACAAGAGTGACTTCATTATTCTTATAAGAATAGAATTTATGTCCAATAAATTGATTTACATTATCTTTATCGATAATTGCGTATTCGTTTAAAGTTAAATCATATAAGGCGTGATTGTGAGCGATTTTTAAAGTTGTATCGTCACTAAAAGCGAGTTCGGTGACAGTCATTGTTTTTTGACCTTCGTCTTTATGTGCGACCTCTAAAATAGGAGTGTCTTCAAATTTACCTGTTTCATGATTAAATGATTTAACCATGTCTCCAGAATCAATATCTTGGATTGGAACATAAGTTCCATCACTTGTAAGAATTGGGGTGTCTTCTAATAAACAGCCGCTTCCTCCGACGTGATTAGAACAAATGCAAGAATCATAATCATAATCTTCTGCCCATCTATAGGAATAATCAAATTCATTTTCACTTTCGTAGAAGTTACATACATCCATTCTTTGGATTGGGGTGTCAACGCTTGGATAAGCTTCGTTTAAAATTACTTCGCCAATACGGTAATGGATGAATGTGCAGTCGCAATGCTCTTCAACTTTAGTCGTATAATTGCTATAAACAGTTGTAATAGTTTCTTCATCATTAACAGATAGATAAAAGAACATTCCTGGTGAAACATAAATTTTAAATTTATTAGATGTATCATATGTTTCTACAGTTTGTTCTGAATCATTAACAAAGCCATAGTCTCTTTCTGGATCTTGGGTCACTCTGGTTCCGGTAATCTCTGGAAGGTCTTTAACTAAACGATATGTAATATCATCTTTAAAATAAGTATGTGCAGAAATTGTGTGATTATTAACTATATCGTTATGCAATGAAGAGAATTCAACATCTGTATCCGCGTATAGCAAAGAGAAACCAAAGGCATCTCCTTTAACAGCTTCGTCGTTCCAGAACCTTCCGCCTACACTGACGCATGCGTCTATATGAGGGAAAGCATATGGGGGTTCTATACAGAAAGAAGTATTAGGATGTCTATTATAGGTTTTACATTCGCCGTATTTGATTTTTTCTATTTGAGGACCGATATAACAGTAATTTTCTTCAACGATTTCATATAAATCAAGGGTGTTATCTTCGTTCCATTTAATATCATCTACTTTGTAGGATTTATTAGGTTCATATAAATCACCTAAAACATCACTTAAACTGGCCTTAGTAGCGTTATTGTTTTGATAAACCTCGACATCGTTTTCAAAATAATAAATAGGTTGGGTGCACCAATACATCATCGTTGTTGTTGGGTGGTTTCCAATATCGTTAGTTGGGAAAGTAAACTCTTCGTTTTTGTTATAAAAAGTATGACTTGCCACTTCTTTTCTTCCACCGCCGTACTTACCACTTAAGGATCCGCCTGTATAAAATCTAACTGTCCATTCTGGATAATCAAATGACTCAACATTAACATCGATTTCAGTGTTATCGAATGTTAATCCACCAGTTAGATATTCCCATGATGCATAAACTCCCGATGTTGTTAGGGCCATAA
Organism: Bacilli bacterium; assembly: GCA_017502465.1. Lineage (GTDB taxonomy): Bacteria > Bacillota_I > Bacilli_A > RFN20 > CAG-826 > RGIG5418. The sequence continues at coordinate 13,718 of JAFVUY010000188.1, read as the reverse complement.
CGAAAAAGGCTAATAAAACAAAAATCTTCTTAAAGCGAAATTTCATTTTTCCTACCTCCTTCGTATGCGCGCACGAATACAAAAGATTTGTGTTAAAGACACAAACCTATATGTTTTCTTGTTCGTCTATGTCGTTCTTATCACTTGGTTCGTTAGGAATTAAATTATTACTAAGCAAATATTGATATCTTTCGTTTTTGTGTTTATCTAGATGGTTTTCAAGTAAAGGAATGACCACACTAGCGGCAATAATTAAACCAATACAAATATATCCAGGATAACTTTGCAAGAATAAGATAAAACTACCAACAAAGTGGACACATTCACCTGTATAAATTCCTCTCATTTGACTATATAAGACAGGGAATTTATCGTGTGTATCGATCGCATCGCCTTGAGTTTTAAAATATCTACAATCTGGATGATATTGATTCGGTTCTTCGATTTCAATAATTCTGTGAATAACTAATATTCCATTAGTTTCATAAACAACGATGTCGTAAAGCTTTAATTCATTTTCTTCAGGTAAAGCATTGATAAACACTAAGTCAAATGTATCGAATTGATTGTTTAAATTATTTTCAAACAAATACTTATTGTTTTCGTTTTTGTATGACATAGATGATGACTTAACCACCTGAGCAGTTTGTCCTGTAACAGGTTGACTTATAGATGTAGGTGTTGAAATAATTGCAAACAAAAATACGCCTAACGCTAAAACCGCAATTAGTCCCGAACCTACATAGTCTATAATGTTTCCAATAGTAGAAGGTTTTTCCTTTTTTTCTTCTTCTTTTTGTTTGATTATTTTGTCATCTTCGCCACCCAAAGAAATAACCTTTTTAGTGTTTTTAAAGATAATAATTAACAAAAGAGTTAAAAGCCCTCCTAAAAGGAGAAACATCAATAGACAAATAAGAAATGTATAAATTTCATATCCTGTCATTAAGCTACCTTAAAAGAAAATAATTAATAATTAATTATGCTGCAACAGCGCTTGCAACAACAACAAATCCACAGTTTGCTGTATTTAAGACGTTTGCGTATGTTGTGTAATCCGCTGGTGTTAATAATGGAGCGTGGGCTGCTAATTTGATATTTGCAGCAAGAGTTGCATTATCAACAGAGAATGTTGTGCCGGCGGTTGATGTGTATGTGATTGGTGTAAAGTCAAATAAGGCTTTATAGTCCGCTGTGCTTGCATCAGAGAATTTAACTTCGATTGTGCAAACAACTGCATTGACTTGAGAACCGACTGCTGGGGTATAAGTAACATCAATTGTTCCATCAACTGTTAATGCTGGAACATAGTCACCTGTGTGATCAACAGTAAATGTTGGTAAAGTTGTGATTTCAAGAGCACCTGCAACACCAGTATTTTCTGTTTTTCCTGTAATAGAAACACCGAGTGTTGAACTTTGATCTCCTGTAATGTCACCGCCTGTGACATATTCCCAAGTTGCGTAAACTGAGCCAACTGTAACAAGTGTGGCGAGTGTCGCAAGTAAGCTAAAACGTTTTAATTTCATAATAATGACCTCCGTTTTAAAACAATATGCAAAAATAATACCCCCCCCCGACCTTTTGTCAACTTTTCCATCAACAATTTAAAAAAAGCGGTATACCGCTTTATTTTGCTTTCGTATTTTTTATGAAATTTTATTCTTCTATGTCGTCATCTGACATGTATGTTTCAAACACTCTTAAGAAATTGTCTTGATCAACAGGGTCAAGTTGTCCGTTTGCAGCGATAGAAATTCTACCTGTTTCTTCAGAAACAACAACAGTAATGGCATCGCTTACTTCACTAATACCAATAGCTGCGCGGTGACGAGAACCATAAGATACCGCTAATGGTTGAGTGGTTGGAACAAAAAATACAGCAGCGGATAAAATTTCGTTACCGTGAATAATAACCGCGCCGTCATGAAGTCTTGTGCCTGGATAAAAAATTGTGCATAAAAGTTCAGATGATACAGGAGCGTTAATATCAACACCATTTCTAGAAAGATTTTTAAGTGATTTAGTTCTTTCAAAAGTGATAATCGCACCAGTTTTAGAAGCGCTTAAAGAAATAACTGCAGTTTCAATTGTTTTATAAAATTCTTTGCTATCAAAGATTTTTTCAACTCCAAAATGACCAGATTTTGCAGTTGCTCTTTTAAATGGGTTAGCTAAGAATTTATTAACATCACCAGAATTACTATTAGCAGTTAAAATTAAGCAAAGGAGTGTGACTAAAGAAACTAAAATCATAACAGGTAGTAAGTTAAAGATTAAAGCAACTAAAAAGATAACAAATGATGAAATAATCATTATCAATGCAGCGTTTCTTTTGGAAACTTTAAGGATTGCAAAAATTAAAAAACCGTATATAAGAAGTATAAATATTAGATTTAAAATAAATGATGTAGAGTCGATATCCCAAGCGAATAACATAATACCCTCCAAAAGGTTAAACCTTTTTAATATTTTAACAAAAGGAAATGCTTTTTACAATAACGCCAAACAAATTAATAAAGAGATAATTTTGAGCAAAAATTAACTATTTTATTTAATTTCTACTATAGTAGGCTTAATTTTTTTCTCTTTCTTTTTAAGGTTAATTTTATGCTTAGATAAAAAAGTAGTTAAAAAGGATTTTGTTTTATCAGTGATACTTAAATAAAGTTCGTTAGTGACTTTATCATATATTTTCTTTAAATAATCATAACGAAGAAGCATCATTATATGACGCGATATGCCTTTCGCATTTAATGAAAGTAAAGTTTTAAAAGTTGGACAATCAGTTAATGAAAGAGTCTCTTCATCAACTTCTCCTTTTAAAATTTTTAAAACTCCTTCATGAGTAGGAAATTTATTTAGATTATTTAAATAGTCAATTGTTATTAAAATTTTTATATCTGTAATTTTAGGTACGTACATAATCTAAAACAAGTATAAGACAATTTTTCTCACTTTAACATAGTAAACATGTTATAGTAATTACGATAAAAGGAGATAAAAATTATGGGAACACCTCATATAAATGCAAACCCTGGCGATTTCGCGAACGTTGTTTTAATGCCAGGAGACCCTTTAAGAGCAAAATTAATCGCGGAAAAATTCCTATTAGATTATAAAGAAGTCACAAACGTAAGAGGAATCTTAGGTTATACAGGCTATACAAAAAATGGCAAACGCTTATCTGTTATGGCCTCTGGTATGGGACTTCCATCAATTGGCATTTATTCACACGAATTATTTACCCATTATGGAGTTGACACAATTATCAGAGTCGGCACATGTGGAGCGTATCAAGAAAATATCAAATTATTCGATATTATTTTAGGTGTCACCGCTTCTACTGATAGCAACTGGGCAAACCAATTTAATGTCCCTCAATTTTCCGCAGGTGCGGACTTTGAACTCGCTATGACATGTTTTAAAAAAGCTAAAGAATCTGGCAAAAATGTTTTCGCAGGCAACATTTTAAGCGCGGATGTCTTCTATGACGATGATCCTGACACTTGGAAAAAATGGGCGAAATTAAATGTCTTAGGTGTTGAAATGGAATCATATGGACTTTACTGCACCGCGCACAAATTAAGAAAACGCGCGCTTTGCTTATTGACTGTCACTGACCACTTCATCCACAAAGACCAAAAAGCAACAAGCGAAGAAAGACAAAACAACTTGCTTGAAATGCTTCACTTAGGTGTATTAACCGCTGAAGAATATTGTCTAGAATCTAGATAAGAAATATTGGGCTTAAAAAGCCCTTTTATTTTTGCTATAATAAATTCAATGAACACACTATTCTTTTTAACACCAAAATCTGAAGTTTGTTTTTTATACGATTATTTTTCTGTTCGCCAAGCTTTAGAAAAAATGGAATACCATCATTATTCAAGGATTCCAGTTTTAAATAAAGACGGGGACTATGTCGGAGATATCACCGAAGGTGACTTGCTTTGGTTTATCAAAAAGAATAAATTAAACATCAAAAACAGTGAGTTATATTCAATTAGTCAAATTTATTCAGAGAGAAAATTAGAAAAGATTAAAATAGACGCTGACATTAATGAATTAATTAGAATAATTACTACTCAAAATTATGTTCCTGTTGTAGATGATAGAAATAAATTCATCGGCATTGTAACAAGAACAAAAGTTATCTCATATCTCAAAGAAAAAGCAGGTTTCTAAAACCTGCTATTATATTTTTCTGTATAAAACCAATAATGAATTAAGGACCATCAAGACAGTTAGTCCTGTATCCGCGAGAACCGCGACAAACATTGGAACCTCAAATAATAAACATAAGACAATCACGCTTATTTTAAGAAGCAAAGAGAAGACAATATTAAATATTGATGTTCTTCTGCTAATTTTTGCAATCTTATAAGCATCATATATTTTTTTAGGATCATCGTTCATAATAACGACATCCGCATTTTCAACAGCGACATCTGAGCCAATTCCCCCCATCGCGATACCAACATCGGATAGGCGAATACTTGCCGCATCATTAATGCCATCCCCAACAAAGGAAACCTTTCCTTTTGTGTTATTTTTTATTTCTTCTAAAATCTTAACTTTGTCTTCTGGTAATAATTCATAATGATATTCATCAATATTCAACTCGTTTGCAATAAGCGACGCAACTTCTTTTTTATCACCAGTTAATAAAATTGTCTCAACATTGTTCTTTTTAAAATCTTCGACAAATTTATATGAAGATTCTTTTAATTCATCATTAAGTAAAACATAACCTAAATATGTTCCATTTAAAGAAACATAAACAAGTGTGCCAGTTTTATTAGCCTCAACCGCTTCAATATAGTTTTTCTCAAGTAATTTAAAACTACCTGCGACAATGATGTCATCTTGATAAACACATTCAATACCTAATCCCGCGATTTCAAAATATTCTTCAACGTCTTTCGCATATTCGCTAATATTAATCCCATGAGTTATCGCTTTTGCGATAGGATGATTAGATTTTGATTCAGCGATATATAGGGTTTTAAGTAATAATTCTTCATTTCCATCCACAGAATGAACTTCTTGAATCTTAAATACCGCTTTAGTTAATGTGCCAGTTTTGTCAGTTACAATCTTTTTAAGCTCGTTTAATTCATCCAAATAATTCGTGCCTTTAACTAAAATTCCTTTCTTAGAAGCAAGTCCAATACCAGAAAAATAGGCAAGAGGGACTGAAATGACAATCGCGCATGGGCAGGCCACTACTAATATTTCAAGTCCTTTAAAAACTGTATTTAGCCAATCTTGACTAATAAATCCCGCGATTAAAATATAAGAAATTGATGTTAATAACACTAATGGGGTGTATATTCTTGCAAATTTAGTAATAAATTGATCAGCTTTTGATTTTTTCTCGCCTGAATTAGAAATTAATTCAACAATTCTTGAAATGGTGGATTCTTTATATTTTTTAGAAACTTTAACGGTGATCGAACCAGATTTTAATATACAACCAGAAAAAAGTTCGTCTCCTTCTTTAACTGCTTTTGGAACATATTCTCCGGTTAATGAAGATGTATCAATATACCCTTCGCCTTTAATAAGTATTCCGTCGATAGGAATTATTTCTCCAACTTTCACTAAAATTTCTTGATTTACTTTTAAATCTTCTGGGTCGACATCAAAGATGTCATCACCACTTATTAGATGTGCGACTTCCGCGCGAGAATCAATCGCAGTCATAACTGCGTTTTTAGATTTGTTAGTAGCGATAGATTCAATAATTTTACCAACTTGGAAAAGAAGGACCACCATCACACCATCCATTAATTCATGTGTGTGAGGGTTTCCGTTTACCGTATATAAAGTGGAAATCGTAAGTGCCCCGAAGGCGGAAAGAGTAATTAATAAATATTCATCAACAAAATTTTCTAAATTGATAATTCTATTTATAACTTTATAAACAATGTCGTAAGAGACCACTAATAAGCCAAAGACATATAAACCAAATTTATACCAAAACAAATCTGGATTAGTTAAAAATATCTCTGAAAACAAAATAATTAATGTTGAAATAATTACTCTAATCAAAGAGATCTTCATTTTTGTGGTAAATAAAGGAATCTTTTTAAAAGAACTTGTCGTATTTTCACTTACCTCAATATGATCTGTTTCTACTTCTTTTATATATTCAAGGATTTTAGAAATTGAAAGAGGTTCATCTTTGTAATTGATATATAGCTTATTTTGAGCAAAATCAATTCGACATGATTCTATCTCATCTTTATTAGATAAATGTTTTTCGGTTTTAGAGGCACAGTTCGCACAGTCAAAACCAGTAATCGTATATATTTTTTTAGTCATGGTTTTCCTCCAATATATGTTCGTGAACAATTTTTAAGATAAGTTCAACATGTTCGTCATCTAATGAGTAAAATCTATGTTGTCCTCTTTTATATGATTTCACTAAAAAGTGTTTTTTAAGTGTTGCAAGTTGATGAGAGGCTAAAGACTGAGAAATATCTAATTCTTTAGAAATCTCACAAACACATTTTTCTCCCTCTAATAGAGAAGACAATATTTTAATTCTTGTCTTATCCGCCATAGAAGAGAGGAGAATATACATTTTATTTATTTCGTCTTTCGAGTAATGCATACCTATATTATATGAACAGCCATTCATATATTCAACAAAAAAGCCAAAAATAAAAGGGTTTTTAACCCTAATATTCTTTATTTAGTTCTTCTTGGAAGAATCAATATTGGACTTGTTGTTTTTATATATTTATCTAGATTTGGTTTGTATTGTCTCATATGTCTTTCTTCCATCGGAATAGAAATAAAAATAAACATTAATAAATTAATAATCGCTCCGAAAATGAAATACCAATAATTAACATTATTAAAAATAAGGATAAACGCTACCCCAAACCAAATAGATATTTCTCCTAAGTAGTTAGGGTGACGAGAATATTTCCATAATCCGATATTGATAACTTCTTCTCTTGAACTTCTTGTTTTAATGAATTTCTTCATTTGAATATCAGAAATTAATTCAATAATTGTTCCGCCTATGATAATAAGAGAGCCAATTATATCTATATAACTAAAAGATTCTAAAGTTGAATAGATAAATAAAGGGATAGAGGCACTATAAACGACTAAGGTTGGAAACATACATATTCCAAATAAATTCACTAATTGGAAAGCTCTTCCTGTTTTCTTTGAAAGCATTCTATATCTCCAATCGATATAGGACAAACTATCAAATCCGATAATAAAATTAACGGTTAATCTGATTGAATATAGTCCAATCGCCACTAATGGAATAATAGTGAATAAATTGAAATTATTATAATAAATTAACAAAGTTAAATAGATAATAAATGTTTGAATTGACCAATAAGGATCATACATTGACGCTGTCTTAAAAAGAACTCCAAACGCCCAAACAATAACAGTGGCAAATACATCGCAAAGCAAAACTGTTATCAGCATTGGGAAATAATCTTTAATAAAAAAGGCTAACAGCAAACCTAATGAGGTTGCTACTAAATACACCATCAATAAAACTAAAAGTCCAAATGTTTTTCTTTTCATAACTTCAATTACCTATTTTCTATATTACCATCTAAAAGTGTTCTTTATGTAATAAATATTTGATACCGTTAGTTTTATGTAGGTAACAAAAACAAAAGAAAGTCTTGCAATGTTTGTTAATTAAAAACACAGCCTAAATAATAGCAACTGGAACCAAATAGCATTTTCTATTATATGGGATAACTTCTTCACTCATGCAAATCACAAGTTCAGGCTTTATCTCTACATTAAATTTATCTAATGCACCCAAATTCGCATCTGGTTTTTTTGGTTCTTTGCTTTTTTTGATTTCAATTGGATAAATACAATTCGCACCCACTATTAAAAGATCAATTTCTTTCTTATCTATATCGCGATAATAATACAAATTATCTATGGGCTTGCCGGAATTATAGTAGCTTTTAACGATCTCGCTTATGACGAAAGTCTCAAAGAACGCACCGTCCATATTTCCGTTTTGTAATGTTTCAGCATTTGGCCATCTGCATAAATAAGCTGCTAAACCAGTATCCATAAAATAGACTTTAGGCGTTTTGACTAGTCTGTCTGTGACCTTTGAATAATAAGGATGGAGAATAAATATGATTCCGCTCCTTTCCAATATTGAAACCCAACTCTTTATTGTCGGAGCAGACACGCCCACTTGTTTAGATATCTCATCATATTTTAATTCCTGAGCGGTCCTAGCTGCCATAAATACGAGGAAATCGTAGAATTCATTTAGTTTCCCAACAGCAGACAATTCCTTAATATCCCGTTCTAAATAGGTATTGATATAATCGCTATAATATTTTTCTCTATTTATTTTAGAAGCGATAATCTTAGGCATACCACCATCAAAGATTCTTTGATAAATTTCATTAACATCCTTATATTCGAACGATTGCTTTTTAATGACCTCTAAATCCGGATTGAATAGATTAGCATCTTTCCCTTCAATCTCCCTTTGGGAAAGAGAGGACATTTCAAAGATGGCGACTCTACCCGCTAAAGACTCGCTTACCCCTTTCATCATCTTAAATTTTTGAGACCCCGTAAGCCAGAATAGGCCATTATTGTTTTTGCCTTCGTAGCCAAGCTTATCAACAATGTCCTTTATGGTTTCTAAGATTGAGGGCACTTTTTGAAACTCGTCAATCAGGATAGGATAACCATAAGTTTCGAAAAATAGAGTGGGATCGGTTTCTGCTAATCTTCTGACGTTTCTGTCATCAAAGCTAACATATCTTCTAGTTTTTTCTTTGATATGGTTCAGCATCGTTGATTTTCCAACTTGCCTTTGACCACACACCATAATAACGGGATATTCCTTAGTGGCTTCTAATATGCTTTTTTCAATATTTCTTTCAATATACATACTTCAAATCTCCGAGTTTTATAAAGTCTGATTTTATTTTACTCGCAACTAATTCAAATATCAACCTTCATATTGACAATCTCTTTTAATGTTTTCAAAAACTTGATTAGTAGTCATCATCTTCCAAATAGCCACTACGAGATCAAAAAAAGACCCACCACTAAGTGAAGTGAGCCTTATTCGATTTTGCCTTAATACTTTGTATTAAGTTAATTTATATGTCCGTAAATAAGAGTTATCTACAGTAGGAATTAATCACTTTCCGGATAGAAAACATTAGGCATACTCGTTGGTGTAGAATCAAATCTAAATTCTTGATATGAATTAAAATCTCTATAAATAACATGGCCATTATTTATTTTGATTTTATATTCAGCGCCATTATTAAGAACATACGTTACAAGTCGATAAATGCCACCATCTTTGTCTTGGTTTTCAGTCTTGATAAGAGGTTCTGTTTCTAACACCATCAAATTATAATCAATATCTCTTTCATCTTCGCTATATTTGATAGTTGGATTGGCAGTTTCAGGATTGACACCAGCGTAACCATCTTCGATACAAACACCCTTCAATGTATCCTTTGTGATATCATTAACCCAAGAGAATACTTCTGCAAATGAATATGCTCTATATGCATCAGCTGTGCAGCCGCTAAGTAAAAATGTAGATGCCAAAATGGCTATGAGTAGTTTGTTTTTCATAATGGTTAACCAATTTAATTATACATAAATGCTATGCAAGAATCTATATATGGTTCCAAAGCCAGGGGTGGTAGGAATTGAGTTTTGTATGGGGAGTCGATTCCTTCTTAACCTGGCTTTTTGGGTGGATATGAGTTTACTTTTAGCCGTTTTTTACATCGTGACAGATGACCTCAATAATACCAATTGGGCTAAAAATTCCGATGTTTATTACATTTTATAATAAAAACGACTTTTTAATATCGATGGTGGTTCCATTGACCATCTATGATACAGATTCGCACCCTCTTTCAGAAGAGGAAGATGTCTTTGTGTTTGCGATACGATACATCGTTCAGCCGTAAAAATTAACTCTGTTTGCAATCTGATACATGAATTTTAATCAAAAAAACCTACTTATGCCAATCAGAAGGTTTTTCTATTGTTTTAATTTTCTCTATTGTGTGATTTGAGTACGAATACTTATTAACCTCAAATCCTTCAATTGTTTCGTATTTTTTGCTCGATATATTTTTAAGCGTTACTGAATCTGTAACGATTCCTATAATATATTCTGGCTTAGAGTTACTATATAAGGAATTTAACGCTAATGCGTTTCTGAAATACTTACCATTTTTTGATAGAAAATCGATATTAACATGCAAATTTGCCTTTTTGATTAGAAAATATAAGAGCATTGCTGAAGTTCTTGTATTTCCTTCTCTAAAAGGATGGATATGCCAAAATTCTGTAACAAAATAACATATCTTCTCTATTTTTTCTTTTGAATCTAATTCATCCCAGTCTACTTCTTTAAATTCTTTGTTTAGATCCTTTAAAGCTTTATCAATATAGGATGCATAAACATAATCAATTGAGCGACCATCTAATAATGATTCGCCTTTGAAAATATCAATACTTCGTGGTGAACCAGCCCAATCATATAAGTTAGAAAACAAAAACTTATGAATTTTTAGTCCATCTTGAATATTTTCTATAACGAAATCACTATGTCTTAATCTATTAGCTGCAAGACCAACAAAATCAGACTCGGCCTTTTCTAATGTTGCTTCATCTTTTATATCTAGTTTATTCTTTAGCACATTTGTGCCTTCATAGACATATGGATCCTTCATCATTTATATAACCTCGCTATAGCGAATTCTGCAGTTTCATAATCAATTTCACCGCGTGAATATAATCTCATAATTCTTTGAGCATCTTGAGAAGGGGCTACCCCATCAACAGTAGCAATTGATTTTGCGAAAGCTAAATCCGCTTCATCATCAGATAATGTTAATTCAAATGGTAACCCATTTTTGTTTACGGATGCAGTCAAAAAAAGAGTAATAGCTTGACTAGTCGTTAATCCTAAGCGATTAAAAATCTTATCAGCTTTTTCTTTGATGTCACTAGTAACTCTTGTATGAACAGTTTCAGTTTTTGCCATATTTTTCCCTCGACTATATTGTATCACGTTTGCGATACATATCAATAATAATCAACAAAAAAGCCTGAAATTAATCAGGCAATTTATTTCATTTGGTGTTCAAGGTCGGGCTTGAACCGACACGGTATCGCTACTGCTGGATTTTAAGTCCAGTGCTTCTACCAGTTTCACCACTCGGGCATGTCATGAATTTTTAAATAAATTTGCCTAAGTTAGTCTTAGTGGTTTAACAGCAAATTGGCAAATGATCAAAGCCGCATAAATAAGACTAACAATAAAGCTAGTGATTACCCATTCAAGGAAAACAAAGAGCATCGAACCAAATATAATAAACGGTATGATGATGTTCATAATTCTTATTGTCGTATTTATGGCTTTGTTGTTAACAAAAATAAGAACAACCAATAGAATCAAAGTAGTTATAATAGCTAAAAAAGATATTAAAGCAAAAATATTTGGTAAAGGTTGTCCATTTATTTGAGTTATAAAAAACACCATTTCAAAATAGTTGACATTATAAAAATAGTCGTAATAACCGAAACTGCCAAGCAACACTTTATACCATGGACAGAAAAACAAAATCAAAACCAATATATGAACACTGATACAAGTTATTATAAATGGAAATCTTTTTTTTATTTGTTGTTTCTACACCTGTTTTTTCACTAAATGAATTTGTTTCGCTTGTTATATCGTTATTATCCGTATTAAGAAGATAATCAACTGTGCAATGATATAACTTTGCTAAAGTGATAAGTTTGTCGGTTTCAGGAAAGGCAACATCACTTTCCCATTTTGATACAGATTGTCTAGATACACCCAAAATATCCGCGAGTTCTTCTTGTGTATAATTATTTTCTTTTCTTAGGTTTTGTAGTTTTTCACCTGTAGTCATAGTAGTTCCTCTCTTTCTACGACAATATCTTATTATTTTATGCAGTTTACACACCACCAATTTGCGGTTGTTTTTATGTAAATTTCAGGTTGCTTTGTTATTTTTCTATTTCCTTCAACGTTGCATCAAGGATTAATTCTTTTCTTAATTTTAATATTGCCTTGAGAAAATCTTTTTGTAGTTGAGTCAATTGTTCTACTTCATCAATTAAAATATTAATGTCTTCTAAATTGATACGAGGCGCAATTCTTTTAACAGCATCGGTGCAACCCCTATATTTCAAGGAAGTAATCATCTTATGATAATTGCCTCGTTTGCCATCCACCAAAATAGCGGATGTAGGCATATCATATACACGGGCGTTCATTTCAGCTTTAGAAGAGATGACTTTTTTAATTAATTCATCATCGATTTGAGGAAAAAGAGAAGACCCACAATCAAAAATTGGGGCAATCTTCATCTCATCAGTTTCTTGATTATAAAGAAATCCCCAGTTGCCATTATGTCTATCCCAGTTGCCAATAAAAGCGTCAATAACAAACATGTTCCAAAAATGCTCTTCTAGTTCCTTTGGGTCAACCGCATTCTGTTTTTGAATGGTATCAAGTATATCGGATAATTCAGTCCCGTATCCATTTGATGCAGAATCTATAATTTGGTTTTTAACTGATGCAAAATCAACGATTGTTGTATTTGGAGAAGTAAAATCCTTACAAGCAACTACATTTTTAACTTTGCCATGATATTCATATTCACCCAATAGCGTTTCTTGAGCCTTAATTCCAAGCATATTAAAAATATGGCAACCAAGATATTCGGAGGTACAACTATTTGTGTATGAAAGACTTGGATTCTTTAAAGCATGCATAGGGAGTTTAAGCATGTATAGTTCATTATTATAAATAACAGATAACTTGCTTCCATTTGCACCCCCATAAGCTTTTTTTCTAGTTGGTAAATTAGTAAAGTCAATCATTAGCCAATCCTCCTAAAATATCTTGCTCTTAATCTATCTGCTTGTTCTTTTGAAATAAGATGTTCTACTTCTGCAACATTAATTGAACTATTGAGTTGGTCACTATAGCAATCCACCAAAGTGCTATCTTTACGGATTGCCTTTCTATATTCAGAAATAGCATCCAACAAGAACTCAGGCAATAAAGATTTCGCTTCTTCCCTTTCTAAAGAAAGCAAGTCTTCAATTGACACTCCCAAACTCTTAGAAATTGCTAATAATGTTTTTCCAGAGCATTCTAAAATATCGGCTTTACCCGAAGAAATATCAGTTAAAGTTGTTTTAGGTACTCTACTATCCAAAGATAAGGAATATACAGTGGTTTTTTTGTCAGCAAGTAAATCTAAGAATGTCATGCTTAAATTATATCGGTTAACCGACTTATTTTCAATATCAAAGATATAAAAATAGTCGCTTCAAAAAAAGCACTTCCTCGTAATGGTAGCCATTAGCTATCACAGGAAGTGCTTTTATTATGCGCAAGCCCTCACTCGTCCCAACCAGTAAAGCCAAAGGCTTTAATTAAGGCGCTTGCTATCTTCAGGAATGCTAATTAGCATTGGGAACCTGTAAGAATCTGTTGAATTGTATTAAAAAATTAATACAAATTTTGTCTCCATTTAACCATTTTGATACAATTGCACCCAATCACTATGTGAAGTTGCACCCAATCGAGGCATTTGCACCCAATTTTTGCACCCAGTTTTGAAGGGCGGGTATGGAGTTTCGAACCATAAGTTGATGGAAATTCT
>JAFVUY010000187.1 GCA_017502465.1 Bacilli bacterium | reverse complement strand
TGCATTATCCATTTTAATCGAAATTATTCTTACCTTTGTTTTTGTTATTGCAATTCTTGGTGTTACTTCTAAGATAGAGAATAGCGCTGTTTCAGGCATTGTAATAGGTTTGACCTTAACTCTCGTACATATCCTTGGTATCTCCTTCACCGGAACCTCCGTTAACCCTGCTCGTAGTTTTGGCCCTGCACTCTTTGTTGGCGGCGATGCTCTTGCAAACGTTTGGGTGTTCTTGGTAGCACCTTTGGTTGGTGGCGTTCTTGCAGCACTTGTGTATAAATTCCTTGACAGCAAGAAAGCTGAATAAGTTGAAACTTCTTATTGTTAACTGATAAGATTTTATCTAAAAAAGCGGTGTGGCAAAAAAACCATACCGCTTTCTTCTTGATTAAAAAGTTATGTAAAATCAATGTTCTTGTTATAAAAATGATATTATGATATAATTCACTTAAATGATAATACTGCACTAATTGTTTTACGAAAGGATTGTAACAATCAATGAAAGTTGTAGAATACGGCAAAGGTAATAAGGATATTATTATCTTACTTCATGGCGGTGGGTTATCTTGGTGGAATTATGAAGAAGTGGCAGAAAAACTCGCGGATTCTTTCCACATCATTCTACCTATATTAAACGGACACTTTGGAAGTAATACACCATTCACATCGATAGAAGAGAATGCAGCAGAACTTATTACATATATTGATGAGAATTTTAAAGGTCGAGTTTTTCTGATAGGTGGTTTATCTCTTGGAGGACAGGTGCTTATTGAAATGCTTTCACAGAGAAGCGATATATGTGAGTATGCAATTATAGAAAGCGCTTTGGTTATACCGATGAAGTATATTTCAGCCATGATAAAACCTGCATATGACATTTGCTATCCGCTTGTTAAAAAGAGATGGTTTTCTAAAATTCAATTTAAAGCACTGCACATAAGGAAAGAATTGTTCGATAAATATTACATTGATACAGCCAATATTACAAAGAAGGATATGATTTCATTTTTAACGGCCAATTCAAAATATCGTATCAGGAACACACTTGCTGAATGCAAAGCAAAGACACTCGTTGTTGTCGGAAGTAAAGAACGAAAGATTATGAAGAAATCTGCTCAGCAGATCGCTGGTTTTTTACCAATGTCAAACTTAGAAATTATTAAGAATTATAATCATGGAGAACTAAGCATTAACCATTCGGAAGAATTTGTCCAGAAACTTCATCGTCTTATAAAAAAATAAATAGCTTTTTTGTTTGGAGTTGACTTTAACGGTCAACTCCATTTTCTTTATACAATCTTAATGCGAGAATTAATGCCATAATACCGTCTTTAAATAAAAAATAATATAATTTAGATGAAAAAAGAAACCAAGGAGATGCGTTATGGCAGATCTGTTACATAAAAAGAGGAAACTCACCTCGTTTCAAATAATCATACTCGGCTTTGCAGGAGTCATACTTGTGGGTGCGTTATTACTGATGCTCCCTATATCTACAAAGAGCGGTGTCGTAACACCGTTTAATGAGGCATTATTCACCTCAACCTCGGCAGTGTGCGTTACAGGGCTTGTAGTTCAGGATACCGCAACCTATTGGTCGGTGTTTGGTCAAAGTATTATTCTTACACTTATACAAATAGGCGGCTTAGGGGTTATAACAATAGCGGTTTCCTTTGCATT
>JAFVUY010000186.1 GCA_017502465.1 Bacilli bacterium | reverse complement strand
TGTGGAGTTAGTATCGCCAACAAGTCGCAAAGAGGAATCTCCACAAAAAGTTATTGAAGAAGATGCGATAAAAAAAGAACAAGAAGATCGTGGAAATGACTTTGTCAGAAGAATGACGGCTATGGCTGAGTCGTCTCAAAATATAAATAAATCTTCAAAGCCTTTCAAAAATTAGTGAAAAAAATTTAGCTCTATTGCTTTTGCGATAGAGCTATTTTTTACGCAAAAAAGCGTATGAGCTTAAATATTGCCATGCTAAAAAATTTATATATGGACTTAAATATGAACCATAATCCATGTGATAGGTATGAGGCAAAATATGAACTGTAATTAGTTTGTATGAAATGAGCCAAAATATGATATATTAGCAATGGACTATAATATGATACAGAAAAAGCCCTAAACCTACGATAAATAAAGGGTTCTTAACTTTTTGATGTGCTAAATACAACATTCATTTTTCAGAACTTTTTCGATTTAAAAAAGAACTGAAATTGGGTGTTGTTTTTTCTTTTTTAGAGCTATTTTTGCCGATAGAATTCAAAGATTTTTGCGCCAAAAAACATTTTTTCAAAAATAAAGTTTTCTTGAAATGAACATCTTGAATTTGTGAAATTGCACTCGTAAGTCAATTCGGATTGGTCAACCGAAGTGGCTTAAAAAGATATTGGAATTTAAGTTTTCTTGAAATGAGAAAAAAGCGTATTCCATATTAATACTGCAAATCAATTCAGCGTGGAGAACTGAGTTGTTTGTAAATAAATATCGAACTTGATGTAATTCTTCAAAAAACATTGTTACATTTAATTGCGAACTCTTAGGATTGGAGAACCGAAAAGTTTATTTAAATGTATCGAACCCTAATGTTTTCTTGAACGGTTACATTCAGGTTGCCGATATTTAAATACGAATTAACCGTACGGGTCAGCGGATAATTCACAAATATTTTTTAATATGAAAGGAACTTAAATATGTTCAAGAGTTATGAAGATGAATTTTTAGAATCGCTCCAAAGGCAAGAAGATGAATTTAAAAGGAATAGTGAACGGGCAGGAACTATTACTGTAATGGTCAAAGAGATTGAAGATAAACTCTCACCGTTAATGTGGAAGGTGTTCTACATTATTGTTTCAAATGGTTTTTCCAAAGAAGCAGAAATCAAGGATTATGTTGTTCGATTTTTAATTGAAAAAGAAATGCAATGTTATAGCAAAGATTCAATTTATAGAGCAATAAAACAATTAGTGGCTATTAATGCTTTTAAAACCATACGCATTTCAACCGGAATTCGCACCTTTAATATTTTGGAACTTACGGACGTTGGCAGAATGCTTTTTATGAAAAGATTTTTGAAAGATCCGCCTGAATCGGAGATGGAGAAAATTTTGTCGGCCCATTCCAGTTATGCTCACGGATATATGGTTGAAGAAGTAAAGAACATTTTGGAAAATTGTGGCGGATTTGAATTGGTATCTATTGATCGTAAGGCGAACCGAATAAAACTTAAGGATGACGAAAGCTGTATTCCTGATGTTATAACAAAAGACCGTTGGGGATATGAATCCTATGAGGTCGAATGCGGAACGCACAATTCTGATGACTTTTATAAAAAGTGTAACAAATTAATTCAGGTCACAAGGACTTTAATGTTTATCGGTCCCGGTCGAAATGTTGTTGAGAAAAAATTACTGCCCAAAATAACAGGATGGGTTAAAAATGTTAAACCCGAATTCCTGAGAGCAAATAATATCTCCATTAAAGTTGCGAGTATGCATGACTTTAAGCAAGGCAAGTGGACTTATTCATACGATATGAAGCGAGGCCTCCCCGTATGTAATATAAAAAATTCTAAAAAGAAGGAGAACGCAAATGGCTAAATTTTTAAATGTTGGTAAAGGTGCGCTCGTAAATATTGATAAGATCAGATGTATTATTTCGGGCGATGCTGATAAGGTTAGAAAGGTTATGCTTAAGCATGGTTATGATAGAAGTTCTGTGGAGGTCTATGATGTAACGGCTGATGCTGAAACTCGTTCGGTTCTCGTGCTTAGTGATGAAACCATGATTATTTCCTCTGTTAGTGCTAATGCATTAAACAAGCGTATTCACGAAGATTACGATAAATAGTAGTTTAGACTGCTAACTTGGATTTTCGTTCACAGAACTAAGCACATACGGGGATTTGTAAAAATTCTTGTGGACGAAAATCCTTATAAATGTATCTTGCTTCATTGACCCGTGAAGCAGGATATGCAATATAAAAAATTTTAGAAGAAAGGAGAACGCATATGCCTAAATTAATAAATATTGGTAACGGCGCGTTCGTAAATGCTAATAAAATCAGCGCTATTATTTCGAGCGATGCCGATAAGGTTAGAAGAATCATGCTTAAGCATGGCTGTGATAGAACTTCTGCGGAGGTCTATGATGTAACAGATGATGCTGAAACTCGTTCGATTATCTTGCTTAATGATGAAAGCATAGTTGTTTCATCTGTTAGTGCTAGTGAATTAAATAAGCGTTTTCACGAAGATAGCAAATGATAGTAGTTTAGACTGCTAATTTAGATTTTCGTCCACAGGATTAACCACATACAGGATTTGTAAAAATTCTTGTGGACGAAAATATCCCTTAACTTGCTGTCCGCCTTCAATGACACAGAAGACGGGTGGCAACACAAATAAACAATTAAGTATACAATCTTGATCCGCCATAAAAATGTATGCTCTATAAAGTAATTAAAAATTGCATAGGAGGTGTATATCGCATGGTTCAAAAAGAGTATGAAGCTAAAATGCGTGAGATTTTAGATCGTGAGGTTAATACCGATGAGGATTGTATTCGACAGGTGGATGAACTTATGATGCTAGATGCGCAATATCTGTTGAGCAATATCTAATGAAAAGATAATTTCACAGAATTAATTGGTCA
>JAFVUY010000185.1 GCA_017502465.1 Bacilli bacterium | reverse complement strand
CGACAACTATCTGCGTCGCTTGCTTCCCCAAGCACAAAGCCAAGTAGTGGGCTTGCGTTACTTCAACGTATATGGCCCTCAAGAAAATCACAAAGGCAAAATGGCTTCCATGATTTACCAAATGTATAACCAATGGAAAGCAGAACATAAAGTAAGACTCTTTGGCGAATATGATGGCTATGGTCCTGGCGAACATACCCGTGACTTTATCTACGTTAAAGACGTTGTAAAAGTAAACTTCTATTTCTGGGATCATCCCGAAATCAGCGGTATCTTTAACTGTGGTACTGGTCATGCTCACCAGTTCAATACTCTCGCTAAAGGTGTGCTGAAGCATTTTGGTAGTGGCGAACTGGAATATGTTCCTTTCCCGGAAGTGCTGAAGGGCAAATATCAAAGCTTTACCCAAGCAGATACTGCTAACCTTTTGACAGCAGGCTATGATGGTGGCTTTACTCCCATTGAAGATGCAATCGCTGAATACTGCGAACTCTTAGATAAAACTGGCGGTTACTACGTTTATGAAAGATAAGGCAGTGTTCTTTGACCGCGACGGCGTGCTTAACGTTGACGTGGACTACTTATACAGAATTGAAGATTTGGTGTGGGTGGATGGTGCACGCGAAGCTTTGGCTTATTTATTTAATTTAGGCTACAAGATTTTCGTTGTTACCAACCAAAGCGGCGTTGCCCGTGGTTACTACACCATCGAAGATATGAACAAGCTTCACGCACATATGGCTTCTGAATTGGAGAAATGTGGTGCGAAGGTAGAAAAGTTCTATTATTGCCCTCACCATAAGGAAGGCAAGATTGCAGAATACGCTATTAATTGTGATTGCCGTAAGCCTAAACCGGGTATGATTTTGCAAGCTTTCGCAGAAAATGACTTGGATAAAGAAGCGTGCTTCCTTATTGGCGATAGTAAGCGTGATGTGGAAGCAGCAGAAGCTGCTGACGTTAAAGGATATCTTTTCAAAGGTGGTAGCCTCTTAGAATTTGTTAAAAATATAGTTGAAGGTTAATTACATGGACTACAAAAATATTTTACTTATCAAAATGAGCTCCTTAGGGGACGTTCTTCATACTTTACCTTTTGCGGCAGAACTGCGTAAACTGTACCCCAATGCCAAGATTAGTTGGTTGGTGCATCCCCAATTTGCAGGCTTCGTACCTGACCCGCCTGTAATTGACGAAGTATTGTATTTTGATAAAGTTAAGTTCAATAAGATAAGCTTGGGTGATAAAATAAAATATTTTAAAGAAATGCGTGATATGCTTCACAGCAAGCATTTTGATTTGGTAATCGATATGCAGGGCTTGTTCAAGAGCGCAGTAATGGCTGCCATTAGCGGGTGTAGTAATCGTATTGGTTATTGCGAAATGCGTGAAGGTAGTGGCTTCGTGAGCAAGGCAATTGGTGGAAGTCACAGTAAGGACCATGTAATTGAGCGTTATTTAGACGTTGCTCGTCACCTTGGCGCAAAGGTAGAGGAATTGGAATTCCCCATGCCAGATTTAACCAAGGAAAGCGAAGCTGTAAAAGAAAAACTGGTGGCAAAAGGAGTCAAAGGCGATTACGTTGTCTTTGTTCCCGGTGCACGCTGGAAAACCAAGGAATGGCCTGTAGAACATTACGCTGAGCTGGCGAAGAAAATCGTTGCAGACGGTATGCACGTTGTGCTTGCAGGCGGACCTGATGATGCGCCTAAGGGTGCTAAAGTTAAAGAGTTAAGTGGGTTGGAGCAAGTTGTGGATATGACTGGTCAAACCACCTTGCGCGAGCTTGCTGCTCTCATTAAGGATTGTAAGTTCTACATTAGTGCTGATACTGGACCGCTTCACTTTGCTGCGGCGTTGAAGAAGCCTTTGATAGCAATGTACGGCCCAACTAAAGCGGATAGAACTGGTCCTTACGGTAGTAACAATTCCACAGTAATGATCACTCCGGCCAAATGTGCAGGTTGCTTGAAAAAGGCCTGTGATGATTGGCACTGCATGCACGATATTACACCAGAAATGGTTTATGAAGTTTACAAGGAAAAGTTGGTAAAATAATGGTAGAGTTAAATGGCAAAAAGATATTGGTAACATTTTTGATGCATTTGGGTGATTTAACCTTAACCACTCCGTTCATCCACGCATTGCGTAAGGCTGCTCCTGATGCTCATATTACCTTTCTGGCAGATGAAAAATTAAAAGATGTGGTACTTCATAATCCGTATCTGGATGAAGTAATCACTATTGATAAAAAGGGTCGCGACAATAGCCTTTTGGCTTTGATGGCGTGCTCTCGCAGATTGAGCAAAATGGATTTTGATGTAGTAATCAACCTGCATCCCAATGAACGTTGCTCATTTATTTGTGCTTTTACCAAAACTAAATTGCGTGTAGGCACAACCCACACTATGTTTAGACCTATGTGGGACATTTACATTCAATTAGACAGAACAATCCACGCTGCAGATATGTACTTGGACGTGTTGCACGAACTGGGAGTTAAAGATATCCAGCATAATGGTCTGGAAATTTTCCCCAGCAATGAACATATGAAGCAAGCAGAAAACTTCTGGCGTGATAATGGCGTTTTCGCCACAGATAAACTGGTTGGCTTTAATATTGGTAGCGCAGTTGTTACCAAGCGTTGGGCTCCGGAAAGATTTGCTCAAGTGGCAGACACCTTAGCGGCAAAAGGTTATAAGCCTGTATTCTTTGGTGGGACTATGGACGAAGAGATGGTTCAAGAGGCAGTTGCTTTGATGAAAACCACTCCTGTTGTTGCTACTGGTGCCTTTACCATTGGTGCGTTGGCAGCAGCTATGCGTCGTTGCAGTTTGATTATCACTAACGATAGTGGTCCTATGCACGTAGCAATTAGCCAAAAGGTTCCTATTGTTGCTATGTATGGACCTTCCAGTCCCAAGCTGTATGGACCTTACACCAAGGATGCTACCATCGTTACAGCAGTACCTCCCTGTATGGGATGTGCAAGCGGGATGAAGCACAAATGTAATGATATGCAATGTATGACTCGCTTAACTGTAGAGCAAGTTGTGGAGGCAGCAGAAAAAATGCTAGCTTCTCGCGGTGCGGAGGAATGACTGCCGTAAAAGCAGTACCCAAACAGATTTTAGTTTTATGCGAGCGCTTGGATATAGCGGCGTTCGTAGATATTTATATAAAATACCTGCGTATTGAGGGTGTAGCAATACCTAATGTGCGTATCATTAACCTGCAATGTTTGGATAATTTACCACAATACTTGCAAGGGTTGGAAAAAGCAGAAGATTTTTCTGACATTGAAAAGGTTCTGCTCATTGCAGACGCTGGAATAAAGCGTTTAGAAACGGAACACTTTTTATATAGCGTGAAGCAGCACAGCTTTTTGGTGGATTTTGATTACGACTTGTACTTGTTCCCCAAGAAAAGTGCTGCTGGAAACTGGTCTCCCGGTTTTATGGAAGACTTACTTGTGCCTGCGTTAAAGCAGGAAACTTCTGAATGCTGTTATTTTTATAACCTGCATAACATTGCCCATGAGTATATTTTTAGTGTGAACAATAGTCGCGGTCAAAAGAATCGCATCGTAAATTATAGTAGGAACTTTTTGTATGGGTACTTCGCCGGTACGGAAAGGTTCGTTGGTTTGCGATTGGGCGAGGCGGCGACGAAGGGAGCCTTTGATTTAAACCACGAAGGCTTCAAAGATTTAAGAGAGTTTTTGATTAGGTTGGAACGATAAGATAGTTTAGTCTTCACTGATGAAAGTTATTTAAAGCTGTGAAGAAGGGAGAAAAATATTTTGAAAAGATGGTTGTCGTTTTTAGTTCCTGTATATGTGTTGGTGTGTCTTTTTTATTGTTGTGTAACTGTTGATGTAGACAAAAGCCTGCAATACAGAAGATTTATTCCGGCTAGCATAGCATTTATTTTGCCGTTTGTTTATACAACTTCAATCAGCTCTTTATATATATCCCACTTAGTAGTCGGGCTATCTTATGTGATAACGGCACCACTTTTTAATTTTTTGACGTTTGGAGCAACTGCCGTAGATTTAAGCCTTCCGTACGATGTTGCTTTTGGTTTATATATTTTTCCGGCATTAGTGTTTGTTCATTTCGTTTTAAGCAAATTAGTGAATCTTAAAGTCAGTGCAGTAATAGTGACTGTATTGGATTTAATATTATTTTTGCCTAATGTTTTTCAATTTGCCTATTATTTGAAGTTTAAACATACCTTGACTTCAAATGGAACAATGGTAATTTATCAAACGAACTTTAGCGAAGCATTGGAATATTTAAGCTCATTGGGAGCTTTTGAAATCGTTTGTGCGGGTGTCCTGCCTTTAATTTTGATGGCTAGTTTCTATAAGGTGAATGTAGACCTTTCAAAGCAACTTAAAGCATTCAGTATAACTTCTAGTAAATATAAGTATTATGCATTGGCGGTTGTTTTGGTGGCAGTGTCTTGTTATAGTATGACAGATCTTTATCGAAGAATTTATTTTAATGATTTGTGTGTGGATACATATAACTACTTTAAATCTATTGAAAAATATGAAAATGGCAGGGAAGATATTCTAAAAAAATTGGTTGTTAAACCAAATACTAAACAATCTGCGGAAACCATTGTTTTAGTTATCGGTGAATCTGCTACTAGAAATTATATGTCTGCGTTTACACCAATGGAAGATGATACTACACCTTGGTTAAATGAACAGAAAAACACTAAAAACTTCTTTTTAATAAATAATTCATATGCTTGTGCATCATATACGGTTGCGGCATTAGAGCGTGCTTTAACAAACTCTAATTATTATAACGATACCACTTTCAATCAATCTGTTTCAATTATTGACATTGCCAAAAAGGCTGGCTACAAAACATATTGGTTTAGTAACCAAGGTACCATCGGGGCATCTGACACACCGATTACTTTAGTAGCAGAAACATCTGATGTTAAGAAATGGTTATGTAACGAAACAGAAGTTGATAAAGTGCTTTTTGATGAAGAATTACTACGCTATTTTGATTTAGTAGACCCTAATGAAAATAATTTCATAATATTTCATTTAATGGGCAGTCACATCGATTATCAAAATCGTTATCCGAAACATTTTAGGAAATGGACAAATGACGATACAGATAAGGTAGCTGCCTATCAAAATTCCCTTCTTTATACAGATTATGTCTTGGAGCAAATATATAACGTAGCGAAAGATAAACTTGATTTGTCTGCGATGGTTTATTTTTCTGATCATGGTAGTGACCCTAATAGAAGAAGAAGCCCTGACGAAAGTGGATTTATATGGTTTAGAATACCTATGTTCATATATGTTTCTGATAAATATAAGGAGACACATTCACATATATATGATGTGATAAACACTCGCAAAGATGCGTACTTCTCTAATGATTTAACCTATGATACTGTATGTGGATTGTTTGATATAACATCTAATTATTACGATGAAAGAAACAGTTTAACATCTGATAAATATGGTTACAATAAAAATAATGTTAAAGCAGGATTTGGAAATAAGTTTGTGAAAGATGATTCTAATAGAACTAATTAGATTTTATTGCAAGTATCTTTGGTGCTTGCGATAAATAATACACTTTAAATAAATACAAAGAGGTAAAGATGAACAAAAAAATAAGTGTTTTGATATTAGCCAAAAACGAAGAAAAGAATATGCAGGAATGTATTGAAAGTTGTTCCTTTGCAGATGAAATTATCGTAATTGATGATAACAGTGATGATAGAACTAAAGAGATTTCTGAAAGCCTTGGGGCAAAAGTTATTAACAGAAGCATGAATGGTGACTGGGGTGGACAGCAAACCTTTGCTATCCAGCAAGCAACATGCGATTGGATTTTCTTTATCGATGCAGATGAAAGATGTACCCCTGCGCTGTGCGAAGAAATCAAAGCAGTTGTTGATAAAGGTGACAAGTACGGTTACTGGGTAAGACGTATTAACCATTTTAAACATAAGCTTGTAAAACATGGACCTCTTAGCCCTGACTGGGTGTGTCGTTTGATGCCTCGTGAAGGTAGCTATGTAGAAGGTTTTGTGCATCCTAAGATTGTTCACCAACATAAGGATAAAAAGCTTACCAAAGATATGCTGCACTATACTTACGAAACTTGGGATCAATACCTGCGTAAGATGAACCAATATTCCACCCTTGCTGCAGAAAAGAGTAAGAAGGAGGGTAAGTCCTGTAATTTTATTTTTGATATTATAATTCGACCTGCCTTTGCCTTTTTTAAAATGTATATTTTGAAATTGGGCATACTCGATGGAAAGCTGGGATTTATGCTTTGTGCTAATTACGCTAACTATACAATGAACAAATATATTAAATTGGATTATTTAAAATAAATTTGAATGGATTGGTGAATTATGAAAATCTTATTGTCTAATCTAACTAAAATGGTAAATCATTCAGATGGCGTTGCTAAAGTTGTTTGTGCTTTTGCCAATGAAATGGTAAAGAGAGGACATACAGTCAGCATAATTCACAGTGATGAGCAAGAAGGAAGTTTTTTCTTTCCTTTAAATAAATCAATCAAGACTTACAATGCTAAAAAGAGTAAAGATGGTAGCATCATAAAGTTTCCGTTTTACTTGCGAGCATTGAGGGAAGTTGTTAGACCTTTCAATAAAAGGAACGCACAAATAATCAATAGGGATTTTGATGAAAAAAAGCTAGTAGCAAATTTAAAACGCTATTTGGAAGAGATTAAGCCGGATATTATCGTCTCCTGCCCGATAGAAAGCAGCATCTTGTTTTTGAGAAATTTAAACACAGATATACCTGTTATTACTATGTCACATGGTTCCCAAAGAGATTCTTTTGATGAAAAAGAAATCTATGCGTTAGAAAACAGTGTATTGTATCAAGTGTTACTACCTTCATTTGAAGAACATATCAAAAAAATATTACCCAAAGTTAATGTAATAACTATGGGGAATGCGGTACCATCATTTGAAGTTTGTGCAGACTTATCCAAAGAAAAAGAACAATACAAAATAATTTTTGTTGGAAGATTGAGTAGAGGTACGAAGCGACCTCACATTATTATTCAGGCTTTTGCTAAATTGGCTCAAGAGTATCCTAATTGGATTGTAGAATTATGGGGAGCCAAAGAAAGACCTTCCTATTACGAAGAACTAGTACAGTTGATTAAGAGTAATAGGTTGGGAAACAGGGTTTTCTTAAAAGGGACTACTAACGATGTTCCGTCAGTTTTGAGGCAAGCAGATATTTTCGCGTTCCCAAGTTATTGGGAAGGTTTTTCTTTAGCTTTAACTGAGGGGATGAGTATGGGACTACCTGCAATTGGATTTAAAAATTGCCCTGGAACCAATGAACTTATAAAAGATGGTGTTACCGGATTCCTATGTGATGATGGCGTAGAAAACTTTTCCAATGCATTAGAAAAGTTAATATCCAATAAAGAATTAAGAGTGAAAATGGGTAAAGCTGCCACACAAGATATGAAGCAGTATGAAACACAAACTCATTGGGATAAATGGGAAGAAATACTGAGAACTTATATAAATGGTAATAGGTGAATGATATGAAAATAATGCAAATCTGTTTTACAAAGATGGTTAATGCTGCTGGTGGTGCTGAGAAAGTTTTAGCTAATATGAGTAATCACTTTTGTAAGCAGTATGAAGTAGTAGATGTTGGTTGTGATGAAAATATTGGAAAGCCATTTTATAAGTTAAATGATAATGTGAAATGGATAAACTTAGGGGAGTCTTGTGATATTAAAATTCCCTTACACATAAAGGTTGCCAATGAATTAGTAAAAATAGCTAGAAAAGTTGGTCTTAAACTGGAATACCCTAGAGAAACATATGTCAGAAACAAAATTATGCCGAATTTAAAAATGCTACTTGAAGTAGAGAAACCTGACGTGATTGTTGTTTACGAAGAAAGAGCATTAGTAGCTATTGCTGAAGCTGGATATGATTTGAGTAAAGTGGTAAATATGTTTCATATGAATAGTGAATTGCTTTTACAATCATTTAGCGATAAGCAAAAGGATATTTTAAAAAAGGTGAGAATAAATCAAGTTCTTTTAGAAAGTGATAAAAGCAATATGATTACACACGGATACAAGAATGTTATTTGTATCCCTAATATTGTGCCGCAATATGAAGGTGTGAGTAATGTTGGTGATAGTAAAGTAATTGTTTGTGTTGGTAGATTAAATAAAAAACATAAACGGCAACATTTGCTTATAGAAGCTTTTTCTAAAATCTCTTCAAGATATCCAGATTGGAAAGTACATTTCTATGGTGATGATGCGGTTCCTGCTAACTATAAACAAGAACTTGTTGAGTTGATTCATAAATATCATTTAGAAGATATATGTATCTTAAAAGGTAAAACCGATAACATACCTAAAGTCTTACATCAAGCTGCTATTTTCGCGTTTCCATCAGCTTATGAGGGGTTTCCGTTAGCTCTAACAGAAGCAATGAGTATGGGGGTGCCAGTTGTTGGATTTAAAGGTTGTGCAGCAGTGAATGAAATCATTGTAAATGGTAGTAATGGTATTTTAGCAAATGCTAATGTTGATGCCTTTGCTTTAGCCCTAGAAGAACTGATTTGTGATGAAAGCAAAAGATGCAAATACGGTTTACAAGCGAAAGAAGATATGAAAAATTATTCTGCAGAAAAAATTTATGGAATGTGGAATGATTTGTTTTTATCCATAGAATAAGAATTGAGGATAAGAAAAGATGCTTAATGAATATGTTAAGAGTGATTTGTTTAGATATTATGGTAAATGTGATTTTAAAACATTTCTGAAAGGGTATTATAAAAATCGTGCTTTTAGATTACAGGTTGCATTGCGCTTATCTCAAGGAAAGGGATTAACCAAAATATTAGGCAATATTTTGTGGTCTATCAATGGTAGTAAACACGCTATTCAAATTTCTAAAAGGCAAAAAATAGGATATGGATTATATATAAGTCACAATGGACCAGTAATCCTCAATCCAACAGCAATTATTGGCAATAATGTAAATTTATCACAATTTACTACTATTGGTTCTAATCATGGTAAGGCTGCTGTTATTGGTGATAATGTTTATATTGGACCAGCAGTATGTATTGTTGAGGATGTTGTGATTGGAAACAATGTGACGATAGGCGCTGGTAGCGTAGTAACAAAAGATATTCCTGATATGCTACTGCTGCTGGTAATTATGCAAAAGTATTGAATTATGATAATCCGGGAAGATATGTGGAGAACAGGTGGATTTATTGAATGTTAACAATTGCTATACCTACTTATAATAGAAAACAACAATTACTTAGGACTTTAAAAGCATTGTCGAAGCAAACAAAAGATGAGTTTAAAGTTGTTATATCAGATAATAACTCTGATTATGATGTGCAAAAAATGATAATGGATGAGTTTAATGATGAATTTAGAAACAAAATTGTATATAAGCGTAGAAATGTAAATATAGGCGCAGATAATAATATAATAGGATTATTTGAATTAGTAGAAGATGAATGGATGTGGATGATTTCTGATGATGATGTCATTCATAATGATGCAGTTGCTAAAGTATACGAATTAATTAAAAAAAATAATGATTGTTCGGTCATACAATTTTCAGAGTCCGATATATATACATCAGATATGCAATTTAATGATTTAGAATCATATGTAAAGTCAATGTATGATATATGGAACAGAAAAACATCTTTAATAATAGCAGGTAATTTATATGCTTGTTACAATAAGTTATATAAGATGGATTCCATTAAAGAGTGTTTATACATACCTTTTAAATATAATTACAGTTGTATGACTACTGGATTGGTTGTGTTATCGGCACTAAAGAATGGTAAGAAGGTTACTTTCACACAAGCTAAGATAATGGATATAACCCCACCTGAATGGAGTTCAATGATGGTTGCATTGGGGAACAGAATAGTTGATGACATTGATTTTGGAATCGCAAAAGATTTAAAGAAAAAACTATTGTGTTTAATATCTTTTCCTTATCGTGTATTAATTAGGCATTGGCTAGAAAAAGAAAACCATTATGATGAGAACTTATATATAGAAAAATTATATTATGGATATTATAAATATCATTTGCCTGTTTTAGATAGGCTAAATTACTGGCTGAACATTAAAGTTTGTTCAGTTGATATTTTATATAAATTAAATTTAAAGATAAGACAATTAGAAAAAAGTATTAGGAATAAATATAAGAAATAATCATGAGGTAGTGTATGAAAGTTGTACTTTTAGCAGGTGGATTCGGAACACGTATTTCCGAGGAGTCCCAATATAAACCTAAACCAATGGTGGAAATCGGTGGTATGCCGATTCTTTGGCATATTATGAAAACATACTCTCATTATGGAATAAATGAATTTATAATTTGTGCTGGTTATAAACAGCATATGATTAAAGAATGGTTTGCTGATTATTTTTTGCATACTAGCGATATAACTTTTGATTTTACTAATGAAGATAAAATAATAGTACATAATCAACATACTGAACCTTGGAAGGTTACCGTTGTTGATACTGGGCTACATACTATGACTGGCGGTCGCATAAAAAGAATTCAAAAATATGTTGGGAATGAAACTTTTATGATGACTTATGGTGATGGTGTATGTGATGTAGATATCAATAAGTTGGTAGAATTCCATAAATCACACGGTAAGATTGCTACCCTTACTGCCGTAATGTTAGAACAGTCTAAAGGAATTTTAAACTTAGGTCCTGATAATGCTGTTAAATCTTTTAGAGAAAAATCTACATTGGATAGTTCTCCTATCAATGCTGGGTTTATGGTACTTGAACCGGAAATTTTTGATTATCTTGATGGTGATAGTTGCATTTTTGAACGTAAGCCATTGGAAAGATTGGCACATGAAGGACAATTGATGAGCTATATTTATTCTGGTTACTGGCAATGTATGGATACTCGTAAAGAGATGATGGATTTAGAAGAGCTTTGGACAACTGGGAAAGCTCCTTGGAAGGTTTGGGAAGATTAATGGAATTTGATTTATCTTTTTATCAAGGGAAGAAAGTATTAGTTACTGGTCATACTGGGTTTAAAGGCACTTGGTTATGCAAGATGTTATTAAAATTTGGAGCGGAAGTGACGGGGTATTCTTTAGAAGCTCCTACTAATCCATCATTATATGAATTAACAGATGTTGATGGTAAGATTGATTCTGTTATAGGCGATATTAGGGATTTTAATAAACTCCTTGAGACTTTTAACAGAGTACAGCCCGAAATTGTACTTCATTTGGCAGCTCAACCGATTGTACGTGACAGTTATAAAGACCCTCGTTATACCTATGATACTAATGTTATGGGTACTGTTAATATTTTGGAATGTGTTCGGTTGAATAAATGCGTAAAATCTTTCTTGAATGTAACTACCGATAAAGTTTATTTGAACAAAGAATGGGTATGGGGGTATCGTGAAAATGAAGAATTAGATGGTTTTGATCCATATTCTAATTCCAAGTCTTGTAGTGAGCTTGTTACTCATTCTTATAAAAATAGTTTCTTTACCGATGATAGAGCAGCAATTTCTACAGCTCGTGCTGGTAATGTAATTGGCGGTGGTGATTTTGCCAATGACAGAATCATTCCCGATTGTGTGCGTGCTGGTATAGCTAAAGAAAATATTATTGTACGTAATCCTTTTTCTACTAGACCGTACCAACATGTATTAGAACCTCTGTATGCATATCTTATGATTGCTGCTAAGCAATATGAAGATATTAATTATGCTGGGTACTACAATGTAGGACCTGATGATGGTTATTGTTTTAAAACAAGTGCGTTGGTTGATTTGTTTGTAAGCAAATGGGGAGATGGCTTGACCTGGGTTAATAAATATGATGGCGGGCCTCATGAAGCTAACTTTTTGAAACTGGATTGTTCTAAACTTAAAGCAACTTTTAGTTGGAAACCAAGATGGAATTTAGATACAGCTATTGAAAAGGTAGTTGAATGGAGCAAGGCTTGGCAATCTGGTGAAAATATAGATTATTGTATGGATAAACAAATAACGGAATTTTTGAAAAATTAATCTTATGGAAGTGACTGCAATGTTAAGCCAAGAATTAGCAAAAAGAATTAGAAAGCACGCGATACGTATGGTACATAATGCACATGCTTCACATATTGGTGGTATTTTATCATGTGCTGATATAGTAGCAGTTTTATATAATGATGTAGCAAATATTTATCCTAGTAATCCACATAACGATGATAGAGATAGGATAATTCTCAGTAAGGGACACAATGGAGTGGCAATATATGCTGCTTTGGCGGAGAAGGGTTTTTTTAGTGTTGATAAGCTAGAAACATATGGTATGGATGGAAGTCGTTTTTCATGTCATGTTTCTCACAAAAAAGTACCTGGTGTTGAAATATCTACTGGTAGTTTGGGGCAAGGTGTTTGTGTAGCTTGTGGAATGGCTTTGAATGCAAAGCTAAAAAAGAAAGATTATAAGGTATATGCTATTGTTGGTGATGGTGAGTGCAACGAGGGTTCCATTTGGGAGATGGCGATGTTGTCTCATCAATATAATCTTGATAATTTTACTGTGATTATAGATAGAAATAATATGCAAGCCATGGGACATTGTTCTGATGTATTAGATATAAATCCGTTAGAAGATAAATGGCTATCGTTTGGTTGGACTGTAATAAATGTTGCGGATGGTCATAATCATAAGATGTTAAGAGAGGCCTTTGAAAAATCTTTTAACGGAAATCCTAAAGTAATTATTGCAAATACTATTAAGGGCAAAGGAATTTCTTTTATGGAGAATGAGCTTGTTTGGCATTATAGAGATCCTCAAGGTGAGGATTACCGAAATGCTCTTGATGAATTGGATGGTAAATATGAGAAATCATGTGATTGATAGAATAACACAATTGGCTAAAACAGATGAAAGAATAATTTTGATGACAGCTGACTTAGGTTTCAGTGTATTAGAAAATTTTGCTGAAAAATTTAAGGATAGGTACATAAATGTAGGTATTGCCGAACAAAATATGACATCTGTCGCAGTAGGGCTGGCGTTAGAAGGGAATATGGTATTTACATATTCCATAGGTAATTTCCCAACACTAAGGTGTTTAGAGCAGATAAGAAATCTGGTATGCTATCATGACGCTAATGTAAAAATACTCGCTGTTGGTGGTGGCTTTGCGTATGGTAGTTTAGGTATGACACATCATGCTACTGAAGATATTGCTGTTATGAGAGCTTTGCCTAATATGAAGGTGTATGTGCCAGCTGATGAAGTAGAAGCTATAGCTTGTTTAGAAGAAATATACAAAACGAATTCACCTTGTTATTTACGAATGGCTAGGGGGAAAGAGCCTAGTGTCCATAATCCCGATGTGCACTTAGATGTAAGTAAATTTGTGCCAGTCGTAACTGATGGCCATGATGTTGTTTTGTTAGCTACTGGAACGATTGTAGCTGAAGCAGTTAGAGCACAGAAGTTTTTAAAGGATAGTGGTATTGTTGCAAGTGTTTATTCTGTACCTTGCATAAAACCAATGGATAATACATCATTGGATGAATTCATCAATAAATCAAAATTAATAGTTACAATTGAAGAACACAATATTGTTGGTGGCCTTGGTAGTGCTGTTTCAGAATTACTTTCAACTAAAGGCACTCATGCACCTCTGGTACGTATAGGATTAAATGATGAATATACTGTAGAGGTTGGTGAGCAAGATTATTTGAGAGATTATTATGGCCTGAGTGCTCATAAAGTATATGATAAGATTTTAAAAGCAATAAGGGGATAATGGTATGAAGATAGCAATAGCAGGAGCATCAAGTTTTATTGGTAGACATCTTATTGATGAATGTGTTGCTAAAGGTTGGGAGATTATTGCTGTTGTTAGAGAAAATAGTCCATATAAATCTAGCTTTGAAGTGTTGGATAATGTTACCGTTTTGGAGTGTAATATGGATAACTATCATTCTTTAGCTGTAAAAATAGGAAAAGTAGATAGTTTAGTATATTTGACATGGAATGGTACTCGTGGCAATGACAGAAATGATTTTGTATTACAACAGAAGAATTTTGAGGTTGCTTTAAATACTATTAACGATTTTGTGAATAATGGATGTCAAACTATTGTAACAGCTGGTTCACAGGCAGAGTATGGATCTTGGTTTTTAGATGCAAAAGTAACAGAATCTACAATTGCCAATCCTAATACAGAATATGGCAGGTTCAAGCTAAAGCTTTTTGAATCTGTGCAAAATCTTTGCTCTGATAAGAATGTTAGATTTATTGAACCACGGTTTTTTAGTTTGTATGGTGCTGATGATTACGAAGGAACAATGGTTATTAGTATTTTGAAAAAAATGATTCAAAATGACCCTTGTGAACTTACTGAATGTATTCAGAAATGGGATTTTCTTCATATTGACGATGCTATTAATGGCCTGATGAAACTAATTGAGAGTAATGTTGCTAGTGGCGTTTATAATTTTGGTAGTGGTGAATCATATGCGTTGAAACATTTTGTTGAAGTAATGTATAAGGTTACTAAAAGCGAATCAGAACTGAGATTTGGTGTTGTTCCATATCCTGAAACTGGAATTGTCAATGTGAATCCATGCGTTGAAAAATTGAAAGAATTAGGATGGGTACCGAAGGTTAGTTTCGAAAATGGGATAAGGGAAATAGTTAAAGTGTTGAATGTTTAATGACAATTATCATCACCGGCGGTGCCGGATTTATTGGTTCTAATTTTATATTTCATATGCTTGCTAAGTATCCTGATTATCGCATCATCTGCTTGGATAAGCTTACTTACGCAGGCAATCTTTCTACTTTGGCAAGTGTGATGGATGCTCCTAACTTCCGTTTTGTGAAGGCGGATATCTGCGATCGTGAAGCAGTGGAACAGCTTTTTGCAGAAGAACATCCTGATATCGTGGTTAACTTTGCTGCGGAAAGCCATGTTGACCGTTCCATTGAAGACCCTGGAATTTTCTTGCAGACCAATGTAATGGGTACTGCTGACTTGATGGATGCTTGTCGTAAGTTTGGCATTAAACGATATCATCAAGTTTCTACTGATGAAGTTTATGGTAATCTTCCCTTGGATAGACCGGATTTGTTCTTTACGGAAGAAACTCCCATTCATACAAGTTCTCCTTACAGCAGTTCTAAAGCTGGTGCGGATTTGTTAGTGCTTGCTTACAATCGTACTTATGGTTTGCCTGTGACAATCTCTCGTTGCTCTAATAATTATGGACCGTACCATTTTCCGGAGAAGCTCATCCCTTTGATGATTGTCAATGCTCTGAATGATAAGCCTTTACCCGTTTATGGCGAAGGCATTAATGTGCGTGACTGGCTTTATGTTGAAGACCATTGTAAGGCAATTGATTTGATTCTGCATAAGGGCAAAGTAGGCGAAGTTTATAATATTGGCGGTCATAATGAGATGCGCAATATTGATATTGTTAAGCTAATTTGCAAGGAGCTTGGCAAGCCAGAAAGTTTGATTACCTATGTGACTGACCGCAAGGGTCATGACATGCGTTACGCAATTGACCCGACTAAGATTCACAACGAATTAGGTTGGCTGCCAGAAACCAAGTTTGGTGATGGTATTAAGAAAACTATCCAATGGTATTTTGATAATCGTGATTGGTGGGAGAACGTCATTAGCGGTGAGTACCAAAACTATTATGAAAAGATGTATGGGAATAGGTGAAAAGTTCCCCTTATTCTATAAGTGACAAGAAAATATCAAAGTGGCTCACGAGTTGCTAAAATTTTTTCAAAAAAGAGTGTTTTCTACGGTTTTGAAAATTTTTTAGGAAAAAGTGAGCCACTTCGCATTAAACGGGTACACTTATATAGTGACTTTTCTTTTTTGCTCTCCTTACTTTTCTTCTTTGTAGGTTTCTTCTTTTCGTTCCTCTCGTTTTTTCATTTTCGCGGTTTAGAGCAAAGCTGAAAGCTTTGCATCCTTGTCCTAAGATAGTCTTAAGTATAAGTAAAAGCCTTACCCCAAAGTGGAGTAAGGCTTGGTAATGCTAAGTATTAAATTTTTCTTTGATGCGGTTAAGTGCATCTAGCTTTTGCCGTTTGATTGTACTGATGCTACAAGAAAGTTGTTCGGCAATTTGCTTATTGTTCTTTCCTTGACCGTAATACATTTTCAAAATTTTGAATTGCTTGGTGGGTAGTGTGCTTAACACTTGCTTAATGGCTAAAATTTCCAATGGCTGTTCTAAATGTTCATGGGTCTGCATTTTCATTAATTCTTCGGAAGCAACTTCGTTGTCCCAAGAGCGCCCTTCTTTTCGAACTCGTCTTAATAGCCCGTAATGTAAATGATACTTGATTAGACCAGGCAAGTGGTTGAAAGCTCTACCTTTATAACGGTGGATGAACCTTAAGAAAATAAGCCAAGCAGTGTTTACTGCATCTTCTCCAAGTGCGTTGTAAACTGTTAGGCGAAGTGCCTCTTTGTACACCAACGGCTTGAAGTGTTCACACAGCTTGTCGATGGCTTCCTGCTCATAAGCTTGTGCTCTTTTGACAAGAGTTCTTAGCTCGATGGCAGAAAGCTTGGTAAAACGAGGTAAAGCATTTTGTGTGGTACTGCTTTTTTCGTTTTGGAAGATTAATTACCTTCTTTCGTTTTAGAATG
>JAFVUY010000184.1 GCA_017502465.1 Bacilli bacterium | reverse complement strand
GGGGTGCTTGTTTAAGGGGGGACATATATGAGGGTTATCAAGATATTTGTAGATATCTTGATGGAAAGTTAACTGAAGAAAACATACGTGAAATTATGAGTGTTCCGGTATCAGAAGGTGATATGCTTCAAGAAGACGGTGCGTGGTACCTCTTAAAAAAATACGCAGATTGAGAGATGATGATACACCTTTTTAGTTCGAGTCATCTCAGGATCTTTTAAAAGTCTATTCCATCTTTCTAAATTATAATTGTAAGGATGATTGCTATGAAAAAGAAGAATGAAAAGACATATGCTGTATCAAGAGAAACACTTCATTTCTTGGTAAAGACAAGAAGATTTATGCACTCAGCATGGTTGAATGAAGATTATCCTTGCTATAGAGACAAGGAATTTACTCAAAAGATGGCAGATCTTTTTGATGAAATCAATCTCAGTATGCTTTATGGTGTTTTAATTGCTGATATGGTAGATATTGACAAACAAAACATCACCAGAAAAGTATCAAGTCGTCTTCATTGGTGGCCTTGGTTACAATGGACAATCTATTGTCGAGGTTTCTTTGGTTGGGGTGCTCGTTATAAGAGCAATATGTATAAGCATTATCAAGAACTTTGTAAGTTTTTTGATGATATGAATTTCACTGTAGAAAACAAGCGTGATATTATGGAAATTGAATTAACAGGTCAAGATAAGATGGTTGTTGATAGTCTCTGGTTCCTGTTAAAGAAATATGCTGATTGAGATTAAATGATACACCTTTTTTAGTTCGAGTCATCTCAGGATCTTTTAAAAGTCTATTCCATCTTTTTATATTATAATTGTAAGGATGGTTGCTATGAAGAAGAACGAGAAGACATACACTGTATCAAAAGAGACAATTCATTTCTTGGTAAAGATGAGAAGATTTATGCACTCTGCATGGTTGAATGAAGATTATCCTTGTTATAGAGATAAAGAATTTACTAAGAAGATGGCAGATCTTTTTGACGAAATCTGTCTCAGTATGTTTTATGGCATTTTAGTTGCTGATATAGATATTGACAAACAAAATATCACCAGAAAAGTAACACGTCGTCTTTGGTGGTGGCCTTGGTTGCAGTGGACAATATATTGTCGAGGGTTCTTTGGTTGGGGTGCTCGTTATAGAAGTAATATGTATAAGCATTATCAAGAGATGTGTAAATTTTTTAATGAGATGCTCACTGTAGAAAACAAGCGTGATATTATGGAAATTGAATTGACAGGTACAGATAAGATGGATGTTGATTGTCTTTGGTTCATGCTAAAGAAATACGCAGATTGAGAGATGATGATACACCTTTTTAGTTCGAGTCATCTCAGGATCTTTTAAAAGTCTATTCCATCTTTTTATATTATAATTGTAAGGATGATTGCTATGAAAAAGAAGAATGAGAAAACATATGCTGTATCAAAAGACACAGTTCTTTTCCTTGTAAAGATGAGAAGATATATGCACTCTGCATGGTTGAATGAAGAATATCCTTGTTATAGAGATAAGGAATTTACACAGAGGATGGCTGACTTTTTTGATGAAAACCTTAGTAATATGTTTTATGGTGTTCTACTCTCTAGTATAGATGTTCACAAACAAAAATATACAGATTTTATTGCAAACTGTTTTGGTTGGTGGCCTTGGTTACAAGGGATGATTTATTGCAGAGGCTTCTTTGGATGGGGTGCTCGTTTTAAAAGTCACATGTATGAACATTACCAAGAACTTTGTAAATATTTCGATGGCTTTTTTACTGTAGAAAACAAGCGCGACATTATGGAAATGCCATTACCAGGTATTGATAAGATGGATGTCGAAAATATTTGGTTCCTCTTAAAAAAATACGCAGATTGAGAGATGACATTTTGCTCAGTAAAAAACTGAGCATATTTTTTTGTTCAATCTTTTTATATTATATTTGTAAGGATGGTTGCTATGAAGAAGAATGAGAAGACATATGCTGTATCAAAAGAGACAATTCATTTCTTGGTAAAGATGAGAAGATTTATGCATTCTGCATGGTTGAATGAAGATTATCTTTGCTATAGAGATAAAGAATTTACTCAAAAGATGGCAGATCTTTTTGATGACAAGTTCAACGACTTTTTAGGCATCTTAATGGATTATTCTGATCTTCAAAAACAAGATATCACTAGAAAAGTAACACGTCGTCTTCATTGGTGGCCTTGGCTGCAGTGGACAATCTATTGTCGAGGGTTCTTTGGTTGGGGTGCTCGTTATAGAAGTAAT
>JAFVUY010000183.1 GCA_017502465.1 Bacilli bacterium | reverse complement strand
TCCCAAAATCTCTCTTTCAATTTGTCTAACAATATCCGGAGTTAAGCCTTTCTTTTCCTGTTTTTGTCCAGGCTGCAGAGAATCTGTATATTGTTTTACAAGTGGAATGTTTTTTAGAATATTTATCAAAGAATAAATTTCTGGTGGTGGAGTTTTTTGATTGTTGTCAATATCATTAGAGATTTTATTCATAATTTTTCTAGCAAAATCAAGTAATTCCTTACTGAAATTTTCTTTTTCATATTCAAGCTTAAATCGTTTTTTATCCCAGTTGTATTTCTTTTTCCAATAAAACAAAATTCTTCTGGAAAGCCCAAGTTGCGCGCCAATTTCAGCCAAAGATTTTTTCTCATAAATATACATATTTTCAGCTTGTGGCAGTTGGTTGTATTTAGTCATATTATTTTCCTTATTTGCATTTTGAGTTCTTTACACCATAATACGGATTTGTCTTTAAATACCCTTCTTGGAAGGCTGATTTAAGAATACTTCCAAGCAATGTCACCGCATTACTTGCTGTTTTGGGCCGATATCGTTCTTTCATTCTTTGCATAAAATCAACAATCATTGCATAAGTAATTTCATCTAGATATTTTTCGCCAAAATTTGGCAATAGATTATATTTTAGCAACGATTTATAACCTTTCAATGTATTTTTGCTTAAACTCCGATTAGTAATATAATATTCTGCCATATCTTTAAACAAGATTTTTTCATTTTTTAACTCAGGTTTTTCAAATAAACTAAAAGTTTTCTCAATTTTTTCAACATATTTATACAAACCTTGTTCAAAGGCAATTTTACCCTCGTTCAAAAGGTGTTCAAGCTCTGTTTTACAATCACATTCCGCAATCATTTCTATTTCATCAAGGGTAAATTCCTTTAAATGTTTTGCTAATTTTTCGATATTCATATAATCTGCTCCATAATTTCTTTTGTAATTTCTGGAAAATTATTATCTTTCGCAAATGTTTCCATCTGATTTATAAGCTGAACAATTTGCCGAAACCTGTTATATTTTGAATGGATATATTCAATTGCATCAGGAGTGAACGGTATTTCAGATAGTTGGATTATAATTTGTGATAAATCATTTACCCCAAAAGTATCGAACTTTAACACTTCTGAAAATCTGTCATATAAATGCGTATAACGTTCAAGCTTTCTATGTGCTAACCCCATACCGATAAAGATTATTGGACAACCAGTTTCATCGTGAATATCCCTTAATGTTTCAATTGATTTGCAGTTATTCATTAGATAATCAATCTCATCAATAAAAATTATTTGTGGGCTTTGTTTTAACTTTTTAACTACAAGATTGAAATTATCAGAACTTAAAAATCTAGGGATTTCGTCAAGTTCTTTGACCATTTCTTCCAAAAGCCATCTGCCAGTCATAAGGTTTGATGCTCTTAAATAAATTCCATCATATTTACACGCAAGCCATAATGCTGTTTGTGATTTTCCAAGTCCTGGCTCGCCATAAACAAGTCCCATCTTGGGTATGTTTTTAGGTTTATTAATCAGATTTTCAACAAGTCCGATGAAATTCTTTACATTAGTAGTTTTTACAAAAATCTTATTCATATAAAAGCTTATACTCCTTTGTATTTCTAAATTCTGCTATCCAAGAATTATTTGGATCATTTGCAACCAAATATTCATATTTATCAGCATTATTTTTGAACAGTGTTTGAACACCATTTAAACGGGTATTAAATATAGGTTGGAGGGGTAAATGAGAATCAGATTGCTTTACTTGTGTTTCTAGCAATTTTATATCTTCCGTTTCAAGATATTTTTTAACCGATTCAATAGTTTTCTTCTTTAACTTTCGTTGACGCACAATTTTTTGCTTGTAATCCTCATAATCTTTAACGTCACCTAATAATTTTGCCATCGGATGAGTTTCGGTTACACGTTCTGCTGTGCACAAATATTCGCCTTTGTGGGTAAATACTTTTATTTTTGTTAAATCAAATAAATTGTATTTTATTAGAACTCTGCTCTTAAAGCCATACAATCTTTCATCAAAATAGTCACAATTTAAGAACCTAATTCCGTTTCGCTGAATTGTTTTAACTTCTGTAGCAAGCATCAAATCATCAAGCATATTAATATCAATGTTTTGCTTTTTGCGACACTCTAAAACTTCAGCAATTGTTTTATCCGGAGCATTCGGACAAGGCTGAGAATTCTTAAAACTCAGCCACATATCGATCATTTTTACTGTTTCATCTATTGTTGGGATAAATTCTTGATGTAGATTTTTGTGAAATTTTTCATTCCTTAAACGATAGGCAGGCTTGTTAGCAATTGATGAACCAACATAACTTGTCAATAACTTTTCATAACCTTCTTGAAATTCTTTGAAAAATCTTTCAATAACTTTTGCTCTTGCATTATATGGACGAGCAAAAACAGTTTCTATTCCGAGTTTTGAATACAACCCCTGAAACCCTAATTCCGTGAAACCTTTATCATCAGTAAAATATTTTGCCCTAAATGCTCTGCCATTATCTTGATAAACAACTTTTGGAATCATATCGAGATTTATTATTGCGTTCCTGAGTGCCGAAGCTATACATTGCGTATTTTCTTCAAGCATAATTTCATAGCCAACAAGCGCAGTCGATTTCCAATCCAAGAATCCAACCAATGTTGCTCTACAAGGTTTTCCTGTAAATGGATTTATTACTTGAAATGCTAATTTATGCCCGTCAGCTACAAGAACATCTCCGACCTCAAGCAAACTTGCCTCACGTTTTATATATGGCTCGACTTTATCTGATAGAGCTTTTTCTCCGTCACGAGCAAGAATCCATTTGTCATAATTATTATCTTTAAACCATTTTGCATAACGTCTAAATGTAATATCTGCAGGGATAAAACTTTGTCCTTGTTCTTTTAATTTGTATTTTGTTAATGAGATTGCTTTTCCGATTGATAATCTATTTGGGTGTAAAAGTAAACTCATAAAGATTTTTATTTCTTCATCATTTAGAACCGTACGATATTCTCGTACAGTTGCATATTTGTATTGAGGTAAAAGTTTTGTATAATCTTCTGTTTCATTAAGCATTGAATACCAGCGATGTAAACTTCCACGAGAGATTTTGCCTAAAATCTCAAATAAGTGAGAGTTTGAAGTATTATGCAATTTTACAAAAT
>JAFVUY010000182.1 GCA_017502465.1 Bacilli bacterium | reverse complement strand
TTGTGCAAGGTGTCAATTTCATTGACCAACTCTGATTTTGCCCCTGCAAGATGTTCTATTACAGATTTTGTTTTATCTACAATCTCTGCCTGTGCAACATCTAACTTATCAGACAATATTTCGATTTGATGTTTATTATTAACATCTTGCACTTGTTCAAACAATTTTTCGGTTTCTGATTTTATTATTGTTTTCAAATCTGCCACTTGACCGAACAACACCTCAGATTTAAGCCCGACATCTTCTTCTATTTTTGAAAAATTCTCATCTACAATCTTCGCCCTTCTCTGCACATATGTTGCTAAATCAAAAATCTGTTTATCAACAACATCAGACCTGTCTTGCATATATGTTGCTAAATCAGAAATCTGTTTTGATAAAACCAAGTAATTATCATTTACCAATTTTCTTTGTTTTACATCCACATCACTAATCTGCTTTACCAGTTCATTTTGTTGTTTATTTAACTGAACGATTTGTTGTGAGATATCATTTTTTACAGATTGAATAGAACGCAAAACATCAGCAAATTTAGCATTCAATACATCCATTTTTCCACGATATGAACGAGAATACAAAAACTGTTTGATACGATGTTTTAATTTTGCCAACGGTAAAGAAATAAGGTTCATCCATATGGTTGCCATTCCATAATATGGGAACAACAAGTAACTTTTCAACCTGCTTTTTTTCCGTAATACTGCCAACTTAGATTTATCATATTGTTTTAATATTTTTTTAACATCTTTGATATAAGTTCTTTTATCTGTTCGATTCAATTTTACAAAATTATTCAACAAAATTCCCAAATGCAAATTCACATAATTCGTAAATGTTTGTTCATTTATTTGGGACTTTTTCAGATACTCTAAAACAATAATTGTTACTTGCAAAAAATCACCAAAATGACTATTCCAATTTTGAGTGATACTTAAAGAATGAATTCTGCGGTAATACAGCTTTTCATTCAAAATACCGCAAGACTTGGCCTGTATCAATGATTTTAAAAAGAACACATTATCTTCAAAGCACAACCCATCTGGAAATTTTATATCGTTCTGTTTAATAAAATCACGTTTGTATATTGTTAAACAGCTACTGACCGCCATTTTATGCATAAAATGTAAACAATCTGTATGGTTAAATTTTTTCAAATTAAATTTTTTTGGCATCCATTCAAAATTCCAATACGGATTATTTAATAACTCTTTACTGTCATTGTAAAAATTATTACCAGAAAATGACAGCATATCTTGGTCATTATCAGCCGCATAATGGTATAATAAATATGCCGCATCCAATCTTATGTAATCATCACAGTCAACAAACATTACATATTCACCACTCGCAATCTCCAATGCTCGATTCCGTGAAGCGGCCAAACCAACATTTTCATGGTTTATAACCTTTATACGATTGTCGATTTTGGCATATTCGTTCATAATATCAAGTGTCTTATCAGTAGAACCATCATTGACACAAATTATTTCTATGTCTTTCAATGTTTGATTAATAACACTATCTAAACACTCCTGTATATAATCTTCCCCGTTATAAGCACAAATTATGATAGATAGGCCAATATGTTTTAAATTATCGTATTCATCTGATGCGATTAAATTAAACATTTTCTTGGTATATTCATCAAAATATTTAAAATCAAGTGTTGTATTTTTTTGCATATCTAAAAATTCTGCATGAATCTTATCCAGAAAAGAATTTTTATATTCACCAAATATTTTACTTAAATACCATAAAAATCCACCCACTTTCATAGCCAAACATAACGGAATAAATTTGTTTAAGTTATTTTTCGTAATAAACTCGTAAACCATTGCATGTTCTGCTATCAAATAATCACCTAGTTTTGGATTACGTATAGATTGATTAGGGTTATCTTGACGATACATATAAAAATGTTCATCCAATACCACCATTTTTTTTGCCGTACAATGAGTTTTAAACCAAAAAGAAACATCTTGATATGCTGCACCTGGGGTTTCATTATATCTAATTTTATTTTCTATTAACATACCGCGTCGATACAGCGCACAACAAGTATTAAATGATTTATTCATATAATCTTGCAAATTAAATGGAGTGTCAACAACACCATATTTATCCGATGCAATCATATATTTAACATCTAAGAAAAATCGTTGAGCGTTTTTATCTTCAAACACAGAAAGATTTGCCTTTGCTATATCCAATTTCTCTTTGTTTGCTTTGTTATACAAAGTTTCATACATATCCAGTTTGATAAAATCATCTGGTTCAACAATACCTATATATTCACCACGCGCCAAATCAATACCACTGTTCATTGTTTGGCCATAACCAGCATTTGGTTTATCAATGTATTTGATACGTTTATCTTTAGAGGCATATTCGCGTATAATATTCAATGAATTATCGGTTGAACCGTCATTAACACAAATAACCTCTATATCTTTCAAAGTCTGATTAATTACAGAATCCAAGCATTCCCGCAAATACGGTTCCGCATTATAAATAGGCAAGACAACTGAAACCTTTGCCTTAGTTTTATCGTTTTTATAATGATTATGTGCATATTGAATACAAACATCCATTATTTCTTGCTTTATTTTATTTATTCTATCAGAAGATTGCATAGCAATAATGGCTTTATACTCTTTTTTTATACGGTTCAGAGTCAAATCATATAAATTTTCTAAATTATTTTGTAAAGCCATTAACAAATTGTCTCTGAATCCAGATAACAAATCATATACTCTTTCTTCTGTCCAATTTATTTCTTTATGGGCACACCGATAAGCATAAACATAAGCTTTCGTAACATAAAATTCTGTTGCACAAATAAACGCTTTTACCATAAATGGTGGATCTTGAAATCTTTTATAATTTGGAAATACTATATCATTTTTAATCAACATTTTTCGATTAAAAATAAACAAGGTATATCCATAATCGTATTGAAAATCACTATATTTACAAAGTTGTCCTTCAGTAAATCGATTAAAAAAGTCTTCTTTTCGTATTTCTGCTTTTTTATTTTCGTCATAAATAACTAACGAAGTACCACCACAGATATTAACATTATATTTTTTGGCTTCCGAATAAAGTTCAAACAAAACAGTTTCTGTTGGATAATAATCATCAGGGTCCATAAAGGCGACAAATTCACCCTTTGCAGATTTTATACCTTGATTTCTTGAAAAACCAACACCTTTATTTTCGCGACTAATTACTGTAATCCTATTATCTTTTTTGGCATATTCTTTCAACACCTCCAAAGAATTATCAGTACTTCCATCATCAACACATATTATTTCTATTTCTTTTAGTGTTTGATTAATTACAGAATCCAAACATTCACGTAAATATT
Organism: Bacilli bacterium; assembly: GCA_017502465.1. Lineage (GTDB taxonomy): Bacteria > Bacillota_I > Bacilli_A > RFN20 > CAG-826 > RGIG5418. Next base: position 1,378 of record JAFVUY010000182.1, on the reverse strand, counting down.
GCTCTACGTTATATACCGGTATAATTACAGATACCTTGGGCGTATAATTAATCTCATTTTGAACCAAAACATTAGCCACGTTATCTTTCAAGCCTTTCATATTTTTTATACCAAATACAGAACGTTTTTTCTTATTCTTTATCTGTGTTACTTTTTTCATTTTATTTTCCCATAATTTCATTAAATGTTTCAAAAGACCCTTGTATTGTACGATTCATATCATAATACCGATATGCGCCCAATCGTCCCAAGAAATATACATTTGGTATTTTTTTTGCTTCTGCCAGATATTGATCATAAATAGCCTGATTTGTTGGATTTAAAATCGGATAAATACGTTCGTTTTTACCTTCTTCAAAATCCATAGGATATTCAAAAGTCAAAACAGTTTTATCTGATTTATCGTTCAAAAACTGTTTATTTTCTGTAATACGCGTAAAATCATAATTTTCAGGATAATTTACAACAGATACCTCTTGAAAAGAAGGTACATTAAATGTTTCTATTTTTATATCTAAACTACGGTATGGCAATTTACCAAATTTGTAATCAAAATATTCTTCAATTGCCCCTGTGTAAAACAAACGTTTATACTGAACAGTGTTTTTTATTTTTAAAAAGTCTGTATTTAACATAACACTAATATTAGGATGCGCCAACATACGTTCAAACATCGCCGTATAACCATCAAATGGTATACCCTGGAAACGTTCTTGGAAATAGCGACTATCGCGCCCTATAAACACAGGAACAGAACCAGTAACGCTAGGATCTAATTGTTCTGGTTTTACCCCCCATTGTTTAAGAGTATATTTCAAAAAAACTTTTTCATAAATAAAATCGGCCAAAAAATTCAAATCTTTATCATTTGTTTTACGCAATTCCAAGATTGGAACTTTGGTATTAAAACCAAACTTTTCTATCAATTTTTCTTCCAATTTATCAGCCAGTGTCACAGGCAATGCCTTATGCAAAGAATCCAAATTAAAAGGAATCGGAACAGATATTCCATCAATCACCCCCAAAACCCGATGCATATACGGATACCATTTTGTATATTTCGACAAATATTCCCATACCTCTGTTGAATTTGTCCTGAAAATATGAGGACCATATTTATGAACATGAATTCCTGTTTCAGAATCAACATAATCATAACATGTGCCACCTATATGATCTTTGCGTTCCATAATCACAACAGGTTCATTCAATTCAGTCGCTATTTTATTTGCGATGACTATACCTGCCAATCCACATCCAACAACAACATTTACACTATCGTTAACACTATTCATATCAGACACAAAATTTATATTTGTTTTTTCCATAACGCAACTCCATTATTTGCTATTTTTTAATTTTTTAATTTCTTCTTTCA
>JAFVUY010000181.1 GCA_017502465.1 Bacilli bacterium | reverse complement strand
GCACATAGCACGGAGGAATACCCAAGAGGCTGAAGGGGCGGGCTTGGAAAGCTCGTAGACATGTAACAGTGTGCGAGGGTTCAAATCCCTCTTCCTCCGCCATCATCGATTGTCAAGACACGTACGAAAAATGTGCGTGTTTTTAATACTTATGCACTTTTACGGTTTCTGCTACGACCATTATTTGACCATCAAAGCGTATAGTTTATTTAATAAGATGATGCTATATTTAAAAAGGTCTTTGGTATGAAAACAGAAGAGATTAAGAAATATCAATTGGATGGATATTTTACTTTAAACGAGAACGATAAGGAACTTTCTGATTTTAAGAAAATCAAACTTATTGAATTTAATACACAAGATATCCAAACAATTATTCGTTACGGCATACAAGAATTATTAGCAAAAATCAAAAAAGAAGATAATGAACTTCTGATGGCTAGATATAGTGAAAAATATCACATCATCCCAGAAGACTTCTTGGCTAGATTTGGATTTGAAAATAACAAAGAAGATGGCTTCGATTATGATTGCATCTATGGTTGGAGTTACTCGGTAAACATTAACGGAATTACATCTCCTAGTCTTGATGACAAATCATTAGGGGATTATAAGGATGTAATTGATTATCTTTTTGAAGACAATGATCATTTGCTAAAACATTGTATTAGAAAAATAAGAGTGATGAACTCTGATAAGCCACAAAAAGAGTGGGAAGAATTAAATTCATTTTTAAAAGATATTATTAAACAAAATAAATTGCCAAGAAATCAAAGAAATTATAAAGATAGCACCTTATCTCAAATTCTTTATGAGATGTCGGCTGCATTGACATTTAACATTAAAACCAACGATGAATTTAATAGTTTTTATCATATCAATGTTGAAAGACTTGCGAAGCAAGGCGATTGCACTTGTATGAGGCTTCTTGGATATAACTATTATGAGGGAGATGGAGGATTCCCCCTCGATCCAAAGCAATCTTTATATTGGCTAGAAAAAGCTTATCAAATTTCTCAAGACCCCGATTTAGCCAGAACCATTGGCTATATTTATTATTATGGAAGAACTACAAATGGGGTGCCTCAAGGAGATAAAGCATTTCAATATTTTGCTATTGGCCATTTTGCCGGTGGCTATTATGAAGCAACTTACAAATTAGCGGATTGTTATTTGAAGGGATATGGCACTCCAGTTAATAAACAAGCAGCATTTAATTTAGTAAGTAGCATATTTAAAGCGACTAAAGATAATTATTTGTCCGGCGAAGATAGCAAATTTGCTGATGTTGCTCTAAGAATTGGTTCATATTATAAAGACGGAGTTCATGTCGATAAGGATTTATCTATTGCTCAAGGCGTCCTGCTTCAAGCGAGAGACGCAATCAAGACCCGTTTAGAAAATATGGAATATGTTGGTGATAGAAGTGTCGCTCTTTCTATATCCAAAGCATTAAATGATATAGAAAAAGAATTGAATATAAAAGATAGAGTTATTGTCGATAATGGTTATGAATTAGTAAGCTTAAATGATGCGTTTAAAGACCGAAAAATCAGGTTAAAAAAGCTATCAAATGATAGTATAGAAGTAATAGTCAAACCTAAAAAAGATGATACTAAGTATATAATGCCTGTTTGGGAAAACATTTCCTATACTGAAAGAGCCGAAAACATAAAATTGATTTTAAAAGGTCATTATGTTACAGATGAAGATTTCAAAGAATATTATGACAAAAAGTGGGATGCAATAGATTTTTATGGCAACGAAATCTATTTATCAAAAAGCAAAGATGATTGGGTGATGTTAAGAGCAGAACATATCATTTACATTCCACAAAAAATCAAAAAGCTAGGTAAAGATTATAAGATGGTCTCTATCGAGTTTTATCCTGGTTCTAAACAATATGATTATTATTGTGAGTTCGATGCCAAAGTAGGAGACATCGTTAAAGTTTATTCAAACGGAGAACAGAAAGAAGTTCGTGTTGTTGTGATTAAAAAAGTCTATGAAGACCAGCTTCCATTGCCATTACAAAAGCTTTCGAAAGCATATAGATAGTTTGTTACGTCACCTGTAGATAATTCATCTTTTTTTCGTTATCTACTATTTAAAAATTCTTCAGAGGCAAGTAATATATCAGTTATCAAAAAACATGGATGAGGACATTCTGGTTCAAGAAGAAATTTACTATATAAGAAAAACGAAGCATAAGTTCCGATATGGTATTTACATCAATTAGAGGATTACATTCCTCTTTTTTTATGATTTTATGTCCGTGCATCGACATTTAAGGACATCATCGATTGTCAAAACACGTATATAATTACGTGTTTTTTCTTGTTTGTAAAACATTTTTGATATTATTGGTAAAGTGAATACAACTTTAATAATTTGTAACTGGGAGCACAAAAATACCGTGAAAAATCTGGACACGAAGACTAAACCTCTTAATAAAGTATTTAGACACTTAATATTGATTTTTAATTAATACTTATTTTCTTTTGAAAATCGCAAACGAAGAAGGTTTTATACAATCAATTGTCGCTTCTCCAACACCATACACATATTCTACTTCTTCAGGAAGAATAAAATGTTCTTCATAAAGACTTGGATTGCAAACAAAATAAAATTCTTCTCTTTGATAAATAAATAATTTTTTATGTTCAGATGCATAAATAACTTTAAAGTTATTCACACTTTGTAAGCATTTGTTATCATGTCTTAATTTAAAAAGACGTCTAACATGATTTAGCAATGAATTTGGGTCATCGATTTGATCTACGACTGTTTTATTATTAAGATTATCATCTACTGGTAAATATAAGTCTTCTTTTCTTCCTTTTGAAAATCCAGCGTTTTCGCTGTGATCCCATTGCATTGGGCTTCTAGAGCCTGTTCTATCATATCCACCTTCTTTGGTAGGGAGGTGTAAATATGACATACCGATTTCATCTCCATAATAAATAAAAGGAACACCAGGCATTGTAAATAAGAAACAATAAATTAATCTAATTTCGTGTTCGCTATAAAAATGGGTCAACCTAGGCATATCGTGATTGCATGACAAGAAAGAAATATATCCTAAATCTTTCGTTTCGTTATAACGATATAGATATTCGTTTAAGAATTTAGAAATCATTTTATTTGTTTCAACTTTAAAATAAGAGTTATCAAATTTAATTTCAAAAGTTTCTCTATCCCAATCGTTATCTCTACAAAGATGGTGATATCCATTGCCTCCATCCCAGCCGTGGTCTAAATAAAAATCCATATCAAAACCACATTTTAAAGATCTGGTTGGTTGAGCCCACTCCGCTACAAAAGCGCTTTCGGGAAATTCGCTTTTGATAATATTAAACATATATTCCCACGATTTCATCGTTCCTTCTTCATTATTATCGTTTTTAACTAGACACGCCGCCATATCGACACGGAATCCATCAACACCTTTTTTAAGATAAAAACGCATGACTTCTACCATCATATCTCTTGTGTCTTTAGCTTCTTTTGAATCTATAGAATGTTGCCATGGTTCACTAATATTTAAAAAACCGTAATTTAATGAAGGTTGACTATGGAAATACGAAATAACATATGTTCCGTTTCTAGGTGTCATACCCCCAACAGCAGGAAGACCATTATTAGGTTTTGAGAACGCACTATTTGTCCAAATATATCTACTAGAATATTGGTTTTTTTCAGCTTTAGAGCTTTCTTTGAACCAAGGGTGCTCATCAGAGGTATGGCAAGGAACTAAATCTAAAATAATATGCATTCCTCTTTCGTGGACTGCTTGAATTAATTGTTCTAAATCTTCCATTGTTCCATATCTAGGAGCAATTTGATAATAATCACTCACATCATATCCCGCGTCCTTAAAAGGGGATTTAAAAATAGGGTTAAGCCACAAAGCGTTACAACCTAAGGATTTGATGTAATCAAGTTTTTCTTTTATACCGTTTAAATCACCTATGCCATCTTTATTAGTGTCATAGTAAGATTGAGGATAAATTTCATAAAATATCGCATCTTCTAACCATTTTGGAGTTTTCATAATTCGTACCTACCATTAATATATTATCAATAATAATTGATATAGTGAAACTAAATCAAAAGCAATTATTAAATAAAAAAATTCCCTCTATTTGTTCAATTTTGGGAACGTTTTTTATTAGATTGTCCTTACTGTACGCCTTAAATGCCAAATTTTCTATGTTTTGTACGCCTTAAATGCCTTGACAAATTAATTTTTTTGTGAATTAAAGACTAGTAAAACACCAAAGTAAGTTTATTATTCTATCTTCTATCCTTTTTGGTATTTTGTCAGCGCTTTTTTACATTATTCCGGATTGCCTATTTTTATAAAAAAAACGACCTTCATTTGGAAAGCCGTTAAAGGATTAATTTATGACTCAGTTTGACCACTTAATCTTGATAGATGGTCTTACACCCATACTGTTCCATCTATCAACATTACTATCACCAGCGGTAATAGTAATTGTTCCAGATGTAGTTACAACTTCAAAATAGCCATTATATTTTGTTCTAGTCCAATAAGACATAAGTCCTGTAGAAGTAATATCGTTTTTTGCATATGTTCTACTTCTTGCATAATCGGTGGCGACTGCTGTTTTTGCAAGTGTTCCATCAGCAAACGATGTACTATTACCAGTAAACGAACTTTCTTTTAATGGGAATAAATAAGTTTGACAGCTAGATTCAATGTCGTTCTGTAAGTTGCTAGTTGTCAAATGTGTTGTACGACTTGAAGGTAGCATAGTTTCGTACAACTCATTCATTTTTTCGCCTAATGTAGTATCTGCTGTATAGGCCGGTGGATCGTTTTCGTAAGGATTGTAAATTGACGTATCAAGAACCTTTTCACTAACTATAATGCTGCCGTATTTTGGCGTGCCGCCAGTTGTTAATGTGCGAACATTTCTCCAAACGACTGGTTCAACTTTAAACCAATAATAATCTCCGACTGTATATTCGTTGTTGTATCCTGTTCCTTCGGCTTGAACCCTAGCATAAAATTCACCTTGTAATAAATAATAACCATTATCAAGTGGTTCCCATGTGTCAGAGTCAAAATCAGCTTCGAATATATCTGAAAAACTGCTTAAAGATTGTGGATAATAACCATATGTCCAAACATTTCCGACCTTTATAGGTTCTACATCAAATTGATTGGAAAATAAATCTTCTCTAACAGCAGCGTCAGTTCTTAAACTATCGCAGGAATAGCAAATCTTAATTGATTTGATGTTTATTCGGCCGTTTGTGTATTCTGTTTTGTAATCTTTAGATCCTGTAATTTTGAAATATCTAGGTTGTAAATCGCACATGTCATATGGCGAATTCACTGATAAGTCATGAGCGGTTGTCTCATATTGTAAAAATCCTTCAGAATCAATATATCCATATAGGATTTTTAAATCGCCATCCTCTCCAGCAGAAGTGACTGATGGGTTATCAAGATAATTTGTTTGGCGACAATAATTAACGGTAATTGAAGTTATTCCAAAAATACCATGACCAGACATGTTATTTAAATAAGAATATGAATCATCCCCTTGAAAAGATAAAAACGCATCTCCACCACCATAAAATGGGAAACTACCATAGGCAACTCTTGAATCGCCGGTCTTATAAAAATCAAATGACCAACTCCCAGAATCTGTTGAACTTCTTAATAAATTGCTTGTCACTCTAGTGCAATTTGTAGCACTCATCGTAATTGAATATTCACTAGCTGGAACTCCACGATTAAGAGCAAAAGCATCTATTCCAAGATTATTGGAGACAAAAAGCGTTGTCGCAACTACCGCAGTACAAGATATTGTTGTTAACATTAGAAGCAAGCTTTTTTTATTCATATTGTTATATCTTCCTTAATCATTTCACAACTGTATAAATCATTTATTGGTTTGCACATTAAACAGCTGGTACGTTAACTTGGCTTCCGGTCTTGAATGAAGAAACCTTGAATGTCGCAGAACCACTTTCGCCTTCATAGGTTTTACCATTTGCATCCCAGAATAATGTGATGCCAATCTCTTTATCGATAACAGTAGTTAAATGAACCTCCCCCGCATATATAGTTAAATCATAACGATATTCTGTCGCGCTTCTTCCTGCAAAAGTCAAATCCTTAACTTTGTGGTATCCTTCCATGCCATCATATGCGTTAGCCATGAAAAACACTGCAGTGTAACTAGTTACATACGAGTTATATACTTCAACAGCATTAGATTCTGAATATGTATAAGTTTGCACATAGCTTTGTGTTTCTGAATCATATTCAAAAATATCTAAGCCACTATCAGTCCTTTTAATGGCTTCTTTATCTGCACCATCATCTTGCCAAGCAATATTGTCTTTCATACCAAAGGTATAATTGACAATCTCTTCATCATCATCGTTATAAGCTTGATAGGTAATTTCAAAGCCACTTGTTTCGCCTAATTCTAATAATCTATTTTTGGCTTGCCCTGATGAATAAGGAAGGTTTTCTCCTATCTCATCATCTCCTGGATTAACGGTGTTTTCGTTCACATTGCACCCAGCCAATGAAAAAATTGATAAAACAGATAAAACTAACAAGCTCTTGATTTGTGTTTTCATAATTAAATTTCCTCCCAAACAAAATAATATTTTTATTTATTATTTGAGAATATAGAAAAAATTAGCACAATAAACAAGTGCCATAAGTCATTCCAAAAGTCACTATTTATTCTATTTGTTCGTTTTGACCAAATGATTGTCTAAAGCAAAACGCGTTAAAGCGGCACGGCTCACACAATACGATTTAGAAAGCATTAATGAAACAATGTTTTTCACAGTCCCTACTTGTAGAGATAATTTAGCAGCGATTTCTTTATTGGAATCACCATTACAGATATATTCGAGTATTTGTAATTCTCTTTCCGAAAATTTGCATTCTTTTTCAAATTTTTCTTTATTTTTTAAGATTTCTAACGCAGCTTTATCAACAACATTAATGCCGTCCATCACGCTGAGCAACGCTTGTCTTAATTGATTGGATTCAATGACCTTTAAAAGAAAACCATCACATCCAGCTTCTATAGAACGAGATATTGTATCGACATCATCAAAAGTGGATAAAGCAACTGTACGGACATTTGGATATTTATTTTTAATAATTCTAATGGTTTCAATACCATCTAATACCGGCATTCTTATATCGACAAGAGCAATATCTACAGGTGTGTTTTCTAATATCGATAATAATTCTTGTCCATTATTCGCAGTATTAACGACAACAAAATCATCCCATTTTTCAATAGTAACTTTTAATCCTTCAATTGTGATTGGGTGATCATCTGCGATAATTATTTTTATTTTGTCCATTATTTATTTACTCCACTTTACTATTATTTTAAACCCTTGTCCTTCTTGATGCACAAAGTCTATTTTCCCTTTAGAAGCAACGACATTATCTTCCATTGAGGTAAGTCCAAAACCTTTTTCAAATTCTCCATGCCACTTCCCATCATCATAGATTTCCAAAATTACATCTTTCTCATTCATTGTTAAATTAATAAACATTTGGTTGCCTAAAGAATGGTCTAATGTATTGTGATAAGCTTCTTTACAAATTTTTTTAATTAATTTGTATTGTGTCTTAATAAAGTCAGGTTCTTCGCCAATTATAGTAATCACAATTGAGAATTCAGAAATCTTAGATAAAGAAGTCAAAAGTTCTTTCAAAGAACCGGCTTCAAATTGGTCAGGAGATAAAATCTTGTCAATGATCTTCTCACCTTCAATAATTAATTGTCTATAGGTTTTCGGATTATTGTTTTTGGACTCTAAACACATATTAGAAATCATAAATAAGTCCGTTATTGCGTGACCGTAATTATCATGGATGACTCTTGCTAATCTTATTTGTTCAGCATAATCAGATAATGACTTGATTTCTTCTAAAAGATTTTCTAATTCTTGATTAGACTCTCTTAAACTATTGGCAAGAACTTGAAGTTCCTTTTGTTTTTCTTGTTTTCGATTATTAATTGACTCTTTTTCTGTAATATCAATTAAAACAACAGCATAATTAATTAGTAGCTCATCGTCATATATTTCTTTAGTAATGCGTTTAAAAAAGATGTTGTTATAAACAAATTTACCTTCTTTATTTTGCAAACAATCAGGTATTAAATCAGTTAACTTTTTCCCTTTTTTAATGCCTTTGAAACCAACACGTTTGTTGTATTTCAAAATATAACCAAAAGAATCTAGGATGAAAAATGGTGAAGGGAAACTATCGAATATCGTCTTATAATTATTCATTAGCACTTACTCCACTTAATTTATTAACTGCTTTTCTAATAATCATAATTGTTTCTTGACATAAAGTAGCGGTTTCCTTAAGTAATGCTTCGCTATTTTTTGGATTATTCTTAATGGCGATAAAATGTTCTTTAATTATTGCTATATTCGATAACACTATTTTTTGAGCATTAGTCAAGCTAGTAACCTTTTCTTTTAAATCTGGTAAATCATACAAAGCGTTAATATAGGTTTGTATTGTATTCTTTTTCTCATTTAAATCGTTGATGAGTTTTTCTGCTTCAACAATACTTTCTTCGATTGCTTTTCTTTCTAAATAAACATCATCAATATTGTTGATAATGATTAATTCATTGTCGCCATCTTTATTTATTTCAATATAGAAATGACTATCATAAAAAACAAGTTCAAATGACTTGACATTATTTTGCTTAGTAACCTCTTCTATTGCTTTATCAACCAGCTCTTTCTTTTCTTTATTGTTTTGATAAAGAATGCCTTTTTGCGGATTGTATAGAACCACTATATTTGGAATTTCTTCTAAAACACTTTCAATTGATTTGCTAATCAAACTAAGTGAATTAAATTTAAAGACGATGATATACAGGCAGAAGACAGCGACACACATGATGATTGGTGTAAAATCAATCTCATCAACTCCAGTAATCGACCTCACCAACGCTGTAACAGCCGGCAAAAGCGGATATAAGGAGAAAACGATTATCTTAATAGCCTTGTTCTTTTCTTTTCTAATGATATGAATGATAGATATGATATAGCCTATGAACAAGGCGGCATAAACCAATACCAAGCATAGATAAAATAGTTTTCCGTGCTGAACTTGTTCTCCCATCACTAATTTCTCATAAAAGAGATGATGCAGTGAATTTGTACAAACAAAAATAGAGATAATAGCAGCAACAGAAAATAAAACTATTCTAAAAATCGGCTTATTTGCTAGTTTATCCCATCTTGCTAAATATAGGTTCCAAAGCAAGAAAGCAAACGATGCAAATGTGGTTCCGACAAGTTGGTAATAAACAGCGAAAACGTAAAAATCGTTATTTGGATAAAAGATATAAGCGATGGTCTCTAAAAACCTACCAGAAACCATAAGCCATAAGCCAATAACAACCACAATAAAAAAGTGCCATATAGGTGTTGGTTTTCTATTTTTAATTAAAGAAACGATAAAAACCAGATGAATAGGTAAGTATATACCTTGCAAAACAAAATTAAGAATTCTATACCATTCCATATTTTAATTTTATAAGACAATAATCATTTTATCAAACCGAATTATAGATTTCTTTTTCACAAACTACTTATCTAATTATTATTAAGGAATAAACCTAAAAGTCCGTTTTGTATAATCTGGGCTGCTTTGTAGAATAGGCATTTTTGATTTTTGTCAAATTTTAGGTCTCTAGGTATGACTGAAATGCACAATTGTTTCGCAATAAAATGTATTTGTTGGCAAAGGAGGAAATGGTATGGCTAGCAAATATGACAAAACCATTAAGCAAGACATTATTTTTGACTACGAAAACGGGATGCTGATTAAAGAGATTGTGGATAAATATAAGATCCCAAGAGGCACTATTAACGAGTGGGTTTATTCAAACAAGATTAGAATTGATAACCATAACAAAAAATACACAAAGTCAGAAATTACTATTCTTAAAGAAACTATTAGTAAGCAAAATAGCACATTAGAAATATATAAAAGGCTAAAAGAAGCATTAACAATACAAGACGCTAATCTTTTAAATGTCGCCTTTGGACTTTATAAAGATGGATATAATGTCGAACATGTTTGTAACACTATTGGTTTAGATAAAGCTAAATTTTATCGCTATTTAAAAAATAAAGATAATTTGACATGGTTTGAAAAAGAAACAATTGAAATTACACCACTGATCATTGAAATATTTGAAAAAAGCAAAGGCAGATTTGGACCACAAAAAATAAAGATAAAATTGCACGATATGGGATATGACATCTCGCAAAAGAAAATATCTAAAATCATGAAGAAAAATGGTTTAGTTATCAACCAAGTCAAAACGAAACTAACATATCCCAAAAAGAATAAAGACTTATTCTTGCATAATTCCCTTAAACAAAACTTTATCCAGGACAAGCCAAATAAAGTTTGGGTTAGCGATATCACTTTTATTAAGATTGATAAAATCACATGCTATTTATGCGTAATTATGGATTTGTTTTCAAGAAAAGCAGTCGGCTATATGGTCTCCACCACCAATACCGATTCATTAACAACAAGAACTTTTAATAAAGCTTATTTTGATAGAGGTGAGCCGAAAGGCTTGATGTTTCATAGTGATAGAGGGTCAAATTATACATCGAAGAAAATGAAGAAATTGCTAAAGTTCTGTGGCGTTAAGCAATCTTGTTCAAACACCGGAAACCCATACGATAATGCAGTAATTGAATCATTTTTTGCAACATTCAAAAAGGAATTAATCAATCTAAAATCCTATGATACAGTTGCTCAGCTCAAGATTGATGTCGATGAATATATGGATTATTACAATAACTATCGTCCCCACAGAACTTTAGGCAATAAAACACCCTTCCAATTTGAAGAAGAATATCGTGAACAATTAAATGCACGAAATAGCTGATTAAATTAATTATACATAATTAAAAAGAAAAACGGGTTTTGCAATGTCTGGATAATTTCGTTGCAAAATCCGTATATCGTTCATATGGGGCGATTGATGGGACTTGAACCCACGAATGTCTGGTTCACAGCCAGATGTGTTAACCCCTTCACCACAACCGCCATATAAGTTGACGATAATAATAGTATCTATAAAAAATGATTTTGTCAAACTCTATCTAACATTTTTAATGTTTTCTTTGGCGAGATAAAGAATTGGGAGTTCTCTTTGAACAACTAGCTTAGATATTGGGGTGATTTTTGTGTTTTCATATAATTTAATCGCCTCATCGATACTAACCCAAACTAATCCTTCAAATAAATGAGTCTCATATTCTTCTAAATGTTGATGTGTCATTTGATCAACATAACAAAGATAAAAATAATTGTCGTTTTCTCTTTGAATCAAATTGTAATAATCGATTACTCTTGCTAAAAAAGAAATATTTTTAATGCTGACACCAACTTCTTCTTCAATTTCCCTTCTAAGAGTAGCGTGTCTATTTTCTTTGCTTTTTATTCCTCCACCTGGAGTTTCATAATAATCACGAAATCCAAAAGTATCATGTCCATGAATTTTAATTAAAGTGATTTCGTTTTTATTGTTTAATAAAATCGCACGCACAACTTTTCTTGTGTGAGTAATACCTTTATTTTCAAATTGGTCGTCAATAAATCTAAATGTTTTCATATTTTGTTTTAAAAAGGGGCTTATGCCCCTTATTAATTATCCAATTAAGAATGCTTTATATCCTAAGTAGGCTTCATATAAGTCTACTTTGGAAATGATTTCCATTGGAGCGTGCATGTTAAGAACTGCAATACCAGCATCGATAACATTCATATTGTAATTACCTAAGATATAGGCAATTGTGCCACCGCCACCTTGGTCAACTTTACCAAGTTCAGCGTTTTGCCAATGGACATTTGCTTCATCCATGACTTTTCTAATCCAAGCATAATATTCTGGATTACTGTCATTAGAGGAAGATTTTCCTCTTGAGCCTGTATATTTGTTAAAGACTAAACCTTCACCAAAATAGGCAACGTTATTTGGGTCACTAACATATGCATAAAGTGGATCATAAGCTGCAGAGACATCACTTGAAAGCATTTTAGAATTTTCTAATGTGATTCTCGCTGCGTAAAGTGGGTTTGCAATACCAAGTAAATCCGCTAAACGAGCAACTGTGTTTTCAAAGAATAATGAATGAGCACCTGTTGCACCGACTGAACCAATTTCTTCTTTATCAACCAAAATACAGCAAGCTGTATTTGTGACATCTTTTGCTTTTGTGTCTAATAAGGCTAATAAAGATGTATATGCACAGCATCTATCATCATGTCCATAGCCAGCAATCATAGATCTATCTAAACCATAGTCACGAGCTTTACCTGCTGGAACAATTTCAATTTCAGCAGAGATAAGGTCTTCTTCTTCAATATCATACTTGTCTTTTAAGATTTTTAAGACATTGGCTTTGACTGTGCCTTTTTCTTCTTCAAGAAGTGGAATGGAACCAAGTGTGATATCAAGTGATTCGCCTTCAATTGCTTTAGCAAGTGGTTTAGCCATTTGATCGGCTGCTAAATGTGGTAATAAATCTGTGATACCAACGACTGGGTCGTTTTCTTCTTCACCGACATTAACAACAACAGATGTTCCATCTTTTTTAACAATAATGCCGTGTAGGGCTAAAGGAATTGTGACCCATTGGTATTTTTTAACACCACCGTAATAGTGGGTATCGCCAAAGGCGAAACCACCTCTTTCATAGACTGGGTGTTCTTTTAAATCTAATCTAGGTGAGTCAATATGAGCACCTAAGATTCTTAAACCTTCTGTAAGTGGTCTATTACCAATAATGAAGGCACATACGTTTTTATTTTTATTTAAAAAATAAACTTTAGAACCAGCTTTGAGGCTTTTAACTTTTGTAACATCTTTAAAGCCTTTAGCTTCTAATAATTTAATAGCTTCATTAACTGCAAGTCTTTCTGTTTTTCCTTCGCTGATATAATGTTTATATCCTTCTGCGAATTCCATGACTTTGTCTAATTTTTTCGCGTGTTTTTTCCAAGCGTTTTGTCTATACATAATACTTTCCCTCCTATTCAGGTTAAATTATTCTATCATTTTTATAAGCAAAATAAACAAATAATGTTATTTTGTTTTCTTTAACCAAAATTTAAATGCGTTAGGAGCGTATTGATTCCAAGTGCTTTCATGATGGTTTTTCGTGCTGTCAAAAATAAAGGCGATTTGGTCTTCTTTAAATCCTCTATTTTTCAAATAACGATACATATCTGTTGTTCTTAAAACAAACAAAGATTCAAAATCTTTTCCACCGACGAAAAAGAAAATTTTTCCATAATCTTTTGGGTTAGGTTTCCATTTTTCTAAACCAGAGAAGAATTTCTCTTTGTGGTATAAAAAGAAAGCCGGAGAAAAGCATAAAGAAAACCCAACAAAATCTCTTTTATAAGCATAGCAATAAAATGCCATTAATCCACCCATAGATGAACCACCTATACCAGTGTTTTCTTTATCTGGTAAGGTGTTAAAGTTTTCATCAATTAATGGTTTAACCACATCAAATAGATGGTCAGCAAATAAATTGCCGATAGGGTTATCAGGTCCGTCTTTATATTTTTTGGTTTTAATTGGGGTGCAAAGTTCATTTTCTCTTTGTTTTCCATTTCTTGGAGAATCTATACCCACAATTATAAAAGGTTCATATCCATCTTTAACCAAATTATGACAGACTGAATCCAAATCCCATTCACCAAATGCGGATGTATATTTATCGACAAGATTTTGTCCATCGCACATATAAATAACTTTATATCTGGTTTCTTTATCTTTAGGATTGTATCCTTCAGGTGTCCACACTCTTATCGTTCTTTTTTTATCATCGTATGGAACATCAATTTTTGCCGTATAGAGGGTTCCGAATTTAATCGAATTAGGTTTCTTATCATAAACTGTAAATGGCATAAAATTACCTCCAATATCAATAAATCACATTTTCTTTTTATTTAATATAAAAATGTTCTAAAAAATTAATAAAGGCGAGGTTTCCCTCGCCATATATTATCTTTAGATAATATTATTCACTAATCTTATTGTCGCGAATGACTGCGTCCACTAAATATTCAGGGACTGGTTCATAACCGACAAATTTACGATTGAAGAATCCACTTGCTTGAGTAATTGATTTTAATTGAGTTGCGTAGTCAATAATTTCAGCTTCTGGAACTAATGCGATAATTTCTTGTCCGTTATCGCCTTCGATCATATCTTGGATTTTAGCTCTTCTTGTGTTTAAGTCACCCATAACATCGCCTGTATATTTATTGTCGATATTAATTCTAACTTCCATGATTGGCTCTAAAATAATTGGTGAGCAATTTGGATAAGCTTCTTTAAATGCGAGGATAGCCGCCATTTTGAAGGCTTGTTCATTAGAATCGACTGGGTGATATTTACCATCAACAAGAACTGCTCTTACACCGATAACTGGGAAGCCTGCGAGTGGGCCAGATTTAAGAGCTTCATAGAAACCTTTTTCAACTGCTGGGAAGTAATTCTTTGGAACTGCTCCACCGAAGACTTCTTCTGCAAATGAGATTTCGTCTGCTGGTTCAAATCTAATATCAACAACACCATAGAAACCACTACCACCAGATTGTTTGACATATCTGCCAACTGATTGACCAACTTTTTTGATTGATTCACGGTAGACAATTTTCATCTTGTTGAGGTTAACTTCAATCTTATAAATATTTTTTAATTTATCGATGATGAAGTCGATGTGAGAGTTAGAAACACCACCAAGTAATAATTGTTTTGTTTCATTATTACGTTTAACTTCGATTGATGGATCTTCTAATTGGATTTTCGCTAAAGCTGGACCAATTTTTGATTCATCGTTTTTGTTTTTAAGTTCAAGTGCTTTAAATAAAACTGCAGTTGGATATTTGACAGGTTTATATTTGATAACTGATTTTGGTGAGCAAAGTGTCATACCAGAACTAACTTTTTCAAGTCTTGTCATCGCACCGATATCGCCAGCGAATAATTCCTCGACTGCATCTAAACGTTTACCAGTCATCACAAACAATGTGGAAACTTTGAGTGTGTCTCCACCACTTGTTAAAATTTCATCGCCAACTTTGATTGTGCCTGAATTAATTTTGAACAAATTAATAATACCAGCGTATGGATCGGCAATTGTTTTAAATACATAAGCGGAAAATGGTTCTTCTACTAATGTTTTTCTTTCAACTAAATTGCCAGCCTCATCTGTTGCTTCATATGGTTTTAAATCACTTGGGTTTGGTAAGTAATCAATAAACATATCAAGCATTGTGTGAATACCGATATTCTTTGTTGCAGAGCCTACTAAAACTGGAACAAGTTCACCATTTAAGACACCTGTTCTTAAACCAGTTCTCATTTCTTCTTCTGTTAAAGGTTCACCTGCGAAATATTTATCTAATAATTCATCGCTGCTAGAGGCAACTGCTTCGCAGATTTGTTCGTGTAATTGTGCGACTTTATCTTTTTTATCTTCGTAAATTTCAGCGTCAACACATTCAACACCGTTAAAGACACGGGCTTTTAAATCAACGACGTTGACCATCCCATCAAATCCATCGTTATGTCCAAGAGGGTATGTAAATGGAATGACTGCTTTACCAAAATGAGATTTTAAATCTTCAAAAACTTCGTCATATTTGACTCCGTCTTTATCCATTTTGTTGATATAGATAAATGTAGGAATGTTTCTCTTTCTTAAGAATTTCCAGTGTTTAATTGTTCCCATTTGAACACCGATTGAGGCGTCAACAACTAGAACTGCACCTTTAATAATATGGATAACTCCAATAGCTTCACCGACGAAATCGTCGTTTCCTGGAATATCAAGAATGTTTAATTTGTGACCTTTGTGGTAAATAGGTACAACCGATGTAGAAACGGAAGATTGCTTTGCTTGCTCAACGGCTAAATAATCACTAACTGTAGATTTCTTTTCAACTTCACCTTTGACTTTTGTGCCACCGGTAATGTAATACAAAGACTCCACAAGAGTGGTTTTGCCTGAGCTTTGGTGTCCTAAGACAGCAATGTTCCTTAAATTTGTAGAATCATAGCGTTCCATAGATAACTCCTATAAAAAAATAATTATGTTGGTATAATTTTAACACGATAAAAGTTGTTTATAAATAATAGATTAAAAAAATCTCCAACAATAAGTATTGTTAAAGATTAACGTTTTTGTAATTCAATTAATTGATTTAATTTATTAAAAATCTATTTTCCTTAATAGTTCATGAGAAATTAAATCGAAATGTTTAATTCCGTTTTCATCAATAATCATATAACCACGGGATTTCTCTGCTTTTGGAAGAGAAATAGAACCAGGGTTCGCGTAGATAAGATTTCCTTCTTTGTTAATTAAACCTGTATGAATGTGTCCAAAGAAAATGACATCATAATTATTGATGTTTTCTATTTCTTTATGCCCGTGATGAAAATATACGTTTTTGTTTCCTATTCTCAAAAAATAATTATCAACAAAAGTAAATTCTGAAATCATTTGATCAACTTCTGCATCACAGTTACCTTTAATCGCGACTAATTTATTTTTAATACTATTAAAAACATTCACAACTTCCATTGGATTATATTGTTCAGTTAATGGGTTTCGGGGTCCGTGATAATAAAAATCCCCTAAGCAAACTAATTTATCTGCTTTAGTTTCATTAAATGCTTTAATCGCCAAATCAAGGTAGTGTTTTGAACCATGAACATCAGAAATAATAAACAACTTCATAATAGCTTCCTCGCCACTATTATAAAAAATTATTGAAATGATGTTAAATGATATTTAAAAATATAGATAAAGGAAAAATTATTATGAAAGCAAAATCATCAAAAATATTATTTTTTCATTGTTTAGTTGCTTTATTTAGTTTATCTAGTTGCAGTTTTTCAAGGCAAAACACTCCTAGTGCTGAGACAGAAAGTAACACAACTGAAAGTATAGAAAGTGAATCAAACATAGAATCTGAATCTATTTTTGAAAGTGAATCAACACCTGATTCAGAAAGCGAATCTTTAGATGAGTCATTAGAGCCTGAAAGTGAACCTCCAGTTAGTGAGAGCGAATCAGAAAGTGAATCCGAAAGTGAATCTGAAAGTGAATCTGAAGACATTCCAAACGAACATATTACTTTAGAAACACCTAAATTATCATTAGATGATTCAGGTTTAGTTAGTTGGAGTGATATTGAAAACTGCGAATATTATCGTTACTACGTTAATGGAGGAGAAGTTCAAACAACAACTTCCACTTCGATTGAATTATCAAGTGGAGAAACTTTAGCGGTAATCGCTGAATCTAGTTTAGATTACGTACATTCCTCTTCTTGGAGTAAACCAGTTACTTATTTTGATATAAAAGAAGATATTAGTAATATCACAATTGCGTTCGCAAACTGTGAGCTTCCAAGTGTTGAAGTTCTTAAAGGAAGCACATATTCCTTACCTAACGCACCTATAAAAGAATTTTATTCTTTTGAAGGTTGGTATCTTGACCCATTCTTTAATGAAAAAGTAACTTCAAATCATATATATAGCAAAGACACAATTGTTTATGCGAATTATATAGAAGATGGTTGGATTTCAAATGCTTCATACTGGATTAAAGCTAATGATTGCATTACTTCTACCTATATGTCTTTTGAAACTGGATGGAAGTTCATCCCGTTATATTTAGATAAAGAAAAAAGCGCGGAAACTAATAAAAAATGTTTTTCTGCGACCGTCGTAGTAGAAAACGCAACAACAATAGTTCCCGCTGCCTTTTTAGTAATGGACGGAACAAAAGATAATGCTGGTAGAACATATTATAAAGATGGTCAAAACGACTTTACAATTTCCGCCGATGGCGTTTATAAAATTTATTTCTCAGTAGAATATGCTTGGACATTAAATGGCAATCCAAGAAACTGCTATATTGAACGTATTGGTGACATAGTCACCAACACTTATACACCTAGTAACATTCCTTTAGGTGTTTTAGAAGAATCAACTGAATTAGGACTTTGTAATCTTTATTTCTTAGAAGATGGGGAGACAGTTAGTTGGTTAAGTGTTGATAACGCAACTCATTATGAATATGTAATCGATAATGGAGAAATTAAAACCACAACCTCTAACACCGTAATTCTTTATGAAGGTAGCCATATTACTGTAAGAGCGGTTTCTAATGAATCCACCTATTTAGATGGTAAATGGTCCACACCTCTGTATCATGAAATTCCTAAAACAAATAATTCTGTTTACGTTTATTTTTATGGTTTAGATAGAGGTAGCCAAGTAATTGAAAAAGGCTCGTTAATTAATAGACCTAGTAATGATCCAGTCAAACCTGGCTATGAATTTATTAACTGGTTTAGTGATATTTCTAACAAAACTTTGTTTGATTTCTCTTCACCTATTAATAAAAACACAGTCATTTATGCAGGATTTAAATACATTGATATAGTGAAATATGAACTATATGCAAGTAATAAAACCACTAAACTTGGTGACCTGGTTGTAAATGATAATTATTCATTCAATGAATATAAAATCACTTACACCACCACGGCCGCCACTACTGATGTCTACATTAAAGCCACCGAAACAAACAAGTTCTATGGAGCGTATACATTAAGTGGAATCGGAACATTTAATATTTATTTCTCAGAAGATAATCTTTGGGATTTAGGAACGATTAACGAAAGAAACGCCTATTGGGAAATGGAAAAAGATGAAATCTATTTTACAAACGGATTATCTTGGAGCAAGGTTTACATCTATACATGGAATGATTCTGGCTATTATAAGGCTTGGCCAGGAACATTAATGGAATATTATAAGACCAATTCTTATGGTCAAAATATCTATAAATATTCCCTTCCAAGTGGATACACAAATGTCATTTTCACAAATGGAAGTGGCAGCCAAACAGTAGATATTAATCTTAATGACGCTCAATATAATGGCAATAACGCTTTTTATCCTACTGACAAAAATAGTTCCGGCAAATATCTTGTCGGTTCTTGGATGGAAAATTAAAAGGAGGTATCACTTATTATGAAGATTAAAAATATTACAAAATTATCAGTTTTATCTCTTTTAGGATTATTAAGTATAAGTGTCATCTCTTCTACTTGCTCAAATGAAACTTTAGCGGACATTTATGTTAGAAACGCTCACGTGAATAAAACTAATAAAATTAAAAATGTCATTATGTTTATTGGCGATGGTATGGGACCAAACCATGTTGATGCTGGAGAGATTTATTTAGGTAGAGATTTTGTCTTTTCTAACCCAAATGATTCCAAATGGTCATTCCATGGTTATCAAAATACAGACTCTCTAACTAGTGTTGGATATACTCTTGATACAAGTAAGAGTTTGCTCCGTCCTGAACTTAATCCAACCCTATACGATGATGCAGATAGCCCATACACAAATGGAGGTAATGCTTCTGGTAATTTCATGTCTGATACTTGTTATACAGATTCTGCGGCTGGGGGCACAGCTTTAGCGACAGGTTATAAAACTACAAATTCCACATTAGGATTAAATAAGCACGGACAAAAGCTGCAAAACCTCGTTGAAATTGCTCATTCTTTAAATAAAATGACTGGAGTTGTTACAACCGATTCTCTTGATGGAGCGACTCCTTCGAGCTTTTTAGTCCACGTTGAAGAAAGACATTTATCTTCCGAAATCGTCGATCAAATGATGGTTTCTGACGCCAATTTAATCATTGGAGAAAAACCATCAGTTTGGAGCGATACCACTACATCAAATTACACTTTAAATGGCTGGGATGTAGCGACTTCTCTAAGTGAAACAAATCCAGAAAGTAACAAGGAAGTCATTGTTCTTCCTGGATTAGTTGCAAACTCCCATATCTCCCCTTCGTTAAGCGATTTAACAATATATGCCATAGATAAATTAGATAATGAAGAAGGTTTTTTCCTTATGGTAGAGGGAGCAAGTATTGATAAAGCTTCTCATAGTAATCAAACACGTACCATGATGCAAGAATTACTCGATTTTGAAAACGCTATTATGACTGCGACAAAGTGGGCCGAAGCTCGCGAAGATACTCTTATGATAGTAACAGCAGATCACGAAACTGGCGGTTTATATTTTAATAGAGATGTAGCGGATCAAACTAACATCCTTGATGAGATTAATTGGTTAACCTATAACCATTCTAGAACAAGAGTTGGAGTGGATGTCTATGGAGACATTTCTGAATTCGTAAATACTTATCAAGAGCAATTAACAAAGCAAGGCATTCTAGATGAAGGAATGCCAACCCAATCTCCTTATTATTGGGATAACACAGACGTCTTTAGACTCGCTGCTTCTTACTTATAATAAATAAACCGATTCAATGACGAATCGGTTTATTTTAATTTAAGTCTTTCTTCGATATAATCTCTCCAAACTTCAATAAATGGATTTTCTTCGAAGTCTAATCTGCGAGTTATATTTAGTTTTAAATAATAATATTTTAATAAGGTTAAGCATTCATCTTTTTCTAGATATGCATCTATGCTTTCATAAATTGTATATCCTTTTTTGGCATAACCCATACCTTCTTGTAGTTCTTCTTCACTGTTAGAAGATTTTAAAATCGCAAGAGCAAGAAGGAAATTAATTTGACCAATATCATATTTTCCTTTAATTTTTTCATTTAACATCGCTTTTAAAGATGTAATAGAAGATTCATATTCCCCTTCTAAAATTAATTGGAAAATAGATGTATATCTATATCTGATATAATAGCGATCACTTGTCGCTTTGTTATCAAAATAGATATTGTCGCATTCAGTTAGCATCTCACTTGCATAGGCTAAATCGCCTTCCCAAATTAATGAATCAGCGAAAACTCTATAATCTTCCGCTAAAAAGAGGAGATTAGATATCTTTTTATCATCGTTTATCATCTCTTCTATTTCATTAGATAAAGTTCTAACAGCTTTTTTATATGATTTATTCGCAGCAGTAAAATCTAACATTCTTGTATAAATCTTACCCTTAATAAGATGGGCTAATGAAATTTCAAATTCAGGGTCAGTATTATCAATTCTTTCTAAATCCAAAGCCGCTTCTCCATTAATTAAAGCATTATCAAAAGATTCAAGAGCGTCATCAAAAGCAACAATCTTTCTTTCTGATAAACCTTTAACATTATAAAGTTCAGCAAGTAAATGAGGTTTGGTTTGTAATTCGACATTATTCGCGATTAATTGTTTGGCTTTTGCAATGGCTTTATCGAATATTTCTACTATATAATAGTAGAACACTTTACCAATTTCTCCTTCAAGTGACCATGAGGATGTATCATTTCTAAAAGCAGAAGATAAGCCAGAATCTTTTAATCTAAAGAACAAACCTGAGTTATATAAAAGCCTTCTATGAATAGAAAATATTTCTTTAAATGTGTCTTGAGTAAATAAACTAATAGCAAGATTTGCATCCATTACTGAAAGTTTATAAATCTCTTCGATATAGGCACTGATCCCTGTATCAAAATAAAGAAGTTGAATCTTTTTGGTTTGAAATTTTAAATCGTTTAAAAGATTATAAAGTTCATTTTTATATCCAAGTTCAATAATCGCGTTAGCAAAATATTTAAAAATAAATATTTCATCTTTATAATCATTTGTGGAATATAAGTTCTTAAAATAATTATATTGAATAAGATAACCATTTTTCTTACTAACGAAATAATTATGAGAAATGCTATCTTCATTAGTTAGCCAGTCAATTAACGATTTATGAAGAGGTTCAATTTGATGATTTCTAATAGGGAATAAATTAGAAATTTTATTTAAAATGTGACGAACTTTATAAATATCGTAATTAAGTAATTTGCATAAGAAATTTTCATCAACTGCTTCTAATGAAATACAAATATATTCAAGAATAGGTCTAGCTTCTTGGAAAGTAATATCTTCCGCTTTATGGAAAATACGATTGAAACAGTCGTTATAGAAACCATAAATACCAACAGGGAAATAATTAATTTCATTCAATGAAACATGTTGGCTTAAGATTTGTTTACAAATTTCTGATGCATATAAGAACGAACCTTCTGTTTTAGACAAAAGAAGGGTTAGTTGATCGTCGCTTAAATCTCCTAATTGAGATAAATAATATTCTTTTAAATCTTCATCGTTATGCGATTCAAAGCTCTTACAAATATAAGCAACAGGGAGCAAATTTGAAGAAACTTCTACTTCATTTCTAGAAGTGACAACAATTTTAAGCCACTTAGGTAATTCATTATTTCGAATAACTCTTTGAATAATTGTACAGACTTCATTTTCTCCATGGAGCGTACATTCATCAGCGGCGTCAATAACAATAGCAACTGGTTTATCTCTATAAACATTAGTTAGCGGTTCAATGATTAAATACTCAAAAATACGATAAGCATTTTTTTCAAAAATGTTTTCTAAATTAGGGATTGCGTACAATTTTTGTTTTAATTCAGGAATAACTTCACTTAAATGATAGGCAATAGAACTAAAAATATATTTTGGATTAGTTTTATCCGAATTATTAAATTTACAGAAATGCGCTGCTCCTACGATATCTGGATAATTCCAGCATAACATACTTGAAAAGGCTGTCTTACCAGATCCAGGAGAACAAGGTAGCCAAAATAATTGATTGTCGCTTTCTAAAAATCTTTCAAATTCTTTAAAAGCTTCTTTTCTACCGCAGAAAGTCGAATAATATCTAAATAAATCTTCTCTTGAAGAAATAGGATTAAGACAAGTCTTAAGTCTAGTTTCATCACTGGAAAATCCAAGTTTGGTTTCCCCGTTAATTATAGAAAGAAGATTAGTAATTACTTTTTGATAAACACTATCGATAATAGTACCATCTGGTTTTATGGCTTCCACTAACGAAAGGCGTTGCAATCTGTTAATACTTAAGGGAACTAAAGATTCATCTAACTTAATAGGAATAATAGTTAGTCCAAATTCACCAGCACGGCATAATTCATTTAAACAATAACCATTATGAGCGGTTGACCGCGATGAGATGAAATAAACAAAATATTTACATCCTTTAATATGCTCATCGATTATATCTTCCCAATCTCCAACATTAAGATAATCAATGTCTAAAAAGACATTAAAGCCAGCTTTTCTTAAATCTTCGCAGATGAGATTAATCGCATTATCATAAACATTATGGCCATATGAAAGGAAAATATTTTTTTCGTTCATATTATGATTATATCATTAAAAAAGAAGATTTTATTAAAATATTTATTTTTATAAAAAGCAACGCCTTTGCCTTGAAGAACAAAGTGATGTGTTTTATATTAAGAATATGAAAAAGAAACTACCTTATTTTATTTGTTTAATTAACGCATTATTCATTCTTACAATATTTATTCTCAATTATTTTTATCAACTTAATAATTTCAATTTTACCTTAAAGTGTATAACAAGTGGGTTATTCGCTCTTCAAGGAATTATCAATTTCCTTTATTTATTACTTGTTAAAAAGGTACATTTTTTAATTCCTTTAATTATGACTATTGGTCTAGTTTTAGCGATGCTTGGAGATGTTACAATCAACCATAATTTTATTATTGGGGCAGCGATTTTCGCTCTTGGACACGTTGCCTTTTTAATATCCTACTTTTTAAAACAAAAAGGAAGGCTTTTAGATATAGTCTTTTCTACTTTTCTAATTATGGGAACAGTCTTTTTTATAGCGACAAGCAAGCATTTAGTTTTCAACGAAGCGATCTTAAAAGCTGTCGTTATTATTTACGCTGTTATTATCTCTATAATGTTTTCAAAATCATTATCTAATTTCATTTATAAAAAGAATCTACATAATCTGATTATCACTATTAGTTCCTTATTATTTTTATTAAGTGACCTCTTCTTATTGATTGCTTGGTTCTCTAATGTAAAAGAGCCATGGCAAAGCAATGTTTGTATGGCTTTATATTATCCTGCCTTAACAGGTTTAGCGCTTTCATTAATTATTCCAGAATCAAAAAAGGCCACGAAATAGTGGCCTTTTGCTTTAATTTTTAACTATTTTGAAGTTATTTAGAGAAATGCATTTAATGCTTTCTTTTCTACAAATTTTTTGAATAATGTGTTGTCCGGTCATAAGAGCGAATGGGACACCACCTGGAGAAGAAACCCATTGACCAGCGAGATATAAGTTTTTAACTCCTCTAATTTTTTCAGCGTGATACATTGAGTTTTTACTCGTAAATAAGAAGGACATAAATCCCCCTCTAGATGAATTTGTGTATCTTTTAAAAGTGTGAGGTGTGGAAATATCAAGAGGAGTAATTTTTCCTTTTAATTCTTTGAATCTATCCACTATTCTATCTTGAACATCTTTTAAGAGTTTTTCTTTAACGTTATAATAACCTTCTTTATTAGAATAATACAAGTTATCCCAATAGAAATAATCATCATCGTATTGATCAATTAAAACACAGACAATTGTCTTATTTCCTTTTACGTATGTTTCAGGGTCATAACGGTAATTTCTTAATCCTATATGATTAAATTTTTGTGTGCCGCAAATAAATTCTTTTGTTTGGAAAGTGAATTGTGTATCAAGTTCTGGTAAATCTTCTACTTCGTAATAAAGTAAGCAACAAGTTGGAACTGGATTATTTTTCTTAAAGCGTTTCATGAATGAATTTAATTGATATTTTGAATCCAATAAATTATTAACAACAAGCTCTGGAGAAATTGTAGTAACTACATAATCTCCGCGAATTTCCTCGCCTTTATTTGTGATTACTCCTACTGCTTTTTTCTTTTCAAGAATAATTTCTTTAACTTCGGTAGAAAGTTTAAGTGTTCCACCTAATTCTAAGAAATATTCCTTCATATTTTCTGCGAATAATTTAGAACCACCTTTGGGAATACCTCCATTTTCTGAAGTGATCGTAGAATATGAATATAGCATTGAGAATAAATTTCCTGGTCCGGGTTGGCATAATTTAATCGCATTTCTAATCGCGGGATTTTTAAATTTTAAAGCATATTTATCTGTATCTATTTTCATAGTTAATAAATATGAAGGCCAAACTTTCAATACTGAAATACCAACTTTTAAATACGTTTTTAAACCAAGGTTGTTCATTGGACGATTACAAGGAGTTTCAACACTCATAAAATCTCTAACCATCTTAAAGAATTTTTTAATTTCTTTTTTATCTTCTGGGGCGATTTCTAACCAAGTTTTTTCCGCTTTATCCACATCAGCGTAAAAAGGTACTTGAACTCCATCGTATTCATAAGTTCCAAAAGTATCTAAATCTATAATGTCGTTTTCATCTTTAAAAGCGTGGACATTTTGCCACATTTTAAATAATTCAGTGTCTTTTTTAGACCCCGTTAACCAATGGATACATCCATCTAAATATCTGCCTTTGCGATACCATCCTGTGCAAAGCCCACCTACAACTGGTTGACTTTCAAGTACAATCGCATGAAAACCATTTTGTTCCGCGCGTATACCTGCGGTAAGTCCTGCAATACCTGCTCCAACTACAATAATTGTAGGTCGTCTAATAATTGCCATAATCTTTGTTTCCTCCTTTAGAGAATTTCAAGACCATCGCATTTTAATTTTTCTTTTACTTCGTCAGGCCAATAAGAGGCTTGTACTTCTCCTATATGAGATTTATTAAGATAAAACATGCAAAGTCTTGATTGTCCTATGCCTCCTCCGATAGTAAGAGGGAGTTCATCATTTAAAATCTGTTTACAATATGGGTTGTTTAATTTGTCTAATTCGTTTTTAAATTCAACTTGTTTGACAAGTGAATCTTTATTTACTCTTATCCCCATAGATGATAGCTCAATCGGGCTATCAATCTTATTGGAATAAACAAGAATATCACCATTAAGGTTCCAATCATCATAGTCACTAGCTCTACCATCAAAAGGTTTTCCATCTTCAAGTGGCCAACCGATTTGATAAATAAAAACTGCTTTATGTTTTTTTGTAATTTCTTTTTCTCTTTCTTTGTTAGAAAGATTTGGATATAAAGTCAATAATTCAGATGTGGAAACAAAATGGATTTGTTTTGGTAGATAATGGTCATAACCATATCTAAATTTAACTTTTTGTCCAATTTTATAAATAACAGAGTAAATATCTTTAACATTTTTAAAAAGGAAATCAAGAGTTCTTTCGTTTGGTTTAATAACTTTTTCCCAATCCCATTGGTCTACATAGATTGAATGTAGATGATCCAATTGTTCATCTCTTCTAATCGCATTCATATCTGTGTATAAACCTTTTTCGAATGGGAAATTATATCTTTTAAGAGCGTCTCTTTTCCATTTCGCTAAAGACTGAACGATTTCAACTTCTTCGTTATGAACGTCAAAAGACACGGTTCTTTCATAACCATTTAGTTCATCATTTAAACCAGAAGACTTCTTAACAAACAAAGGAGCGCTGACTCTTATAAGCTTCAGCTTCTTTGCGAAAAGTCTTTCAAAAGTGTCTTTGATAAATTTGATAGCTATTTGAGTATTTATCATGCTTTTTCTTTTCATGCCTTCTATTCTACCAAGTATACTAATTTTTGTCAAAATTGACAAAAATATAAAAAAGCGTGCATAATACACGCTTTGTATATTAAATAATATATTATTTAATTATTCTGCTGCGTCGATAATTTCGTCAGCTGTTGTTTCGCTTTCAGTTAAACCGCTTCTTCTTAAGGATCTTCTTTGTTTCTTTTCAAAATCTCTATCAACGCGTTTTGCGAATGAAAGAAGGACGATAATTGCTGCAAGTGAAGCAATTGCAAGAATAATTAATCCCCAGTAAAGGAAGCCTAAACCAAAGTTGTTAACGATAGCATTATTTGCTTCTACAAGACCACTGTCGAGTGGGATGAAAGAACAAATTGTGCCAAGGACAACATAGGTTAATCCCCAAAGAGCAACAGCGCCTGTAATTATATACCAGACAATTTCAAAGATAGGTTTTTTAGATTTAGCCATTTTCATTTCCTCCTAATTATGCTTCATTTTTTTCAGCAGCAACTTTTGCTAAAGCAATCATTTCTTGAAAGAGTTTATCAGAAACCTTTCTAACATTTAGTTCGCTTTCTTTTAAATGCTCATTTAATTCTTTGTGAACTTCTTGGAATAAATCCTTGAATGATTTATTATCGCGACGATCTCTACGACCTTCGGTCATCTCTAATAATTGAACAGCTTTATCTAACAAATCAAGAGTTTTGTTATCTGTGCAGTGAGTATGAGCTCTAACAAATCTGATCATACCGCTCATTTTTTGTAATTCATTTTGAACAATATAATTGCTTTGTGGGGTTGGCTTACCGCCAGCTTCACCGAAGACTTTTTGGAATTCACCGAATGATTTTTCAAAATCGCGAAGGACTAATGATGTAAATAGTGTTCTGTAGAAAACATCATCCAAAACCATTAATTTAAAGATTTCATCTTCTAATTCACCTTTAACTCTAGCGTGGTTAATATAACCCCAGATGATATCTCTAATTGATTCAGTTAATCCAACAACACCGTCATAAATTTTAATGTGTTGAGTGTGGTCAACTCTAACTTGACCATCATGAATTGATAAGACGTTTGAATCTTCTCCGTAGATTTCATCTACGTAATCTTTAATTTTATTTCTAACTTGTTCGCCTTGTTCTTTGTTGTTATCTAAGAAATTTCCTAAAGCAGTACCTGTTTCAATTCCTCTATTTAAAACAGTTTTTCTTTGTTCGAACATTTTTGCGTCATGTGGGCGATCAATGACGTATTCCATTGTGTCTCTTAAATTCAATAAATAATGGTATAAATTGAATATGTATTGACTTGTTTGATTCATTTATTTTTGTTCTCCTTTCAAGACAAGTTTGCGTAATTTGTAAATACGAGAAATAGTGTGCTTCGCATATTTCTTTACACTCGAATAGCCATGCTTCATGCAATAAGAATTCTCGTAATATCTATTAAACATAGAAATGTCATTTCCGGAATCTCCGACACATATGACATCGCTAGGATCAACGCCTAAATAATTAGTGTAAAATTCAAGACCACTGCCTTTATCGCAACCAACAGGAGTTAATTCATTAACAATCGTGGTCCAAGATGATTCAATGGTAGGATATTTTTCTCTTAAAACTTTATTCATTTCTTTAGCAAGTTTTTTATTGCCTTTTTTAAAGCCATAGAAAACCATAACTTTATAACATTCACCATTGTTTAATTCATCATCAAATATTTCATTTGAAATAATCCATTTTTCACGATATTTAAATTGGAAGAAATTCCAGAGTTTATAAAAGAAGAAAATAAATTTTGAAACTGGTTTATTTTGTCTAATGACCAATTGATAATTTTTAGTGGTCATCAAATATGCAATAGG
Organism: Bacilli bacterium; assembly: GCA_017502465.1. Classification (GTDB taxonomy): domain Bacteria; phylum Bacillota_I; class Bacilli_A; order RFN20; family CAG-826; genus RGIG5418. Next base: position 7,485 of record JAFVUY010000181.1, on the reverse strand, counting down.
TTTACAAACTTCGCCGATATAATCTAATATTTCCTTAAGAGCAGTTTTATCCATATAGATGTCTCTTACCAATTTATCGTCAACATAAACTTGAGAAGATGTGCAATTGATATGATCAAAATCACGATTGATTTCATCTTTCAATTTATGAGTAAACTCATAACTTCTAGAAGTAACCAAAACTAATTTATTTCCATCGTCAATCCAATCTTGCAAAAATTTTACATTTTTCTTAGAAATGCATCTTTTTACTTGTTTTGGATAAAACAAGGTTCCATCTAAATCTGTCGCTAATACCTTTTTCATACGCGTATGTATATTATACACGCGAAAAAAATTTTTGTATACAAAAAAGGAGGGTTTCCCCTCCTAATGAGTGTTTTTTTGAAATCTATTTAATAGGATTTTCTGCTTCAATGACACCGTATCCGCCGTCTTTTCTAATGTAAACAACCGCGATTCTATCGTCTTCTTTATCTAGATAAAGGAAGAAATCGTGTCCTAAAGCTTCCATTCTAGTAATCGCTTCTTCAAGAGTCATCGCTTCAAGATAATATGATTTAGTTCTTACTACGATATCTTTTTCTAAATCTTCTTCCTCTTGAATTTGTTCAAAGTCGATTGCTCTACCAAGAGAAATTTTGCCATTGCTTCTATCCATTCTGGTTTTAAGCTTTCTCATTTGGCCTTGAAGTTTATCGATCGCTAAATCGATAGCAGCGTATAAATCTCTATCTTCCACTTCCGCGCGAAGCGTCATTTGAGGGAGAAATATTGTAATTTCCACCTTTTGTATTTCGTTTAATACACTTGCAACCACTCTACAGTTAACTTCTTCGGTAATAACAAAATATTTGTCCATTCTACCGAGTTTCTTTTGGACCATAGAGGAAATCGCATCAGTGATTTGGATGTTTTTTCCGATAATTTGGTATTTCATATATTTTCACTCCTTTCCAAATTTCGCAAAGAAGGTACTTACATCTTTATTATAACAAAATTATCTTAAATATCAAAAAAGATACATATAAATATGCATCTTCTTCAAATTATAAATCTTTTTTAATCTCCTCGACCTTATCTAATCTTTCCCAAGGAAGTTCTAAATCAGGTCTTCCAAAATGTCCATAATTAGCTACATCTTGATATTTAAAGCTTGGATTTTTTAAATTAAAGTTTTTAATTATCATTCCAGGTCTACAATCAAAGTGTTTGCGAATTAGTTCTAAGATTTTTTCATCATCATAACGAGCGGTGTTATATGTTTTAATCGCAATTGATAGTGGTTCTGCAATACCGATTCCGTAGGATAATTGAATTAACAATCTGTCCGCGACATTCGCCGCCACTAAGTTTTTAGCTATATATCTTGCCATATAGGCTGCTGATCTATCAACTTTTGAAGGGTCTTTTCCAGAGAAAGCACCTCCGCCGTGTTCTGCATATCCACCGTAGGTATCAACGATAATTTTTCTTCCAGTAACTCCTGTATCTCCAGCTGGTCCGCCGATAACGAATCTTCCTGTTGGATTAATGAAATATTTGAAATCAGTGTTCATTCCAAATGATTCGCTAACTTTCACCATAATTTCATCATGGATACATTTTTTAAATTCATTAATATCGATATCTGGTTCGTGTTGAACTGACATCAAGATAGTGTCAATTCTAATGTTTTGAGGATCGCTATAATCAATTGTAACTTGAGATTTCATATCAGGTCTTGCACCTTTAAATTGACCAAGTTTACGTAATTTTGTCGCTTCTCTAACTAATTTATGTGCGACAACAATTGCAAGTGGCATATATCCATCAGTCTCATTAGTAGCGTAACCAAACATAATGCCTTGATCACCAGCCCCTTGTTCTTCTGGATTAGGTTGAGATACTCCCATAGATATATCACTTGATTGTTGACCAACTCTATCAATTACTTCAATAGTGTTAAAGTCGGTGATTAATTCTTTTTTGTCATAACCAATGTTCTTTAGAACATCTCTAACGATAGAATCGATATCGATTTTACTTTTTGTGGTGATCTCACCACCTACTAAGCAGAAATTGTCACTAATAAATACTTCGCACGCAACACGTGAGTTCGGGTCGTTTGCTAAACAAGCATCCAAAACAGCGTCTGCAATTTGGTCGCAAACTTTATCTGGGTGACCTTCGCTGACAGATTCAGATGTAAATAAGATTTTTTCTTTCATTTTGAACCCTCCATATAAATTAAAAAGTCTCTCCCACGCGGGGAAAGACTTTTGTTTTCTTTCCAATCTTATCGATCAAGGCGTGGGGCCTTGCTAGAGAGAGCACTTACTTTTTTTAAAGAGTTGCTATCGTGTTTTTTCATCTCCATTACACGATTCTAGATAAGAGCAATATCTATTTTATATATAGTTATTATTTATTTCAATAGTTGTTTTAAACCATTCGCTAATTGGTCTGGGCAAGAGGTTTGTTTATAACCACATTTAATACCAGAAAGTCTTTCAACTATTTCTTTTACGGGTCTACCTTCACAAAGTTTAGCGATACCTTGAAGATTACCGTGGCATCCACCTATAACTTTAAGAGAAATAACCACACCATTTTCATGTTCGATAATCATTTCTCTAGAGCAAACGCCTTGAGGTTTGAAGGTTAATGTTTCCATTATTTAACAATCTTTCCGTAAACTGTTCCTACGCATCCAGCAGCATTGCTTTCATCAGTGTCAATATGTGCAGCTAAAGCGAAATCATCTCTAACTCTAACAACAACATCACCAAAAATTAATGAACGTTCTGCGGTGTTGACTTCCATTTGAACGATTTGACCATTTGTAACGCCTAATTCTTCAGCGTCTTTTGTTGTCATATGGATATGTCTTTTTGCAACAATGCAGCCTTCACTTAATTCAACTTGACCAGCTGGGCCAACTAATGTGATTGGGGCGCTACCTTTAATATCGCCGGATTCACGGATAACAGGTTTAACACCTAAAGTTCTACAGTCAGTTGCAGAGACTTCGACTTGAGCATCTTTTCTAAAAGGGCCTAAGATAGAAACACCAGCAATTGTCTTTTTTGGTCCAACGACATCTAATCTAGATGTAGAAACAAATTGACCAGGTTGTGAGAGTGGTGCTCTAACTTCTAATTTCGCATCTTCACCAAATAAAATTTTAAATTGTTCTTCATTTAAATGAATGTGACGAGCGCTTGTTTCAACTAAAATTTCTTTCATTGCTAATTACCTCTTCTAACATTTGATATTATATCAAATTGAGTAAGTAATTACATTAAAAATTAATATCTGATATATTTCTTTGAAATATTAAAATTTTTTATGCATAATTTATATAGATGAGTAATCAAATCAGTGCAGAAGATAAAAAAATTTCTAAGGAAATTATTAGATTTTTAATAACAGGCTGTATATGCGCATTGCTTGATTTTTTAGTTTGCTATTTAGTGAACGCTTTATTTAAAAAAATCATCACTGTAGAACCTATTTTAGTGGCGCTTTATACCTTATGTGGTTTTATAGTTGGAGTAATCGCTAATTACTTATTATCCAATTTGTGGGTTTTTAAAAATGTTGAAGATAAATCCAAACAAAAAACTCCTAAATTTATTATAAGTTTTGTCCTTTTATCCGCGGTCGGATGGGGTATTTCATTTCTTACTATGTATTTATGTACAATTATTTTTAATAATTGCTTCTCAATAAACATTAACAACTTTAGTCTAACTAGCATTTTTGATTTTAAAACATGGGCCTCTTTAGCCTTCTGGTTATTTGTTTTAGCATTTGTTTTAAAAACATTCTTTGGAATGATTTGGAATTATTTAAGTAGAAAATTTATTTTATACAAAGCTCCTAAGGAGAATAAGCATGAGTAAAAAAGCCATAATTATCGGTGCTGGTCCAGCCGGATTAACCGCTGCATATGAATTATTAAAAAAGACAGATATCAAGCCTGTTATTTTAGAAGCCTCTGATATGATTGGCGGTATCTCTAAAACAATAGAATATAAAGGAAATAGAATTGATGTTGGAGGACATAGGTTTTTCTCAAAAAACCAAGATGTCACTAATCTTTGGAATGAAATTTTGCCACTTCAAGGTAAGCCAAGCAAGGATGATATTGTTCTTGAACGCAAAGTTAAATTAAGCGAAAACGGACCAGATCCAGAAAGCGAAGATGAAGTTATGCTTTCTAGATTTAGAGTCTCAAGAATTCTTTATCTTCATAAATTTTTTGATTATCCAATCTCAATTAAAGCAAGAACTTTTATAAACATGGGGTTTGTTAGAACTGTTAAAGCTGGTTTTGGCTATATTGGTTCATCATTGCACAAAAGAAAAGAAACAAGTTTAGAAAACTTCTACATAAATAGATTTGGAAAACCTCTTTATAAAATGTTCTTTGAAAAATATACAGAAAAAGTTTGGGGAAGACATCCAAGTGAAATTGATGCCTCTTGGGGCGCTCAAAGGGTCAAAGGTCTCTCTTTATGGAAAAGTTTAGGTAATGCAATTGCTAAACCATTTAGAAAAAAAGATTCCAAAAAAGTTGAAACATCTTTAATTGAATCATTCTTTTATCCAAAAAAAGGTCCAGGACAACTATATGAAACTATGGCGAAGCGGATTATTGAAATGGGTGGAGAAATCCATTTTAATAGCGAAGTGTCAAAAATCATATTAGTCGATAATAATATAGAAAAAATAATTACGTCAAATGGAAAAGAATTTAAGGGTGATTATTATATTTCATCTATGTCTTTAAAAGATTTAGTAGAAGCAATTGGAGAAAATAATTGTGACAACAACATCTATAGAATCGCGACTGGTTTAGTTTATAGAGATTTCATTACAGTTGGTGTTCTCGCTGACAAATTATTAATCAAAAACACAACCAAGACAAAAACAATTAACAACATCGTTCCAGATACTTGGATCTATGTTCAAGAAAGCGATGTCAAACTTGGACGTCTCCAAATCTTTAACAACTGGTCTCCATATATGGTGTGCGATTATCAAAAATATGTTTGGATTGGACTCGAATATTTTGCAAACGAAGGAGACGAACTTTGGGAAATGGATAAAGAAAAATTCATCGATATGGCGATTAACGAACTCATCCAAATCAAAGTTTTAGAATCTAAAGAAGACGTAAAGGATACATGCCAATTCAAAGTTAAAAAAGCATATCCTGGCTATTTTGATACGTATTCAGAAATTGATACATTAAAGAATTATTTATTATCTATTTCTAACCTATATTGTGTCGGAAGAAATGGACAACATAGATATAATAACATGGACCATTCAATGCTTACTGCGATGGAAACTGTTAAGCATTTAATCGATCCTAATTCAGTCAGCAAATCCTCTATATGGGAAGTTAATGCAGAAAAAGAATATCACGAAGAAAAGAGTAAATAATTCATGATTTCTATTATTGTTTTTGCTATTTTAATTTTAACTTGTTTAGGTTTACTTTTAGTCTTAATAAATAAACTTTCAAACAATTTCCTATCTTCAAAAATCAAAGCAATTGTAATAAAAACAAAGCAAATATCGATTAAAATTCACGATAAATGGTATTTTTGGCCTATTTTATTTATTTTGATTTATGTTGTTAATTTGATTATTTATTTAATTTTCACAAATAGTTTGGGTAATCCCGGAATTATCTTATATGGGGACGGGGTTAATTATAGCGAAGTCGCAAAAATCGCTAGAAGCTTTGTTAGTAAACTTAACTATGCTCCTATTACCATTTTTGGTATAGTTTTAACGCTTGTTGTTATTATTTATTTTATTGTAAATCTCAAGAAGAAAAAGTTAACCTATTTACATTCAATTATTTTAGTTCTTATTTTAGGTAGTATTCTTCGTATAATTTATGGAAACGTCACCGATAATATATTTACAAGACAACACGATGTTTGGTCCTCTGGTGGTTATGGCCATTATCAAATAACCATGCATATTTTCGAAACATTCTCTTTACCAATGCTTAAAAATGGACAGTTATCGAGTTCTTATCAAATGTATCATCCTAAGTTTGTTCATTATACACACGCTATCTTTATGCACATAAATTCATTAGTTATTAAAGGTGAAGCAAGCTGGTATCTTTATCAATCCATAAGAATTTTCTCTATTACTATTTCTATATTTACAATGGTGCTTTCTTATTTGATTTTCAAAGAATTATTCAAAGAAAGAAAATCTCAACTTATTGCAATAACCTTTTTCACTTTCTCGCCAATAATGATAAGATTTACTGCTTCAAGCAATAATGATGCATTACTATTTTTCTTTATCACTTCTACTATTCTTTTCTTAATCAAATTTATTAAAAAACAAAGCTATAAAAATATAATTTTCATAGCGGTATCAATTGGACTTGCGATGGCCAGCAAATTATCTGGCGCTCTCATTGCAGTGCCTACCGCTATTGTTTTTGTTATTTTCTTTATTAAATTCGTTAAAGAAAAACAATTTAAAAACATATTATTATTTGTTGTTTTTGCAGCAATTTGTTTCCCATTAGCTTTATTCTGGCCTATATATAATTACATCAATTATGGTCAACCTTTGGCTTATGTCTTTTCAAATCTCAACCAAGCTTTAGCGGTCCCGCCTACCTCTTATGTTGATAGATTTATCATTTTTGATTTTAATCAATATTTTAACTCTTTATACATGCAACTATGGGCAAATGGTAATGTTCCTCAAATTACAAACTTGTATGCCGCTATGCTTAAATCAAAAATATTTGGTGAATTCTCATATGTAGGAATTGCTAGCGGATTCGGAGTTATCTTATACGCCGCTAACATTCTTTTGATGGCGTTACTAGCATTAGGCGGAGTGTATTTCTTAATAAAATTAGTAAGAAATAGAAATTTTAATCTAATTATTCCTATTAGTTTCCCTATCGTTAGTTATATTTCTTTTGTTTTTATTTATAGTAAAGCTACACCACTTATCGTATTAGGCATAGGTCTAATTGCGATTTACATTTTCTTTATCATTAAATATCTTAAAAACTTTAAAAATATTTTTACTTCATCCAAATACGAACTTCTATTTTCTTTAATCTTCTTGGTATTTATGGTTTCTTATTTTACTTTCCAAATTCAATATCCATATACATGCACCCTAGATTATAGATATGTCGCAATATTTTCTTTAGTGGGTGGTTATTTTGTTACCAGATTCCTAAATGGTAGTTCAAACAAGGCTATTAATATTCCTATTTATGTTGTTTTAGGCATCTATTTAGTCTCCTCATATTTTATGTACATATTTGTAGGAATATAATTTATTACTTTTACTCTTTTTGAGTTCCCCCTTTTTGCAAAAATTTTGAGGTAAATTTTGCCTCATTTTTTCTACTTTTCAGAATCGTATTTTTGTGGTTTTTTATTTAGACAAAATCTTTGATTTTGAATAAAGATAATTGCTTTGGTTTAGTGTCTC
>JAFVUY010000180.1 GCA_017502465.1 Bacilli bacterium | reverse complement strand
TATTCCTTCCTTCTTTGGCCTCCATCATACGTAGCACATCGAATGCTTCCTTAAAACAATAAAGATTTTCAAATACCTGTGATTCTATATCAATCAGATATTTTACCATGTCTTCAAATCGTACACTTTTAAAAATTTCCTGCAATGTCATATTTCCTTTTTTATTGCAAAGTAAAAAGAAACCTCTGCCGGATTGGGGCAGAGGTTTTAAGGAAATCTTATTTTATCGATTTTTTTATTCGTTTAGCATAGAAATGGCTCTATTGGCTTGTTCTTCCGTTATTCCTTCGTATGGATTGGTTAAAATGAAGTGTGGCAATTGGGAGTCAAGGATTACATATTCGTCATCTATAATTACATACCGTATATCTTGTTTTGCGTACTTAGATAGCCATGAGGCTATTTCTACTCCTTTATTTTTGCCGAGCAATGACGGAGTAATATCAATTATCGTTCCCGACAAGTTCCGAACTTCCCATAATTCCTTCATTGCATCTAATCCAAGATATTTCCAAGATGATTCAACTACGATGTCAGCATCTGTAGCATCAATGATTCTCTTAAGTTGCTTTACTGCTTTAGGGTCGAAAAATGCTCCATATTCATCTTGCCAAGGCTTATCCTGATATTGAAGCAAACCTTGGTAATGCTCTGTGTTCAATACACCATCGAAATCAAGAAAGAGAATCTTGTTCACTTTAACTCTTCCTTCATATACTTAGCTAGTTTGTCAAGATCTCCATACCAATATTTCGGTGCGGCTGGATGATAACTGCATATAAGGCTTATCTCATGATTTATCGTTGGCATTTTTATGTGGCATACATACCATTCTGTATCAGGAAGCCTTTCTTTATCTATAACAAATTGATTATTTTCTCTTATTTCTTCTATAATAGCCATGCCCCATGCTATTACAATATCTGGTTGCAATTCTATTAGTGTTTCACAGAAAGCCTCAAAATCTCGATTACTTAAATAACTTTTCTTTGTTTTTATCGTGGGAGAGAAAAATTGCAAGTAATCTGTAAAAGCCATTCTTTGCCACACGTCTTCTTTATTATCTCCGAATTGCTCTATAAATTTAGCGAATGTTTGATATGCTTTATAATTTTCTGAAATGGCATTTGATGGTTCTTCCGATAATAAAAGTCCTGAATTTTTATAAACAGGACAGATTACATCAAATTTACTTGAATCCTTTTTCTCTGGATTAGTACACTCTGTAAAATATTCGCATTTTTCTCTACCATTTTTCCCATCTTTATTGCAATAAAAACTTGCACCTAATACTAGGATTTTCTTACCACGAATACCTTCATTGTACTTTGAACCTACAAAAGGCTTAAAAAATCGTTTGCTCATAATTTATTATATTTGATCATAAGTGTCCACTAAAAAATCGAAATAGTTCTTTGAAATGATTGATATTTAATTTGTTACGAAGTTTTTTGATGCGCAACGATTTGAAATTACTTTTGCGGTCATAATCAGACCGTTA
>JAFVUY010000179.1 GCA_017502465.1 Bacilli bacterium | reverse complement strand
TACGCATCGCTTTTACATATTTAGAAAGTGTTGTTAATTCCATAATATGATAATTATACCCTATAGGGTGCAAATATACTAAAAAGTTTTGTTTTTATACCATATAGGGTATAAAATAATGCATAATTCATAATTCATAATGTAGGGGCACATTGAAGGTGTCTGAATAATATGTAAGATTAATCAAATTAGGGACTGCATGAGAATTGACTGTCTGTTTTTTGGTCAACAGACAACGGACAACGGTCAACAGATTTTGGTTTATCAGTGAAGTTTGGTGTAATCAGAAGAATAAGTGTTCAGCCAATCTTCCTGCTCTCGTCCGATTTGAATTTATACATTCCTGTTTCATAGGAGATTCTTCCCAAAACAATCCATTTGTTCAGGCCTTTGTCTGCTGCCCATTCCGAATACCTTTTCTGAATTATCTTAGGATTCATACGAACTTGCGGAGCATTTCTCCATTCACGATTAGGAATCAATGCGTTAGATGCATATTCATTTGCCTCACGTTCTTCACGACTTTCATTATCATAACTAAAAATACTTAGTCTGTAATTGTGTTTTGAATCATTAACATAATGTTTATAGATATGTCCGACTTCATGCATCAGTGTGAATGCGAAATTGTCAATCCTGTCGTATCTTTTTGTAAGAATGATATATGGCCTTCCATTTTCAATAAAAGAATAACCGTCAACGGAAGCCTTCTCAATTTTTTCCTCAACACAAAACGCTATGCCATATTTCGAAAGAATCTTTGTTACATTTGTCATTGTATCTCGATTTTCATGTAATACAGCTGTCAGTTCATCCACGACCTCAGATTCCTGCTCTCTTACGAAAACACCTTCTGCAACAAGTGTTTTCGCTTTGGTCTCCGCCAAGATCTTCCATGTCATCAACATACGGACATCTTGACCTGTATTGGCAGATTTCCTGAACATTCCATTCACTTCCAATTGCAACTCCGCTGGTTTAGGCAGATGACAGATTTCTTTCAGATATTTTAATTTAACAACGGCCGATTCTGTTGATAATGAAGCACGTTTGAATATAGTCCTTACGTCAAAGATTTCATCATATAACTTTAACATATTGATAGCTTTTCTTTCCTCGACACCTTTCCGTTCGATAATTCTCACATCATGCTCGTATTGCGTCTGCAAATTGACCAACGAGATGGCAGAGATACCTAACACCTCTTCAATCCTATCAGCTATCGCCTTGGTCATGACACGCTTGCCTTTTATGAGTTCACATACATGCGACTTCTGCATACCAATCATTACAGCAAAATCCTTCTGCGACAAGCCTCTGTCATCCAATTCATATTTCAATATGGTGCCTGGAAGTGTGGCAATCCATGGCGTACTATTTTCATTTCTTGTTTCCATAATGATTTTCGTTTATTTCAATCAGTGAAATCTTTATCCCATCGTCTATCTCTTTGAATAGCAACCTCTCAACCCTTCCGTTGATTATTCTTACTGAGCTAAGAGAAATATGTTTCAATTGTTCATAATGCAAAAAACTATATTCTTTTAATCGAGATACATGTTCAAGCGAACGCATCAGATTGTATATATCAGACAATCTACTTACAAACCTCTTATCACGAGCAAGTTTCTTATATTTCCCTCTACTATTCTTACCTTTCAGAATTAACTCTTTAAGATCTTCATCCAATATCTCTATTTTTAACATAAGACTTCATAAAAGTGTTTTTAATTCGATTGCAAAAATACTAAAAAATTCCCAATAAAAGGGAATTATAAGATTATTTTATCATTTTTGTCCATTATACCAAAAATGTTTATAAATAAAAAGAGGTCGGAAAATTCTTTCCGACCTCAATTTTTAATTCATGTGTGTATTAAAACGGAACACCTGCTATTTATCACTTAGGTTATTTAACCAATAGATTTAACTTTTCGGTGATGATAGATTTGAGATCCTCTTTCATTTTATTAGGTAAGAATGATATTTCTATGAACTCAAACCATTTGTCTTTTGCTTTTATAAATTTGTTGAAGATATTATCTATTACCTTGTTTTCTAATCCAGAAGTTTGCATTGAGATTACAAAGTCGGCTTTTTGAAT
>JAFVUY010000178.1 GCA_017502465.1 Bacilli bacterium | reverse complement strand
TGGCGATATTATCTTTAATTTGCTCATCGCTGACACCTAACTTGGTTAAATATTTAATTGCCTTAGGGCAGTTATAATATTCATCAAGCATTTCTTTAACGACTTTTTCATCGCTTCCTATATCAAATTTTGAGGTAAGTTTTTCCATAACAATTAATCCTCCATGTGAGACATAAGTTCATCCCAGTCTACCACATCTTCGCCTTCTTTGTTGCTTCTTCCTCTTTGGTAGGTTCTTTTGTTTGGGTTACAACACGAGGTGTTTGGGTTTTCTTTTTGTTTTCTTTATTCATCTTCTTTAAGAAGTTCATTGCATCTAACGCTGTTGTAATATTTTCTCTTACTAATGAGGCTGCAATTTTTTGGCAAAGGGCTTTCGGCAAGATGTTTCCATTAGTCGCTAAAACAAAATCAATAAGAGCGTTAATAACCCCATTTGTCAAATGGAATTGTTCACTTAAATTGTCAACAAGCCTCAAATCAGGTTCAGCAGGTTGAGTTCCATTTTGTAAAAGCGTTAAAAAGTCTTTTGGAGTTTTACTTTCCATTAAATAGATTTTATTAGCGACATCAGTATCAGACGCCATTCTACTAACTGTGCCTTTTCTTGTACGTTTAGATAAGAATGCGTAATTTGCTTCGTCATGTAATATTTCACTCATTTTCTTAAAATCTATGCGTTTACCTTTTTCAAAGGTAGGTTCGTATATATTAGCGACAATTGAAGCGATATTGACTTCATCAACATCATATAAAGTTGCTAGTCTACTATTTCTTTTAATTCTTTTTTAGTAATTGCAGATTGTTTGATTTGAGAAATAGAGCTTAACGCTTCAAAGAATGAATCGTAATTAAATTCACTATCGATTTTAGCGGTTTTTCTACCTTGAGCTTTTTCTATATTTAATACTTTAGAATAAGCTGGATCGGTAAAATCTGGATGGAAAACTTCTCCAAATGTTGCAGAAATATCTTCTCCTTCCGCCTCTTTTAAAGACAAACGATAAACTGTGTTTAACTTTTTAGCAGCTTTTTCGCCAACATATTTGATTAAAGTGCCATATAAAAGAGCGTCATCAAAAAATGCTTTAGGGGTTTTTGGAGCATAAATCATGTATTCATAATTTTTAATTTCGTCATTTGCTCCACTTCTATAGGATTTTACTAAACCAACTGCCTCGAGCATTTTTCTAGCATCAATAAATTCAGCAGTAGAAAGTTGCATATGAATAAGCAAAGATTCATGATCAGATGGTCCGAATACTTTTTGATTTTCCGCTTCTGCGACTAAATAGTTATATAAAGCAACTGCGGTTGAACCGATAATTGGTTGATATAAATTAACAAGTGTTCTTTGGTCGTAATCCGCGATGAGAGTAACAATTTTTACGACATATAAATCATGAGAGCTTAAAATAATCATACGTTTTTCCTTTTGGTCAGTAGCACAATTATGAAGGAGAGAAATAAATATTTCAATGAGAAAAAAATTAGATTTTTTCTAAGATGGAGTTTTCCACATACAAGAAAATAGATTTATTATATAAATCATCTAAAAATCCACTTTTTTCAAAACTTGTCCACATTAAAATTTGTGGGAAACTTTTTTATTTTTCTCGTTTCAGAGGTTATCTAAGATAAAAAATAAATCATATTTAATGCATATTTTATTTTGTTGTAATAAAATATCAATTGAAAGAACAAAGAGGACAAGGTTATGGTAAGAAAAATTGCAATCCTAACTTCCGGCGGAGACGCACCTGGAATGAACGCTGCACTAAGAGTCTGTATTCGTGCTGGTTTATTCTATGGCAAAGAAATGTATGTTATTTATGATGGCTTTAAGGGGCTAGTTGATGGAGATATTCATCAAGTTAATAAAGATTTTACTGCTGACATCATTAATAGAGGTGGCACTATTTTACGTTCATATCGCTTACCAGAATTTTGCAATGAAGAAGTTCAATTAAAAGCTGTCCAACAATTAAAAGATTATGAAATCGACGCTGTTATTGGTATCGGTGGCGACGGAACATATCGCGGACTTGCTGCTTTAAAAAAGCACGGTGTCAATGTTATAGGCCTACCAGCCACTATCGATAACGATGTTGCTTCAACTGACTACACAATAGGTTTTATCACCGCATTAAATACTATTTGCGATTGTATTGATAAAATCAAAGACACTTCTTCTTCTCATCAAAGATGTTCAATTATTGAAGTTATGGGAAGACATTGTGGCGATTTAGCTATGTTTTCATCAATCGCTGAAGCAGCGGAAATGACAATTACCTATGACTATAGGGTTCCTGATGAGGTTTTATTTAGAAAACTTAGAAAATTAAAAGCTCAAAAGAAATCTCACGCGATTATCGTTGTCAGTGAAAACTTACTTGATGTTCATGATTTATCAAAAAGAATCAATGAAGAAACCGGATTCGAAACTAGAGTTGAGATTTTAGGCAGACTTCAAAGAGGTGGTTCCCCATCTGCGTTCGATAGAATCTTAGCTTCAAGACTCGGAAGTTACGCTATCGAAACCTTAAATAAAGGTGAAGGTGGGGTTGCGATTGGCTATATAAAAGGTGAAACAGTTGCTATCCCACTTGAAGAAGCAACAACAATGAAACGCGATACTCACAAAACACTTATCAATCTTATTGATATGTTGCAATAATTTCTTATTGCTTTATATAAAATTAATTTTAATAGACTGAGCCTGTTAATCGGTCGAAGGAGAAAAAATGAAAATTTTACAACACGATGGTTCCATTATTGAAATGGACAAAACCGACCCAGCATCATTAGATGTGTTAAACCATTCAACATCACATCTTCTTGCTGCGGCTATTAAAGAACTTTATCCAAACGCATTATTTGGATTTGGTCCTGCTATTGAGGAGGGTTTCTATTATGATATAGATTTCCTTGATAACCCAATTAGCGAAGCTGATTTACCAAAAATTGAAAAGAAAATGAAGGAATTAGCGGGTAAGGATGAAAAAATTGTTAGAGAACAACTTAGCAAAGAACAAGCTTTAGAAGTGTTTAAAGATAACCCTTACAAATTAGAACTCATTGAGGGCATTAATGAAGATATCACAGTCTTCAAACAAGGAAATTTTGTTGATTTATGCCGCGGACCTCACATTTTAAGCACAGGTCAAATTAAACATTTTAAACTCTTAAGTTTAGCTGGTGCTTATTGGAGAGGTAATAGCGACAATAAACAATTAGTTAGAATTTATGGAACTTCCTGGTGGACCGCTGACGACTTAAATAAACATTTAACAAATTTAGAAGAAAGAAAGAAGAGAGATCATAGATTACTCGGAAGACAATTAGGATTATTCCATCTTTCTGAATATGGTCCAGGTTTCCCATTCTGGCTTCCAAATGGAATGATTCTTAGAGAAGCTGTTGAATCATTCTGGAAAGAACAACACATTAAATACAATTATCAATTTGTTAAAACACCAATTATGTTATCTCGTGAATTATGGCATATCTCAGGACACTGGGACCACTACCGCGATAACATGTATACAACCGAAGTTGATGGCAAGGATTTTGCAATCAAACCTATGAACTGTCCTGGTAGTATTGTTATTTATAACAACTCATTGCATTCATACAAAGATTTACCTATTAGAATGGCTGAATTAGGACTCGTTCACCGTTATGAAGCAAGCGGTGCTTTAAATGGTTTATTTAGAGTTCGTTCATTCACCCAAGATGACGCACACATTTATTGCCGTCCTGATCAATTAGTTGAAGAAATTCAAACACTTCTTAAGTTCTATCAAGAAATGTATAGTGTCTTCAATTTAGACTATAGAATTGAGTTATCAACTAGACCAGAAGAAGGTTATATTGGAGATATCGAAATTTGGAATAAATCGGAGGCTATTTTAGAAGAAGCGTGCCGTGCATCCGGCAAAGAATTTAAGATCAATCCAGGCGATGGAGCCTTCTATGGTCCAAAACTTGATTTCAAACTTAAGGACTCTATGGGCCGTATTTGGCAATGTGGCACAATTCAATTAGATATGAACTTACCTGAAAGATTCGATTGTTCTTATATCGATAGTGATGGTGAGAAAAAACGTCCAATTATGCTCCACAGAGCTTGCTTAGGTTCGATTGAAAGATTTATTGGTATTTTAATTGAACATTTCGCTGGTGTATTCCCAACCTGGTTAGCGCCTATCCAAGTCAATTTGTTACCAGTTAATAATGAATTCCACCTCGATTACACAAACGCTTTATATGCAAAATTTAAAGCCGTTGGCATTAGAGTTGAAAAAGATGATGCGAATGAAAAACTTGGATATCGCATGAGAAATTCTCAAGTTAGAAAAATTCCATACACAATTGTTATTGGCGATTCCGAAGTTGCAAATAACCAAGTTACATATCGCAAGCACGGACAAAAAGAACAATATACATGTTCAGTTGATGAATTTATCGAACTCATTAACAAAGAAATTAAGGAAAGGACTCTTAACTAGTTAAGAGAAATTATATTTATGGCATATCGTTTTGTATTAAATGAGACTTCCTATCATGGAAGTGGGGCTATCAATAATATCCCAGAAGAAATTAAAAGACGCGGATTTAAAAAAGTCTTCATTTGCACAGACAAGGACTTAGTCAGATTCGGAGTTTCTAGCAAAGTTACAAACTTGCTCGAAGAAGCTAACATTGACTATGTTTTATTCAGCGATGTTAAAGCTAACCCAACAATTGAAAACGTTCAATCTGGTGTTTCATTCTTCAAAGAAAATCAATGTGATTCCATCGTTGCTATCGGTGGTGGATCCGCGATGGACACCGCTAAAGCAGTTGGTATTATTATCGCAAATCCAGAATTCGCAGATGTTCGTTCATTAGAAGGCGTTGCTCCAACTAAAAATCCATGTGTTCCAATTATTGCTGTTGCAACTACTGCTGGCACAGCTGCTGAAGTTACAATCAACTACGTCATCACAGACGTTGAGAAAAATCGTAAATTCGTTTGTGTTGATACACATGATATTCCAGTTGTCGCTATCGTTGATCCTGATATGATGTCATCAATGCCAAAAGGTTTAACAGCCGCCACTGGTATGGACGCGTTAACACACGCAATTGAAGGTTATATTACTAAAGGCGCCTGGACATTATCTGACATGTTCCATTTAGAAGCAATTAGATTAATTTCCAAACACCTCAGAGGTGCAGTTAACAACACCAAAGAAGGAAGAGAAGGAATGGCTTTAGGCCAATACGTTGCCGGTATGGGCTTCTCTAACGTTGGCTTAGGTATTGTTCACTCGATGGCGCATCCTTTAGGTGCTTTATACGATACTCCTCATGGTATTGCCAATGCAATTATTCTTCCAACCGTTCTTGAGTATAACCAAGAAGCAACAGGCGAAAAATATAGAGAAATTGCTAGAGCAATGGGTGTTAAAGGCGTTGATGAAATGAGCCAAGAAGAATATAGAAAAGCTGCAATCGACGCTGTTAAGCAATTAAACGAAGATGTTGGTATCCCATCAACATTAAAAGGAATTGTCAAAGAAGAAGACATCGACTTCTTAGCAGAATCTGCTATGGCGGATGCATGTAGACCAGGCAACCCAAGAGATCCAAGCAAAGAAGATATCGTCAATCTCTATAAATCCCTTCTTTAATTATTATCTCAGATAATAACCAGCATCAATTTGCTGGTTATTTCTTTTATTTCATACTTTTTTAAATTAAAACTTGCACCTCATCTTTATAGATGATATTATTATCTCGCAAAAAATGTAGAAAGCAGAGGCGCCCGCTTCTCGCCAGATTGACAATTGAGTTGATTGGCCATCGCTACAAACTTGGGGTTAAGTTTAAGCACGGGTGCACTACTGCAACCCGTTTTTTTGTAAAAGGAGTTGATATTTATTACAGACTACAGTACTAGAAAACCATCAAACCAAGTCAAAGAACTCGTTAACGACAATATTCGTTTCCCACAAGTTCTTGTTATCGGACCAGATGGAGAACAATTAGGGGTTATGTCCTCAAGAGACGCTCAAGTTAAAGCTAACTCATACGAATTAGACTTATACTGCGTCGCACCACAAGCCAAACCACCAGTTTGCAAAATCCTTAACTATTCAAAATTCCGTTTTGAACAACAAAAGAAGGCAAAGTTTGCGAAGAAAAATCAGCACATAGTCGAAATTAAAGAGGTTCAATTAACACCTCAAATCGGCGTTCATGATTTAGAAACCAAAGTTAGAGCTGCTACCAAATTCTTAGAAGCTGGTAACAAAGTTAAAGTTGGCGTTAGATATCGCGGACGTCAAATGACTCACCTTGAAGTTGGTGAGGAAGTAATGAATAAATTCATCTCTATGGTTAGCGAAATTAGTACCATTGAAAAGAAACCTTCAATGGACGGTCGCTGGCTCGTAGCAATATTAGCACCAAAGAAAAAGTAGGAGGAAAAGAATTATGCCAAAAATGAAAAGTAAACGCGCTCTCTTAAAGAGAATTAAACGCACTGGCAGCGGAAAGTTAGTTAGACATTCTGCTTACACATCACATTTAGCCCCACACAAAACACACAAACAAAAGAGACATTTGAGAAAAGCATCTTTAGTCAGCAAGAGCGACTACAAAAGAATCAAATATCTCATTCAAGACTAAGGAGGTAACCAATAATGGCAAGAGTTAAAGGTGGCACAGTCACACGTGCACGTCGTAAAAAGATTTTAAAAAGAGCTTCTGGTTACTTCGGAAGCAAACACTTGCTCTTTAAAACCGCTAAAGAACAAGTTATGCATTCTTTAAGATATGCATATATCGATCGTCGTAACATTAAAAGAGACTATCGTAAATTATGGATCAGACGTATCAACGCTGCATGCCGTATGAACGACATCTCCTATTCAAAATTCATGCACGGTCTTAAATTAGCAAACATCAACGTTAACCGCAAAATGCTTTCTGAACTCGCAATTCATGATCCAAAAGCATTCCAAGATTTAGTTGAAACCGCTAAAAAGAATCTTAAATAAGATTTAAGAAAAAAAGAATTTAACCACAATGTTTAATTGTGGTTTTTCTTTTATAAAAATGATATATAAATAGTATGGAAAAAATTGATTATTGTTACCATACTCACACTACTAGATGCGGTCACGCATATGGAAGTGAAGAAGAATATATTCAAGTTGCCATTAATAATGGTTTAAAAGTCATCGGTTTTACTGACCACGTCTTCCTTCCTGGCATCTCTCAGCCTGGTATGAGAGGAGATTATTCCTTATTAGACGATTATGTTAACACTATTAAAGGTTTAAAAGAAAAATACAAAGACCAAATTGAAATTTTAGTAGGTTTCGAAGCTGAATATTTAGAACAATTCGTTCCTTATTATAAAGAATTATTAGATTCCAAGAAAATTGATTACTTAATTTTAGGCCAACATAATTATGTTAAAGATAATAAAATTATTTGGTATAACGCAAATGGAGAAAATAATGAATTTCTTCACTTATATATAACCCACATTATCGAAGGAATGAAAACAGGATTATTCTCTTATATAGCGCATCCTGATTTCTTCACTCATGGTCTTTATGAATGGAGCGATGAAGCGAGCCAAGCCGCTAGAAGATTGTGTGAAGCTTCTATAAAATACGACGTCCCTCTTGAATTTAATTTAGGTGGTTTTAGATATCCATACAATGATAATCCAAATAGAAAAGCAAAACTAAGATATCCAAATATGGATTTCTGGAAGATTGTTTCAGAATATCCTGATGTAAAAGTTTTTATAGGACCTGACGCTCATAAACCCGAAACTGTCAGCATCGATTATGAAATAGAATACGCTCTTTCTAAGGTCAAAGAATTCAATCTTAATCTTCAAACTAGAATTAAAAATCACTAAGTCAATACCTAGTGATTTTTCTTTATAACAATGAATCAAACTCTTCTTTTTGAGTGCCGTCGATGATTTTTACTTCGTAATTATTGATGGCTTCATCAATTAAAGTCTCGAAATCAAATTTGTTTTCAAGCTCAATACACTCATCAAGTCTTGGCATCGTTTTCGGATTTTTAGGAGCGAAAATTGTGCAGCAATCTTCATATGGTCTAATAGAGATTTCATACGTTCCAATTTTTTTAGCGATCTTAATAATTTCTGTTTTATCCAAAGTTACGCAAGGTCTAATAACTGGAACATTAGTGACTTCATTAATTACATTCATTGAATGGATTGTTTGGCTTGCCACTTGTCCAAGAGATTCACCGCTTGCAATAATTGGGCATTTGCGTCTTTTACTAAGACGGTCAGCAAGTCTAAACATCATGCGCCTCATAATTGTGATTGCATAGCTTTCTGGACAATGCTTATATATTTCTTCTTGAAGCTTTGTGAATGGGATAATATTTAACCTAATTTTAGCTTGATATTTATTTAGGACACTAAGCAAATCTTCCAGTTTTTGAATAACCGCTTGGCTTGTATATGGTGGGGATGCAAAATGAATGCATTCAATCATTACGCCTCGTTTCATGAGTAAATAAGCTGCAACCGGAGAATCAATGCCTCCAGAGAGCATCATTAAACCTTTGCCGCCTACACCTAAAGGGTAGCCTCCTGCGCCTAAAAAGGTTTTCGTGAAGATATAAGTCCCTTCATCTCTAACTTCAATTGAAAGAGTGATATCAGGATTATGGACATCAACTTTTAAATCAGTGTTTTTCAAAATGACTGTTGCGACTTGTCTAACGATAACATCTGACACGATTGGAAATCTCTTGTCCGCGCGTTTGGATTTGACTTTAAATGTTTTTCCTTCTTCTTTTTGAATTAATTCAAAACATGCTTCTTTTATCTTTTCGATATCAGATTCAACTTTATAAACCAAAGAAAGGGAATAAATACCAGAAATGTCTTGTAAGCGAGTCATAACAGGTTGATAATCTTGCCCATTTAAAATGACATAGATGTGATCATACCTTGTTTCTATGCGTAAAGATTCAAACTCTTTCAAACTATGTTTAATATTTATGGCGAGGGTTTTAATAAAATCTTTTTTATTTTTTCCTTTGGTGGAAAGTTCACCAAATCTAACCATTATGTGACTATATTCCATTAGCTTCTAATCTCCCCAACAATTTTAATAAGAGCGTTAATAAAAGTTAACATCTCTTCTGCCGTATTTTCTTCTGACAAAGAAATTCTTAAAGTGTTATGGCTAATCCATTCATCTTTACCCATTTCCATAACAACATAACTAGCTTTTTCACCTTTTGAATGGCAAGCAGAAATGGACGAAACAATAATGTTTTGATTTGAAAGAGCCTCGACTACTACACTGGCTTTTTTATTTTTCAAAGAAAAATTAATAATGTATGGATTAAGATGTCCGAAAGAATTTATTTCATAAAGGTCTTTGCTTTCCATCACATATTTATGCAAAGGGATAGCAACTTTTGATACTTGTTCAAACCTTTCCACAATTTTTTCTTGAGCGATTCTTACTGCTTTTGCAAAAGCGACTGCTCCAGGCAAATTAGAAGTTCCACTTCTTAATCCGTCTTCTTGGCCACCTCCGCATATTTCAGCGGTTAAAGAAATGCGTTTTTTCATAACTAACGCACCTATTCCAAGTGGTCCATGAATTTTATGAGATGTAATTGTGATTAAATCACAATCATTATAGTCAATATCGATTTTACCTAATGATTGAACCGCATCGCAGTGAAAAGCAATCTTTGGATATTTTCTAACAATTTTAGATATTTCATGAATGTCATTAATAGATCCGACTTCATTATTTACCGCCATAATAGAAACCAAAATGGTGTCTTTCCTAATCGCGTTTTTGAGGTCGTTTAAATCAATAACACCAAAGGAATTAACGGGTAGATAAGTTACCTCAAAACCTTCCATTGCTTCTAATTGTTTAGCGGTTTCTAAAATAGAAGGATGTTCAATCCGTGAAACAATGATATGTTTACCCCTATTTTTATATTGTTTGCAATAGCCTTTTAAGGCTAAATTGTTAGCTTCTGTTGCGCCACTAGTGAAAACTAAATCATAATCGTTTAATTTTAAACTTTTTAAAATTTGCTCTCTACTTTTTGCTAATAGGGCGCTCGATTTCACGCCTAAACCATGGATTGATGAGCAATTGCCAAAAAATTTATCACAAACCTCATTATAAGAATTGAGGACCTCAGGATAAATTTTAGTGGTTGATGCATTATCTAGATAGATAATTTTTTTATTCATTTGTTCCTTCCTCTACATGTGAGCGATGGAAAATGGATGTTGCTGCATGATATACGTTTTCGAAATCACCTGCGAAGAATTGTTCATCAAGAATATCCAGTTGTTGGCTAACATCTGTTTGGTGATTTCTATCTCTGTTTGCAAAAACAATTGCAGATTCCGCTAATTGGCATTGGCGATGTCTGCTATCAATTTCATCAAATAAAGGATTAGCAATAGTTTCAAGTTCGCTTACTTTTTGGTTAACTAAAACAACATCGATTGGTTTCACAATTATTGTTTGATAAATATCGTTTAATAATTCATAGCAGGCGTCAATTGGTGCTTTGTATTGCTCGACAACTTCATCAATTAAAATTGATCTCAATAATTGTTCACAGTTTTTTAAACGGAAAGTGTAAGCAAAAACCATATTATAGGCTTCTTCTGCTGAAACTTTTAATGAATCAATATAAGCTTTAAAATTTTCTAAACCATCTTTTGCAATTTCATAATCATTTTTAAGTAATTCCAATTTTTCTTTTAAAACACAAAATGGTTGTTTTGTTGCACTATGGATGTAAACATCCAAGTTACGTTTAGATATACCTAATTTATCGACATTTGCTTTTAAAGTTTGAAGCAAAACAGTTTGGCTTTCTTCGACGCGATAAACCTTAGTAATTTCAGGTAAAATTGAACAAATTTTAAGGAAGCTTTTTTCTAAATCAATAACACCTTTATAAATAACTTGATGATTTTCTTCAAAATAATGTTTGTCTTCAATTTCTTTGTTTAATTTCGCTTCGACATTATTTATTTCCGCGATAATTTCATCGCATTTTTCATTAACACCTTGAATTCTAAGGCTAACTAAATCAGATTTCAATTTTTCAATTTTATTGAACCAACCATCTTTTAGACTTCTAAAACTTAAGTGGAATAAAGGATAGCCTTCAGCTTCTAATTGAGAATAATGTGTATTTATTTCTTCGATTTTTGAAGGGATGATTGTCTCTAACAATATGCAAAGATTTGGGATATGCGCTAAAACTTCTTTTAATTCGTGAACAACTTTAGTAATTGTATCCATTAATGAATTAGCTTCAGCATAGTTGGCGCTATCAATTAATACTTCAAATTCTTCGAATTTTTTATCAAGTTTATCAAAAATTTTCATGAAAGAATCGTTAACAAGGGTTAAATCGGCTTGGCCAACATAAAATGTTTGTTTAACAGTACGATATTCTTCTTTGAGTTTAAGAATTGTTTGACGTGACTCTTCTTCTGGCTTAATGATTTGATAAAGTTCACGGTCAAGTTTATTAACAGAGGCTTCAAAAATTTCAACAGCCTTCTTAGTTTCGTTAATAACATCTTTAATATTTTTGAATTGTTTATTGGCTATTAAAGATTTAACTTGTTTAATCTTTGCTTCAGCATATTTGTCTTCAATTTCTCTAATGTCATTAAATTGTTTTCTGAAATTTTCATAAACAGGAATATAGGTAAGATTAGAGGTAGCGAGGATTGATAATCTTTGAATATATTGAGCGTCTTGGCCACATAAAAGAGCGTCCAAATAGGAGTATGTTCTTTCGATAATTTTAATTTGTTTCTTTGCAGAGACTCTGGTGAATACAAATTTATATAAAATGAGAATGATTGCTACTAAGAATATAGCAACGAATAATATTACAAATATTGTAATAAGTGTGTCTTGTGATTTTCCGAAAATGCTCATATTGTTTACCTCTTTATACCGATATGTCGTTTTATTCTTTTTAAGAATACTCATAGATATTTTACAAAAGAAAGAAAGAATAATAAATCATTTTAATTAGTTTTTTAAATTTAGCTTTAATTTTAATGTGAGTAAATAACCTACTTTATTAATTTTGTAACAGAGATTTTCCCTTTTAAAAAACAAGTGAAACGATCACGTTTCCTTTAAAATTTTCAAATCTTATTGACTTATCAATAAATAAAACGTATATTATTAACTGCATGTAATGCAGCATGTAAGTACTGTTTGTCTGATGTTTGAAATAAAACGAAGTAACCAAAGCTATGCGGTGAAACAAATATCAAACACCCGGAACAAGGAACTTACACCTATTCATTATTTGCGAAAATAACGAAAGGAAAGGAGAAACAATCATGAGATACACCGGATCATCTTGGAAAAAATCTCGTCGTTTAGGTTTTTCAATTCTTGAAACAGGTAAAGAATTAGCCAAACGTCCATATGGACCTGGCCAACACGGAAATACCCGTAGAAAGAAATTATCCGAATATGGAAAACAATTAGTTGAAAAACAAAAATTAAGAGAAATGTATGGTGTCAACGAAAGACAATTCCGTCGCTTATTCATGATCGCTTTGAAATCCAAAGAAGTTACAGGCTTTGCATTCATGAAATTACTTGAATCACGTCTCGACAACCTCGTCTACCGTATGGGCTTCGCTCGTACAAGAAGAGGTGCAAGACAATTAGTAAATCATGGACACATTACAGTTAATGGCGCGAAAGTCGACATCCCATCAATGCTTTGCAAAATTGGTGATGTCATCGCTGTCAGAGAATCAAGCCGCGACCTCAAAGTCATCAAAGAATCTTTAGATTCGCTTGGAACAAAAGTTGCTTATGTTGAAGTTGATGTCGAAAAACTCTCTGGAAAATTCATTCGCGAACCAGAACGTAGTGAATTAGCAAGAGAAATTAACGAAGCTCAAATCGTTGAATACTACAACCGTAAACTCTAATTATTCATCCAAAAAAACTCCTCGCAATCACGCGGGGAGTTTTCTTATACTTTTTTTATTTACATTAGATATGTTTTACCAAATAGTAATTTTTCTTACCTCTTTTAACAAGAGTATATTCGCCGTACAAAGCATTATCTTTAGAGATAACTTTAACTGCGTCATTAATCTTTTCTCCATTTATGGAGATGGAATTATTTTTGATAAATTCGCGTGCTTCTCTTTTTGATGAGGCAGCTTTAATTTCAATAAGAAGGTCTTCTAATATTTTTTCTCCTTCAACTTCTACTGTTAAATCACCGAAAACTTCTTCTAATTGTTTTTTGTTCAATGATTTAATATCGCCTGAGAAAAGAACTTGAGACATTTGAAGAGCCTCGTCTGCTTTATCTTTTCCATGAATGATTTTAGTGACTTCATACGCTAAAGCTTTTTGACCTACACGAGCGCCTAAATTCGCTAAATGTTCTTTTTCAATTTCGATGATTTCTTCTTTAGTTAAGAAGGTGAAAACTTTTAAATATCTAACTGCGTCTTGGTCAGCGACATTAATGAAATATTGATAAAGTTGGTATGGGCTTGTAAGTTCTGGGTCTAAAAATAAAGCGCCTTTTTCAGATTTACCAAATTTCTTACCATCCGCGCGGGTGATGAGGTGGCATGTTAAGATTTCAGCTTTGGCTTCGCTACCTCTTGCTCTTCTAATTAATTCAAGACCAGAGGTCAAATTGCCCCATTGGTCACTACCACCTACTTGAATACGGCAGCCATATTTATCATAAATCTTTAAAAAGTCAATAGCTTGAAGAATATTATAGGAGAATTCTGTAAAAGAAATTCCACTTTCCAAACGTGAAGAAATGATATCTTTTGCTAAAAGGTAATTAATAGAGAAATGTTTACCATAATCTCTTAAGAATTCTAAAGTGCTCATTGGAGCAATCCAATCATAGTTATTGATTAATAAGCCTTTGCTTGGGTCATCTAAATCAATAAATCTTTCTAATTGTCTTCTAATAGAATTAGTGTTTTCTTGAAGTTTTTCCATTGTTTGGAGATTTCTTTCGCTGGATTTTCCTGAAGGATCACCAATCATGCCAGTCGCGCCACCAACAAGAGCGATAACTCTATGTCCTGCTCTTTGGAATCTCATTAAAAGAGAAATCATAACAAAGTTACCAATGTGTAAGCTTGAAGCACTTGGATCAAAACCGCAATAAATTGTTTGAGGTGTTTTCAATAATTCCTCAACTTCTTTTTCGTTTGAATAATCTTTAATTAAGCCTCTAAATCTTAAATCTTCAATAATGTTCATAATAAACTCCTTCTTAGTCCTAAAAATTATAACAAATTTTTACATTAAATCTACTAATAGATTGGATAGTTAACTTTCTCAAGTCTATCGCTTGGATAATTGCCCCTACCTTCTTTAGCTTCTTCTTTACCATCAAGCATAACTAAGTCGCCTGTAAACCCACATGTTGTATTATTAACAAATGAGGTTCCAACTCCATACATATCAACAGGAACATTTAAGCTTTTCCATAAAGCTATTTTTTCTTTACTAAACGAAGAAGAAACAATGATTTTAACATAGTTAAATCCGTTTTTATCAAGTTCTTCTCTTAAGGCAAAGATTAATTCTTTACATACTCCATGTGGATCAAAACCACTTGTATCTTTATCATCAAAATAATGATCGATTAAAGATTTGGATGTATCTACTCTTAAAGCTCCTAAAACTGGACCTAGGTGTTTTGCTAACTTAATTGAATCAGTAATAACGTCATTATTGTAGTCAATAAGGGCAGTAACTTTTTCGTTTGGATAGGTGTTGTGATAAATATCCGCAGCTTTACAAACATCGCCTCCACAGATTTGAATTAAAGCGTGTGGCATAGTTCCCATGCCTTTTCCACCCCACCATAAACCTTGAGCATCTGTCGACACCCTAGTAATACCAGCAACATATGTTGCATAACCATCACCAATTTGAGTTAAATAATCATCTTGTCTATCCGCCATAGAGAACACTGGAGTGTCTTTTGCTACTTCTAAAACTTCCATAACGTTTGTAGCAACACTAGTTCTTCTTGCTAAAATACCGTCAATCACGCTTTCTAGGTAGCCAAAATCTTCATATTTTCCAGTTACCTTTAAAACAGGTTCGTTAGCTTTAATAACATCGCCATCTTTTAAGGCGAGGATTTCTAAATTTTCTGGATTTTTTGCAAATGTATGAAGTAAAGCTATTGCTTCATCAACGCCACACAACATTGCATTTTCCCTTCTTTGGAACCATTGCATAGTGACAATATGGTTTGGTTCGTTAGATTCAACGATTTTACGAGTTTTCAAAAAGTAATTTGCGGAAAAGAATCCGTCTTTGATACAATCGGGAAAATTAAATGTTTTATTAGTCAAGCGACTAATTTTTCCTTCTTCTTTAAGTTTGATTTCAAGAACTTCCATATTATTTTTCCTCCGTTTTGAAAAAATCAGTACCTGGTATAAATTCTTCATCTATAATAAAAATTTTATTATCGTCATCTAAATGTAAATCTGCGTACGAACAAATATGATATGTTGATGTCCAAACACCTGTAGCAAGTCTAACATTTGGTTTAGCCACAACGACTAAATCATTAATGTTTGCCCCTTTTGTAACTAAAGAAATCTCCGTATCTCCTATATCAACAATGTTGAGTTTAACAACCTTTCCAATTATGTAATTAGAATGCTCTTTGTATCCTAATCTAAATTCAATATTTTCTTTAGATAAAATGTCATTTAGTATATCGACAAAAAGTTTATTTGGTAAAGGAATTAATCCATTCGAGTGAATTTTTATAACTTTAGAAATATTGTTAAATCTAATTTTAGAGACTTCGTCATTTTGATAACAAATTTCTAAAGAGCCTTTTTTATAAACCATTTCGTTAGAAGCATTAAAAATCGAGACAATTAAAACATCGCCGATAAGTTTGTATGAATAAAAAATGTCATAATTGTTAATTATTTTCATCGACGAACTCCTTTTAATTGTTCCATTTTGTCTATAGACAAATTATCCAATAAATAGATAAGTGATTTTTTAGCATTTTGATAATCGCCACTATCGAACTCGATTTCATGAGTGTGGATGTTTTTGCCACATACACAATGTGTAAGGGTCAAAATTCCATTTCCATATTTATGAATACTACCGGCGTTTGTGCCGCCTAATGTAGTGAAATATTGATATTTAGCAATACTAGAAATAGCGGCTTCAACTTGCAAATCAAGCAATTCTTTAAAGGCGACCATACCGCGATCGAAATATCTAATTAATAAACCGTTGCCTAAAATTCCAAATCCTTCATCGTTTATAGATGCGCTTGAACAATCTAATACGATAGCTAAGTCTGGTTTAATAACATCTAAATTAAGTGTCGCGCCTCTTAAACCGACTTCTTCTTGAACGCTACCCCCTACATATAAATTGAATGGAAGTTCTTTATCTTTAAAGTGTCTTAAGATTTCAATTCCTAAAGCAAGTCCATAACGGTCATCATAGGCCTTAGATAAGTAACGATTTTCTCCTATTTGTTTGATACTCGTGTCAAAAGTGACCACATCGCCATAATTTATTCCTGCAGAAAAAATGGATTTCTTATCTTTAAAATCGCTAACAAAAATTAATTCATCCTTTTTATCATTTGTTTCAAAATAGCCTTTAAAAATATCACCTTTACTGTTTCTAAGTCTAAGCGGAGCGTTAATTATTTTTTCTGGATAAAGTCCTCCAACAGGAAGCAAATGAATTTTTCCATCATCTTTAATTTCACCAACTAAAAAACCTACTTCGTCCATATGGGCATCAATCATTACATTAAAAGCGTTAGGGTTATTAGATTTCTTAAGAGCAAAAAGTCCTCCTAGATTATCAAAAATCAAAGAACATCCTAAGCCGAGATATTCTTCTTTTAAAAATCTAGCAACTTCTTTTTCATAACCGGAAATTCCATCAATATCAGTTAATGTTTTAATCAATTCAAATTCTTCTTTAGTAAATGGCATTTTTATTTCCTCTTTGCGATTAAGCGATTAATTTTTACACCTTTATTTCTAAAATTAGTTTCGTATTCGGTCATTGTGTCAAATTCGTCAAGTTGTTGATAATCACGAGTTAAAGAAACAATCTCTAATCCTGATTCAATAAACTTATCAAGTGAAAATTCAAATAGCTCAACGTTATCTGTTTTAAAGATGATGTAACCATCATCGCTTATAATTCTTTTGTATTGTTTTAAGAAATTATCGTGGGTTAATCTTCTCTTATTATGTCTTTTCTTTGGCCATGGATCAGAAAAGTTTAGAAACAAATATTTGACGGAATTGTCTTTTATAACTTCAACCACCTTTTCTCCATCTCCAACGAATAATTTTGCGTTATTAATTTCTTCTTCAACAATCTTTTTAAGTGTGAAGCCGCAACACGTGACATTGCGTTCAACTCCAATGAAAGATATATCTTTATTTTTCTTTGCCATATCGACAATAAATTGTCCTTTACCACATCCTATTTCTAAATAAATCGGATATTCTAAAAGCGCAAATTCTTCTAAAGAAATCGTTTTATCGTTATGTTCTTCAATAAATGGTTTTGCCCATGGCTTGTATTTAGTTCTCATCAATAAATTTTCCTAACTCAACTATTGCTCTTGCGTAAACACTCATGGCTTTAAATAAATGTTCTTTTTTCATTCCTTCACCTATGGAATGCATATTGGAATTCCATCCAGGAAATTCAGCACCAAAAGCTATAATATTATTTGCCTCTTTAGCGTATGTTCCCCCGCCAATTGCCATTGGTTTAGAATCGTAATCCCCTGTTTCTTTTTGATATGATTCAAGCAAAATTCTCACTAAATCCGAGTCTTTTTTATAAAATAAAAGGTGTGAGTCTCCGCCAGAAACGATTTTAAATGGAGCGATTTTATTTGCAATTTTAATTTTGGTTTCATCAATATTGCATGTATCCACATATCGATAATTAATAACAATAGACAAGGACTTGCCGTCGTAATTAACTATTCCGACATTCATTGAGGAAGAGCATTCCATGTTGTCGCTATAGCAATAGGCATCAATACCTCTACCTTCAAGATCATACAAACAATCATAAATATGCGAAATAACTTTATTATTGGTCGCTAAAGCAATTAATCTTAAAGCTTCAACTCCAGCATTTTTCCCAAATTTAGGAGATGCTCCATGAGCGGAAACACCTTGTATTATTACTTCGACATTATTACCTTTATCAGCTAGCGAATAAGGATATTTGCATTGATTAATAATTTCTAAAATTTTCGAATTTTTATCAACTGATAAGATGCATTTTTCAATGACTGAATTAGCGGCTAATCCACCTTTAAAAGATATAATGCCATCAAGTTCTAAATCTGTTCTTGCCTCAAAGGTATAAATGCCTTTTTCTGCATAAATTAACGGAAATTCAGCATCTGGTGAAAAGCCAAGTGTAGGTTGTTTAGATTTTAATTCATTAAAATAATATTCAACACCTAAACTACCACTTTCCTCATTTCCTCCAACAATAAATCTAACTTGATAATTGCCTAATAGATTATTATCTCTTAAGGCTTTCATAGCGTAATAAGAAGCTAATAATGGCCCTTTGTCGTCAGCGACACCTCTTCCTAATAAAACGCCATCTTTTTCAACTACTTCAAATGGGTTTTGTTCCCACCCTTCTCCTTCAGGAACCACATCCGCATGAGCTAAAATTGTGACATTTTTTTCTTGTTCGCCACACAAAATTTCAACAACTTTATTTCCATAATTTGTGGATTTAAAACCGTCTTTTATCGCCAGTTCGTGGATAAAATTAAGGGCTTTAGAAACCCCTATTCCAAATGGATGTTCAAAAGATGAGGTTTTTTCGTCATAGACAGAATTAATAGAGACAAATTTTTTAAGAGAGTCTATTAATTCATCGTGGTATTTATCTAATAAAATATCGTAATCTGTTTTCATATTATTAACCTATATTCTTATTAAGAATAAAATTTAGTCCTTCTACTGCAATATCAAAATCAACAACAAAATCTTTATTAATTAGTGTTTTTAAATAGTTTGCGTTGCCACCTGTTAAGACTTTTTTGCATTTGTAGCCTAATTCATCTTCAAATCGTCTAACCAAACCTTCGATCATTTCTAAATGACCATAAACGATTCCAGAGTTCATTGCGTCAATTGTGTTTCTTCCTAAAACTTTTTTTGGAACTTCAATAGAAACAGTTGGAAGCATTTCTCCATTATTTGACAAAGTAGCACCTGAGATTATCAATCCAGGAGCAATGCTTGCGGCAGAGAAAAAGCCATCTTTATCTAAAAGTAGTACTTTTGTCGCAGTTCCTAAATCGACCACAATTGTGGGTTTCCCATATTTGTTTTTAGCGCCAACCATATCTGCAATCAAATCGCTTCCTACTTCATTAGGATTATCAACCTTCATTGCGATACCAGTTTTAACTCCAGGACCTAGATGCAAAAAATTATCACCAAAAATATTAGTAAGAACGTTTTTTAAAGGGACATTCAAACTAGGAACAACACTAGAAAGAATGATGTGAGTATTCTTATCGTACTCAACATCGTTTTTCTTTAACAAAGAAGTGATAATAAAATCTAGTTCATCTTCACTCTTATTAATGTCAGTCTTAAATGATAATGTTTTTAATAAAACATTCTCGTTAAAAATACCTATTTTAACAAGGGTGTTCCCTACATCTACACAAATATTCATATAAACCTCACTCTAGCTCCAAATGGATGCCATATAAGTTACTTTAAATAGCAACAATGTTTACAATTTTGTTTTTAACAACGATAACTTTTTTAATTTCTTTTCCTTCGGTGTGACGTTTAACCCCGTCTTGAGCGAAGGCCAATTCTTTTATTTCTTCGTCGCTTAAATCTTTTTTAACTTCGATAGTCGCGCGAAGTTTTCCGTTAACGGAAACTGCTACTTTAACAGTGTCTAATTGAATTTTGCTTTCATCATATGTTGGCCATTTTTCATAAACAATAACATCGTCGTGACCAAGTAATTGCCATATTTCTTCACCAACATGTGGGCAAACACAAGCAAACATTTTTAAGAAACCTTCTAAATAAGGTATATAGATTTTTTCTGCCTTATAAAATTCATTTGTCAAAATCATGAGTTGAGAAATACCTGTGTTGAATTGAAGATTTTCAAAATCATGTGTAACTTTTTTAACTGTTGCGTTATATACAAAA
Organism: Bacilli bacterium; assembly: GCA_017502465.1. Classification (GTDB taxonomy): domain Bacteria; phylum Bacillota_I; class Bacilli_A; order RFN20; family CAG-826; genus RGIG5418. The sequence continues at coordinate 55,284 of JAFVUY010000178.1, read as the reverse complement.
TCAAGTTTGCCATCGTTTTCGTTAGTAAATTTTGCTTTAAATTCATTTTCTGTAAACAAACGATAAACTCTTTCAATGTAACGTTTCGCTCCATCAAGACCGGAATTTGACCATGGAAGAGAAGCTTCAAGAGGTCCCATAAACATTTCGTAGAATCTAAGTGAATCAGCGCCATATTCTAAGACAACGTCGTCAGGATTAACAACATTTCCTCTTGATTTAGACATCTTTTCACCGTTGCTTCCTAAAATCATTCCTTGGTGGAAGAGCTTTTTGAATGGTTCTTTACATTTGACAACTCCGATATCATATAGGAATTTATGCCAGAATCTTGCATAAAGTAAGTGGAGAACAGCGTGTTCTGCTCCTCCAATATAGAGGTCGACTGGTAACCAGTGTTCAAGTAATTTTGGATCACCGATTGCTTTATCGTTTTTAGGATCGATATATCGAATGTAATACCAACAAGAACCCGCCCATTGAGGCATGGTATTAGTTTCGCGAAGACCGTGTTGACCATTGATTTCAACATTCAACCAGTCTGTTGCTAAAGCAAGTGGGGATTCTCCTGTTCCAGATGGTTTATATTCTTTTAAATCTGGAAGCAGCAACGGAAGAGTTTCAATATCAACTGGATACAAAGTTTTATCATCCATAATTACCATAGGAATTGGTTCGCCCCAATATCTTTGTCTTGAGAATAACCAGTCTCTTAACTTATAGTTAACTTTTTTATAACCAGCACCTAAACTAACTAATTTATCAGCAATAATTTGTTTAGCTTCTTTAATATTTTTGCCGTTTGCATCTTCAGAATTAATATGAGGCGCATCTTCAATGAAAGCTGCTTCGCCGGTATAACCTTCTAAAACAGGGATTTTTTCTAATCCATATTTAGTAGCGAAAGCAAAATCTCTTTCATCATGAGTAGGGACCGCCATGACAGCGCCTGTACCATAACTTGCTAAAACATAATCGGCAATATAAACAGGGATTTCTTTTCCGTTAATTGGATTAATCGCATAAGCTCCTGTAAAGACGCCAGTTTTATCTTTGTTAAGGTCTGTTCTTTCCAAATCAGATTTGGATGCACAGTAATTAACATATGTGTTAATAGCTTCAACATTTTCTTCTGTAGTAATTTCTTTAACAAGTGGGTGTTCTGGTGCCAAACAGCAATAAGAGCAACCATATAATGTATCAACACGCGTTGTGAATACTTCAAATGTTTTATCACTATCTCTGATAGTGAATTTAACAATACAGCCTTCTGATTTGCCAATCCAGTTACGTTGCATTTCAAGAGTTGAAGATGGCCAATCCAATCCATCCAATCCATCTAACAATTTGTCAGCGTATTCAGTAATTTTAAGAAGCCATTGTCTCATTGGTTTACGAATTACTGGGAAACCACCTACTTCAGATTTTCCATCAATAACTTCTTCATTTGCTAAAACAGTACCAAGTTCAGGGCAGAAATTAACGGGTTTATAGTCAACATAAGCTAAATCGTGTTCAAAGAGTTTCAAGAAAATCCATTGAGTCCATTTGTAATAAGATGGATCTGTTGTAGATATTTCTTTGTCCCAGTCGTAGGAAAAACCTAATTTTTGAATTTGCTCACGGAAATTATTAATATTGCTCACTGTAAATCCGTTTGGATGTTGGTTTGTTTTAATCGCGTATTGTTCTGCTGGTAAACCAAAAGCGTCCCAACCCATTGGGTGAAGAACGTTAAAACCTTGCATGCGTTTCATTCTCGCGATGACGTCACTTGCTGTATAACCTTCTGGGTGTCCAACGTGAAGTCCTTGCGCTGATGGATATGGAAACATATCCAATATATAATATTTTGGTTTGGAGAAATCGTATACATCACATTTGAAGGAACCTTTTTCGTCCCAAATCTTTCTCCACTTTTTTTCGATATTTAGAAAATCATATCCCATAATATCGCCCTCCTTAATTAATTGATTTGTAAAGTTTTAAATATGCTTTTGCACTTTTATTCCAAGAGGAATTGTATTTCATTGCATTTTTAATTAATTGTTTCCTTAAAGGAACATTCCAATAGTTATCATATGCCCAATTGGCAGTTCTAACCATTTCATAGTGGTCATATGGATCAAACCCAAAACCTGTTGCCGTCTTTTCGTTTGTGCCATCATATGCTTCAACACTATCTTTTAAGCCACCTGTTCTTCTTACAATTGGGAGAGTGCCATATCGCATAGCGATCATTTGCCCAATTCCGCATGGTTCGAACAAGCTAGGCATTAAGAAGAAATCGCTAGCAGCGTAAATTAGATGCGCTAGTTCGTTATTGTATCCGATATAGACAGCAACTAAATCAGGGAACATAGAACGGAGTTGTTCCGCCATTTGCTCATATTGATATTCTCCTGAACCAAGAATAACAATATTGCATCCTTTTTTAGCCATTTCATAGCAGGCGCTGAAAACCAAATCCATCCCTTTTTGCCATGTTAGTCTTGAGACTAAAGAGAATAAAGGTTTTCCACTATTTTTAATATTTAATTCATTAAACAAAATTTCTTTATTAGCTTCTTTTTGTTTAACAAAATTCACTAAATTGTAATTGAATTCGATGTGATCATCTTTAGAAGGATCAAATTCTTCAACATCGATACCATTAAGAATACCGACAAAATCATCTTGCCTAAGATTTAAGACATTATTTAGTCCCATAGAGCCTTCTTCTGTTGTGAGTTCATATCTATGAGTCATAGAAACTGTAGTGATTTTATCCGCATAGATAATGCCAGCTTTCAAAGTTGACAATTGGTCTTTAAATCTTAATGTTCCATTTTCAAATAAATATTCTGGTAATCCATATAAATCACTCAAACATTCTCTTGGGAGTAACCCTTGAAATGCAGGATTATGAATTGTTAAAACAAATTTCGTGCTTTTAAGTGGATTCATTGGGTGTTTGTCTTCTCTTGTGACACAAGGAAGCATACCAACTTGCCAGTCATGAACATGAATAACATCAGGTATAAAATTGATATAAGCAAATAAATTTTTGCAAGCAAAAGTAAAGAAAGCAAATCTTTCACCGTCATCAAAATGACCATAAAAACTATTTCTTCCAAAATATTTATAATTATCGATTAAATAGAAAGTCAATCCATCAACTTTTACTTTGTAAAGTTGTGCTCTTTCTTTTCTCCAAGAAACGTTAACATCATATTCACCAATGTATTGAGGATAAGCAATAGCTTGATGTTTAATTGATTCATAATATGGCAAAACAACGATGACTTCTTCACCAAGTTTGTTAAATTCTTTTGATAATGCTGATACAACATCACCAAGTCCGCCGGTCTTTGCGAGCGGAAATGCCTCAGAGGCTACCATTGCAATTTTCATTAGATTTTAGTTCCTTGTTTAATAAATACAACATCATTTTTATCGCCTGAAACTTTTTTGATTTGTTCAAAAGTGACATTTTTATCAGCGACAACATATTCAAGTTTGGTGTCTTTACCAACCTTAGTTTTTGTGAATAAAATACAGTTTTTAACAACCGCCCCTTCTTCAATAATTACATTGCGGGAGATAATTGAATTTTCCACAGTGCCTTTAATAATTGATCCATTAGCGATAAATGAATTTTTAACATTCGCCGTAGCGGCATATAAAGAAGGTGGGGTATTATGTGTGGTTGTAAAAATTGGCCAGTCTTCGTGGAATAATTTCTTTCTTTCTAAGAATTTTAAAAGTTTGAAAGAATTTTCAACATAATCTTGCATGGATAAAATAGGGACAACAGTTCCTTCGAGTTGGTATCCATGGACCCTTGTTTCTTTTTCTTTAATATAATGATTTACCATATCGCGTATTCCATAAAGGGCTGAAATTGAACGTGATTCTTTCACTAATCTTTTGAATGCTTCTAAAGAGAAAACATAAGTTTCTAAAGAAATATCGGCTTCTTTTTCGCTTCCATTATTAAGTGAAACGCTTCTAATTGTCTTACTCTTAGAATTAACTTTTAATGAGTCGCAATTTAAGAAAGCTTTGTTTGCGTCTTTTCTAGAAGAATAAACAACTGTGATATCTCTATTTTCTTTACGGTGAATATCAATGATCTTTTTAAAATCAATCTTCGCTAAAAAGAAACTAGGAGCAACGACAACGATGTCACAGCCAAAATCATGAACAGATTTTCTATTCGCAATTAAATTAGCGATATCTGTATTAAATTTTGGTGCTAAGATACCATTTTCATTGAAAATGATGTCGAAATGGCCTGTTTTGGTATTTTCAATCCAAATGTTACCAGATTCAACGTGGGAGCGAATGGAGTGAAGTCCTTTTTCTGCTAAAATGGCAATCTTGTTAATACCAGAGTTAGCAAAGTTAGATAAAGTAAAATCCATTAATCCATATCTACCTAAAAATGTAGTAGGACCAAGTGGTCTATTTTCTGTTAATTGTCCTAATCTAGGAGAATCGTGTAAATTACAAATTCCGTATACTGATAGCATATTTTTTCCTCCTATTTTGAAATCAAAACAATTTCATCGCTGCCAAGATTAATTTCAGCGTTTGGTTTAATAACCACTCCTGGAGCAATAATAGCATTATGAATTTTTGCGCCTCTTTTAATTTTGGCGTTCGCCATAATGACGCATCTCGTACATACCGCATCTTCTTCGATTAATACTTCATTAGAAATAACGCATGTATCAACGTGACCTAAAATAATAGCACCTTGGTTAGCGATTGTTCTAACTATGGATGCTTCTGGTCCAATATATTGTGGGACGCTAGATGTGTCTTCTGTATAAATGACTTCTTTTAAATCGCCGGAATAAAAATCAAATTCTCTACCATCGGTAGCAATATCCATATTCGCTTCGTGAAGAGAAGCAAGAGTTCCGACGTCTCTCCAATATCCTTTAAAGCGATATGCTTGTAATTTCTTTCCATCATTTAACATGTTAGGAATAATGTTTTTGCCAAAGTCATGATCTGAATTTTCGTCTTTAGCGTCATTTTTAAGATATTCTTTTAAAACACTCCATTTGAAAACATAAATTCCCATAGATGCCAAATTGCTTTTTGGTTTTTTTGGTTTTTCTTGGAATTCGACTATTTTATCTGTATTATCGACGTTCATGATTCCAAATCTAGAAGCTTCTTTTAATGGAACTTCAATAACGGAAATAGTCACATCAGCATTTGTAGCTTCGTGAAGAGCGATCATGTGGTCATATCTTTGTCTATAAATATGGTCACCCGAGAGAATAAGAACATGTTCAGGGTTTAAGTCATTAATGAAATCATAGTTTTGATAGATAGCATCCGCTGTGCCTTTGTACCAATTAGCTCCATCTTCTGTTTGTCTTGGAGCAAGAGTGCCCATCAAACTTCTAACACCATTAAGTCCCCATTTTTCACCGTTACCTAAATATTGATCTAATTCAGTCGATTCATATTGTGTACAAACACCAACAATATTAATTCCAGAATTAGCACAGTTGCTGAGAGGAAAATCAATAATCCTGTATTTTGCAGCAAATGATACCGCAGGTTTAGCGGTTTTTTTGGTTAGATATTCAAGTCTGGTGCCTTTTCCACCAGCAAGAATCATAGCAATTGTTTTTCCGGCCATTCCATTCCCTCCTTTTGGGTCAAAATTAGTTTAACAAACTATTTTGAATAATTAAATACTTAAAATAAGAAAAAACATAGTTTTATTCAATAATTTGGACACTGTCTAAATACTTTTTAAATGCGCTATTTAATGTATCCGCTTTTTTCGGTAAAATAATTTTTAAATTGAGAGGTACAACATATGGTTAAATCGAACATCAGTTGGGATGAATATTTTATGGGTATTGCTTGCTTGTCTGCATTAAGAAGCAAAGACCCAAGCACAAAAGTTGGAGCGTGCATTGTTGACCAAGAACATAAAGTTGTTTCTATTGGTTATAATGGCATGCCAAGAGGAATTGCTGAAGATCAACTCCCATGGGGAAAAGGCGAAGGTTTGGATTCAAAATATCTCTACGTTTGCCACGCTGAATTCAATGCGATTCTTAACACAAGAAATGGTTCAACATTACAAGGTTGCTCCCTATATGTCACACTTTTCCCATGCAATGAATGTGCAAAAGCTATTATTCAAACAGGAATCAAAGAAGTTGTTTATGGTGACAACAAATACGAACACACCACAGAAACACAAGCAAGTTTAAAAATGTTAACACTTGCAGGTGTCAAAGTAAGAAAGTTTGAAGGCAGAATGCCAGAGATTAAATACTAATGAATATTAAAGAATACGTTGCCCTTAGAAAAGAAGAATTAAAAAAAGAAATTTCATCTTACAAACGCCTTCCTCAATTTGTAATCATGCAGGTTAATGATGACCCAGCTTCTAACGTTTACATTAAAGGTAAATTAAAAGACGCTGCCGAAGTCGGAATTAACTGTGAATTAAGAAAATTTGATATCGACATTTCTGAAGAAGAATTAATAAGACAAATCGAAATTATTAATAATGACCCTTCAGTAGATGGACTTATAGTCCAAATGCCACTTCCAAAACATATCAGTGAAGATAATATCAAACTTGCCGTTAGCCCAAAGAAGGATGTTGATGGCTTTCATCCATTATCAAAATTAGATCCTTGCACACCTAAAGGAATAATTAACTATTTAAAATTCTTAAAAGTTGATTTAGTAGGTAAAAATGCAGTAGTTATTGGACGTAGTAATATTGTCGGAAAACCAATGGCAAGATTGTTATTAAAAGAAAGCTGTAATGTTACAGTCCTACATTCTAAAACAACACGAAAAGATATGGAAATGTATATTTCTAACGCTGACATTATTGTTGTTGCTGTTGGAAGAGCTGAATTCTTAAACGAAACATTTACATATAAAAAAGAAGCTATCGTGGTTGATGTCGGTATAAATCGTGTTGACGGACACTTAGTAGGCGACGCGAAAAGTGGTTTGCCTGTTCAACTTCAAACACCAGTTCCTGGAGGAGTTGGACTTATTACACGCCTTACCTTATTAGATAATTTAATGGAGATATTTAGAAATGAAATTTGAAATCTTAAACACCGAAGTATTCGGTTATGAAAAAGCAATCAAAGCAAGTGGCAACCCAATGAGAGTTGTCTTTGATCGCGACGAATTAACTGATAAAGATATTAATAGAGCCTATAAATTAGGCGCAACTCAAAATGGCCAAGGCCACGATAATTTCTTAAAAGGTATTGTTGTTCAATTTGATATCATCGCCCCTCTTTACTGGTGGAAGCAAGCGCAAAGATATCATTGGTTCGATTTTGTTTCAAGCCAATCAACAATGCATTGCTTACTTAAATTTGATGTTTCTACACAATGTGTAGAAGATACAAATCCTGAAGTGCTTAAGATTGTTGCTAAATTAGTTGAAGACTACAAAGCTCTTCCAGAAGATTATCCTAACAAAGTAGGTAAATGGAGAGAATTAGTTGCTTCTCTTCCGTGTGGATTCTGCTTAGGTGCTACTATGACAACTAATTACCAACAATTAAAGACAATGTATGTCCAAAGAAGATGTCACAAATTAAGTGAATGGAGAGATTTCTGCGCTTGGTGTGAAACACTTCCTCACTTCTTTGAATTAACTGGGGTAAATAAAAAATAATGAAACTTAAAATTCGCCTTTTTAAAATAACGATCACATATTTGATTTCAATGTTCGTTATAGGATTGATGGTATTCTTTATATTTTTTCAAAATTTTATCTCTTTCCCTTGGGGACCTCTTCCTTATGTTTTAATTGGGGGATGGTTAATAGGCGCAATTGTATTTTATATCATTTCTATTACTAAAAACTATTATGTTTTAAGTAAAAAATATGTAACTGTTCATAAATACAATAAACAACTTGTATATAACTTCTCTGAAATAATATATATAGATGAAGAGAAATCAAATAAACAAAAAACTATAATCTTTGTTACAAACAAGGGTCATGTGAGATATTTAACATTCGATAGAAAGAACATTTTATTTCGAGTGATGCTTGAAAAATGTACGAATAGAATTTCAAAAGAAGAATTGTTAAATAGATTCCCAAAAATTGTTTTATAAATTTTGTGGTTGCAACCATGAAATCACTATGATAATATCATAAGAGCAAAAAAATAGGAGGCAAACGATATGTCAAGAGTATGTCCAGTCACTGGAAAAGGTTCCTTAAGCGGTAATAACCGTTCTCACTCCTTAAGAGCAACTCGCCGCAAATGGAATACAAATTTACAAGTTCGTACCGTCATCGTTGATGGTAAAGAAATGCGTGTTCGTATGTCCACCAGCGCTTATCGTAGTCTCACTAAAGAATATAAGGCTCGATAATTAAGGAACATACAATACAATAAAAAAATCCGATTCGTCGGATTTTTTATTTTACATAACAAATGTAAATAAGATGAATTGCAGCGTTGCGGAAACTAAAGTCAGAATAATACATAGCCATTCACTAAAAGCCAAAACAATATACTTTGGTCTTTTGTAAGTGACTTGTCCATCCACTTCAACTTTTTCAGCGTTCGCCCAAGTAGTAAGCTTTGGATTCATTATTATTAAAAAGACAAATATAGCAAAAACAAAGGAAATAATCGCTAAAACGACAAAATGATTGTAGTTTAAGATAGAATAGAAGTTTAGCGATGTAAATCCTATAGAAGCAAAGTTTAAAAATGTTGAAATAATAAATACTGTTGTACCAGCTAAATGTGTTTTAAGAAGCTTTAATGGAACAAAAAGGACCAAAACAAGAGAAATAGAATTAATGATCGCGGACACAAGATTGAATAATAATGTACTTTGGATTTGAACATTCATTGAAAAAACATAAATCATCAAATTTGAAAGCACCATCATAAGAAACAAAACGTTGCCAAATAAATTATCGGAAAACTTAGATTCGAAATTTAATTCATAAGGAAAAGTGTTTCTTAAATCGTATCTCATATTAAAACGTTGTTTATATCGAATGATTGAAAAAGCTAAAAATCCAACAAAGAAGAGAATTTCTAAAAGAAAAAATCCTAAAACTGGTCCCATATTATTCAATACTCTCCATATTTTTCTTTATATCGCCTTTAAAAATATAAGATCCACAGACAAGAATATCTACTCCTGCATCTTTAACTAATTGAGCGGTTAAATTATTAATCCCTCCATCAACTTCGATTAAGCAAGAATAACCTTTTTGGTCGATAACTTCTCTTAAAAATCTGATTTTATCTAAAGATGATTCAATGAATGATTGGCCTCCAAAGCCTGGTTCAACCGACATAACTAAAACCAAATCTAAATCTTTTAAGAAAGGAATGACCACTTCAACTGGTGTATTTGGTTTGATACTTAAACCAGCTTTTTTGTTATTTTCTTTAATAATTGAAATAACCTCTTTAACTTCTTCTTCACTATTACACGCTTCATAATGGAAGGTTAATATATCGGCGCCGGCATCAAGAAATCTTTTCGCATACTTTTTTGGATTTTCAATCATGATATGAACATCGTTGATCATATTATGGGAATGTGAAATAGATTCTAAAACAGGAATTCCAAAGGAAATATTATTAACGAAATGTCCATCCATGACATCGAAATGTAAATATTCAGCACCAGCTTCTTGGCAAGATAAAATATCTTTTGATAGGTTATTAAAATTCGCTGATAAAATTGATGGGGCAATGTAATATTTCTTCATAATCAGTAACCTCTTTTCGATTTATATATAGCCTCGCTAGAAAGTTTTAAATAAGCATCATAAGCAATTTGAGGAATATCACCATTTTCTAAAGCTTGTTTTACTAAACATTTTGGTTCGCTTATATGTAAGCAATTAGAAAAATAACAGTCTAAATAATATTTATCAAAAGATGGGAAAAATTGCGCTAAATCTTCTTTAAAAAGTTCTAAATCCAAACTGGAAAATCCAGGTGTGTCCGCAATAAAACCGCCTTCATAAGGAAGCAAAATCGTTTCCTTGGTTTCGTGTTTGCCTCTGCCTAATGCTTTTGAATATTCACCTATACTTCTATCGTATTCAGGATCAATAGCGTTTAATAAAGATGATTTACCAACACCTGATTGTCCAACTAAACAACTAATTTTATTTTTAAATATGTGCCTAACTTCTTCTAGACCTTCTTTGGTTTTGTTTGAAACAACAAAAACCTCATAACCAAGTTTATTAAAAACATTTTTAATGTTTTCAATTTCTTCTAAGTCTTTTGTTTTATCCAATTTTGTTAAGATGATTTTTGCTTTAATGTTGTTCATATTTGCATATGTTAAATATTTAAAAGTTAAATGATAGGAAAATTCTGGTTCTTTTAAAGAAAATACAAGCAAGATTTGATCAAGATTAGCGATTGTAGGTCTTTTTAAAAATGAGGTTCTTTCAAAAACATCAATTATCATTGAATAATCATCATTAATTAGAACCTTGTCTCCTACAACAGGCTTCACGCCTTTGTTTCTAAACAAGCCTCTTGCAGGCAAACGAAAGATAACGCCTTCAGAAAGGACGCTATAAACGCCACATCTTAATCCAACTACAATACCTTCCATTATTTAAACCCAAATATCCTTGCAAAAATGTTTCTTTTTTCTCTCTTAAGAATTGATTGATTATTCTTAATAAGTTCTAAATCATTAAAAAGTTGTTTCGCGCTTGAATATCTATCACGATGATATTTCTTCGTGCATTTGCTAATGATTTTTTCAATTTCCTTAGGGCAATCAGAAATATATTTACTGACCGGTGGAAATTTTTCTTTAATATGAGCAACCGCGACATTAATTGGAGTGTCCTTTTCAAAAGGAACATGCCCTGTAATAATTTCATAAAAAGTTACGCCCGCCGCATAAATATCGCTTTGAACTGTCGCTGGTTTACCTCTTGAAATTTCAGGTGCCAAATAATGAACAGAACCAACAATATCATTAGATAATGTTGTTTGTCTATTTAATCCATCGGCTTCAGCAATACCAAAATCGCCTAATTTAATTGTTCCATCTGCTAAAAGATAGATGTTATCAGGTTTAACATCTCTATGCACGATATTGTGCATATGTGCGTAATCTAGAGCAGAGGCTAATTGGAGCATAATACTTATAGCCTCAGATATTTTAAAGACACCTCTAAAATCTAAGACATCTTTTAAAGTTTGCCCTTTAATAAATTCGTTTGCAATATATGGTCTGCCATCAATTGTTCCATGATTATAAACTTTCATGATATTTTCATGGTTAAGACTTGCTGCAATAGTGGCTTCGTTTTCGAAGCGTTTTAAATTAATAGGGTTAGCCATAACGTCTTCCCTAATTAGTTTAATAGCGACGACTTGTTTTTTAATTATGTCGTTAGCTTCATAAACTTCCGCCATACCGCCATGACCAATTCTTGCGGTTATGCGATATCTTCCATCAACTAAAGAACCCATTTTAAGTGGCATTAGTTATTGGCCTCCCAAACCACAACTGCGATATTATCGCTACCGCCATTCGCGTTTGAAATTTGAATCAATTGATTCACCTTATGATTAACGGAATCTGTATTTTTCATGATATTTTCAATATCATTATGAGAAACATTATTATATAAACCATCACTACAAAGCAAAATTGCTTCATTATTGTAATTTAATGAAGTGATATCAACATTTAGACTTGGGTAAATGCCAACTGCATTCATTAAAACGTGACGTTTACTATGGGTGGCCATCTCTTCTTTTTTGATTTGGCCAGTTCTATATAAATAAGCAACATAAGTTTGATCTTCGCTAATTTGAACGAGCTTGTTGTCTTTTAATATGTAAGCGCGGGAATCTCCGGCTTGTCCAATAACAATAAATGTTTTAACAATTAAAACAGCAGTTATTGTCGTGCCCATTCCGTGATATTCTTCATTTCTTGCTGATTCGTCAAAAATCGCAGAGTTAGCTTTTTTAATCGCGTTTTTAAGCCAAATTTTTGCAAATAATTTATTTAAAAATGAACCTTTGTGTTTTTCAAATTCGTCTTGCAATGTTTGAACCGCAATTGTAGATGCTAAATCTCCTTTGCTTTGTCCTCCCATTCCATCGCAAACAAGGAGCAAAACGTCACCTTTTGAATTAGTTAAGGCAATTGATCTATCTTCATTTGTAAGTCTCACCCTTCCTACATGGGTGTTAAATGCAAAATTTCCGCTTAAATATTTTTTCATAATTTCCCCTCGCATTTTGCCTTTAGCTGGCCACACGCTGCATCTATGTCGCTTCCAAATTCTTTTCTAATAGTCGCGGTCACACCGTGATTGGTTAAATAATCTAAGAAAGCGTGAACTCTATTGCCACTACTACGTTTATAATCACAAAGTTTTGTTTCATTGTAAGGAATAAGATTTACATATCCTTTTGTCCCTTTAATTAACTTAGTTAATTCGGCAGCGTGTTCAAGCGTATCGTTAATGCCACTTAAGAGCAAATATTCATATGTTACTCTACGATTAGCAATTTCTTCATATTCTTTAATGGCTTCCATTAATTTTTCTAAATTAAAAACCTTATTTATTTTCATCAATTCGTTTCTTAATTCATCATTTGGAGCGTGCAAAGAAATAGCAAGGTTAGTTTGAAGGCCCTCTCTTGCGTATTTTCTGATTCCATCTGGAAGTCCACAAGTTGATACAGTTATGTGTCTTGCTCCAATTGCTAAGCCCTTTTGAGCGTTAACAACTCGAATAAAATCCATAACGTTATCATAATTATCAAAAGGTTCACCAGTGCCCATAACAACAATATGAGTAACTCTTTGGCCTTTATTCTCCTCACGAAGAAGATTGTTCATCACTAAAACTTGTCCAACAAGTTCATCACTTGTTAAGTTTCTTTGTCTTCCTAATAATCCAGAAGAGCAAAAAGAGCATCCCATCGAGCAGCCAACTTGACTAGATACACATATAGCGTTTCCATAGCTATAACGCATCAAGACAGTTTCGACTTTATAACCATCTTTTAATTCGAGCAAAAGTTTAATAGTTCCATCACTACTAACTTGTTTAGTATGTATTTTGGGAATCTCTAAACAATATTTTTCTTTTAGAACTTCTCTAAATTTGATAGAAATATCACTCATTTCATCAAATGAGGTCGCTCTTTTTTCATACAACCAAATATAAAGTTGAGTGGCGCGATATTTCTTTTGCCCCTCATCTAACATAAGTTGCTCTAATTTATGTAAAGGTAAACCGTATAAGTTAATCATTTATTGCACCTTTTTCCTAAGCAAAGCGAAATAAAGACAAGAATCATATGGATCGAATGGGAAATATTGTCTTTCACTTTCAAGTTCGAAATCTTTATTACTTTCTAAGAATTTTCTAATCAACAATTGTCCTTCTTTTAAAGAAATTGTAGGAACTAAGTAAATAAGTTGTCCGCCTTCTTCAACGAAATTTGAACATTCTTTTAAACTTTCGGTTTGTTCTTTAATTAAAGAATCGAAGGTTTCTGGATTAAAGCGAAGGAAATAATCAGGAGCGTTCCTTAATAAATCAAAATTTGAGCTGCGTGGGCAGACAATAAAAGAATCTACTTTTCTAGAAACGCATGTGATTATTGAAGAAGCTTCACTTCTATAAAGCTTTGCTTTATCTAAACCAAATCTAGCTATATTTGTTTTTGCTTCATGATAATCTTGGTGGGAAGTAACAATTATATCAATATCCGCGTGTTTGCTTGTATTAAATATCGCTTCTAAATAAGCGTTATTTGGATATCCTTGATAAACCGCGATGCCTTTTAAAGAATCTAAAGTTATATTTTCAAAAACATGTTTAACAGACATTTTCATAGGGAAAATTAATCCATTAATGTAATAAGTTTGTTTTTTAATTGGGGCTTTACCTTTGTAGGCAAGCATTCCGTCAGCGAATGTTTTTTCAAAAATAGAATCTTCTTTTACAACTTGAGTATCCAAAAGTGGATTAAGCCTAACTGTGTTTAATGGCTGTTTCGTGTTAGCCTTTAAAATCTTATAAGTCAAATTCTTAAAGTTTTTTTGCCATGTTTTGACTAACCATTTAGGGGTGTTGTATCTAAGAGAAAGAAAATCGATTGATTCTTTCGAATATTTGTTTGGAATCAAATGTTCGCTATTAAAGATATTGGCGAAAAATGAATCTAGTTTTTCTTTGTTATAATGGAGTTCGTTAGCAAGAAGAGTTTTTAAAAGAAAAAGATTAGCTTCTTCCTCATCAATTCGTTTAATGAAAACGCCATTAGCAAGAACAAGAGCAAAAGCGATTAAACATTCTTTAGGAAGTTCTCGAAATTCAATATCAATCAATTCAGAAAAAAGCAAATGATGTCTTAATTCACAACCACAAAGAACACTTGCTAAAGAAAATTCTTCTTTATGAAGATTATATTTTTGTGAATATATTTTTAAGCATGAAGAAAAAGTTAAGTTATTATAAATAACTTCATTTAACATTTGTGATGCAATTTCTAAAGAAGACACTTTTTTCATCTATTCGATTCCTTCAAAAATATCTTCATCGTAAACTTCTTCGCCTTCATCTAAATCTTCGTATTCGGCTTGGAAATCTACGACATTATCACTCGTGATATATCTTGGATAATCGCTATTAAGACGAGTATAACGATTATCTTGAGAATAATAATAAAATTCAATCGCTAAATTAATTGCGACATCTTTTAAACCGACAGAAATTAAGTTAGCAACTTCGTCTTGTAAAACAGAAACTTTCATTGGAGCATTAACTCTAACGATAACATTCCACGATGTTTGTTCAACGCCATTATGAAAAACCATATTAGAAGGTGCGACAAAGTTAACTTCATCTTCACTTAATTCATATAATTTGGCTATATTAGGAGTTAATTCTCTTGATAGTCTTCCGACAATGTATTGATCTAATCCGAGTATTGTAATAGTAATCATAATTTTTTACCTCGAATTAATTATAATATAATTTCATACTATTTCCATTAGAAATTGTATGGATCTATATTAACAGTTATGCTAATGATTGTTTTATTCTTTAATTTATCGATAATTTTCTTAATAACATTTTTGATTAATTCCTCATCTCTATATTTGATAAGGATTGAACGTTTATGAACATCTTTTTCAAAAGCTATATAAGGTGTAATTGGCCCTAAAACTTGAGCATTATCTTTTAATTCCTCACTTAATTCGGAGACAACTTGATAAATTGCTTCAATTACTTTGTCTTCGTTTTTTCCAGACAAAGTTAAACTACAAAGGAAAGAATAAGGTGGGTAGAATTGTAGTTTTCTCATACCCATTTCTTTTTTATAAAACACCTCATAATCTTGTCTAGCTGCCATTGTAATAGCGTAATGATCAGGCGCGTAAGTTTGGATAATTGCTTCACCTTTTTTATCTTGTCTTCCACACCTTCCAACCGCTTGAGTTATTAGTTGAAACGCTCTTTCGCTACTTCTATAATTTGGCATGTTTAAACCAATATCCGCTAAAACAATACCAACTAAAGTGACATCACTAAAATCATGACCTTTCGCGATCATTTGAGTTCCTATTAAAATATCAGCTTCTTTATTTTCAAAAGCAGTTACTATTTTACTAACTTTTGTTCTAATTCTTGCGGAATCGCTATCAAGCCTTAGCGTTCTAGCTTGAGGAAAAAGACGATGAACTTCGTCTTCAATTCTTTCAGTTCCAAAACCGGTTTTCATTAAATATTTAGAACCACATTCTGGGCAATTTTCTTTCATCACCTCAACGTAATCGCAATGATGACATTTAAGTAATCCTTCTGATTTATGATAAGTTAAAGCAATCCCACAAGTTGGGCATTTAAAGACATGTCCACAGCTTCTACAAGACATATGAGTCGAAAAGCCTCTTCTATTAATTAACAAAATTGCTTGTTCATTATTTTCTAAAACTTTTTCAATAGATTTTCGCAATTTCAATGAAAATATATAGGAATTGCGGTCGATATTATGATAATCAAGCATATTAACAATTGTGGTTTTAGGTAATGGTTGATTATTAATTCTTTTATCTAATCTTAATAAATGGTATACACCTTTTTGTGCTCTGGCCCTACTTTCTAAAGATGGAGTGGCGCTACCCATTAAAAACTTAGCACCCGTCAATTGACTTCTGAATATAGCAACTTCTCTAGCGTGATAAAAAGGAACAACATCTTGTTTATATGATTCGACATGTTCTTCATCCATAATGATGAGACCTAGATTTTTTATAGGAGCAAAAATAGCGCTTCTTGCTCCAACAACAATGCGAGCTTCGCCGTTTGCGATTTTTCTATATTCGTCATACTTTTCAGCAGGAGTCAACTCACTATGCAAAATAGCGACGTTATCTTTAAAACGTTTTAAGAAATATCTTGTCATCATTGGAGTTAAGGAAATTTCTGGAACTAGCATAATAACTGATTTGCCGCTAGCTAAAACCTGCTCTGAAAGTTTAAGATAAACTTCGCTTTTGCCACTACCTGTTACACCTTGAAGCAAATATATCAAATCACTTGAATTATTGAATTCTTCAATGACTTTATTTTGATCTTCGCTTAATGTCTTAGGTTGCTCTATTTCATATTTAGGAATGTTTAACCTTCTTTTTTCTCTTTCAAATACTTCAATTTTTCCATATTGAATAAGTTTTTCAACTATTGATGGAGACTTAATTTCTCTTTTTAATACTTCTTTAGAGTCTTTGATAAGTCTTAAAATTTCAATTTGTTTTCCAGTTAAACCATCTTCATTTTCATCAATCACTTTAAGATATTTGTCATATGCAATTTTAGGCGCTTTCAAACTTCCCCTTCTAACATTTAAAGATGGAGGAAGCATTGTTTGAAGAACACTGATTTTAGGCGCTAAATAATATTGGCTAATTTTATCTGCAAGCTGAAAGAGCTCCTCATTCAAAAGTGGTTTTTCATCAAGAACATCTTCGATATAAGAGATATTAAAGCCTAATTCTTCTTCAATTTCTTCAAGAGTTTTGCTTATCTCATTAACGCCGATAACATATCCAACTAATTCTTTAGAATTAAATTTGATTAAAACTCTAAAGCCAACACCAACTTTTTTCTTTCCATTATAAGCATAAGAAAAAGGACGATCTAATGAGTGAGAAGCGTGTTCAATTAATATTTCAAGTAATTTCACACACCTTCCTCCTTTCGTCCTTATCTATTTCATTCTAGCTCTAATTATACTAGCGATTTCTCTTGCGGCGTCTTCAACCCTGCGATTGACAACCACGTATTCATAATTAGATTTGAGTTTCATTTCAGAACGACCTTTTTGAAGTCTTTCTTTAATAATGTCGTCAGATTCAGATTTTCTTTTTCTAATTCTATCTTCCAAAGTTTTTAATGACGGAGGCATTAAGAATATTGAAATAACTCCATTATCATTAACTTTAGAGAGAACTTGGTTTGCTCCATTGACTTCAATTTCTAAAAATACGTTTTTGCCTTCTTCGCGAAGTTTTTCTACTTTATCTTTTGGAGTACCATAACGGTTTCCAACAAATTCACAATGTTCTAAAAGGTTATTGTTATCTAAGTTTCTTTGGAACTCTTCTTGAGTCACAAAATAATAATCTTCCCCATCTACTTCTTTATTTCTAGGAGCGCGTGTGGTCATAGAAATTGAATAAACAAGATTGAGAGATTCGTCTTCCATTATCTTTTTTCTAACAGTGCCTTTTCCGACACCTGATGGACCGCTTAAGATAATTAGCAAACCTTTATTCATATATCTTATTTTATAACAACTTTTAATTTATTCAACGTTAATCAAAAAGAAAATGATAAAATGTAATAGTTATTATGATAAAAGTTAATCTAAGCACCCTAAACGACATCAAAAATGAATTAGTAAATAAAGTTAAAACTTCATTTATTTCTAACATCACCCTTGTTAATAACTGTGATCTTATTTTTTCTTTTTCCCATTATCGAGAAGAAAAATTATTTGTTTCCTTAAACCATCAATCTCCTTTTTTGAGTTTGATTAAAATTGAGGAATCTATTCACACCTTAACAAATAATTTAAATGATGTTTTAAGAAAAGAAATCAAAGACTCAAAAATTATCGATATCGAACAAGTCAACAATGATAGAATTTTAAAATTCACGCTTAGCAAAATAAGCGAAACATTTGATAAGGAAATAAAATATTTAATTTTTGAATTCGTTCCTCATAAACCTAATTTAATCATTTTAAATAAGGACGAAATAGTAATTTTTGCGACCCATTACACTGACATTAATAAAGAAAGAATTGTTAAACAAAAATTTATATACGAGGCTCCTATTAATAATTTAAATAACAACGAGCCTTCTATCGAATTAGAGAAATTAAAATTATGTGCCTCTAATTATTTAAAAGAGTCCAAATTAATAAGACAAAAAGAAAAGAATAAGGAACTATTTACTTTTGTAAATAGAAGATTAAAGATTTTAACAAATAAAATTAAAAATCTACAACTTGACATTGAAAAAGCAAATGAAAAACTTATCTATAAAGAATATGGGGACATGTGTTATTTATATACCTATGACGAAGAATCTCTTCAAAGAGATATTCAAAATGGCGCAATAAAAGATTATGACCTTTCCCTAACTCCAATCGATAACACGAATAGATATTTTAAAATCTACAAAAAAGCTAAAACAACCCTTGCGCTTGCTAAAGAAGAAATTAACAAAGCCTATCAAGATATTGAATATTTTAATCATATAAAAATCCAAATCGAAAACGCTGGTGATGATGATATTAATGAAATTAAAAACATCTTCTTCCCAACTAAAGATAAGAAAAAGAAATTGTCTTTTAGCAAATCTTCTCCTTATTTTATAAATTACAAATCAACTAAAATTGCTTTTGGAAAAACAGATATTCAAAATAACGAATTAACTTTCAATAAAGCCAATCCTAATTATCACTTCTTCCATGTTAAAAATATCCCTGGAGCACATGTGGTTATTTTTAACGATAATCCAAGTAATGATGAAAAAATAATCGCTTCAGAAATTTGCTTAATCCTTTCTAAATTGTCTTCTGGTGAGGTGGATACCACCCAAATAAAAAATGTCCGCAAAGGGACAAGAATTGGTCAAGTCTTTCTGAAGAAAGAAACTAGTATTTATTTGCGAGATATCAGACAAGAAACAATCGAATTGCTAGAAACTGCGAAAAGAATGTAATTAGCCATTAATTACATCGACATACATTCTTAAATTATCAACGAAGTTAGAATTCTTAACCATGGCAACACCTTGTTTTTTAAACATGTACATAGTTGGAAAACTAGCCTCTTCAATAGGAGGAAATTCGTAAAGTTTGTCTAAGTATGTTGTTGTCGCAACAATTGTGTCATAATCACCATTTTCGAGGTCGATATTAGAAATATTAATTTGATGAATAATGATATGAGAGGCAATCGCATAGGAATTGACTTGTTCTTTAGCCTCTAAACAGTGAGAACAACCATTTACAGTGAAAAGAACCACTTCATCCTTTTTAAATGTTATAGCTCTTTCGTATAAAATATCAGGTGTAATTTCAACTAAACCACCGTTTTCAGCATAGTTTAGTTGAATTTTTATACCATCGTATTCAGGAACTCTGTTACAAGATAATAAAAAAGGAATAGCTAATAAACTTAAAAATTTACTTTTTTTCATTTTTTGTTGCCTCCTTTTCTAAAAAATGATCACCTTTAATCATTTCACTTGTCGCTAAATTGATAAAATTTTGCTGTCTAAGAATTTCATAAGCAATAATAGCAACACAATTAGATAAATTTAAACTTCTTGCATCGCTTACCATTGGTATTCTTAACAATCTGTCTGGATTTGCTCTTAATAAATCATGAGGGATTCCAGTTGATTCTCTTCCAAAGACTATAAAATAGTCTTTTACAGGATCGCTAAAATCTTTTTGGCAATAAGGTTCATCAGCGTATCTTGTGATGTAATATAAATTTTTATTACCGTGTTTAGAAATAAAATCTTCTAAAGTTGGGTAATATTCTAGTTTTAGGTTGTCTATATAGTCCATTCCCACTCTTTTTAAATCCTTGTCTTGGATAGAAAAAGTAATAGGTCCGATAATGTGAAGTTTCGCGTTAATTGCCACGCAAGTTCTCATTATGTTGCCAGTATTTTGTGGTTTTTCAGGACGATATAAAACAACATGTATCATTTAAAATTAATAACCTCTAGCTTTTCTTTCGGCTTTAATTTTTGGTTCAATTTGAACTTTGTAAGCTTTGATAGCTTTTTTGATTACTTCTTTTGCAACTTTTGCCCCTTTAACTTCGTCAATATCTGTGCGTTTATCTTCTAATGTTTTATAAACGGTAAAGAAGTGTTTAATCTCTTCCATTGTGTGGTTTGGAATTTCAGAAATATCTTTATATTGACCATAAAAAGGGTCGTTTTTAGCAACAGCAATAATCTTTTCGTCTCCAAGTCCACCGTCTTTCATAATTAAAACACCAATTGGAGAGCATTCCACAAGTGACATAGGTAAAATAGATTCGCTACAAAGTACTAAAACATCAAGAGGATCATAGTCATCACAATAAGTTCTTGGAATAAATCCATAATTATGTGGGTAGTGTGTCGCAGTAAATAAAACCCTATCTAAGATTAATAAACCGGTGGTTTTATCTAATTCATATTTATTTTTTGAAGCCTTTGAAATTTCAATTAACGCTAAAAAGGAATCAACGCCAATTCTATCTGCTCCTACATCATGCCATGCGTTCATATAATCACCTCTTTCTAAACAAAGTTTATCACAAAGATAAATAACATTTAACAGAATGTTTTTAAAAGTATAAAATATAATCATGAAAAAATTATTACTTTTTTCAATTCTTATCTGTCCATTAGCGTTAACTTCTTGTGGAACAAATGATTCAATTCGTCAAATAACAAATTACGAATTAACCGCTAACGAAGGCCTTCAAGCGGAAATCACAAATCTTACCACTACTGAGTTAATTAGTTTTTTAGATGCTAAATTGAATTTCCCTTTATATTTTTATTCTAAAAATTGTGGAAGTTGTGCAACTGTCAGTGGCTTTGTGACTACCTATATTAGCGATCACGATGCTGTGATTTATGGTTATGACTATGGCTCTAATATGTCGGACTATCATTTGTTAAATGAATATGACCCAGAACTTTTTCCAAATAGAGTAGTTACACCTAGAATGTTGATTATTAAAAACGGGATGCTTTCTGTTGAAATCAATAGCTCTAAATATGGTTCTCATCACATTTTTGCTAAAACGGTATCTCACTTCGTTGGAAAATCTAGTTTATATACATTAAATAAATTCGAAACTTTTAATACATTTAAGAACCATTTCGATTCCTATTTTGCCTTTGCTTATAGCAGTAAAAACAAAGATTCTCTTCGTTTAATTTCCCAATTCTTATACGAACATTCTGCTAGTTATTATGACCCAACATTATTATTAGATATAGAAAAAATGTCACAAAGTGACATTGATTCGTTTACTTCCTTTTTGGGTGTCGACAATTTTGATGATTATTGTTTCTATAAAAAAGAAGACACTAATTTATTTGTTTCAAATTATAAAAATTCAATCACCAATTTGCATCAAATGATTAACCATTTCTTCTACTAGCGACTTTTAATCTATTAAGAGCACGAGATAATGAGGCTTGGGTTCTAGCAACATCAACTTTATCATCTAATTTAGATTTTTCGAGCCTGTCCATGGCTCTTTTTTTAGAATTGGTCGCTCTATCAATATCGATCTGGTCTTCGCTTTCAACTGTATCCAAGAGCAAAATAACTCCATCTTCATTTACTTTTAAAAGTCCTCCGCTAGTAGCGAAATATTTTTCAGTATCGTTATCTCTAACCATTATTTCTCCGAGGAGAACATCGCTAATTAATGGAGCGTGTTTAGGTAATATACCAAGTAATCCCTTACTTGAAGGCACGTTTAAAAAATCGATATCTTTATCAAAATATATTCCATATGGGGTAATAATTTGTAAACGGAATTCCATTATTTTAATTCTTCAGCCTTTCTTTTCGCATCTTCGATTGTGCCGACATATAAGAAAGCGGCTTCTGGTAAGTCATCAACTTCGCCATCTAAAATTGCTTTAAAACTTCTGACTGTATCTTCAATCTTAACTGTTAAGCCTTTTGTTCCAGAGAATTGTTCGGCAACATAGAAAGGTTGAGATAAGAAATTTCTGATTTTTCTTGCTCTATTAACAAGCAATTTATCTTCATCAGATAATTCATCCATACCAAGAATAGCGATAATATCGCTAAGTTCTTTGTATTTTTGAAGAATTTGAACTACTTTTCTTGCAACTGAATAATGTAATTCGCCGACAACATTTGCTTCTAAAGCATTAGAAGATGATTCGAGCGGATCAACTGCAGGGAAAATACCCAAAGCTGCAGTACCTCTATCTAAAACAGTTTTAGCGTCTAAATGAGAAAACGTTGTTGCAGGTGCAGGGTCAGTTAAATCATCTGCAGGGACATAAATTGCCTGAACAGATGTAATTGAACCATCTTTAGTTGATGTAATACGTTCTTGAAGTTGACCCATTTCGGTTGCTAAAGTAGGTTGATAACCAACTGCACTTGGCATACGTCCAAGAAGAGCAGAAACCTCACTACCGGCTTGGGTGAACCTAAAGATGTTATCAATAAACAAAAGAACATCAGTTTTTTGATAATCTCTAAAATATTCCGCCATTGTAAGACCACTTAAGGCAACTCTCATTCTTGCTCCTGGCGGTTCATTCATTTGGCCAAAAACAAGTGTTGTGTTAGCAAGAACTCCACTATTTTTCATTTCCATATATAAATCGTTGCCTTCACGAGATCTTTCCCCAACTCCAGCAAAAACAGAAATACCGTTTTGCTCGTTTGCTATATTTCTCATAAGCTCTTGAATAAGAACAGTTTTACCAACTCCTGCCCCACCGAAAAGACCTACTTTTCCGCCTTTTACATAAGGACATAATAAGTCGATAACTTTAATACCTGTTTCAAAGATTTCGCTTTTAACAGATTGATCTTTAAATTTTGGAGGATTTCTATGAATCGCCATTTTCTTGACATCCTCAAAGTTGTTTTCTAAACCATCGATTGGCTCACCTAAAACGTTAAACATTCTACTCAAAGTCTTGTGTCCGACTGGAACTTCGATTGGTCTTTCATTAGAAACAACTTCCATCCCTCTAACGAGTCCATCAGTAGGTCCCATAGAAACGCATCTCACCACATCGTCTCCGATATGTTGTTCAACCTCTAAAACTAACTTTTTATTATCGCTAAGATTGATAGTAAGAGCGGTTAATAATTCTGGTAAATGTTCATCTTTGAATCTGACGTCGACAATTGGTCCAACAACCTGGACAATTGTTCCTTTAACCTTCAAGTCTTTCATAATGACCTCCTATAGTGAGTTGGCAGCGCCAACAATTTCTGTAATTTGTTCTGTGATTGCGGCTTGTCTTGCTTTATTAAATTCAAGTTGAAGTTTGTTAAGTATTTCATTCGCGTTATCACTAGCTGCGCTCATCGCGTTAGTTCTACTCGCGTGTTCACAAACTTCGCTTTCTAAAAGTTTTGAATAAACATATGAACGAACATACATTGGTAATATTTCTTTTAGTAATTCTTTACCATTTGGTTCGAGTATTGGCCCGTAACCATTTTCATTAATTTTTGGTGAAATTGGTAATAAACAACTGTCTTTTGCAGTGAATACAATTGAATTTTTGTAAGAAGTATAAATCAAATGTATTTCTCTGTAGACACCTTTGTTATAAGCACTTAAAACAGAGTTAGATAATACCTGTATAATTTTTTCATCATTGATAGATTCATAATCTTGGAAACCATCAATCTTTGTAAATTCATTATTTTTAAAATAGGAAATGCCTTTTTTGCCCAATATAATAGCGTCATCTTCACTTTTGATATTAGCCTCTGCTACTTCAAAAATATTATAGTTATAGGCACCACATAAACCTAAGGTTGATGAAACGATGATGTATAGATTTTTATTAACATCATTATTAACCTCAAAATATTTTCTATCTTTTTCATTCAGGGAAGAATAAACACAGCTTAAAATATCACTTAATGTGTCGCTATAAATTTTATTCGCAGCCATTTGGTTTCTAAATTTTTGAAGTTTAATAGTAGAAACTAATTTCATCGCGTTAGTAATTTTCTTAACGCCAGAGACAGCTTTTTTTCTATTTTTAATTTGGGTAATGTGTTGAGACATATTGTTTCCTATTAATTTTCTTGTTGATATATTTCAAAGAAATTTTCGATGCATTTTTTAAAGGCATCTTCTAATTCTTTAGAAATTTGTTTCTCGTTTTCTAATTGTTTGAATAAATGAGAATAATTGTCGGTAGCGTATTCATATAATTTAGTTAAAGTGTCTTTAATTGTCGAAGTTTCTAGTTTGTCCAAAAAGCCATGTTTTGCAACAAACAAATCAAACACTTCATGAGTAAAAGTATATGGATTATATTGAGTTTGTTTTAAAACTTCGAGCAAGGCATCACCATGTCTAATAATCTTTAATGTTGATGCATCAAGATCGCTACCAAATTGAGTAAACGATTTCATTTCCATATAACTTGCCAAATCAATCTTTAAGGAACTTGCAACTTGTTTCATAGCCTTATATTGAGCAGCCCCGCCGACACGGCTAACTGAAAGACCACTATCGATAGCAGGTCTTTGACCAGCGTTAAACAAATCCGCCATTAAAAAGATTTGACCATCAGTAATGGAAATAACATTTGTTGGAATATATGCACTGATATCTCCAGATTGAGTTTCAACAATTGGAAGAGCAGTAATGCTGCCTCCTCCATATTCTTTTGAGAGTTTACACGCTCTTTCTAATAAACGTGAATGTAGGTAAAATACATCTCCTGGGTAAGCTTCTCTACCAGGGAATCTTTTTAAAAGCAATGAGAGAGAGCGGTAACTAACCGCGTGTTTACTTAAATCATCGTAAACAATTAAAACATCTTTTCCTAAAGACATAAAATGTTCCGCGATAGCGCAGCCAGCATAAGGAGCAACATAAAGTAATGGAGCGGGTTCGCTTGCATTAGCAGCGACAACAATTGTGTAATCCATAGCCTTATGTGTCTTTAATTTATCGACAATTTGCGCTACCGTGCTATTTTTTTGCCCAATTGCAACATAAACACAAATAACATCTTTACCTTTTTGGTTGATAATTGTGTCAATCGCAATCGCAGTTTTTCCAGTTTGCCTATCCCCGATAATAAGTTCACGTTGGCCTTTACCAATTGGTGTAATTGCATCAATTGCTTTAATACCTGTTTCTAAAGGTGAATTTACGCTTTCTCTTGTAATAACGCCTGGAGCAACCACTTCAATTGGTCTTTTGCTTGTGTATTCAATTGGTCCAAGGCCATCAATTGGTTGACCTAATGCATCAACGACACGTCCAAACATTTTTTCTCCAACAGGAACCTCCATAACAGAACCTGTTCTTTTAACAATGTCACCTTCTTTGATTAACGTATCGTCGCCTAAAAGAACTGCCCCGACATGATCAATTTCAAGATTCATGACTAAACCATATACATCATGTGGAAAAGCTAAAAGTTCTCCAAGCATAGCTTTTTCTAGACCATAAATAATTGCGATACCATCACCAACAGATACAATGGTGCCAACATCTGAATTATCAACTTTGTGTTTATAATTCTTAATTTGCTCTTTAATAAGAGCAGAAATCTCATTTGCTTTTATTTTCATACATTCCTCCTATTTAATAAGAGTGGTTTTCATCTTTTCAAGATGGAATTTAATAGAATCATCATAAACTCGGTCCTCAATCACTACCTTTAATCCTCCAATAAGAGATTTGTCTATGAGATTCCGTAATTCTATAATTTTGCCTTCTTTTTTACTTAGGGCATTTTCGATTGATTCAATTTGTGATTTGTTAAGTTGTTCAACGCTATAAACATAGCCTTCAAGAATACCTCTATGTCTATTACATAAAGTGTTGAAGGAATACAAAATGTCTTTTAGATAAGAAATTCTTCCATTATCTAAAATTAACTTGATAAAAGAAGAAAGTTCTTCATCTTCGAATAATAAAACATTATCGACAATATCTTTTCTTTCGTCGATAGACACAAACTTAGAATTTAATAATTCTAATAGTTCACCGTTTTCTTCTATTAAGTAGATTAATTCCTTCATTTCCTTTTGCCACTTAATAACCTTATCGGTTTCAAGGGCAAGAGAGAAAAGGGCTGTTCCATAACGTAAACAAACTTCTAACATTATTCAATATCCTTTATAAAATCTTCCACAAGCCGTTTGTTATCATCGCTTGTGACTTCGCGTTTTAATAAAACGCTTGAGGCATCTAAAGCAATATCAATCATTTCTTTTCTAATTGCTTCTTTTGCTTCTGCCTCTTCTTGTTTAATTTCCTCAATAGCTTTTTCTTTCATTTCGACAAGTTCTAATTGAGTTTGATTTAAAATTTGTTGCTTTTGAGCTTCAGCGGCTTCTTTTGCAGCTACGATTATTTCATTAGCTTCTTTTTGTTTAGAAAGAACAAGTTCCTTTGCTTCTCTTTCTTGCAAAATTGCATTTGCTTTAGCTTTTTCAGCATCTTGGATATTGCTTTCGATATAGTCTTGTCTTGTCTTTAATATTTTCTTCACAGGCTTATATGCAAAGACAATAATAACGACAATCAACACTATTAATGATAAAAGTTGGATAAGAAAGGACCAGAAGTTTGGAATTAACTTCTCAATAAAATCTTTCGCGGACATAAAATCTGCAAATAAATTCATTCCTTTTTACCTCCTTTTTAAAATTAAGCAACGAAAATACATAAAATAGAAATCAATAAAGCATAAATCGCAGTTGTTTCAACTAATGCAGCACCTAAAATCATAGAGCTACGTAATTTTGAATATGCTTCAGGATTGCGTGAAATGCCATCAATAGCGCGTGAAATTAACCATGCTTCACCGATAGCACTTGGCATAACTGCCATAATTGCGATTGCAGCAGCAAGAGCGTTTGTCATATTACCTTTCTCCTTTCGTATTTAATGAAATTGTATCTAAATCTTCTGGTACCTCATTAGAAATGAGACACATCGATAAGAAGATAAAAACCGTTGTTTGAATAAAGCCTGAGAATAAATCAAAATAGGCATGTAAAATTGGGGCGACTAACGGAGCTATAAATAAAGAATTAACTCCTGCAGGCAAGAATGAGAAAATCATCGTCGATAAATTCTCAAGAGCAACATACACAATTGTCATAAGTGTCCAACCTGCGATCGCATTACCAAATAAACGCAAAGTAAGACTTAATAATGGAGCCCACATTGAAATTAAGTTAATAGGCAAGAAAATAGGGATTGGGTCAATGTATCTTTTGAAATAACCCCATTTTGTATATCTCGCACTCGTAATATGAATTAACATGAATGTTAAAAATGAGATAGAAAGTGGGATAGCTAGATATGTAACTGGGCTTGGAAGACCACAAAGACCGAAAATGAAGGCAATGAATAAGTAGGTGGCAATAGCCATAATATATCCACCAAAGCCTCTAAAAGCAGGACCCATTAAGTTTTCAACCAAACCATCAAAAAAGTTCACTCCAATTTCAGCAATTAATAATAAACCTTTTGGTTTTTTAAGAGGGTCTTGTCTACCAGCTTGAATTCTAATAATTACAACTAAAATAAGAATGATGAAAATCACAATCAAAGATGAAAGCACTTCTGGAGCTATATCAAATACAAAAAAGTTTTTAATTTTCTCTTCTAACATTTTTTTCTCCAAAGACTAATGAACATATGATTTGAATAATTAATGGAATCATATATCCACCTGCAATCGCGATAGGATTAAATATCCCCATACCTAATTTATATTCCAAAATAGCGAATAAGATTATTGCCCCTACTAATAAGACAAATCTAAGAATACTTGCAATTACACTAAATTTAATAGTGAGCTCTCTTTCTTCTTTGTCTTTAATCAAAAACATAACCAAGTAAGCGAAAGCGTTGATTAATGCGCCAAGAGCAATACCATTAGGTATTTTAATTAATCCTTTGAAAATTAGAGGAATCAAACAAAGGTATGCAAGTAAAACAACAATAAGTGAAAAAACAAAGGTTGTTAAATTGATATCTTTTTTTAAAAAATTCCTACTCATAATTTTCTGCGAAAACACGATTATTATATCACACGCGTATATAAATAGATAAATTAAATTGCACGCCGAATAGAAAATGGTAAAATAATAACACAACTTAATGTTTTTGGAGGTATATTATGCCTAAATTTACAATCGTTTTTAATGACCAAAAATTAACTTTTGATCACCCAGTTTCTTTACTAGAAATCGTTGGCAACAACAAAGATATCGTTTGCGCTTATGTTAATAAACGTGTCAGAGAACTTACATATACAATTGACTACGACGCAACCATCGAAGCTTTAACTTGCAAAGATAGAGACGCTAAATGGCCATATGAATCTTCCCTAAGATTCTTAGTAGCGATGGCTATGCACAACATCTATCCTGAGCTTGAAGTCCGTTTTTCTTATAACATCTCTCGTTCAATCTTCATGCAAATCTTAACTCCAGGAGTTTCTTCAAATGGACAAATGGTCTTAGATTTAGAAAAAGAAATGAAACGCTTAATTGACTTAGACTTACCTTTGGTAAGAAAAATCGTTTCTAAGGACGAAGCGGAAAAAATCTTTAGATCTTTAGGTGAAATCGATAAAGCGGAAATTATGAAATACCGTCCAGAAAAAACCGCACACATTTATGAGTGTGATGGTTATAAAAACTATATGTATAACCGCATGGTTCCATCTACTGGATATATCAAAAAGTGGTCCATTCGTTTCTACCATCCAGGTATTATTATCCAATATCCACGTTCGGAAGCTAATGGAGAAATCCCGCCATTTGAAGATGCCCCAACTTTTGGTAAAACTCTTAAACGAGCACATCAATGGGCTATCGCCACTAACGCCGACACTATTGTTGGCATTAACAAACACATTGAACAAGATGGCGTTATTGATTTTATCAATCTTTGCGAAGCTCGTCACAACCAACAAATTTGCGAATTAGGAGAAATGATTGAAAACGATATAGAGAATATCAGACTTATCTGTATCGCAGGACCATCAAGTTCTGGAAAAACAACATTCTCCAACAAATTACGAATCGAATTATTATCTCGTGGTATTAAACCTATTAGAATTTCAATGGATGATTATTATTTGCCAAGAGACAAAGCTCCTTTAGGAGAAGACGGCAAACCCGATTTAGAATCTGTTGAGGCTTTAGATATCCCATTATTCAACAAAAATATGGCGGACCTTATTTCAGGATTAGAAGTTGAATTACCTAAATTTGATTTCAAAGTTGGCGGAAGAGTCCCTGGAAGAAAATTAAAAGTCCCACAAGATCAACCAATTATTATTGAAGGAATACATGCATTAAATGATGTTATGACTTCTTCTATTCCTTCTCACCAAAAATTCAAAATCTTTATTGCTCCACAAGCTCAAATATCAATTGATGACCACAACCCATTATCATTAACAGATTTACGTCTTTTAAGAAGAATGGTTAGAGACTATCAATTTAGAAACGCCTCTGCAATTGACACAATTTCTATGTGGCCAAGTGTCAGAAATGGCGAATTCAAATGGATTTACTCAACTCAAGAAGGAGCTAACTATGTTTTCAATTCCCTCCTTTCTTACGAGCTTTCAATAATGAAAAAATATGCGATGCCCCTTCTTGAGAAAATCGAAACTAGTTCTCCTTACTTCCCAATCGCAGAAAGATTGATAAGAATGCTAAAATTCTTTATTGATATGCCTGATGAATGGGTGCCATGTAATTCCTTAATCAGAGAATTTATTGGTGGTTCATGCTTCGAAGGAATGGACTAGAGGAAAAATTGAAGGACTCTGTCCTTCTTTTTTTATATCTTTTATAATGTCTTTTTAATGCTATAATAATGTCATGAAAAATATAATACCTATTACAGAACTAAGAAACACAGTTAAAATTGACGAATTAGTAAACAAAGTTAATGAACCAGTCTTTGTTACAAAAAATGGTTACAGTGACTTAGTAATTATGTCACACGAATACTATTTAAATAATTTTTATCATCAAAAAAAGAAAGAACAAATAATCAACACTTTTAAAAGTGAAGATAGGACACCTTCCTTTGGATTTTTTAGAGTGAAAACAGTTTCTATCAAAGTTGAACCTGGAAATATTGATGCGAATTTAACCTCTATAATTAATGAATTAGATACTGCATTTAATGAAGGTGTTCACCTATTGCAATTCCAAGAATTAACCTTAACCGGTTCTTCCATTGATGATGTAATTTATATGAATCCACTTTTTAAAAAAGTTGATTCCGCAATTAAGACAATCAAAAATGAATCAAAGAAATTTCCTTTGCTAATTGTTTTTGGGGCACCATTAAAAATTGACGGACATATATATAACTGTGCGATTACAGTTTTTGAAGGAGAAATTTTATCCATTACTCCAAAAAGAAACGTTAAAACTCCATTTAATAAAATGACGGAAAATAAATTTATTAATTATTTAGGCGAAGAAGTTATTTTTTCTCGAAAAAATATACTAATAAACAACTATTTCCCATCCCTAAAAATCGCAATTTCATTTGGAGATGATGTTTTATCATCTCACTCAAATGTAGGTGAATTGTGTCAAATGGGTGTTAATTTAATTTGCAGCGTATCCTCTTTTAAAGAATTGCTCGAAAACAAAGATTATTACTATTCTGCAACTAAAAATATCTCAAAAATTAACCAAACAATAATAATTACTTCAAATTCTTCTTATGGTGAATCCACTAGCGATTCAGTTTCAAGTGGTCATCAATTCATTTTTGAACTTGGAGATGAGGTTATTTCCAATAAACCTTTTGATGGGGTTTCTTCTTTAGTTGCGGATGTTGATATCGACAAAATCAACCAATACAGATTAAAGAGTGGTTTTGAATATCAAATAATAGAAGATTATTCACTTATAGGTTTTAATTTATTGGTAACTAATCCAGATAAATTGATTAGACGTTATGACAAAAACCCTTTTATCAAAGATTATAAAAATGTCTCTATAGACTTAACTAAATATATCTTAAATATACAAGCTCATGGTTTAATCAAAAGATTAAACGCTATCAATCAACACAAGGTAATCTTGGGGTTATCAGGAGGCTTAGATAGCACCTTAGCTCTATTAGTCGCAGTTGAGGCTTTTAAAATTTTACACTACGACTTAAAAGATATTATTTGTGTTACAATGCCTGCCTTTGGAACAACAAGCAAAACCAAAAATAATGCAACAATTCTTGCTGAAAAACTCAATGTCACATTAAGAGAAATCAATATTAGCGAATCTGTTCTTTTGCATTTAAAAGATATCGGACATGATTTAAATGTAAAAGATGTCGCATATGAAAACGCTCAAGCAAGAGAAAGAACACAAATATTAATGGATATCGCAAACAAAGAAAACGCCCTCCAATTAGGGACTGGAGATTTGAGTGAACTTTGTCTTGGCTGGTGCACATATAACGGAGATCAAATGTCGATGTATTCATTAAATTCTTCAATTCCAAAAACAATGGTTCAGTATTTGTGCATTGGCTATTCAATGATGAATGAAAACATTAAAGATGTTTTATTAGATATTGTTGGAACACCAATCTCGCCAGAATTAATTCCTGGAAGAGATGATAAAATTTCTCAAAAAACCGAAGATATAATCGGACCATATTTCTTACATGATTTTATTATTTATCACTTTTTGAGATATTCTTATAGCCCTAAAAAGTTATATAAAATTTTATGTGAAACATTTAAAGATGATTTAAACGAAGAAGAAATACTTAAATGGTTAAAACTTTTCTATAGAAGATTCTTCCAAAACCAATTTAAAAGAACAGCAAGCCCTGATGGGATTAAAATATCAACAGTTTCTGTCTCAAAAAAAGACTTGAGCTTACCTAGCGATATCTCAAGTCAAATGTTTATAGATGAATTAAATTCTATTTAAGATCAAAGCTTACCGCATTTGCTTTTTGCCAATTTATAAAATTGTTAGATTCTCTTTTGTGAACATTAATAAGTTGTGAGAAGTATACTTTTCTTAGTGAATTGTATTTTTCAAGTTGATCTATGCTTGCAACATCTTTCAAAGAATTGAAAAAGGCGTGTTCTAATCTAAAAAATGATTCGTATAAACTAAGCAAAGTTATAAAATAATAATATTCTTTATTCGCATAGAAAAGCATAGGTGTGCTATGAATGAGTTCAGAACTTCTTTCATATCTTTTCGCATAATCACTTAAACCTGCAATCTTTTCTAAACCATCCCTGAAATTGAGCCTAAAGGTTTCATCCTTTTCAACTTCTTCTATAGAATAAAGCCAACCGTATTCAATGAATTTTTTCATGTCTTTTGATTTTAAGTTTTTAGCCTTCATTTCATTTTTAATTTGAACGAAAATTTTGTCTTGGCTTTCTTTATCGGTAAAACCATTTTTAAAAGCTATTCCATATTTCATATGTTTTAAATAGGCTTCGATAGCTTTTTCGCCGTATTTTTGAAGAATAATAAGAGTGCATTCACTTTCGTGAAGTGTTCTCCAGGTTGCGAACGCTTCGCATTCATAACCTTCAATTAATAATTCTAAAACACAAGAAGCAAGACTTATTGATTTGACCATTAAGTCGTTAATAAGTGTTTCATTGGGGTTATTTTTTGTTCTGGTGGATAAAATATTTGAGATAAAATTTAAATATAATTTTAAGCTAGAGGCCGTTGGTAAAAATTTATTTGCAATTTTCTTTTCTTTAAACGAAAACATAGATAAAGAAATAAATTTATCTACGACTACTCCCGCCATAGATTCTTTGATCTGTTCGTTCGAGTTAAAAGCTTCAATTTCTTCTTTGCTTCGAATTGCAATGCTATAACAATATTCCCCAACAATATAGAAAATAATATCGTTTAAAGATAGGGTTGTGGATTCTGGAATCGCCTTAGATTCATATAAAGCATCAATTGTGTCGCTAACAAGATTATATACATCAAACAAAAATTCTTTGCTTGAATGTTCTGGCAAATTAATAAACGAAATAGCGGAAACAAATTGTTCAAAATTTAATCTATATAATTTCATTATTCGACCTCCATAATAACTCCATCAATGATGGAAAGCAAATAGGTTTTAACTGGTTTTTTAGTAATTGTTGAAATATAAGTTTTGTAGGTTTGAAGTTGCTTAACATATTCTTCGTCGGAAATGTTTTTAAGTTTAAAGTCAATGATAAGGGTTTCGTTATCTTTATTTACAAGCAAGTCTATAACACCGTGAACGTCATTAATATCGTCATAGAAATTATATTCATGCAAAATATTATCATTAGACACACCTTTAAATATTGATAAATCTAAAATTTTATTAACATATTTGCGTTCTTTTTCATCTTTGATGAAAGTAGTATCTTTTGTATCAAAATTCACTATTTCAAGCAACTTATGCATATGGTTACCAAATTCGATAACATCCAATATCGCGTCATCACTGATAGTTTTAGATGCTCGTTTTTTTTCGATGAGTTTAGATGGTATATCAACATGTTTAATATCATAAGTATGAGTGATTATATTATCTTCTTTTAAAACAAGAGATGTTTTCTCATCAACCACTTCTCTTACATCATCCGTGATATTCAAATATCTATTAAAATCTTTAAAAGATGTGCATTGCTTTAATGTTTTTTCTTTATCTTCTTTTGTCTTTTCATCAATTTTACTTAAGATAATAATTTTTTCTTTAGCCCTAGTGAGCGCAACATAATAAAGTCTAATTTGTTCTAGAAGCATTTCTAGACGTTCATCTCTTTTAAACATCGCGATCATAAAAGATGTATTCTTCGAGGTTGTGATAGGTAAAAGAAGACCATATTTTTTACTCGCGTGGAACGCCCCTTTTGTGTTATCCATATTCATTTTTGCTTCTAAATCATAGAAATAGCAAATTGGGAATTCTAACCCTTTCGATTTATGGATATTAAGTAAAGTAACCGCGTTTTCAACAGAGGATTTATCGCTTGCCTTAATAAGTAATTTAAAATCTGAAATATTATCAAAATAATTGATGAAATCTTCAAGGCTACCCCCGGTTGAATCAAAGTTGTTTGCAATTGATAAAATCATCTCGCAGTAAATCAGGTTTTCTTTATA
Organism: Bacilli bacterium; assembly: GCA_017502465.1. Classification (GTDB taxonomy): domain Bacteria; phylum Bacillota_I; class Bacilli_A; order RFN20; family CAG-826; genus RGIG5418. Next base: position 20,797 of record JAFVUY010000178.1, on the reverse strand, counting down.
TCTTCCTAATTCGGAGATTTTTCCATCAATATTAAATAAATTATATAAATAATTTAAAACTTCTTTAATTGATAGATATCTAATTTTTTCTTTAACTTGTTCTATTTCAAGCACAAAAGGAGTTAATAGAATTTTCTTTTCTTTAATTCTGGTATATATTTCTTGATCTTTTATTTGGAATAAGAAACTTCTAGCAAGAGAAACATATGTTTTAATAAATTCTTCGCTTTCATAATCTTCTTTTAAGCATAAAAAGAGGAATTTGATAAGATTCTTGCTTACGATAACTGTGTCATTTTCGCCTATGTCTTTATCTTGAATAACATTTAAAGGAATATTCCTTTGACCAAAGACTCTACGAATTGTGTCAAAGTTTGCGTTTCTAGAAGCAATAAGAGCAAAATCAGAAAATTCAACATCTTTTAATTTTCCATCTTTAAAAACTTTATATTTAGAATTACATTTTTTGATAATGTCGTCAGCGATTAATTCCGCTTCTTTAATATCGATTTTTTCGTTATCTTCTAGGCTATATCCATATAATTCAATTGAATAATCTTGATTATCAACTTTGACATCATCATATAATTTTTGACCAAATTCAAAATGATGACCGTTATTGTAATCAATTTCTCCAAAATTTGATGGCATCAATTTAGAAAACATCTCATTAATTCCATCTACTATTTGCCTTCTAGATCGATATGATCTATTTAAATCGATTTCAACTCCTCCGATACCTTTTTTGTAATTGTTAAATTTATCTTGGAAAATCTTACAATTTGCGTTTCTAAAGCGATAAATAGATTGCTTAACATCACCCACCATAAAGATGTTATTGTCACCTATTTCATTGATAACGGCTTCTTGAATATCGGACGTATCTTGATATTCATCCACCATAATGTATTTAAAAGTTTTTCTTAATATATCTCTTGCTGGAGTTTCACTGATAATTTTTAATGCAAAATTTGCTATATCACTAAAGGAATAACAATTTTGAGATTTTTTATATTCTAAAATTCGTTCGTCGAGTTCTTTTGCAATGTCTAAAAGCAATGATGCATATTTTTTATTAGAAAGATGTAGCTCTTTAATTGTTTTAGAATCTCCAAAATCCTCTTTTTGAGCATTTTCCATGTATTTTTTAATGGTTTGGGTAATGAGAACCCTTTCTTTTTTGTCTTCTGAAGCCTTGCCTCTAGCAGATAGATTTTCGATTTTTTGTAACTTAATTCTTAAAGAATCATAGTCCCGTGCAGCAAGTAAATCATCGAGAATAACTAAATATTTATCCGCATCATCCGCGTTAGACAAATTTTCTGCCACCTCTCTAGCTTCCTTAAAAGCATTCATTGCTTCGTTAAAATAATTAAGTAATAAGTCATCAACAAACTGTTCGTTATATGTATCTACAACATAATTTTTAAAGAAATATTCTTTGTTGATAGAAAGTTCGGCTTGTTTAAATATTTTCAAGACCATTTCGAAGATAGAATTATCATTTCTAATAGAGAATGTTGTAATTAATTCCTCAAATTCTTTAATATGATTTTCGTATTTATAGTCGAATATTTCTCTTAAAATTAAACGTTTATTGATATCTAAAATCGATTCGTCAATAATATTAACTTCCTTAGGAAGATTTAAATAATAGTGAAATCTTTTTACAACATATAAGCAAAACGAATCAAAAGTTTCAATATGAGCTGCGTCCACTAATGCGGCCAATTTAGAAAGCGAAGGGTCCGCCAATAATTTTTTGGATGTTCTACTTTTCATTTCGCTTGCCGCTAAATTAGTAAAAGTTAATACTAAAAACTCATCTAAAGAAGCACCTTTTTTAATAAGTTGGTAAATACGTTCAGTTAAAACAGCGGTTTTTCCACTGCCTGCACCCGCACTTAAAAGAAGATTGGACATTAAATCAAAATAAATAGCTTGTTCTTGTTCTTTACTCCATCTCTTCTCCATCGCCGCTCTCCTCTTCCAAATTGCCTAATATCATTTTTTGTTCATAACGCAAATAACAAAGTTCCCTATATTCACAGTATTTGCAGGCATTTTCATCTTTTGTATAGAAAATTGGTTTAATTTTAAAATCGTTATTTCTAATAGAAATGATAGTTTTATTAATTAATTCTCTTACTATTTGTTTATAAGAATCCAATTCATCTTGTGAAACAAGCGTATTAGATGCTTTTAAGCCTCCATCGTTTTTAAGACCTACACCACCAATAAATGATGCAGCGTTGGAATTGATGAAACTTTTATCTATCCTTTGAACCACATTAGAATCTTTAATAACTCTGCCCTTAAGTTTTAAATATGAAGGCACTAAATTTTCTTCATCTTTTTCGCTAAGAACGAGCTCTTTATTAATGACGTTATTATAGAAAATTCCACTTATTTGCATATTATCTAATTCTTCGATTTGATCCGCTAAAAGCATATATGTAATAAGTTGACTATTTCTTCCATATTCTAAATCGTTTGGTGAGAATGATTTAGCACCAGTCTTATAGTCAACAAGATAGTAATAACGATTATCAAGAGTAACAATTTTATCAATAATCCCTTTTAGGGCTGTATATTCATCAATTTTATAAATAACTTCTTTTTCACAGTAAACTGTAGGATTGCTAGAGAATTCTTTAATATGAGAAATACTGATATCAGAAGCGCGTTTTATCTGGCTTTTAAGATTTTTAATTAGCAACATTTCCATCGCGGAAAGTTCAAATTTTCCTAAAGTTTCTTCAAAAACTAAATCAAAATCAAAATCATCTTCGTATTGATGTTTAAACACTTCGTGAGAAATATCACCGATTGTTGCAGCAAAGTTAGACTCAAAGGTTCCTAATTTCAAAACATGATTAAGGTAATATTTAAAAGGACATGTATAACATGAATCTAAAGAACTAAAAGACAAGCGAAGCGGCGTTTCCTCTTTAATAGCGTCCACACCTGTGAATTGATTGTCGTAACTATGATATTTGATATTACTCAATTCTTTTAGCCCGATTAGCTCAGGGGTTTTTTGCAAATAAAGACGTTCTTTATCTAATGCTTCAGTGTATTTGATATCTAGGTATAATTGTGAATAAAATGTTATAACTTCTGGCTCATTAACGATGTTTAAACCGAATTCTTCAACAAATGAGGTAGGATAACTATTTGAGTTATCAACAATTGAAGATCTACTAAAATAGAAATTATTGTCTGAACTTAGAAAATCAAGGAGTTCATTTCTTGCGTTTTCGTTTTTCTCTTTACTGGTATAAATAAAAGTTCCTTCTTTTTCTAGATCGGACAAATAGGCATTGTCTTTAAAAATAATAGGGGCACTATTAAGGGAGAAATCCATTACAAAAATATGAGCGTCTTTTCTATAAATGGGTCCGTCAATAATGTTAATTGCTGGCTTATAAACTTCCCTTTTGATAAAGGTATTTTTAAATTTATGAAGAAGCAATTCTCTTTGCTTAAGGAAAGATAGGCCTTCTACGGTGTTTTTGGAAATAACTTCCAATAGTTGTTCTAAATTTTGATCATCGATAACAATTTCTTTTAAGTTAATAACAGCTTGCTCAATATCTTGAATTTCATCATAAATCTTTAGAAAATCAATGCATAAACCACTTGCAAATAGGGATTTTTGTTCTAAATTATTAATTTTCAATCCAAAAGATTCTGCGTATTTTTCTAAATAATATTTATGACAAGACGAAGGATTGAAAATAAAAATATCATTTATAGAAACACCTTCGTCAAGAAGTCTCGCGATTTCGTTTAAGACAAACAAAGATTCATCGCAGGCAAATTTAAAAGAATTTACATTTTTGTTTTTGAAGATGATATCTTTAGTAACAAAATTAATCTTTGAATCGACTTTGCTTAATACAAAATTTAGAATTCTGTCGTTTGGATGATAATTGAAAATTTCAATATCTTTATTTTGATACGCTGCAGAGAACAAGGAGTCATTAATAATCATGTCATTAGAAATAAGAAAGTCTTTGATTGATTTATAAATGGAATATTTATCCTCGCTTAAATCATTAAAAAACAAAATATCGTGAAGTATTTCATTAATCATTTCATAGGTTAAATCAAAGTTTTCAAAAACTAAAATATCACTGCCTTTTTTAAGTCTTCCAAAATAATCATTTATTAATGTGTTTTTATCAATAATTTTTATATCAACAAAAGGGTTTGTTAAACGACTTTCTTCTAACAAACCTTGATGCATATTTATAGGCGCAACAATTATTTTTTTCATGTCTACATTATAACTTGCGCTATTATTTAATGTCAAATAGGTATGGTATACCTATTTGTCATATTTTTATAAAAATTTCTTTTAAAAATTAACTAAATTTTGAAGACTCTAGTGGCTTTAATAGCCTTTTTCCATCCTTTATAACGCTCTTTAACTTCTTCTTTTTCCATTTTCGGTTCAAAGATAGCCTGATAAGAATGGATTTCAATAATTTCTTGAAGATTTTTATAATAACCACTGTTAAGACCAGCAAAATAAGCGACACCTAAAGCGGTAGTTTCTAAACAACGAGGTAATTTTATATCAATTTGAAGGATGTCACTTTGGAATTGCATAAGTAACTTATTTGAAGTTGCGCCTCCATCAACTTTTAATGATTTTGTTGGAATATGGGCTTCTTTTTTCATAATGTCATAGACGTCTTTACATTGATAAGCAATGCCTTCTAAGCAAGCTCTAACAAATTGCTCTTTGCTTGTACCTCTAGTTAGACCAAAGACAGAACCTCGAACATCATCATCCCAATAAGGAGTTCCCAAACCAACAAAGGAAGGAACGACATAAACCCCATTTGTAGATTCGCATCCTCTTGCAACTTCTTCGCTTTCTTTTGCGGTTCTAATCATTTGAAGTTCATCACGGACCCATTGAACAATCGCGCCTCCAACAAAAACAGAACCTTCTAGTGCGTAAACAACTTTATCTTGAATCTTCCAAGCAACAGTTGTTAAAAGCCCTTTTGAAGATAAAAGTGGCTTATCGCCAATATTCATAAGCATGAAGCATCCTGTTCCATAGGTATTTTTACATTCACCTTTTGTAAAACAAGTTTGACCAAATAAAGCTGATTGTTGATCGCCTGCCACTCCTCTAATATGAACATTTTTATCAAAAAAGGAAGCGGCTCCGTAATCAAAAGAGCAATCATAAACTTTTGGAAGCATACATTTTGGAATGTTAAAAAGCGAACACAGTTCATCATCCCACTTCAAATTATTAATATTAAAAAGCATAGTTCTTGAAGCATTAGATACGTCAGTTGCGTGAACTTTGCCTTGGCTTAATTTATAAATTATCCAACTATCAACGGTTCCAAAAAGGAGTTCACCATTTTCCGCTCTTTCTTGGCCGTGAGGAATGTGATCTAATATAAATCTAATTTTGCTCGCTGAAAAATATGGATTGATTAATAAACCTGTTTTGCTATGAATCAATTCTTTGTATTTTTCAAATTTATCGCATATATAATCGCTTTGTCTTGATTGCCAAATTACAGCGTGATAAACAGGTAAACCTGTTTTCTTATCCCAAACAATTGTAGTTTCTCTTTGGTTAGTGATGCCAATAGAATCGATTTCATCCATTTTAATATTGGCTTTAACCAAAACTTCGTTAACAACATCAATAACCGATACCCATAAACTTAGAGCGTCAGCTTCAACCCATCCAGATTTAGGAAATAAACATTCAACTTCTCTTTGAGCAACATAGCAAAGTTCGCCTTCGTGATTAAAAAGAATGGCTCTTGTAGATGTTGTTCCTTGATCAATCGCGAGAATAAATTTTTTCATATTAGCCTTTCATTTTGAATAAGCGTTCGATATCATTTATTTCTTTTTGGATACCAATGCTTAGATTTTCGGCGCCTGTCGATGTAATAAGAATATCATCTTCAACGCGAACACCAATTCCGTTATTAGCAAAATATAAACCAGGTTCAATTGTGATAACATTACCAGGTTCTAATGGAAGAGATCTAATTGCACAATCGTGGGTATCTAAACCTAAATGATGAGAGCATGAATGATAATAATATTTTCTAATGTCTTCGCTTTCATCCATCAAACCTAATCTAATACATTCGCTTCTTAAAAAATCTGAAGCAAAATTTTGTAAATCTAACAGAGTTAATCCTGGTTTTGCGTATTCAATGAGAGCTTTATTGCAATTTAAAACTGCTTCGTAAATATCTCTTTGAACTTCATTAAAAGTTCCAGAAATTGGATACGTTCTTGAAATATCAGCGGCGTATCCTTTATGGGCAAAACCTAAATCAAATAAAACTAAATCATCACCTTTAATTTGGGAATTTTGTGTTGGGTAATGTAAACATAATGCGTTCTTTCCGCTTGCCACAATTGTGTCGAAAGCAAGATTTGTTCTATTATGGCTTCTTCCATAAAATTCAAAGTTATCCGCTAAAAAATATTCATATTGTCCAACTTTCATGTTAATAATTAAATTATTAATACCTTGTTGAGTAATTTTAATAGCCTCTTTTATAGAATCCACTTCGAATTTAGATTTAATCATTCTAAGTCTAGTAATATCTTCGTAAATATTTTTGACTTCAAGATGACTATATTTTTTTCTAATCGCGTTTGCTAATTCGTTCGTGGAAGTAGATTCTCTGATTTTGATTTCAGGGGATAAATCCAAATATAACGTTGAAATCGCTCCATATTGATTGTCTTCTTTTGCTAAAGCAAGACTTAAAATGCTATCCAATGCATTCGTACTGTTAACATTGTTAACTCCAGAAATATATCTAGCTTCATCAAATGTTAATCTTTTTCCTGTCCATTTTTCTTTAATTTCGTTATATTCATCAACAAACAAATAAACATGATTTTCACAAATGCCTTTAATTAAAATCAACATAGAATTTTCTTGTTCAATACCAGTAAGGTAGTAAAAATGTCTATTGCTCAAAAATGGATAAGTACTATCTTCGCTTTTAATTTTTGAAACACCAGAGAATAATAAACACACAGAATTTTCATCCATGCGATCTAAAAGTCTATTTCTTCTAATTTCAAATTCGTTCATTTTCTATCTCCTATAATTTCTTAGTGATTTCTTCAATTTCTTTTAAGACGATTGTTTCGACTTTGCCTTCGTCTACTTTTGTAGAATTACCTGGAATAATTGGTAATTGGCCTAAAACTTCAAAATTCATTTGTTTAGCAAATTCGTGGATGTTAGATTCTCCATAAATTTTGATTTTTTCTTCGCAGTTTGGGCAAGCGACATATGACATATTTTCGACTACACCTAAAACATGAATGTCCATCATTTCAGCCATTTTTAAAGCTTTAGAAACAATCAATGAAACTAAATCTTGAGGAGATGTAACAATAACAAGTTCATCAACTGGAAGTAATTGGAAAACTGATAATGCAACATCACCAGTACCTGGTGGCATATCGATTAATAAATAATCTAATTCATCCCATAAAACATCTTCATAAAACTGTTTGACTAAATTACCAAGTAATGGTCCTCTCCAAATAATTGGGTCTGCTTCATTTTCTAAAAGCAAGTTAGCGGACATGATTTTGATTCCTGTTCTACTTTCAATTGGATAAATTAATCCGCCTTCTCCTTCCGCGGGACCTTTTACTCCAAAAGCTTTAGGAATGCTTGGTCCAGTGATATCGGCGTCAAGGATACCTACTCTATAGCCTTCTCTAGCTAATTGAGCCGCCAATAGAGAGGTAACAAAGCTTTTACCAACCCCACCTTTTCCGCTTAAAACGCCGACAATTTTCTTTATAGAACTTCTGTCGTTCAATTTTGCTTTAACAATTTTGTGATCGCAGCTTCCTGCACTAGGACAACTCGAACAATCGTGTGTACATTCTGACATAATTTCACCTCTAATCAATCGCAATTAGATTTGCGACATTAATAACATTTACTCCTGATTGAACATAAGTTCTAAGCAATCTACCGGCGCCTAATTTAGTTCCACCAAAATATCTAACAACTACAATAGCGCAGTTATTCATATCTTTTTTGTGGAGTAATTCTAATAAGGGCCTCCCTGCAGTTCCCTTTGGTTCGGAATCATCATTAGATTTGCTTTTTTGTCCAACACGATATGCGTAAACATAGTGACGAGCCTTGTTAAATTCTTTTTTGATGTCGTTTAAAATTCCTTTAAATAAGGAATCATCATTTAACGGAAACAAAATCGCAATAAATTTTGAACCCATCATTTCTGTAGTTTTGATAAAACGTTCAGTAACTGTTTGCATAACTATTAGACTTTAATTTAGTTCTCTTTTAGTGTATAGTTTTTCTTATAAGAAAGTCAAAGAAATGTTTACAAAGAATATAAAGTGCACAAAGTGTGACCGATATTACGACATACACGAAAGCGTATGCCCAAACTGTCTTGCAGAAAATGAAGTGTCACCTATTACGACTAAACACAAAAATTTATTGATGTTTGATTCAATGAGACAAATGGGTTTATTTATTTTAGGGTGGCTTGGTCTCTCCTTAATTTCGACTTTTGTTATTCTCATTTGGGCAAATATTGCCTGTAAAAAAATGGGTATAACTTCTAATGATTTCATTGCAAATTTAAATAGTTACCCTGAAGCTGTTTTATGGATAAATGTTTTAACCTATCTTATTACATTTTTTATAATGGTCGTTATATTGATTCCAAAAAGAAAAGTTTTCTTAAATCTTTTGAAAAATAAAAATTCCTATATCGCTGGTTTTGTTTTTGGGATTGCACTCATTGCTACTAATATTCTAATAGGATATATAACTAGCATGTTAAGTAAAGGAAATGTTAACGATAACCAAAGCGCATTGGAAATCATGATTGGATATAATCCTGTAATTTGTTTAATCATTTTTGGTTTAATAGGACCAATTGTAGAAGAAATTACATATAGAATCGGTTTGTTTGGCTTTTTAAATAGATCTGGAAAATTATGGCTAGCTTATGTACTGACCGGTCTTGTGTTTGGATTAATTCATTTTAATTTTAGTAGCGATAATATAGTTAACGAATTAATAAATTTACCTTCTTATATTGCAGCAGGACTTCTTTTATGTTTTACCTATCAAAAAGGCGGATTTATTAGTTCTACAATCGCACATGTTATGAATAATGTGTTATCAATTTCTATGGTAATAGCAACCCTTAATTAGTTATGAAACCCAGCAAAAACGAACTATCTTATTTGATTTTAGATGGATTTTGGCTAAAAATCATCGCCTTATTAACTATGACAATTGACCATGTTGGAGTTGCTTTAGGTATGTATTATGGAGAGAATCCTCAAGTCATGGCGATAGTGAATGTTTGTAGAATCATTGGAAGACTTGCCTTACCAATTTTCTGCTTTTTAATTGTTGAAGGTGTATTGCACACAAGAAACTTTAAAAGATATTTATTAAACATGGGGGTAATTGCTGCTGCAGTTCTTATCTCACAAATATTTATGGAATATGTTATGAAGTTAAGAGTTGCTCAAGGAAACATATTTTTTGACCTTATTTTAGGTGCGATCGCGGTTAAGTGTCTTATGGATAAACGGATATGGATTAAAGCTATCGCCTTACTGCCAATTGCATTTGGAGTTGTTTCCTTTATCTTCTATGGTTTAGATTTTTCCGGCGCTCCTATAGCTAAATATTTTCCTTACTTTTTAAGAAGCCAATATCACTGGTATTCAATTGCTTTAGTAGTTGCGTTCTATTTATCCTACCCTATTGCTAAATGGTTATTAAACAACACATCTAGTTTTACTGGCTTAGATTATGAAATGACTAAGGATAATAATTTATATAGAATCGTTGTTAATTCTATCTCCATTTTATTTTTATCAATCATCACAATTGGATTATATTTAATTGGCTTATTTATGGATCCTATCAAAGTTTTTTGGGATATCGGTTTACAAAATTATGCATTAATTTCTTGTGCACTTCTTTTGCTCTACAATGGTAAAAGAGGTTACAATAGTATTGCATTCAAATATGGATGCTACATTTATTATCCTTTACACATCTTATTAGCGTACGGGATTGTATATTTGACTTTTATATTATAAGGGGGTACAAAAAATGAAAATAATAAAATCAGTTGAAGAATTCGAACAAACAATAGAGACAGGAAAGGTTTTAGTGGACTTTTTTGCAACTTGGTGTGGACCATGCAGAATGTTAACGCCAGTCTTAGAAGAATTAAGCGAGGAAGTTAATGATGTTGCAATTATTAAAGTTGACGTCGATGAACTCCCTGAGCTTGCAAGAAGATATGCGATTATGTCTATTCCTACAATTTTCTATTTCGTCGATGGACAAATAGTAAATAAAACCGTCGGTTTCCAAGACAAACAAAGTTTGAAAAAAATCATCAAATAAGTTTTTTTAAAAATGTGTTGAGTCTATTCGATACATTTTGTATAATACCACTTGCAACGACATGCAGGTGTAGTTCAGTGGTAGAACATCAGCCTTCCAAGCTGACTATGCGAGTTCGATTCTCGTCACCTGCTCCAAATCGATTATAACCTAGCTTTGCTAGGTTTTTTTGTTAGTAGTCATTATTATATATTTTTTGTTTCTTTTAAAAGAAAAATAAGATAAACTAATATTACATACAAAGGAGATAATATAATGTCTAGTTTAACAGAAATGTACCAAAAATACTTAGATTTGGACAACAATTCAAGAATTAACATCGCTTTAAATTGTGGTAAAGAAATTATCAGCTATTTAAGCGGCCAAGGTTGGAACGCTGATCAACGTATGGCTTTCATCGTCAACCTCTTCAAATTATTTGTTTCTGCAGATAAGAGCACTGGTGACGCAGAATACAACTTCTTCAAATCCGTCACAGGTTATGACTGCTCATACGATGCATATTTCGATGCAGTTAACTATGGCTCAGCAAGTGATTTCGTTACAACATTTGATAATTGTATCGACTCCATGCCAGACAACGTTAAATACTCAACATTAACATTTGGTCTTTGCGTTATGGCATGTGATGGCAAATTAACAGTCACAGAACAACAATTACTTGATAGATTACTCGCATAATCATCACTAAACTAATACTAGACCTACGGGATACCGTGGGTCTTTTATTATTTATTGAAAATAAAAATAAATGATGTTATTTTTATTTTGGATATGAATTACGAAATTTTATTTGCTTCAAACAACAAACACAAGCTTCAAGAAGTGAGACAAATACTATCTCCATATGGAATAACCGTTTATGGTTTAGGAGACGTTATTTTAGACATCACTGAGCCTGAAGAAAACGGTCAAAATTATTATGAAAACGCTTTAATTAAAGCAAACCACTATAAAAACTTTACATCATTGCCAATTATCGCGGATGATTCTGGTTTGGAAGTAGTTGCCTTAAACAATATCCCTGGGTTGAACTCTGCTAGATTTGCAAAAGAATGCGGGGGACATAGTTTTGCTATGCAAAAAATTATCTCTGATTTGCAAGACAAAGATGACAGATCCGCAAGATTTATATGTGAAATTGTCGCAGTCAATATAGAAGAAAAATCTTTAAGATTTACAGGTATTGTAGAAGGAAGTATTACCGAAAAAATAGAAGGCGAAAATGGTTTTGGTTACGACCCTATTTTCTATTGTTTGGACGCTAATAAAACGTACGCGGAATTAAGCGAAGCAGAAAAAAATATATATTCTCATAGAGCCAAAGCCTTAAGGAAATTTATAACATTCCTTCAAATCAAAGGTTTAGCAAGATTAAAAAAGGTTGATCATCACCATGAACATTAGATTAAACAAAGAAGATTTAGATTTGTTGAAGAAAATTATCGAAACAAAAGAAACAAATATCGCAGTAGCGGATATGCTTTTGTACGCTTTTAATGCCCCAAAATTAATCAATAAAAAAGAATTGGAAAGACTCCAAGATGAAGAAGGATATTTAGAAAAAGACGCCTACTTAAATCTCTTTCTAGATGCTTTTGAAATAGATAGAGATAGCGAAGAAAATATAGACATTATCGAAACCTATTTTTCTAATTTTAAATGTCTTGATGAAAAAGAATATTTATCTAACCCTTATATAAAATCATTTAAAGGAAAGACTTTTAAAAATAAAAATTATTCCTTAGAATATTGCGAATATAAACCATATCAGCTTTTACCATTGGATGAGATTCTTATTAAAGATAAAGATTATAAAGAAATCTCTCAAGTGGGTTATTTTAAAAACACATTTAGATATCTTGCTTTAAAAGAAAATGGTGTTATTTGGATGTGTATTACACCTAACGAAATTAATACGATGAAAGAAGCTGTAAAAAGCGTTGAGGGTAATGTATTGGTTTTAGGTCTTGGACTAGGATATTTTCCATTTATGGCAAGCTTAAAAGACAATGTTAATTCAATAACAATTATCGAAAATAATCAAAACATAATTGATATTTACCGTTCAGAAATTGAACATTTTGTGGGAAATTCTAAAATTAAAATCATTAAAGATGATGCTTTTAATTATCTCAAAAATAATAATAATTTTGATTGTGTCTTTGCAGATTTGTGGCACAATCCTGAGGATGGTGTTCATTCTTTTATAAAATTAAAAGAAGCTGAAAATGATCTTAAAAAACCATTTTATTATTGGTTAGAACCTTCTTTAATCCAAATGATAAGACGTTCGGTTATTACTTTATTTCAAGAACATTTTGAAGGTTATACCCAAGATAATTATTTATTCGCCGAAAATGACTTTGATAAACTATTAAATCTTTTGTATAGCAAACTTAAAAATATTGAATTTAAATCTATCAATGACGTATATAAAATACTTGAGAAAGAAGAGTTATTAAAACTCATTTCTAAATAACGGAGGAGACTATGAAGAAAAGAACCATTATCACTTTACTACTTCCATTACTACTTATCTCTTGTGCCACTAAACAATGGCCATCTAGCGAAAGTGACGAATCTAATATTATTGAAAGTGAAGAATATCCTGATGTTGAGTTTACTCCAATGGAAGGCACAGTCGATTTATTCGCTATCAATGATTTCCATGGCTCCGTTATCCAAAATGGATATGAAATGGGTATTTTAAAAGTTGGCTCTTATTTGAAACAAAGACAGCAAGAAGAAAATACAGTCGTTATCAATAGCGGTGACTATTGGCAAGGTTCCCTTCAATCGAATATGAATTATGGTGAATTTCTTACAAAAATTGCAAACGATATTGAATTCGACGCAATGACAATTGGCAATCACGAATTTGACTGGGGAGTAAATTACATTAATAGAAATTCAGAATTCGAATCTGACACAGGCTATAAAACACCATTTTTAGGCGCTAACATATATAATTACAGCATCTCAACTGGTGAAGTCGGCGACTATGCTAATTTAGGTAAAAAATATGTCATCAAAACTTTAGAAAATGGTTTAAGAGTTGGCATAATCGGTTTAATTGGCGATTCCCAAATTAGTTCTATTACCTCTTCTTATGTAGACCATTTAACATTTATTGATCCTTTCAATGTTGTTAAAGAATTATCTAATGAATTAAGAAATGAGAAAGGTTGTCACTTAGTTGTTTTAAGCGCTCACGAAGGTGCAGAAGATATTGCTTCTGTTACAGATGGAAGTGGCAAAAAAATTGCTGACTATGTCGATGTTATTTTCGGAGGCCACTCGCACCAAAGAGAAGCTATACTTATCAATGGAAGAGTCCCAGCTTTGCAAGGTTCTTCAAACGGAAAAGCTATTTCCAAAGTTTCATTAAAGGTAAATCTTGATAGAAGCGTTGAAATAAAAAGTTACACAAATTTATTAAACGCCGATTTTGAAACACCTATAGATAATGAAATTCAAGCGATTTATGACACATATATTGCCGAGGCAGACTCTAGAGCAAAAGAAACTTTAGCAAATTTTTCAGGTGTTATGTCAAAATCTAATGCCCCATATTTAATGACAGCGTCAATCGCTAGCTATGCCGCTCAAAATAATATCGATATCGATTATGCGGTCGTTAACCAAGCTAGAAACAGTTTAGGAAATGATACAACAATTACTTATGAAGACCTTTATAGAGCGTTCCCATTCGATAACGAAGTATATGTTGTAGAAGTTTTAGGTAGCGAATTACAAACGAATTTAAACAGAAATTATTTTTATCGTCTTGATCCATCAAAAATCGATACAACAAAAACTTACACATGTGCGATTATTGACTATGTGGCACTTCATAGAAACGACGATAGAGAATATGATAATTTCACTCATTTCAACATTAAAGGTTCTCTTAAAAAAGAAGGTTTACAAATATACAATTACCGCGAAATCTGTGCGGATTGGTTAAGAAATTTGGAAGTTGAAGCAATCGATATTTCTTATTTCCAAGGAAGTAATTTAAGACACAACAAATCATCATTATCCCAAGATGTAACTTTACCAAACAATCCTTATGTGGGTTAGTTTATGATTTTAAGAAAAGACATTGATTCTTTTATAAAAACAATAAATAAAAACATAACATTAATTGCCGCAACAAAATATGTTGATCCTTTAATAATGGAGCAACTTTTAACTAAAGGTATTAATAATTTTGGTGAAAATAGAGTCGATGATTTTCTTACTAAATATGAGTCTTTAAAATCTCACAAAGAAATAGTTTGGCATTTTATTGGACATCTACAAAGAAACAAAGCAAAAAAGGTTGTTAATAAAATAGATTTTTTGCACTCTTTAGACTCCCTTGAATTAGCGAAGATTTTAAATGATAATTTAGATAAACCACTCAATTGTTTTGTTGAAGTTTCAATAAATAACGAAGAAACAAAAAATGGTGTAAAAGTCGATGATTTAAATAATTTTATGACCAAATTGCAGGGTTTTTCCAATATTAAAGTTGTTGGATTAATGATGATGGCGGTCAAAAATAGTCAGGAAAATTTTCTTGAAGAACAATTTAAGAAAATCGAACAACTAAAAGAGAGAATTTCAAAAGAATTAAATATTGAACTACCATACTTATCTATCGGTATGAGTGATGATTATCTGATTGCGATTAAGCATAATGCAACACATATTAGATTGGGTAGAATCCTTTATGAAAATTAGCCATCCGTTTGGAAGGCTAATTTTATTATATTTTTACAAACGCATCTTTGCCGTGTTTACAAAGTGGACAAATGAAATCATCTGGCACTTCATCCCCTTCATAAACAAAGCCACAAATCTTACATGCATATTGATTAGTCGCTGCAGGTAATAGGTTAATGCTTGGCTTGACGTGATCAAAGTAATATTGATAGGTCATTGATGGTTTATCACTTATGAGTTTAGCTTCTTTAACGCTACCAATAAACATATAGTGAGTTCCTAAATCAATTACTTGATTAACTTCACCTTTTATATAGGAATTAAAGATTGGAGGGAAGTAATCATCTTTTAAATTACCTTCAGCATCTATAAGGAAGCGATTGTCACCGTTAAACTTATTGACATCTCTTCCGCTTTGGAAACCAAAATGTTTAACTACATCAAATGGAGCATTTTCACTCAAAGTATAGAGATTGAATGTTTTTGTTTTTAAAATCATATCCGCAGTATGGTTTGCTTTATTAATTGTAAAGCTTATTTGCGCTGGGGATTCTGTAACCATTTGAGCGGTATTAATAATACAACCATTCGCATTTTCTCCGTCTTTAGTTGCAACTAAATAAAGACCATATGACAATTTGTACATTGCGTCAAAGTTGATTTGTTCCTTGTTTCCAGCTTTGGCATCTTCAAGATTCATGCTTTCTTTAATTTGAAGCGCCATTTCATCTAAATCATCTAATTGGTTGTGCTTCAAAGAAGAGAGAATTGTGAGTTCTTTTTCAATATATTTAATAGACTTACAAGTTTTAAACAAACCTTTCATCAAAGATTTACTAGTTGGAGCCCATGAACCATTTTCGATAAAGGCAATTGTTCTATTTTGAATATTATGGGCAACCAAATCCCTTAAAGTTTCATCCATCTTGATGAAAATGCCCATATTATATGTTGTGGAAGCGAAAACTAAATGTGAATATTTAAACGCTTCGCTTACTATGTAAGAACTGTCAATAACTGAAGTATCGTACATTACGGTTTTAACACCTAAATTGCGTAATTTACTAGAAAGGATTTCCGCGACATTTTCTGTGTGTCCATAAACAGAGGCATAAGCAATTAAAACACCTTTTTCTTCAGGTATATATTTTGACCATTTGTCATATAAATCGATGAACATGTTGATTTTTTCTCTCCAAATTGGTCCATGTAAAGGAAGAATCATCCTAATTTCTAATTTAGATGCTTTTTCTAAAATATTTTGGACTTGAGGTCCATATTTTCCAACGATATTTGTGTAATATCTTCTAGCTTCATCGACATAATCTCTAAAGAAATCTAATTCATCAGCAAAGATTGCTCCATTAAGTGCTCCAAATGTGCCAAAAGCATCCGCAGAGAATAACATTTTTTCTTCTAAATCATAACTCACCATAACTTCTGGCCAGTGGACCATAGGAGCGTTTACAAATGTAAACTTGTGGTGACCTGTTTCAAAGACATCCCCTTCATTAACAACTAAAAATTTAGTGTTTTCACTAATATTAAAGAATTGTAAAATCATTTTCTTTGTTAAGGCATTACAAATAACAGTGACTTCTGGATATCTTCTTAATATTTCTCCAATTGATGCGGAGTGGTCTGGTTCCATGTGATGGATGACCATGAAGTCAATTTTTCTACCTTGTAAAACATATTCAATATTTTCGAAAAATTGTTCTTCTACAGCTTTATCAACAGTGTCAAATAAAACAACTTTATCATCTAATAGAAGATAAGAGTTGTACGAAACACCATTAGGTACACTATAAACACCTTCGAACATGAATAGGCGTCTATCATTCGCTCCTACCCAATATAAATCGTTAGTAATTTTTTTAATATTATGCATATAAAACCTCTCTTTATAAAACTAATTCAAGCACCATCATAATAGCAAAGCCGATCATAAACGCCCATATACCAAAATGATAATGTCCATTTTCTCTCATTGACGGGAGTAGTTCATCAACTGTTACATATATCATCGCCCCAGCGGAAAAGGCTAATAACCAAGGAAGCAACATAGTCAATGAAGACGCTAACAATAAACCAACAATCGCAAAAATCGGTTCAACAATTCCTGAAAACAAACCATACAAAAAGGCTTTTGGTTTAGAAATTCCTTCTTTTAACATTGGAACAGAAATTGCTGCTCCCTCTGGAATATTTTGAAGTGTCATACCTATCGATAATGATAAAGCTGCATAAAATGCAGACATGTCTTTTAAAGTATAGGCAAGACCTAATGCAAAACCAACCGCTAAGCCTTCGGGAATGTTATGGATTGTTACCGCTAAAAAGAATTTAAGTTGTCTAGTAATCTTAGAGGTTTTTGTTCCTTCTTCTTCGTTGTTATTGATGTGAATATGAGGAATCAGCTTATCTAAAGCAAACAATAAAACCCCACCTAATAAAAAACCAATGACAACCGGAAAAACAGAATAATCACCATAAGATTCGCTAGCGCTTTCAATTGATGGAATAAGTAATCCTAAAAAACCAGCGGCAATCATCACGCCAGAGGCGAACCCCATGATAAGAGCGCTAACACGACTAGAGAAATTCTTTTTCAAAATAAAAACCATCATCGAACCAAAGACTGTTCCAAGGAAGATGATTGATATTGAAATAATTGTAATTGTTAATTCCATTTTTTACCTATAAACATATTAAATGATTTTCTAAATATTTCAAAACAATATGCTTATTTAATTTTAATAATAAAAATAATGTTTTTATACTTAAAAAGTATTAAAATTGTTTTGTGCTGAAAAATTACTATTTCTAGGTACACAAAATTATGACCAAATAGGAGGGCATATATATGAAATATGATGTGATTATTGTCGGAGCGGGCCCAGCCGGGTATTTTTGCGCTTATGAATTCAGCAAAAAAGCTCCTAACAAAAAAGTATTGTTAATAGATAAAGGACGCGATATTCACACAAGAAATTGTCCAGTCTTAAATCACAAATTAGAAAAATGCCCTTTAAACAAAGAAGGCTTTAGAGAATGTTACCCAAGCTGCTCCATTACTTCTGGTTTTGGTGGCGCGGGAGCTTACTCTGATGGCAAATTCAATATCACGACCGAATTTGGTGGTTGGTTAAGCGATTATATGGATAATAACGAGCTTATTGATTTAATCAATTATGTCGATTCTATCAACCTCGCTTTTGGTGCTACCGAAGTCATCACCGATCCTCACACACCTAAAGTCAAGGAAATTGAACTTCGTGCAATGAGCGTTGGAGCAAGACTTTTACGTAGTAAAGTTAGACACTTAGGAACTGAAGAAAACTTAAAAATCTTATCTAGAATCTTCATGTATCTAGAAGATAAAATCGATATGATTTTCGCAAAGAAAGTCGCTGATATCATCGTTGAAAACGATGAAATTAAAGGTGTTGTTTTAGAAGATAACACTCAATATTTGGCAGATAATGTTGTTTTAGCAGTTGGCCGTGAAGGTAGTGAATGGTTAAATAACATTTTTGAAAAATATGGTGTCAAAATGTCCCAAACACAAGTTGATATCGGTGTTCGTGTTGAATGCTCTAACTTAATTATGGAAGAAATTAACACCCACCTTTACGAAGGCAAATTCTTATATAAAACAAGTGTTGGTAACACAGTTAGAACATTTTGTTCCAACCCTGGTGGTCATGTCGTTATGGAAAACTATGAAGGTGTTGTTAATGTTAACGGCCATTCTTATAGCGATTCTAAATATAGCAGCGAAAACACTAACTTCGCTTTACTTGTTACTCACCACTTTGAAGAACCATTCAACAAACCAAACGAATACGCTTTAAAAGTTTCATCTCTCGCTAATCAATTAGCCTGTGGTTCAGTTATTGTCCAAAGATTCGGAGATATCCTTAAGGGTAGACGCACTACCGCAAAAAGATTAAAGGAAGGTTTCACAAAACCAACTCTTAGAGAAGCTGTTCCTGGTGATTTAGCTCTTTGCTTACCATATAAAACAATGACTTCTATTGTTGAAATGATTAAAGTTTTAGATAAAATCACTCCAGGTATCGCTACCGAACATACACTTTTATATGGTGTTGAAGCAAAATATTATTCCGCCCACCCAGATATCGATAATCAATTAGAAGTTAAAAAAATTAAAGGTTTATATGTCGGCGGAGATGGCGCAGGCCTTACACGTGGCTTAGCACAAGCTGGAGCCTGCGGCGTATACATTGCAAGAAATATTATTTCTAAGGAGTAAAATTTATGGCAAGAAATGTTGGTACAACCTCACGTGGTATTAGATGCCCAATTATTAAACAAGGCGATGATTTAGCAACGATTGCGGTTAACGCTGTTATAGAAGCATCTAAAACAGATGGCTTTGAATTAAATGATCGCGACGTAGTCGCTTTAACAGAATCAATTGTTGCAAGAGCGCAAGGAAATTACGCGTCCATTGATGCGATTGCAAAAGATATAAAAGAAAAATTCCCAAGCGGAGAAATTGGAGTTATTTTCCCAATCTTATCAAGAAATAGATTTTCAATTTTATTAAAAGGTATCGCAAGGGGGGTAAAGAAAATCTACTTAATGCTTTCTTACCCAAGCGACGAAGTTGGTAATGCTTTATTAACCTTGGATGATTTAGATGAAAAAGGAATTAATCCATACACAGATGTTTTAGATTTAAATCAATATAGACAACTTTTTGGAAGAAAAGTCCACGAATTTACAGGAGTTGACTATATCGACTTTTACATCGATTTAATTAAAAGCCAAGGAGCAGATGTCGAAATCATCTTCGCTAACCAAGCAAAAACAATCTTAAATTACACAAAGGATGTTTTAACATGTGACATTCATACACGCTTCAGAAGTAAAAGAATCCTTAAAAATCTAGGCGCTAATACAGTTTATGGCTTGGATGATATTTTAACCCACTCAATCGATGGAAGCGGCTTTAATGAACTATATGGTCTATTAGGTTCAAACAAATCAACCGAAGACACAATTAAACTGTTCCCAAGAGACTCCATCAAACTTGTTTATGAGATTCAAAGACAACTTTTAGAAAGAACAAACAAGCATTTTGAAGTCATGGTTTATGGAGATGGGGCTTTTAAAGATCCTCAAGGAAAAATTTGGGAATTAGCAGATCCAGTTGTTTCTCCATTCTTTACAGATGGATTAAAAGGCACACCTAATGAAATCAAATTAAAGTTCTTAGCGGATAACGATTATAAGGATTTAAGAGGCGAAGAACTTAAAAAAGCTATTAAAGAGGCTATTAAAAAGAAAGAAGATAACCTCGTTGGTAATATGGCCTCTCAAGGCACAACCCCAAGACAAATCACCGACCTCATTGGTTCATTATGTGACCTCACAAGTGGATCCGGAGACAAGGGAACGCCTATTGTCTTAGTCCAAGGTTATTTCGATAATTACACGAAAGAATAATTATATTTATATAATAACTATCCACCGGACAATCCGGTGGTTTTACATAGACGGGCAGATATTAGCCCTCTATTACTAGCCGCCCTCCTCAAGGGCGAAATGCGGACCACCGCTTGCTTTTGTCCTTAGCTACCCGTGAACGGGTCTTCGTCG
>JAFVUY010000177.1 GCA_017502465.1 Bacilli bacterium | reverse complement strand
CTCGTTCAACATATCCACCACACGCATAATCTTCGCAAAGTCCGAGCCGTAATAGTCGTCATTCGGGCGTACAATCATCGCTCCGTCACTCGTCGAAACAAATTTGAGCGTAGCCTCAACCGTGAACTCATTACCGAGGAAAGCTCGCTGCGCCTTCTCGTGAGCCTCGGCGACCTGGTGATGTAGTTCGTGCGACAGCTCGCGCAAGCGCTCATTAACCTCATTCACACGTGCAAACTCCTCGGGCGTAACAACGAACATCGCATCCAGAAATCCCTTACGGTCGTTGAGGAGCGTAAGCAAATATGCCGCCTTGTCTTCCGATAAATCGGCATAGGGAGCATTGTTTGCAATCGCCAAAATCTCCTTCTCAATTTCCTTTACTCGTTCCTTGTAGAACGGAATCATCGTAGCATTTGTATCCATGTTTTTTTGTTTTTATGGCTAGGAGTTATGCCCAACCGGATTTATAATCGATTATCACTTTAAGAGTAGGGAGGTTGTTGGAAAAAGGTTTGGAGAGTGATAATTTTCGAAAAAAATGGCGGATTGCCAATTTTGAGGTTTTCTAGCGGATGCATTTCAAAACAAAATTCAAAAAGTTATTAACAATTCAAAAGCGTATAGTATAAATTCTCGCAACAGTCTCGTAATCAATCATTAACACGGGAACAATGTTGACAGACTTTGAAAGTTCAAAAACCCTATAATGTTTTCAAACAATCTAAAACAGAGCTTGTTAGAGCGATTTATTCGGATTATATTTACACTCGTAAGTCGGTGATAATCTTACAAAATTATGTTTAACTATAAAAGCTGTTTTAGGAATGGGAAAGAAAAATGATCGAAATGGATTTCCGACACATCTCGGATTTACCAAACTTTACAACATCTTATTTGGCATGTTATGGCCTAATGATTTAGTATTCTTGTTGTACATCGTTAATCTACATACACTGAGAGAGGCAAAGTGTATTACAAGCAAAACAAAAACAAATCACGCTAGAAAGTGTTGTGTGGATACTAGCGAAATAAACCAAAGTGCAAAACTTTTAGAGAGTATGGGGTTGGTATCTATTGTGAAAGACCAAAGTGATGAGGATATAGTTCGCTGGGATTATATTCTGGATGTCACTAATTACTTAATGCTCATCAATATTATTGAGAATATAGGAAATTTTCAACGTGCTCAACATATGTGCGGAGAACTATTTTATAGTGCACGTCGTAGAATAGACTCCATTACAAAGGAAGAAATTGAAAACTGGAAGAAAGAAGAATATCAATAAAAGATTAAATATTATTAAAGAAAAGATATCATCCCAACAAAGTTGGGATGTTTCATTTTCTTAATTTTAATTTATATTTCTTCTTTTCTGTCAATGAAACGATTATTATCGTTTATCAAACATTTTCAATATAAGAAAGTTATATAAGAAATATATAATAAGAAACATCCAGTAATAAATTATCATAAGAAATATTTTTCAAGAAAAGATATAGAGAGCAGCTTCAAAAGCAAAACGGGACATAAATACCCCCCCTAATCCTCAGTATTTCAATAAAACAAAAAAATAACCTTCTATATATACCACTACATCGACACACAACCAACCGAGTCCTTTTGCCGACTGCCCGATGTCAGCTCGTCTGGCGATTATTACACACCATACTGATATGAATAATTTGTTTGTAACTTTTTTCTGTCTTGTAAACTCTTTGTTATAAAAGACTCTAAACTGCACAAATAAATCACTCTTCAAAGATGACATTTCTTCTCTGTTTACTTTTGTGTAGTCGCGTGAGTATTAAAAGATTAACTCTGCAAAATTCTATAACATTGACCATAAGAACGATAATAGTGTAAACTAATCGACACAAACCAACTCTATGCGCTAACACTTCTCTGTACATATTCCAATGGTGAAATTATGAACAGCGAAAACAGCAATGTTTATTTGTAATTTTTCCGAATAGCTCGTAATCTAATGTTGATTTGCCTAATGCTTT
>JAFVUY010000176.1 GCA_017502465.1 Bacilli bacterium | reverse complement strand
TGTGATTGTTGGAAAAACACGCAGAGTGTTATCAAAAGAAACTGGCTTGTCAGTATGCAAATCAAAATAGCAACCATCTATTTCGCTGAGAATCAAGTCGGTTACATAGGTTTGCGTTTTTTTGTAAAAACCTTTTCTGTAATCTTGCGTTGACAAAGATAAATGCCCATCTGAAATAAAACATAGATGCTTACACATCAAATCAATCAATTCATTTGGGGTGATTCGCTCCAAAGATTCCAATTCATCTAGCACTGAAATAAAGGCTGTTCTAAATAAGGTTTCATCATAATAGGAATAACCACTATATGCATTCTCAAAAACATATTGGACATACAAAACATCAGCTCTTGCATTATCAATCGATAATTCTACAGGTACATCCTTATATATACTTTCACCATCGTTAAATCTTCTCCGCAGTTCAGTCATTGGTTCAGTTGCGGAATATTTCAAATATTCTGAGTTGTTCATTATCTACCTCGTCAAATTCAAGTTTATCTAACTGTTCTACAAATTGGAATTTGTTTGATTATTTGTTGCTAACAATGATATATGCATTGTCTGTTTCAAAAACATTTGCAACATTCATAGACGATGCATCTATAAGAGAAATAATGTTGTCAGGTGTATCAGGGTATATTTTAACTTTGCGAGTTCCCATATCAATGTACTCGCTTTGATTTTTGTCAATAGATAAACAAAAAATACCACCATCATTTAACAATGCGGCAACTTTTAATATGACTTGTTTTTTATCCTTAAAATGCATCATTGTAAGCGATGAGTAAATTACATCAAAGGTTTCAACAAAACCGTATTCGTTAAAATCACCACAAACAAAGCAAATGTTAGAATAATCTTTTAGGTTTTCTCTTGCTCGTTCTATGGTCTTGGGCGAAATATCTATTCCTGTTAATTTCATACAGTATGGAGCAACCTTTACAGCAATTCTTCCTGTTCCTATACCAATTTCAAGAACATTTTTATTATTGGAAAGTTCTAATGATTCTAAAAATAGTTCTCCATCCCATCCATTCATATATTCTTGTAGTGGAGGCGGGTCACGAAAAGGGTCGTTATTTTCATCCACTAATAAATCATAATGAGTAATTACATCCATAACACACATACCTACAAATTCAAATCTTTGAGTGCTTTCAATCTCTCCGCAAAACTGAAAGTTATCTCTGACTTTTAAAATCCCAAGTTTATGATTTTTCATTTATTTTTTTCATAGAAAAAAAGTATCCACTTACTAATACGATATCCGAGGCAAGCCATGCTAAAATTTCTGTAACAAACAGTCCTCGCTCCCCAAAGAAGTTTGATAAAACAAAAGCTCCACCAACACGCATTACCATTTCAAAAACACCCGACAACATAGTAATCATTGTATGTCCCAATCCTTGTAAGACAGAGCGAACAATATGCAGAATGTACAAAATAGGGAGACATGCGCTCATAATACGCAAGAAATCATATGCATAAATCATTGCCAGTTTTGTTTCATCTGGAGTGCCCGAAATAAATAACCCTAGTATCTGTTTGCCAAAAGTAAACATCAAAACAGCAATAAATAAGCAGCTGACCACTGCAAGCACTAATCCGCTTTTTAATCCTTGACGAATTCTTTCTACTTTCTTTGCGCCCCAATTTTGCCCAGTATATGTAACCATTGCAAAACCATAAGCAGTTCCGGCACATTGTATAATGCCATATAATTTCGTTGTTGCAATATAGCCCGCCATAAATATGACACCATATGAATCCACAAAAGATTGCAACACAACACCACCAATGGTAATTATCATATTTTGTATCGCCATAGGTGTTCCAAGTTTTAGCATGACTAATGTTTCCGCAATATCTAAACGGAATTCTATATAATTAGCCTTAAATATATCACATTTATTTAATATCACAAAACAATACACAGCAGATAACAATTGACTAATTATGGTCGCAACAGCCGCACCAATAACCCCCCATTGGAATCCAACCACAAAAAGAATATCTAACACAATATTACTGCTTGTTGAGATAACCATTGCATTTAAGGGAGTTTTACTATTTCCTAACGAACGAAGTATAACAGCAAAAATATTATATGCTACCGAAAAGGGAATTCCAACAAATATCACACGCAGGTAAGTTACAGAAATATCCCTTATATTTAATGGAATTCTAAGAATATGCATTGCAGGATTAATTATCAATTGCATTCCCAGTAATAAGACAATTGATAATAAAGCTGACAATATAATAGAGTTTGATATCGCCCGTTTTAGCTTTACTGTATCATTTTCACCTACCATCTTTGCAATTTGAATTCCAAATCCCTGCGTAAAGCCTTGTATAAGCATCGAATTGAACATAAAAACCCAGCCGGTGGCTCCTACAGCGGCCAAGGCATTTACACCGAGTTTTTTACCAACAACCATGGTATCAACAATAGTATATAATTCTTGAAAAATATTCCCTAAAATAAGCGGAACGGCAAACATTAAAATTAGTTTCCATGGTGTACCACATGTCATATCCTGAGGTTGTGTCATTCTCTTTTTAATCAAACAAATTCCTCCTTCTCAAATATATACTATCGTTTATCAATCATTACTAGTAAGATTAGGTGTACTCAAAACTCTTAAGAAAATTCAAGGTTATCTTTCTAGCTAACCTCCAAAATCCGTTTGCTTCACATCTACCGTGCTTCACACTTTTGATTTTGTCGGTATAGCGCCAGAAAAAGCAAATGCCTGCTTTTTAGGCGCTTCCTTTTTCCTTGAGCGCGATAAATTCAAATTCATATCAGAAATTAAATATATCGTTCTGTTAACACCTGAAATTCTGGTTTAGTAACATAGGAAGCGTAAGCAACTTTTCCCTCAAAGTTTAATATCTTTTCAAAGCGGTATCGTAAAACAGGGGTGCTTATGTAATCTAACACCTTTTCCTTTGGCACCCATATAACTTCGCTGGATTCTTCAGAGGTCCGGCACTCCCCACTTTCATATTCACAGATAAAATCGAACATGACCTTCGTAGGAACCGAAGTAACACCATCATAGTATACATATTTACCTACATTAGAGTACACGGCACAGAGGCATTTCACCTTAGCCTGAATACCACTTTCCTCCATGATTTCCCGCAAAACACCTGCCTCCAAGTCCTCGCCTTCTTCAATCTGTCCACCTGTAGCATCGTAGCCACGATTGTGAGTTTTAATAAGCAAAACATTACCTTCTTTGTCAAAAACATAACCTGCTGCCGCAACAATATGTGTTGGAAATGCCATAACCGAATCCTCCTTTATTTATACGAATTAAATTTTGTCTCTCCGTCAAATTGATTACATATTTCAAAAATTAAAATACTGATGATGTTGATATTCTAATGGAAGCTTATCTCCAAAGTCAGTCCAACCAAGATTTTTTACAAGGACCGACTTTTGCATAGGAAATATATATTCATTTAGGTAATCAATAAAATCTGCTTC
>JAFVUY010000175.1 GCA_017502465.1 Bacilli bacterium | reverse complement strand
GCTCGCTGTGAAAAATATTCAAGAAAACTTGATATTTCTCACTCGCTTGTGCGTATCTTTGCAAATACGTTAATGACAGGAGCAAATCTTATGAGCAAGTCGATAAACATACTGGACAAGGACTACCTGCAATGGGTGCAAGAACTAAGCATACGTTATCGTCAGTCCAGATAAAGGCGGCGTTACATGTCAATCGGGAGATGTTGCAGTTCTATTGGACTGTAGGCCATGATATTGTGGTTCTGAAAGCAGAAGCTCGATGGGGAAGCAGGTTTATGGAGAACCTAAGCAGGGACTTGAAAGAGCTGTTGCCCGAATCAAAAAGTTTTTCTCCAACAAACCTGTTGTATATGAAAAACTTTTATCTGATGTACCAATGCGCTTTGTCAATTGCTCCCCAACTTGAGGGGCAATTGGGTAGTGGAGTAATTACTCCCCAACTTGGGGAGCAAATAGGAACCGACATATTTGCTGTGCCTTGGGGACATCACAAATTGCTCATAGACAAATTCATAAAGGTTCCATCCAAGGCTCTGTTCTACATCCGTCAAACCATAGAGAACGGGTGGAGCCGCTCCATGCTACAAAACTTTATAGGCACCGATTTGTATGAGCGTCAGGGCAAGGCTTTGACCAACTTCAAAAATACTCTACCCGAAGCCACGAGCGACTTGGCCCAGGAACTGACCAAAGACCCATACAGCTTCGCGTTCACAGGAATTACCCGCCCCTACAACGAGCGCATCCTCAAAGATGCCTTGCTCAACAACATCACCCACTTCCTCACCGAGCTGGGCACCGGCTTTGCGTATGTAGGAAAGGAATACCGCCTGCAGGTGGGAGAAACAGAAAACTTCATCGACCTGCTGTTCTATAACCTCAACCTCTCGTGCTATGTGGTGATAGAGGTGAAGATTGGCAAGTTCGAGTTTGGCGACATCGGCCAATTGGGCGGCTATGTAGTGGCCTGCAACCACCAGCTGCGCAAGGAGGGGCGCGATAATCCTACCATTGGACTGCTCATCTGCAAGGAGAAAGACCGCGTACAGGCCCAGTATGCACTGGAGTCGAGTACTCAACCCCTCGGCATCTCCGAATATGACCTCGAAAAATTCTATCCCGAAAAGGTAGAGGGTACCATTCCGACTATTGAGGAAATCGAGATGAAGTTGAGTGCATTCTCAGAAGATGACTGAGTATGTATATGTTAAATACATATTCCACATAATTACTAATTAATAGGTCTCTTGGCCACATCTCTATGAATATTACAAACAATAGAAACATTAATTTGGAGTTTTCTAGAGTTAAATTACTCGGATATTATGAAATTCCAATAAATAGTTCACAACCTGAGAGAGAGTTTCCCGAAGAAGCAGAAACTTTGTTTGATTTATTAAAGAAATCTTTCAATTCAGCGGAATGTATCAAATCGGTTGATTCTGAGATAAGAGATAAATTACTCAATGCAGAAGTTATATTAAAAAATACTAATGGGCGACTTATGTCTTTTTCAGCTAAGGATAAGATTGTCAAAATCAGTGATGTCATATATAATTCAAAGTTGATAAAGAAACCTGTACGAGAGTATCAATGTTATTTTACTCCAGGTGAACCTTTTTCTCCATCTTCACCCAAGAGTGAATATAGTGAATCAAAACGAACAATTACCAAAGTTACAGCAACAATTAAGCAACTAGTAAATCTTGAAGGATATTACTACTACGAGTTATTATATGCAGGCAATACATGCTATGTAAAATTATTACCTTTTGAAGTTCAAATCCTTGAAAATATAAAACAACGCAAGACACTTGACTGTGTTTATTTGGGATTGGATGAAAATGGTATACCTAAACTTGTACAAGACAGGGATTCATTTATAGATGATTTATATGAGGAAGACACTGTGCATACATTCTATTATATTAATTCTGCACATGAAACACATGGTGATATAATCAAAGAATATCATTGGGTGCGTGATTCGTATGGATTGAAACACCGTTTTTACGCAGAACTATCTAATGAGGAAAAATATAGTGGGAACAAATTAGAACTATACATTAGAAGAATTGACCCTAGAACAAAGAAATTAAGTCTTACATTTTATAATCCCAATCTTGATAGAGGTGTAAAAGAATGGTATAATGCAGAACGGATATTCTCAGAAATAAATGAAATAGATAATAAAGAACAATATTTTGATTGTTACTTTTCTGATGAAAAAAAACACAGGAGCAAACTGGAAAAAGATTTGGTTGGTCAGTATAGCGGAAATAGTAATTTATGGCTATTTACTTACCTGAATGTTCTTGATATAGAATTCGTTGGCCTTTGTTTTAGGAAACATAAGATAGAGGAATTATCTGTTGCGGCACACATTATGATAAAATTACAGGAGTGGATGGTTGAAAAATCAACATTTCTGGATTTATTTGCGTCTGATACAAAGGATGATATCATACTAAAATCAACAAGCCAAATCCTGAAATATCAGCGTATATTACTTGCTATAGATATTGTAAAAAAAGGGGAGCAATATGAATATATAAATAACATTGTTTCCTCTGCACTTATGTCTGGACGTATAGCTATTAATCGGGATGAGCGTATAGAGGTAATGATGGATATCCTCAAGATATATCCAGAGTTTATAATTCAAGATATTGAATCTACATGTAATTTAATTAAAGCGTTAATTGGTTTAGAAGAAGGAATTCGTCAGTATCATATTGATTTTATCATCAGTTTGTTGAATTACTTTATAGAATATAACACTCGTCAAATAAGAAGAACTACTATCCGAACAAATGATATTGACACAACAAGAACCTTAAATATCATTGAAATTCTAACTCTTTTAGGTCTGAAAATACTAATCTTCAGTTCAGATAAATGGTTTGATGAGCTTAAAAATCGAGAATCAAAGGCGAGATTTTTTAGGTTTTTAAGTTTTCTCAGTGCAGATTCAACCCAAAGTACAATATTAGATGCTGCAATCAATGCGCTGGTGGGTATCCTTAACGATAAAGATATATTTACTTGGGAAAATATAACCAATATCAATGCGATTAACCTATGTCATCTTACAGCGAATGCTGCTGTTCTGGATTGCAACCTTGAAAACGATTATTACTACAATTCTGGCAGAAGCGGAGTTTTATCATTGGACCCGACTGGTTTTACTATTGTACCCTATAAGCAATGTATAACATCACTCCTATCAAAAACTACATCTTTGGAAGGAGTCAATATCATTCATAATCTAGAGACACTCCCATTAAAACTTGGCTCTATGTACAATTATAAGAGTTTAGTTATTCAAGATGGTGCTGTAGAACAATTTTTAATGTGGAATGCAATAACTAGAACTCCTGCAAGTCTTGAGAAGGTATCAAAACCATTACCTCAAATTGGTGACATAGTTCGAATTATGGTTAAAGAGCAAACTCAGCCAGATAAACTCAAGGGATTAATTTTTGTGACGGTAATCGACAAAAGATTCCAATCTGTAGAAGGCGTTATACCTATAAAGGAGATTTCTTCAAAATGGATAGAAGATGCTCGAACTATATTTACCCCAGGAGATATTTTGTATGCATCAGTCTGTACAATTAAGAATGATAAATATAACTTCTCAATAAAAGATGAAGCGGACAAACAAGCAAGTGTTAGTTCATCTGCCGCTGATGATGCAAGAAGTCTTGTAATAAATAAAACAGAAGACAATGTCTTGAAGATACTTCCTAAAGGATTTATTCAAGAACTTATTCTGCTTGTGGACATGCGTATTAGGAAGGAACATAATATGCAACACAAGTTGACTTTTATTGGTTACGCTTATTGTTTAAGCGCATTGCTCGGTGATCCAAAGTCATATTATTATGAATTTTTGCTAAGATATTATGCTTGTATTGACAAATTTATTACGGGGCGTTATCAAGACGTTTCCATACCCGTATCCGTTAATGCTAATAAATATTTTCAAAACATATCTAGCAAACTTCATCTTGTTGAGTTGTTGGCGATGACTGATTGTTCTCAAGAAGAAGGGATTGCATCACTAACACAATTAGCATCTCAAGAATCTAATAACGATGTTGGTAAACTATCTTCAATGTTACTGACATATATATATGCTCAAAAGGCGATCTTCTCATCAAAAGCCTTAAGCATAATCAAGTCAGAAATAAATGAGTTTATCAGTAATCCAGAAGTACTCAATTTAACAGCATTAGACGATTCAACAAAAGAAATTCCAGAAGAAGACTCATATGATTCTGAAATTGACACCGATGAATCTATTTCCAGTAAGAATAATTTTACTGTAATAAAGGAATTGCAAGAAGTAACAAATGATAAAATTCAGAATGAAATAGCCGACAAAGATTCTCGTAAATTTAGTCCATTTGTTTTGGCTATACAAGAAGACTCTAGCATTCAAGTGCTTGAAGATAAGAAGAGCAATTCATCTGAAGGCGTAGTTAAAATCCAAATAAAACAATACGCAGAAAAAGGCAATCTAATACTAGTAAATAATAATGCAGGAATTTCTAAAGTTTCAGTCGAATCATTGTCAACTACTAAATTTGAAGATAAAATTCCTAAATGCATCAATCCATACAAACTGAGTAATCATTTTGTTATTGCTACCGATTGTATTGTAGGAACCATTCTTATAACAGACAATGAAAGATTTGTGGAATTAAGAAATACGAAAGAAATTCCTACTAGCCCTATCAATGAAGTTCACTATTCAGAACCACAATGTGGTCGAATAGTTAGACATCAAGCCTTTATCTTACCTGAAGATAATCGTATTGATGGTATATCAGAGTTTTATAATCAAATCGTAAGGTGTGAGAATATACCTCATAGTATTGTTAAATCACTTGAGTCTTACGGAATATACATTTAAATTGAAGCAATATGGCATTATATAGTAAAGGTGACAAAGTGATAAGAATTAGTACCAACGATAAAGGAATTATTGTAGGTATAGGGCCATGCGGTCGTGGTGGTAGACAATTGTATAAAGTGAACTATAATGGTGTAGAAACGGATGAATTAGAAGGGAACCTAATGGCCGACTGCAATATGGACGATCCGTTTGAACGTTGTAGAAACAATGTTTATGGTTCATATATAGAATTCTCGAAAATTAATACAACCTTTAAAATTCAGAATTCTAATATTAGTACAATTTCTTCTCTTAAAGCCTCTAAAACATTATTTAGACCCTACCAGTTTAAGCCACTACTGAAATTCCTGAATTCTGATAATAAGCGAATTTTGGTAGCAGACGAAGTTGGTCTTGGTAAGACTATTGAAGCAGGACATATAATGCTTGAATTAAAAGCAAGAAACGAGTTCCGAAATGCGTTGGTTATATGCCCCATATCCTTACAAGCTAAATGGAAAGCTGAATTAAAAGATAAATTTGGCCTGACTTTTACTATCGTGGAAAGTAGCAAAGAACTTATTAAGATGTTACAAGATCATGATGGTACTGTAAGGGCTATTATTAACTATGACAAGATTCGTTCAAAATTCGATTCGGAAAAGGAAATTGAATTAAATCCTCTTCTTAATTATTTATCAGAGAATAGTAAAAAGTTTAGTTTCATACTTTGTGATGAAGCTCACAAAATGCGTAATGAAACTACTCAAACTTATAAAGGTGCAGAAAAAATAATGGAAACAGCTGATGCAGTTGTTTTCTTGACTGCTACCCCAATTATGATTAGTGAGCGAAATTTATATAACCTGTTACATCTTTTAGATAATCAGAGATATTCAAATTATTCTATTTTCGAGCAAGGTCTTCGCGAGAATGCTCCATTTATCCGAGCATTAAGCGACCTAACTACGAAGAAAGATTTGAAGGTTATTGCACAAGATTTAGCGAACTCTGAGATTACTTTGCGATTAGAGGTTAACGATCGTGTACACACTGAAACACATTTAGTAAAAGACCACTTTAAAGACTTTCCTTTATTCAAACGTATAATGAATAGAATGTCTTCCGAAGAGGATTCTCTTACACTTCGTTCACAGCTTCAATACGACATCATGTCTATGAGTCAAATGAACAAAACATTCTCTCGAACAAGAAAACGTGAAATTACAACGGATTGGTCGCAAGCAGAAAGACATCCATATCCTTGTGTTATACCTTTACACGATGAAGAGCAAAGAGAATTTGACTCAGTTATTGAAAATTATATTGATGATAATTCATATACAGATTCATGGGGTGAACAGCATTTGACATTGGGAGGTGCATTAGGATTGGTACAGAAAAAACGCCAAGTAGCAAGTAGCGTATATGCATACTTGAATGACTATAATGATCTAATAAGGGGAAATGACAGATATGCAGAAAAACCTGATGCAAAATTTAACGAATTGCTAAGGGTGATAGATACCGTCTTCAAGAATGGACCTAAAAAACTAATCGTCTTTGCTTTATTTAAAAAGACACTATATTACCTTGCAATAAGACTTAAAGCTGCGGGTTATAATAGTGTAATGATTCATGGTGACATTGAGGAAAGACAATTAGTATTAGATGAATTTAGAAACAACCCACAAGTCCAGATTATGCTTTCTTCAGAAGTGGGTAGTGAAGGTCTTGATATGCAATTCTGCAATTCTATGGTCAACTATGATTTACCATGGAATCCAATGGTCGTTGAACAGCGAATAGGACGTATTGACAGATTTGGACAGGAATCCCCCATCGTTCACATATACAATATGATTGTTAAGGATTCCATTCAGGAGGACATTTATATAAGACTACTTAATAGAATAGGCATTTTCCATGAATCTATCGGTGACATGGAAGCTATTTTGGATGCAGAGGTTGAAAAAAATGGTACCAAGCAGGTTATAAGTTTACAACAGCTATACTCTAAAATGGAGAAAGAATTTTTCTGCAAAAATTTGAGTAGAGAGGAACGTCAGAAAAAAATTGATGAAATAGCACAGGCCTTTATCAATGAAAAAGAAAACATTAAGAAAATTGAAGAAGGACTTACAAATGCTTTGACCAATGATGCATATTTCAGAAACGAGATTAGCAGAATTCTCGACAATAATGCATATGTAACAGAGTTGGAATTGAAAAACTATCTACAAATGCTTATAAAAGAACATCTTACAACTTGTCAGTTAGAGCCTTTTGGGGATGATATTTATTCATTAGAAATCCCTAAGAGCAATCCAAAAGTTTTAAGCTCATTCTTAATGAATCATATGCCGGCAAGCGAAGAAAGTCAATCAGTGTTCAAGCAATTTATAAATTCATTAAGAGATGTCACAAGTGTTCGATTAACATTTAACCAAGAAGTTGCATATAAGTACCGGGATTTGACATTTATTAATTTGTATAATCCTATAATACAAGCAGCACTTATATATTTTGCGAAACAAAGAAATGAAAACGAAAAAACTTTCAGGTTTGATGTAAAAAAAGAAGACTTAGGTGTTGATATAAGCAAAGGACTCTATTTCCTGTCAATATATCAGGTCGAAACTTCTAAAGTTATATTTGGAACTAAAAAAATAACAAATACGCTTCACCCTTTTCTATACGATGTCAAGGAGTGTAGAATTATAGATAATCCAGAATTAACTTCAAAGTTCTATGGTAAAGCTCAGATTAAAGGTTCATATCAACGTAATGATGAATTTGAAGAGATAGATTCTGATGTTATAACCAACATGCAATTTGATTTGGCTGAAGCTGTTGACGATTTTAGAACTCAATATACAGATGAGCTTAAATTGCAAGCAGACAACTCAACGTTGATGATTACGCAACAGACTCAAGCTTATTACAAATATCGTATAGATAGTATGAAAGTCTTTATCAAGAATGCAGAAGATCGTTTGGATATTGCAAGAGCAATAAATAACGAAAAGGAAATTAGAAATGCAGAAGGTGCCTTAAGACTTCATTTTTCAAATTTGCGTAATTTGGAAAGAGAGATGGAGGATGAAATTGAAAGAGTATCGAAGGATCATGAACTTGAAGTGAGAACTAACCTTCTTTCTATTAACTATATAAACGTAAAATAAGATGGAAAGAATTACAATTGGACTAGATTTTGGTACTCATCAGACAAAGATATGTGTAGAAAATAAGTCTGATGCAAGAAACCCTATATACTCATTCTTCGCGTTTAATGATATGGATGGCAATAAGAATGTCATTTTACCATCCATTGTCCAAATTAACAAGGACAACACTCTTAGCTATGGTTTTGTAGACAAGAACAATGCTAAATATGGTAAAAAGTTTTTTATAGGAGGAATGCCAGAGTATCCCAAACGTCATGAAATTAAAGTTGATGATTTGATTCCAGAACCTCCTGTACCATCTATATTTTCTGCACAGCCACCAAAAGATGAGCTGGAATTAATCCGTTTCACTCAAAACTTAGAAAAAGCAAAGAAGTCATACGAAACTCAAATTACATTGTGGAAGCAAAAGTTAGCTGCCCAAGAAAAGAAAGTAGAACGTCTTACAACTGAAATGGAAAAAGCGTACCAAAACGAAATAAAAGAATGGTATCGCTGGCAGAATACTTCTCAAACAAATCATAGAATGATTTACAGGTACTTTAAGCAAAGTACATTCTCGGATTATAAATGGAACTGCAAGCTTTCGTCCAGTTATCTATCCGTGTGGTATTTAAGCTACATAATCTTTCATTTGGAAGATAAATTTGGTCAAAATTTTGCTATTCAGATGGGAATACCAACTGGGTCAGACAACTTCGAAATAAAGAAGCGTAAGGCTGTATCTCTATTGCTTACTGCATATCATCTTGTAGAAGAAGTCTTTCAGAATGATTTGGAAAGATTTCTTTCAACTCCTATTCAAGAATTGGAAAAGGTAACCACATTTATACCTTATTCTGATGAGAAGAAAACAGAGTATGGTTTACTTGTATTCCCTGAGGCGTATGCTGGATTAAAATCACTTACAAATCAGAAAAAAATAGAAAGTGGCATGAGCTTGATGGTAGATATAGGTGGAGGTACTACTGATATTACATTTTTCACTATTGAAGAAGAAAAGCCCAAAATATATGATTATTCATCAATTCCTTTTGGTATTAATTACATAGCAGAAACTGCATTACCAAATTTACAAGATAAGTTCGATACAAATATTGATTTAAATACAATCGAACGACACAAGTTTCAAAATGCTGTCCAACAATATTATGGCAATTTGGTTAATGCTTGTGATAGTCTTGTAAAAAAACTTCGTAAGAATTTTGAAAAGACAGGATTTCCAATGAATAAGCTAAATGATGCTCTTAAAAACAGAACAATTATATATTCTGGAGGTGGATCAACTTACGAACAGTTAAGACGAGAGATCTTAACATTCTCTGATGTTAAACATGTTAGTAAGAAAATATGGGAAGGTATGACTATAGATGAAATAAACTCATTTGTTTCATTGTGTCCAATATTATCCACTTCGTTAGGGTTGTCAATTAGTGAGGTTAACGATAATGTGCAACTTTCAACTACAGAAAAAATATTTAGTCATTTAGAAGGACAATATATAATTGAAGAAAAGCCAAGGCCTAAATGGGTTTAGAATTAGATCCATATGATTAGTGATGTGAATTAATGCATCACTAATAATGCTCAAGATTTAGAAAAGGATGAGCGAGAGGCAAGAATCCATCAAGCAGAAATGGATTGCATAACAAGAAAAGAATGATTTAAGTCTCAACTAAAGGTCAAGGTCCTCTAAAATGCTTTTATATATAGAATGAGCTTCTAATGATTTCAACATCCTATTGGAACAATGTAAATGCCATCTCCAGAAATGTTAGTAAATAGATAAAATAGATCATCTGAAATCCGGGAATCGGTAATTTTGCATTATTTTCTTCGGTAAAATGGCCTCAATCTGCAATATCTTTTAACCCGTTGACTTCTGCCAACGGGTTGGTCACAAAAGAAAATAAATAGGGGAATCCTTGCAATCTTCTCGCCCAATCCCCAAGGCATTGCTTATATATGAAAGTTCCGATAGTTGATGATGCCGTCGTGCGGAGTGTCTAATTGTTCTACTCCTGCATAGATGACGGAGGAATGTCGTGCAGATTTGGAATTCGATTCCAAATCTGCACAAAAGTATTTTTTTATCTGATACTCACAAATTTGAATGTAGAAAAGATTGAATTTGTTCCCTTTAATGTACCCACGGCAGACTTTCATGGCCAATTTACGGCAATTTATGTTCACAAAAGAAATAGAACAGGG
>JAFVUY010000174.1 GCA_017502465.1 Bacilli bacterium | reverse complement strand
TATGCTTGGCAAACTCAATATCAAAAGAATCCACTTCTGTCTTGGTTTCATTTGACAGATAACAATACTTACAACGTAAATTACAGGCGTATGATGGTTTGATTATTACAACCATGGTTATTAATCTTGATTGGATGGAATCTCTCTAGGTTCTAATTCATTATCATAGAATACACCATTCTCAACAACACTATCATAATAATATAATCTTGAATATGAATGTTTTATTGATGTATATTTATCATACACTATAATCGTAATTTCAACACATGGACTCAGTTCTTTAGTACTAACATTGTTTTTAAAAAAATCATAAACGCTATATTCATTGTTTTCTGAACTTTTGGGTGGTTGTTGTATGGTAATTATTCTTTCGTAATTGTATACTTTATCTTTTTGCGTAGATGATTTAACATATAGACAAGGAATGCAAACAGGCTGTATATTATAACGATTAGTAATATTTTTTGACACATACGTCACATATATTGTAACATCAAAGACTTCCTTATATTTGCATAGATTCTGTATTTTAAATCTAAGATAGCCTTTTTTAGTTATCGTACATTTTTTTGATATTACAATCTTTGGACGATATATTCTATAAATCAATATTGGGGTAATAACTACCAACATTATGGTACCTAAAATACCCAGCAATTTTAAGAAATCAAAATTCACATTATTCAGAATCATAATAGTCTCCATGACAATCATTATAATCATTATAATATTCTTCGTACTCTGTCCAATAATCTTGAAAACTTGAATTGTCTTTTTTCTGATTTATCTTTTCAAGAATACATTTTTGAGCATAGGTTAACTTTACCTCTATGTTTGACTTCATTTATCTATTGCTATATAATTTTACAACTCAACACTTACGTTGCCTTCAAATTCTCCTGTACTGACGTTGACAACTTCTATCAGCACATATTCTTCTGTGATTCTCGCTCTAAGATAATATCCCGTCGCTGTGAAATTATTACTTTCTATAGTAGTCTTTTCGTTATAAATACCATTCTGCTGTCCTTGTTGCTCAGTATATAGTTTCTCCAAATATTCTTTCGCAACGACCTTATGACCTTTATTTAAAAGTAAATTAGTTATCTGACTTTTTACGTTTTCCTTGTCAGACTGCTGATCTGTGATGACAACTTTCTCAATTGCAAAACGACTTTCTTCTTCAATTGTTGCTGTTGCCTTTTGTATGGCATCGTAAAGTGCAGAATATAAAGCATCTGGCAATTCTACGATCGTATAATTGTAATAATTAAGGACAGAACCATCTCCGCTTATCTTGATGTCTCCTTTTGATAAATCTCTTATTGCTATAGTCTTACCAGCATACGTTTTCTGAGCTTCACGTAATGCGACTTTGTATGCAGATTGATAAGAATTATAACCCCTGCTTGTCTTGACATCCTTTGCAAGAATTGTTTCCTTCTGATTAGGTTTCTGTTGCGCCTTGTTATAATCTTCTTGAGCCGACAAATTAAATACATTTGCAAGCAAGAAGAACAATATCATATATTTAATTTTCTTCATGACTTTATATTTTAGAATGTTATTGTCGCATTACCTTCATATTCTCCTGTACTGACATTGATAACCTGAACTCTCAAAGACTCGTCTGTAATCTTTATGTTTAGGAAATAACCGACAGCTGAGAGATTGTTTTCCTGAACAACAGTGTTCTCATTATAGATACCGCTTTGTTGTGTTTGCTGCTCTTGATACAATCTTTCAAGATATTCTTTCGCCACTACCTTATAACCTTTATCCAACAAAATATCTATGGTATTGTCTTTCAAGGTCTCTTTGTTTATTTTAGATATAATATCACCACCGTTAACAGTAACCTGATCTATAGAGAACCTCGAACCTTCTCTTATATTCATTAAAGCTTTATCGAAGGCTTTGTTTAAATAAACATCTACCCTGTGCACGAAATTATACGTTTTATCCACGGAAACGATGTCGCCCATTACCATAAATCGACCATCTAAATTATCTTTGTAACTAACGTTCCTTATTGTGATGCTAATATTAGAATATTTCTTTTTTGCACAGCTATATAGAGCATCTTCAACATTAAGTTTTCCATAATAAGGTGCAAAAGTTGTCATTCTTTCCAAAAAAACGTTATCATCTTGGATTTGGTCATCAGCTTCAAGCCAAGTTATACTTTGTCCAAACACAAACGAACTGATAGTCATCAAAAACAATAATGTAAAATACTTCTTCATAATTATAATTTCTCTTGTTTTGTTAGTAGGGCAAAGTACGGGAAATTACAAATATAAAGGTGTTTTCCTCCCGTAACTATAACTCACACTTTCGTGAGAATTATTCACATCTGTTTCATCTTCTCTAAAAAATCTTTAAGAACCTTTATCTTCTCTTCAGGGCAATCTTGCAATCTTATATTTATGTCGTGAGTGGTTTTTATGTTAAGGTTTGTTTTTTTCAATATATCTTCAAAGAAATTGTAGTTCAATATTTTTGAGATATTAATCAACAATTCCACGTCGATGGTTCTTCTTTTGAAGATTGTGTAAATATTGGTTCTCTCGCAGTTAAGCTGCCGTGCAAACTCAGATACCGTCATGCCGCTTCGCTCAAAAACGGTCTTGATAAGTCGTCCGATATGTAAGTTCAACACAGCCATATTTTTAAGTATAAAAAAACGACGTGGAAATAATCCTTGCTTGAACTCAGGGTTTCCACGCCCTCCCATCTAACAAGTTATCCACGCCGTAGAATATACGACGACTTGGAAACTTATTCTTGATGGGATGCCCGAAGGCTGATGTGGAAATTTGAGTTCAAGAATAGCTTCAATCGCTATAAAATATTTCTATGTCAGTTTAAATCACTTTCTGTTTCTTAATTTATATTTTGTTAAAAATCTTTTGCAAAGATAATGTTATTGTTAATTTAATTATTATCATTTTTCTTGTTGCAACAAAAATAATGTTTTTTGTCGTTCAATTTCTCTTTTTAATTCATTTTCTGTAGGAAGAAATGTTAAATATTTCGCTTGGAAAATCTGCTTGTTCTCATTAAGAATTGAATAACGAGCCATATCTTCACTCGTTTGAGAACATAAAATCAATCCTATTGTTGGATTATCGCCTTCTGTTCTTTTAAGCTTGTCATACATTCTTACATACATATCCATTTGTCCGACATCTTGATGAGAAATCTGTGATGTTTTCAAATCAACAAGCATAAAACATTTTAGGATATAATTGTAAAAGACGAGGTCTATGAAATAATCGCCCATATCTGTATGA
Organism: Bacilli bacterium; assembly: GCA_017502465.1. Lineage (GTDB taxonomy): Bacteria > Bacillota_I > Bacilli_A > RFN20 > CAG-826 > RGIG5418. The sequence continues at coordinate 479 of JAFVUY010000174.1, read as the reverse complement.
ATATGCTGTTGACGAGCTACAAAAGCAAAGCCTTTTCCAATTTCCATCATGAAGTTCTGTAAATGAGTAATGATACTTGACTCCAACTTTGTTTCGTTAAATTCAAAATTAGGCGCCAATTCTAAAAACTCCGCCACGACAGGATTTTTAATAAACTCCAATTTATCCTTTTGAAACTCTGCTGTTTTATCCTTCATCTCATCAATAACAGTCTGTTTATTTTGAGATTGCAACAACCTGAAATAATATTGAGATGCAATATTACGTCGCAGTGTTCTGACGCTCCAACTTTCCGCAAATGCCTCATGAGCATACCAATTACGAGCTTCATCATCACTAACTGTGAATAAAATATCATAATGAGACCAGGTCAACAATTCAGATTTTCCCATCACTGTCGGGAAAATCTGAGGAAACAATCTATAAAACTGCAAATTACGGTATAAGTTATTTTTGCTAAATCCTTTACCGTAAATATC
>JAFVUY010000173.1 GCA_017502465.1 Bacilli bacterium | reverse complement strand
TGTCTGCATATTTATTTTTATAAAAACTTTTAAAATTTCTTGATTCTTATATTGATTGCTTTCAAGTAAGAATTATATATAATTTTTTGTGAAAATTTCAAAAAATATTTGCTTTATTTCTTATGTAGTATATCTTATCTTAGTAAATAAAATATTTTGTAGGAGCCAATAAAGGAGTTGATTATGGAAATAAATCTTGGGACACTGAAAAAGGTTGATATTCGCAAAATATGGCCATTAGAGCCTGAATTTTCTGCTTGGCTTGCATTGCCTGAAAATCTAAAATTACTTAATGATGAATTGCATTTAAGTATGTTATGCGAGGAAACTGAAGCAGGCGTGGGTGATTTTAGTGCAGATATTTTAGCTCAGGAGGATGGTGGTACACGAAAAATAATCATAGAAAATCAGTATGGCAAAACAGATCATGATCATTTAGGTAAATTAATTACCTATGCTGCTGGACAAAACGCATCAGTACTTATTTGGATTGTGGAAAATGCACGCGATGAACATCGTGCAGCAATTCAATGGCTAAATGAAAATACATCCGATAATATTGATGCTTTTCTGGTGAAAATTGAAGTGTTTAAAATCGGAGATTCCGTGCCTGCACCTAAATTTACAATTCTTGAATCCCCCAATGATTGGTTAAAAACTACTCGCACAACCATAGATTATGGTATTTTGACTGATACGAAGAAAAAACAATTAGATTGGTGGAATAAATTTATGGATTATGCGATGCAAAGAGAAAAATTCTCCAGATTGTTTAATCGCAGAAAAGCTCGACCGCAACATTGGTTTAACTTGCCGCTGGGATCAGCTTTTTATCACATCAGTCTTACTGCCAAAAAAGAACCTAAAACTTTAGGTGCAGAGGTTTATATTCCTGATAATAAGGATTTATTTCAGCATTTTTATGCTCAACGCGAAGCTATAGAAAATGAACTTGGATTTAAACTTGATTGGCAGGAATTACCTGAAAGTAAAGCATCTCGCATAGCAATTAAACATGATGGTGATTTTACTGATTTGGATAATGCAACAAATAATTTTTTATGGTATTGTGAAAAAGCTGAGGCGTTTAGAAAAGTGTTCCCTAAATATATAAGATAAAATTATTCAGGATTAAAATGGATATTGAAACTGCAAAAAAGCTTGAAGAATTGCCTAAAGAAGCATTAAAAAGAGTGAATGATTATTATAATTATTTATCAGAAATGAGGCATTATAGAATTCAAGAAGAAGGTTTAAAGATTTTATTTCAATCAAATGATTGGAGAAATAATGATACTGCAGAAAGAGTGTATATAAAAGTAGCTGCATTGAATGACTTCTATAGTACTAACATATATGGAACAGCCAATGTTGCAGATATTATTTTGAGCATGAAAGATTTTGATAATAGATTGGCTCAACATGATTTAAGAATAGTTGATGATCTCAATAATAATAGAAAACAAACCATTTCTTCTTCAGGGAAAAAGTATCCAGGAATTTATTCATTCGCATCTAAATATTGCGCACATCATCATCCGAATGTATATCCAATATATGATTCCTATGTGGAACAGATGTTATGGTATTGGCAAAAAAAAGATAATTTTTTGGAGAACGACTCTATAAGCAGTTTGCAAAAGTTACATAATCATTTCATGAAAAGTTATAGTAATTTCGTTAATGCAATTAAATTATTTCAAAAAAAATATAACCTTGAAGATGATTTACGTGCTACAGATAGATATCTATGGTTAAAAGGTTCTGAATGTTTTGGTAAAAAAAGAAATAATTAGTCATGTCGGGGAACCGTTGTTGCGTTCCCCGACATGAGATAGGGACATGAATTTAGGTGTTTTTTAATTCATGTCCCTTGGTTTTGGAGTGGTTTTGAGCTCAAAACAGCAGGGCGGGGGCTTCAAAATCAGTTTATTTCATCGTCTTATGCTGCATATCATACCCGTTGTTGCGGTATGATATGCCAATAATAGATATTCATAATTGCTTAATAATCAATGAGTGGTGGGGTAGCGAAGACGGTGGAGCTGGGCTTGACTTTTAGCAAAAATGGTGTAAATTAGTTGTTAGCTTATCGTTAGGCTATTCATGAAAAAACAGGTGTTTTTCTGCCCTGTTACGGAAATTTCTATCTCGATGATGTCATCATAAAACAAAAACGGATGTTCGTTGATTATCAACAACTTACATCCGTTAAAAAGGCAAAAAAAATGGTGGCGAGGCCCGGGATCGAACCGGGGACACAAGGATTTTCAGTCCTTTGCTCTACCGACTGAGCTACCCCACCA
>JAFVUY010000172.1 GCA_017502465.1 Bacilli bacterium | reverse complement strand
AATTCTAAAAATCTTTTCTTCGCCATTATTTTTATCCTCTAAAACTGTCTCAAATCCTAATATCCCTGTTTTTATAGAATAAAGATATTTTGTAAAATGATATGAATATTCTATTTTATCCACAGTACAGTCTATATCGTTCAAGAATGTAACTATGAATTTTTGATTTGAAGATAAATCTTTTACAGAATATTCGTAATAACCTTGTCCTTTTGATTTATCTAGTTTTTTGGACTCTCCAAATTTTGAGAAGCCTCTAAAAATCAAAATGAAAACAATAATGCAAAGGATAATTCCAAACAAAGACTTTACAAGTTTTCCTACAGCATTAAATAACCACGAAAACAATCCCATATAACCCTCCTAGTTCTTACCGTTATATTCTGGAGTGGAACTTTCTGCAGCCAGTAAATCATCAAAAGAAGAAAAGTCATATGTAAAAGCCTTTTTCTCTTCTGTTTTGTACGGAAGATTTAATTCCTTTACTATAAATTGACTTACAGTAAGGTGAGCATATTTTGCTTTTTCTTGCAAAACCTCTGCTTGCTCTTCTGTAAGTGTTATTGTTAAACATTTTGTTTTTCTGCCTGTTGCTTTTCTTCCAGAACCAGGTCTAGCTCCGCCTCTTCCTTTTTGCTTATTACTAAAATCAAATTTTTCAAATCGCTTATCGTTATCCATAAAAAACCTCCAATAAAGGCGTTTTGTTCTTCATCTAATATAAATATATGTCTGCTTTTTGGTTTTGTCAATGACTTTTTCATATTTTACAATAAATATTTTAATATGTATGTTTAACAATATTGACATTTTTTTTATATTTCATTATTGTTTAATTAAACAAAACAATGTCTGCCCAAAGGACTTTGATTTGTTAAGAGAAAAAGAAGAATTTTCAAGAGTTGATCCAGATAACTCTAATAAAATCTATTGGCTAGCTATATTAAATTGGCTGGTTCCAATCTGCCTTGTTTTTGTAGGCTTAATAATTACTACTCAAAAATTTGCACCTCTGATGAATTATGACCCTAATGTCATTGGAGATCCTATTTTTGTTACATCAAAAGGATATCGTTTCTATAATCCTCTAATTTTCCTTATTGGAATGATTAAGTTTGCCTTTAATGAAACATATTCTTTCTATTTCTTTCAGGCTATTCCTCCAACTTTTATTTCTTTAGTGTTGGCAATTTTATTGTTTATCATTACTTCTATTCTGGTAAATAGTCATCAGAAAAACCAACATATTCACGGAACTGCAAGATATGCAACAAAGAAAGATTTAAAGAAATATGGACTTTTACAAAAGCATGGAGTTATTTGTGGCGAACTAGAAAATGCAAAAGTTAATTACAAAATTGATGCTGAAAAAGCATCTTTAACTTTGCACTGCAAAAAAACTGCTCCACTAATTTGTCATTCGGGAAGAACAAATACTCTTTTAATTGCTCCAACAAGGGCGGGAAAAGGTGTTTCTAGTATTATTTCAACACTACTTAGCTATGGTGTTCCTATTTACACATGGATTAAACGAAAAATCCTATTTTTCAAAATTAAAGAAAAGAAAGTTGTTTCTGGACGTGGTTCCATTGTTTGTTTTGACCCAAAAGGAGAAAACTGGGCTGCAACAGCTGGTTTCCGTTCAAAGTTTAGTAGAGTAATTCCTTTTAGACCATTAGACCCAGATAACAATACTGCTCATTATAATCCAATTTGGGAAATCCCTGATTCTCCTAGTGAAGCTTTCAGTT
>JAFVUY010000171.1 GCA_017502465.1 Bacilli bacterium | reverse complement strand
TGTGAGTTTTTCCCAGTTAATAAAGCAACTGTCATTTTCTTCAAAACCTGCAGTCATAACATCCGAAAGCAGTTTTGTTTGCGAAGCGTGGATATACTTGTCCATTTTCGCTTTACTCTGTTCTTCAAGGTTACCTTTACCAGGTGTAAGCCATACGAAAACAGTTTTTGAAAACGACTGAATATATTGATGCATAAAGTATGTAAGAATTATGGTTTTGCCGCTACCCGTAGGACTTTTGAGAATGATGTCACGGGCAGGCTTGTCCATAGCTTCAAATAACGATTTAACCGCTGTAAGCTGAAAATCTTTTAATGTCATAATCAGCCCTCCTGTAAATCTCTGTAATAATAATCGGGAATTATATTGACCTCTATTTCGTGCGAAGATATAGCCTGTTCCTGTTCTTCAGTAGGTAAGAGGTCGTGTCCCATATAGAGTTTTTTGCACTTTGAGAAATCATCAATATTCGAGATGAAATCTTCAAGTTCTTCTTCGGTAAGAACAATGGCTATTTCTGCATTGTTAGTGAAATTAACGCCGTTTTCAAGTTCAACAAGTTCTCTGATATGATAAAGAAGCTCGTCAGCATATTCATAATACATACGCTCACTAACGGGGATATAATCCACTTTGTAGTATTTAAGACTTGCTTCATATCCTTCTTTGTCAATAATACGCTTTATGCGTTCATAAGTAACATCACGACAGATATTATTTTCGTTATTGGTACAAAGAATGAATTTGCGATTACTACCTTTATTTTCAGCATTAAATCTCATTAAGGATTGAGCCGTTGTTCCGCTACCAGCAAAGAAATCTAACACTAATGCATTTTCCTTATTTACTGTTCCAATTTTAATCAAATATTTAATCAACTCTACTGGTTTCGGATACGGAAATACCTTTTCTGAAAAAAGTGCTCCTAAATCAGAAGTTCCTTCTTTAGTCATTCCGACTTCAGATGGTAATTGTGTTGTTGTTGCAGATATACCAGCTATATTTCCCGTCTTTTTTAGAGCTTTTTCTTCGTCTTCGTCCTTAAAATACCTTAATTGTGGTTTTGAAATCTTTAGAAACTCATAATCTCCTGGAAAAACTATTTTGTTTTCTGATAGATAATGATTCAATGTGTCGCTTGTTATTGCCCATGTTCTGTTTGGGTTTGCTGGAAATTCCTCTCCATTTCGTGGATTGATAATGGTAAAGTAGCTATTAGGACGTTCTTCAGCAGTTGTTTGTTTTGTTAAATCGTGAATACGCCATTCCCTGTTAGGAATATCATCAGTTTTATAATATTTTCGTTTATTTTCTCTTTGTGTAAAGGCGTTGAATTTTTCTGACTTTGCATAAATTAATATCCACTCATAATCTTGCGAGATACCAAAAGGTACATCTGTTTTTGCGGTTCTTTTTCTCCAAGGAATCATTCCAGCAAAATTGTTTTCATTAAATATAGAATCACAAAGCAACTTTAAGTTTGCTTGTTCATTATCGTCAATGCTTATAAAAATAACACCTGAATTTGATAACAAATTTTTTGCGATTTTTAATCTTTCAGATATAAAAGAAATCCATTTCGAGTGAATATATCCATCAGATTTTGTAATAAAGCAGTCGTCGTATCTAAAATCGTTAATTCCGCGATTGTATGGAGGATCTATATAGATAAGGTCAATTTTTCCTCTATGAGTCTTTTCAAGCAATTTTAATGAAGCGAGATTGTCGCCCTCAATAAGAAAATTCATCTGACCGCCATTATCAATAAAAAGGTCTTCATCTTCTGTGAGAACAGGCGTATGAGTGTCAAGTACTTCATCAATTTCTTCACGGTGTTCTTCAAACACAAGGCCGTATTTTTTTCCGTTAACGTCTTTTTCAAGCTCAGAAAGGTACGACAAAAGATTACCTGTATTTTCATCCTTCGGTGCAGCAGAAATAAAGGTGCGTATCTCTTTTATTTTTGCGAGTAAATCTTCACGTTTTTGTTTTGATATATTTGTACTCATATAGTTTCCCTCCTGTCATTCATCTTGAGAATAAGGACAATTCTCACAATCACCATTACAATCAGTTGGTTTTGTAGTTAGATAACTTAATAATTCTTGTTTGTATTTTTTGTTT
>JAFVUY010000015.1 GCA_017502465.1 Bacilli bacterium | reverse complement strand
TTTAAGAATATTCGTTTTGTTGGGGATATTCAGCACGAGGGAACTTTTACAAACACAAAAGGCATAAAGTCTGATGCTGACATTACTGATAAAACTTCATCAATGCAAGCGATGAGGGATATTTACAACGGACATACCCACACAGGAAATCAGGGAAGTCCGACATCAGCACCAAAGGAGGCTATGTAATGACGAATTTAAACGAGATTACATACGTTGATTGGCAGTATAAATTAAACGGAATCGGTGGCGTTGCTGAGGGTGTTGACGATATTAACCAATGCATCGCAGTAATTCTTACAACTAGAAAAGGCTCAGTTCCTCATAGACCTACGTTTGGCTCTGACTTGTATAAATATGTTGATTACCCTGTGAATGAGGCTGTGCCAAATATTATCCGAGAGGCAACTGATGCAATAAGCCTTTGGGAAACGAGGATAAAAGTTAAGTCGATAAATGTCGAGATTGACGAATCAAATATTGTAGTCAAAGTTGAATGGACTTTGAAAGAATCAAGCGCAACAGGAGTTGCAGAGGTAGAGTTATGACACAATTACCTGAACCGAATTTTATTGATAGAGACCCCGAACTCATTACAAAAGAATGGGTTGAGCTTTATGAAAAGAAATCAGGCAAAGTTCTTCAGCCTGCACAAATCGAAAGGCTGATGGTCGATGTCGGAGCATATAGAGAAACCATTTTAAGAATGAAAATTCAAGAAACGGCAAAGCAGAATTTATTGAGCTATGCTCCTCTTGATATTCTTGAACACATTGGCGAGCCTTTAGGGGTAAAGAAACTTCTTGCTAATTGCTCAGTTACAGTTTTAAAGTTTAAGGTTGATGAGCCTTTGGATTTTGATTTTGTAATTGAAAGTGGAACTGAAGTTGAAACTAAAGATGGCTTGTTTATTTTTCAAACAACTCAAACTGTAATCTTGAAATCAGGACAGTTAGAGGTTTCTGCTGAGGCATCTTGTGAGACTCCGGGATCTGCTGCTAATAATTATATTATTGGCTCAATCAATAATTTAATCACTCCATTGGGATATATAAGTGATGTTGAAAACACAACTATTTCAGCGGGTGGAGCAGATGATGAGGAAGCTGAAAGTTTACGAGAAAGAATTAGACAAGCACCAGAAAAGTTTTCTAATGCAGGAAGTTATGGAGCTTATCGCTATCATACATTATCTGCTCATCAATCAATTATTGACGTTGAAATTTTATCACCCTCCCCAGGGGTTGTTAACATATATCCATTAACCGATGATGGAAACCCAAAAGAAGAAATATTAGAAATTATACGAGAATATTACAAAAAAGATGGAATAAGACCTTTAACTGATTATGTGCAAATTCAGTCTCCTGAGCAAATAGATTTCACAATAAAAGCAAAATTACTCTTATATCAAGATTCAGATTTAACAACTGTTCAAACAACAGTTCAAGCAAAATTGAATGAGTACAAAAAACAACTCTCAAATAAATTAGGAAAAAACATTGTAAAAACACAAATTAAAACTATATTGAATAGCATTTATGGTGTTTACGATGTTTTAAATTTAGAGCCTGAAAATATCAACATTGAAAAGTGGCAATGGGCAAACTTGGTTAATTTTGAAATAGAAATCGGAGGTTATGCTGATGAGTAAAGAATCGCTAGCTCCGATTAATGATATAAATTTACAAATTTTTGATGAAATTTGCGAAGAACGTTTTTCAAAGTTAAATTTAGATGTTCTTTTGGTTTCGATAATCGATAATCTTCCTTCTGATGCATTGCCACATTTAGCAGAACAATATCACGTTATGGGCAATGAAGGTTGGTTGCAATGTCGTAATGATAAAGAAAAACGAGAACTTATAAAAAAATCAATTGAAGTGCACCGATATAAAGGTACTAAATATGCCCTGCAAAAAATATTTGAAATGTTCGGACTTGAAGGCGTTATTAAAGAATGGTTTGAAACTGATGGAGACCCTTATACTTTTTCTGTTGATATTAGTTTTGAGCATACGGGATTAGACTTTGAATTACTTCGTAAATTAGAAGACTTAATCAATGAATATAAAAATGTGCGTTCGCATTTATCACATTTGAATATCGGAATGCCAACAAACACCAAGACAAATATTTCAGCAGTAAGTTTGTGTGGCGAATGTACAACGATTTATCCTTTTCAAAAAACTTTATTTTGGGATGAAGACAATTGGAATGAGGGTTATTGGGTTAAACCTGATAATCAAAATGCGAATTTGCCAATTTGCGTTTGGGATGAATCTGAATTTGACGAAAGTGCTTGGTCATTTGGCTAAAAGGAGTTTTTATGGATTTTTATACAATAGTTACAAATGGTGGAAGAAATAATATTACACGCTCTCTAGCAAAAAGCACAATTCTTGAATTAACAAGTTTTGCTGTGGGAGATGGCGGCGATGGATATTATGATCCCGATGTAGAACAGACTGAACTTATAAATGAAACTTATCGTGGGAAAATATCCAAAATTTATGTTGATAAAGAATACGAAAACAGACTTATTGTAGAATGTGCGATTCCTTCAGATAGTGGTGGATATTATATTCGTGAGATTGGGATTTTTGATGCAAATAAAAACTTATTTGCAGTTGGCAGAATTCCTGAAAGTTATAAACCTGTTGAAGATGAAGGCTCTACAAGAGATTTTTATATAAAAGTTGTTCTTGAAGTTGATAATTTAGAAGAAAAACAATTAATTATTGATTCAAATATCAGTATAGTTTCTTTTGATTATCTTGAGTCTGTTCATAACCAAGATGCAAATGCCCATTATAGATTAATTGATGCCGACAAAGTTGATGGTTATCATGCCGGAAATGATGAAAATCAACTCGGAATTTCTAATGGTGAAGTAAATAAAAATCTTAATGCTGATATGGTTGATGGCTATCACGCAGGAAATGGCTCAAATAATTTATTGATTTTGAATGAAAAAGGAATTGTTCCCGAAGAGAATTTAACCCCATATGCTTATCGCCAACATAAACATCCAATTACTGAAATCGAAGCAAATGAATCGGTGCATAGTTTTGATAACCTTCAGATTGTTTCAGGTCATAACGTTGGTACAACCACATACGTTTACCCTCCCGATTATTACACAATGAATGACTTATTGGCTTTTATTCCATCGGTAAGAGTTATTCATTACAGTGGTGATGTCGATGGAAACGACTCTCTTTATTGTACTTGGGAAAGGGAAGCGACAAGAATAAAGATTACTTGTAAAAACTCGGAACAACGTGCAAATCCTCAAGTAAATTGGCTTGCTTTTTGGCGAAAAAATAGACCTGCGAAATATGTATAGGAGTTTTATATGAAAATAGATGAATTAGTAACTTTTAAACCTAAAACAAAGGCTGTGGCAGAAGATGTTAACAACAACTTT
>JAFVUY010000170.1 GCA_017502465.1 Bacilli bacterium | reverse complement strand
CCTCCAAACAGTTTTGTTAATATTAGTTAAATCTTCTTTTCCTGTTTTACTAATATAATCAAAACAGTTTTTTAAATTAGTTCTAATTTTATAACTTGTTTCCTCTTTGTTTTTTCTTATTTTTTTTTCATTGTGAATATCCAACAAATTAACTACCCTTTTTAGTCGTTTTATTGATGTTTTATGTGCCTTAATGATTGCATAGTAGTTTAAGCTTTCCCCCAAAGCAAAACACATGTTTCCCTTTCCTTGCATAGTACTATAAACTTCATATCTATGTTTTCTTGTATTATAAACAACAAAATATGTACTATCAATCTGCTTTAGTCTTGAAGAGATTTCAAATAAATCATTTTCTATTTTAATTTTCATAACTACTCTTTTTTTAAAAAATAGATAGAGAGATTTTATCCCCTCTATCTATTTAACTTTTTATTAAACACCAGCAATGTTGGTAATTTTAGCTTGACCATTTGTATCATCACTGCACGAAGTCTAGCATTAACTATCTCAACTTGTTCACTGCTATTTGTCTAATATTTATGCAAATAAAAAACCACTAGGTTTCCCTAGCGGTCTACTATAACTCCTATTATTTACCAAACCATTTCTTTGACATAGCATCCAATAATGCTTTAGTTATTTCATATCCACTTGCATTTCCTATAACGGAATCTACTTTGCAATAAGGACATACTGCTGTTTGGTCTTTATCTTTTAACCACTCTTTTATCTCTGTTGGAACAAATAACTCTTTGCAATAGAAACAACCACAGGTATCACTCTTTTCTATTTCCTGTTTGTTGTTAATACTATGACCATGTATTTCTTCTAACATTTCATTTGTTATCTTTTCCATTCTTATATCCTTGGTGGTTTATTACTATTTTCAATTTCTTTTATATCGGCAATCATTACTTTGATTGTTCCTTTATCTAAAGTTGCTATTTCCAAGTAGCCTTCGATTAGGTGTGGCTTTGTCAAACCATGAGCTTCGTGATAGTGCTGGTCTTGTTCATTGTAGTATGTCACATAGACCAAGTCGCCTTTCTCTATCTCACTTATCACATTAGATATCCATTGACTTTCTTCTTCTGAAACATCAATTCTTTGTGTTCTTGAGTGTTCATACTCTTTCATTTTCAAAGCTTCTTGCAAACCTTTTAGAGCATCAAATGGTGCAAATTGTGCAGCCCTTTTACTTCTAGGCATCTTCACTCGTTCCACTATTGTGACCTCCTATTTGTTGGTTTCTTTCTCTTTGAGTAGCATTTGGCATATAATCCATACCTTTGAGAATAGCATTCTTACCAAACCTATCCTTTATATCTAGTATACTATGTGTAAGTTTCTTTTCTTTATTCAGTTTATTATAATCTGTAAACAAATCATATTGTTCTAGTGATTCATCTGCTAGATTACCAAAACTATACCCTATCTGTCTTACTAATTGATTTTTATCTACTATGCTATCAAATAAGTTTTCAACATCGTTTATCATTTGAGAGTATACATTAGTTCTATTTCTTAATCGTTTTGAGCCCTTAATTCTATGCTCTCTGTCATCTTGATAACCAATTTGCATATTTACTAGGTCTGTCGCCAAACCTTCTCTTGTAAGTCTATAACAGCCCTCTTGTATCATTTCTCGCATTACTAACTTGGCATCTTCGTACTTATAGCCACATGGTAGTATCTGTGAATTTGATATTGATTTGGACTTTGTCTTGTATGCCTTTATGTCTGACATTAGGCATGTTTCTTTTCCCCAGGCGTGGTCTATTAGCAATTCTGCATTGACACCAAACTCTTTGTATAATATGTCTTCATTGCATTGTGTGATGCCTTTCATATCATAAATGTTGTATTTGCTTAACCTTGCTGAAATGCCCCCAGAAATACCCCAGAAATCGGTCAAAGGTCTATGTGTCCATAATTCCTTTATAAACTTCTCTTCGGTCAGCCAACCTATCCTTTCTGGGCTTTTCTTGGCTGTTATATCTAACGCTATTTTAGCAAGGTATAGATTTGTTCCAATGCCCACTGTTGCAGGTATTCCTAGTTTCTCTAGTATTTCGTTTGTGAGCTTCTTTGCGAAGTCCTTTGCCTTTATTTTGTACATTTTCAAATAATCTGTCGCATCTATGAATGACTCATCTATTGAGTACACATGTATATCCTGTGGATCTATGTATTGCAAATAAATACCATAGATTTCGGCAGCATAATCAATGTATTTCTTCATTCTTGGCTTTGCTATTATGTAGTCAATGTTCTTTGGGACTTCGTACAATCTGCACCTGTTCTTAACACCAAGTGCTTTCATTGATGGCGAAACAGCCAAGCAGATTGTTGTTTCGGTTCTGCTATTATCTGCAACTACTAGGTTTGTTGTCATAGCATCAAGGCCTCGTTCAGCACATTCTACTGATGCGAAGAACGATTTCATGTCTATAACAAAATAACAACGCTGTTTCTCCACTCTATCTCCTATAATTTCCTAATTACACTTTTTAAATTACCAGAATACGGAATTTCATTTTTACTTTTATATATTTTTCTAAACACAACTGTTGCTTCTTGATTCCCATTATTCCCTGTAGGAACAAGCACTCTATCTCCAATATTATAAATCTTATTATCTCCATAGTAATAATAACAACCAGATTTATAACCATCAAATTGAACACCTATCACATGGTAATCTTGAATGCCTTCAATTCTATCATTTGTTGAATATTGTCGATTTGTTTCAATGATGTGATTATTTGAGTTTTTATTAAATTTTTCAACAAAAGGGACATCCTGTTTAATTTCATCAAAAAAAGGCTCAAGGGATTCTTTATCTGATTTTTTTACCACATCATGATTAATCCAAACAATATTATTTGCAACATCTAAGTCCATTTCTTCAATAACTGATAATGGCATATGTGTCACATCAAGAACCTTTACTAGTCTAGGAACATAATTAAGAGGTTGATAGTACATAACATCCCCAACTTGAACAGAATTGTTGTCGCATAAATATAAATTTTTAATGCCAACAGAACATTCTATATCAGGAAACATTGGTTCTGCCACGGTTATAACCAAATTAATATCTTGCTTAAAAATATCAACTTCTCTTATTCTTTCCTTTATTGATTCGGGAATTTCTGGATCAAGAAAAATTTTATTTTTTTTGTCTTCATATTCACAGCGACACTTCTCATATGTTTCAAAAAAAAGTTTTTTAAATTCTAATTCTTCTTCTTTTGTAAAGGAAACACTTTCCTCAAAAAACACACCTGGTATTTTTTTTCTTAGATCATACCCTAATTTCGCAGCTTTAAGTCCACTTTTCATAGCAAGATGATAACAATAATTGTTATTATTTTGCATATACATATTCATTAAGACTCTCCACACACATGACGCTGAAAGAGCATAATTTTTTCTTTCTCCAATAACATACCAAACCAACGATTTATATTGATCTCGCATGACATCTGCATAATAATTTCCAACATACATAATAGCCGATGCAAATCCTAAACAAGCAGAAATAAAATAATAATATTCAGCCTTATCTCTATCTTGTTCAACACCAAACCCATTATAATACAAATTCCCTAGATTTAAGACAGAATTTGCATCTCCCTTTTCTATTTCATCGTGTATAATTTGTAACAATTTAGTAGAATTATTCTCTATCCCCTCTTGAACGGATTCTAATCCTTTAGTTACTTCATCTATATTTTTATAATTAGTCATTTTCATATTCCAATGGTATAAAATTTGGTATTCCAGAATTCTCTATTATTAACTGTCTGATTTGATACCAGTCTTGAGACATTAAGACCCTCAACATGTGTGCACTTCTTGAAAAAGGATTTGTATCTCCATGCTTTTCGAGAATCATCTGTGCAAAAGCAAGGATTTCCATAGCCTCAACTAGCATAGTAGCACATAGAAGAACTTTTGCCCATGATGATAATAGAGCCCAAGAAATTGGTCCAGTTTTAACCAAATCAATATATTCGTGATTAGCTAAAGCAAATTTACCTTGTCTTTTATGCTCGGCTATTTTTTGAACAGCAACAGCTTGAGCCTCTGTAAGTTGAACTGGATACTCATTTGCACTTCTTAATGGTCTATCTCTTAAATCTTTAAATTTATTCAAGATCATTTCTTTAATAGGTTTTACCTCTTCAACCATATATCTTCTCATTTCTTTTCCGTTGCTATGTGTGAAAACTGTATTTAAATTATATCCATTTGTATTATTATTAAAATTTTTAAAAAAATCAAAAAATCCCATGTTTAATCTCCTTTTATTTATATAAACAATCCAATCAGTGCAATAATTGCAATCACAACACCGAAACCAATTGCAAGTTTCTTTATCAATCCTATTTCTTTTTGAACATCAGTCAACTGTGCTTTTAACTCTTTGTTCTCTGCTTTTAAGTCTTTTGTTGCCTTATCTATTCTTGTTTCAAGACTCTCATTCACTTCATTAGCTTTATTTACAATGTTTGTGGCTGTATTCTTGATCTCTAGGTTTATTGCTTCTAGGTTTTTTTGTATGGTCTTAAAGTCGCCTTCAACAAGTTCAATGGCTGTTGATACTTTGTGATAATCATTCCTAATATCTTGCAACTTTTCTGTTAATGCCTTTGTTTGCTCAATCAAGTCATGTGTCTTTTTATCATACTTTTCTATCTCGGCCAATACTTTATTTGCTTGTACAATAGCATCATCGAAAGTTTTTATTGATTTTTCCATTGAAACACTTATGTTGGCAGCATTTTTCATTTCTTTTGAAACACTTTCCAACTCATCAATAATCCCATTAATTCTTTCTATATTTATCATTTATTTTTCCTCCAACATCTCGAATCTTTGATGCTATATTATAAATAATATGACTCTCAATTTCTTCGTTTTGATATTCTTTATAAAGGTGTTCAGCAAAGTTTTCATCCACCTCTAATATTGATTTCACTACAACATCCTTGTATTTATCTTTTGGAATAACATTAAACATTTCTCTTACGATTTCTGTAATTTCATTTGTTGCAAATCTTGAAATTTCTTCGAATGCCATTTTTAGCCTTCTTTCTCCATCTGCATTATCATAGTCATCTGTCAACAATCTAATGATTCCAGAAATAAAGTTTAATGAAACCAATTTGTCATCACTTTCCAAATATCTAGCAATGATTGATTTAAGTTCTATCATTGGTTTTTCTTTCAATAACTTAAACCATACTTTATAGTCTGCTGGATTCGTCAGCAATGTTTCATTCTCTTCCTCTCTTGCAAGGTATCTAACAATAACATCCATAAATTGTTCAGAATCTTTGTATTCCTGGCAAGCTTCATATATGTTTTTAACTGATTGCAGCCTTTGATATACAAAGTGGTTAAATGCCCAACTTATCAACTCTCTTAAAATACTATCTTCTTTTTGTGCTTTAGTGTATTCATACATTGGTTCATATTTTCTAATGTATTTTACCAAATTTCTTGTTTGTTCATCTATGTTTGGTTTTAACACTGAAATATTTACATAGATAGGGTTTTTAAGGTCGGCGCTATATCTGACACCCCACATTGAGATCTTTCCAATAAGGTATAAACGATACATTGCTTTATCAATAAATTCCTTATAGTTAAATTCCAATGATACCTTATCTTCAAACTCTTCAGAGATGGTTGGTATCTTTTTCCCCCAGCCATCATCTATATAGGTTAAACCAATATAACTGTTAAATGAATCCATGAAATCATTTGCTGTAAATTCAAATGTTGTTCCTTTACAGTTTTGTTGCAAATAACTATATAAATAATTTTCAAAGAACAACTCTTCTTCTGAATCCAAATTTCCTGTTGTTAGGAAGAATAAGTTTGTTTGAATTTCTTTAAATTGTTTTTGACAATTCTTTATATTTTTTATTGAAAAATCGCCATTAAATAATTGTTTTATCGCATTTTCATATTCTTCATAGTACCAAATTTTACATTGCGACTTTTTACCATCTCTACCTGCACGACCAAATTCTTGATATAAACTTTCCAATGATGATGGTATCTCATAGTGAATTGTTTTTCTTATGTCAGGAATATCAACACCCATTCCAAACGCTTTTGTTGAAAACAATAGTGTTGTTTTTCCATCTTTGAAGTTTTGCAACTTAATATCATTCTCGGTGATTTCATCTAAACCATCAGAAGAGCCAGCAAAATAATCAACTTTTTCTTGAATCTCTTCTATATCATTTTTAACACTATATGCCAGGTTAAAACATGAGTTTGTTACATAAGGATGCGTTGATTTTGTTCTGGTGAATACTATTGTCTTTTCATCTGTGGTTTCTTTGCATTCATTCAATAACTCTGCATATTTTGTATTCTTTTCGTTTTCTCTACCTTTGAATTCAAATTTCTTTACTTCCAAGTCGAGGTTCTTTCTTGCTAAACTTGTCGATTGAATAATTTTTGTAAATCCTTTGAAGTTAGAAAATTCTATCTCTACATCTTCACAAACTCTTGGAGATGCTGTTGCTGTTAATCCCATCAAATGGCAATTTTTATCTAGGTTTTCTCTTAAATAGTGAGACAAACACAAATATGATGTCCTAAAATCATGCCCCCATTCTGACAAGCAATGAACTTCATCTACTGTCACTAGGGTTGTTTTTACTATTCCTAATCTTAATATCTCAAGGAATTCCTCGTTGAAAAATCTTTCTGGAGAAATTAAGCAAATCTTGGCTTGATTGTATTTTATAACATCTGTCGCACCCTTGTTTGATGAGTTGATATAGCAAATATTTGAAATGTTGTGTCTATTAACCATATTTTCATATTGGTCTTTCATCAGAATTTTAAGTGGCGATACTACTAATGTTGTCCCTGGAAGCATTAAACTTGATAATTGATAGCACAGAGATTTTCCTGCACCTGTTGGTAATAGACCTATAACACAGCCAGTCCTTAAACACTCAAATATAATTTCTTCTTGTTTTGGTAGGAAGTTTTCAAAATGAAAAATACTTTTTAAGAAAAATCTTAAAGCTTCTCTTTTTTCATTTGATATCGTTTTCAATTGGTAGCAGTTTTCCCCATTAGAAACAACATAATAATTCTTATATTGACCATATGGAGGGATGCTTTTATGGTACTGAACATTCGCTTCTTGACTATATTGGAAATAGTCATTTCTAATATAGACTACTTTTTTATCGGTTAAAGTATCATCATACTTTTTGTATAAGTCTAAATCAACCTTTATTGCATCACTATCGGTTTCATTTATTATTAAATCTATGTTTGTCGGTTTTCTATCCTGCAATACTAAAAGGTTGTCTATATAAGTCACAACATCTCTTATTGCACATTCTGTAATATGGCTATCAATGTTGTCATTTTGTTTGATGCAAAATTTCCATTTTTTATCTGACAAGGAAATTATTCCCTTATCTAATAATTCTAGCACAAGCATTTGATATCTTATTGCCGCACCGTAATTATCTAATGTTTTGTCAAATTTGTTTTCTATGTAGTGGTCAAACTCCACCTTGTTTATCAATGTTTTTATTGTAAGATTTTCTTTTTCAATATCTTCAACTTTAATTCTAATAACATTAATGCCCTGTGCTTTTAGCAACTTATCCCTTTCGGTATCAGACATTTTTTGTTTTTGTTCTCTATGTTGTATTCCATCAATTTCAATATTACACCTTAAAATTGGCGAATAAAAATCAAGGTACATCTCATTCAAGACTGTATCTTCTGTTCCAAGTATTACTTCGCTTATTGGTAGTTCTGGAATAAAACTATTGTATAAAGTTACATCGTTGTTTAATAACTTTAGTAAGTTGTTTTTATAAAAATCTAGGGCTGGATTTTGGTCTATAGCACCTTTTATTGTAATGTTCCAATCGTTTATTTCATTTTCATATAAATAGGCTTGGCTTGGGTATTTTTTTCCTTTCCCTAACATTTCTCTTAAGTATAAAGAAGGCGAACTCAAAACACCGCGATTTATAATGTTACGAACAACCGCGATTATAGACTTATCTTCAATTGAAACTTTCCCATCTTTTGTGTCTATTCCAATAACACAAAAATTAGGGTTCAAGTTAGTATAACTTGCAGAATATTTCATTAAGCCTTTCCCCATACTATTAACTTCGTTTTCATTATAACACACTATTTTTAAAAATGTACTACTATATGACAATTTTTTACAAAAAAAATACCACTAGGTATAGCCTAGTGGTTATTTTACTATTTTTGTGATCTTTACCATATTTGTGAATACGAATGTTGCTTTGTTTCCATCTATTAGTATTTTGTCTACTAGTTGCTTGAATATTTGTGGTTGGAATGTATCAAACACTTGGCTTTTGTCTAGTAGTTTTCGTAGGTCTTCGGTTCGGTATAAATCTCTTTTCCTTTGTTTATCCATTCTTATAGCATCTTCTTTTTGGGCTTTAAGGTTCTCTATTTCGTTCATAATCTTTTGGCTTTCATTATAGTTGTCCATTGTTCCTATCGTTTGAATTAGTGCCATTAAATCCCTATGTTTTAATGCTATTTTGTTGTCTATCTCTTCAGGTGTGATTTCATCCTTTCTATTCTTGATTACCTCTTCTATGTTATTGATCACTGTTTCTATGACTTGGTGCTTATCTGTGATTAGTTCATTCAAAGCTTCTATGAATGCATTTTCTACATTCTTTTCTATTACTTGAAGTTGTGTGCATGTGCTGTTTTTGATTTTGTGGTTTATGCATACCCAGGTTGCCACTTTTCCATCTTTTGTGTCGTAGCCATACCTTCTGAATTTACTGCCACATTGTAAGCAATAAATCTTGTTTGAGAATGGGTATTTTGATGTGTACACACTTCTTCCTGTTTCTCCAAATCCCCTTTGGCTGTTTCTATGCTCTATTTCCTTTGCCACTCTGTTCCATTCACTCTTGGATATAATTGCTTTGTGGTGGTCTTCTATGTAGTATTGTTTCCCTGTTGTGTTTGCCACTCTTTTCCTAAACTTTACATCTGTTGTCGTTTGCTTTTGTAAGTGCAAGTCGCCTTTGTATTTCTCATTTTGTAGTATGCCTTGAACTGTTGAGCTTTTCCAGTTTGGTTTTCCTTTTGGTGATGGTATTTCTCTTTCTTCTAGCATTGCTGCTATTTGTCTATATGAGTAGCCATTAAGGTATGTTGTGAATATCAATCTTACTACATCAGCTTCGTTCTCATCTATTCTTATCTTTTTCTCTACTACCTTGTTTCCTACTTTCTTTATCTCAACCTTGTATCCGAAGCATTCTGTGAATGGGTAGTTCCCTTGTTCTATTTGTCGGATTCTACCCCATTTTACCGATTCGCTTAATGATATTGAGTAGTCTTCAGCATTGGCTGCTAGCATCATTATTTGGATTCTTGTTCCTTGACTATTGTCTAGGCTATTCAAGTTCTCTGTTTCGAATATAACTGGTATTCTTTTGCTTGTTAGTTGTTCTATGATGTTTAGGATATCTACCACATTTCTTGCAAATCTTGGTATTGATTTACATAGTATAATGTCAATCTTGCCATCTAGTGCATCTTTGATCATTTTATTGAACTCATCTCTTTTCTTCATGCTAGTTCCTGTTATGCCTTCATCTGCATAAATCCCAGCGAATATCCAACCTGGATGGTTCTTGATTTTGTCTGTGTAGTATGTTTTTTGTGAGTTATAACTTGTTTTTTGTTCTTCTGAATCTGTTGATACACGACAATAAGCACACACCCTTTTGGGTAGTTCTTGCTTGAGTATGTCCATTGATGTATCATCTATTATTTTTGTTGGTTGTATTACCCTTACATTAGGCGCAAGCATAAATTTCCACCTCCCCAATTTCATCTCTTTCTTTGTAGTAGTCAATAACTTCTATCTCTGCCTTGTATCCATTTCTAAACTTATAAATCAATTTGTTTCTGCTCATTACTGTTATTTCTTCTAGCATTAGTTTGCAGATCTCTTCATTGAATTCTTCTAGTTTGTCGCAACTCTTGAATATCTCATTAAATTTGTCTACATAGGCACTTTGTTGCCTTATATCTATGTTGTATTTGTAAATCTCTTTTTTTCGGTCTTCAAGCTTCAAAACCTTTGTTATTAGTGCCTGTCTTTGGTTTTCGAACTCTTCTGTCATTAGACCTCTAACATCCATTTGAATGTATATTTTTTCTTTATTTAGTAGTTCTTGGATCTGCATATCAATTTGCTTGATTTCTTCGTTCTTTAAGGCTTTTTTCTCTTGTTTGCCTATCATTTGTTTCATTGTATTGAATGCCTTTACAAATGCATCTTCTAGTGTTTGTCGGTCTTGTATTCTATTGTGGCAAGCGTGAACACCATGCATCTTTCTATTTTGGCAATCATAGGTTATCTTTTCTTTGTTTCCATTCTTCAAGGTCTTATGTCCATTTGCTTGTTTGTTGTAGTTTGCTCCGCATTGACCACATTTCATAATCCCTCTAAAAATGTCATACTCTGGTATGTGTCCTGGCTTTCTTTCGTAGAGTTCTCTTGATTTTCTTATTCGCTTTGTCTTTTCGAATTGCTCATGTGTGATTATCGGTTCGCACCATCTTTCTACCACATACATAGCCTTTTCTCCACGATTGATTCTTTGCCCCATATTGTCCGAGAAGTATTTTTGTAAGTATGCATCGCCTGTGTATTTCTCTTGTTTCAGCAAGTATGCTAGGTTGCAATAATTCCATTCTTTGCCACCTGATGTCTTTATGCCCCTTTCATTTAGCGACCTTATGATATTGCTAGGCTTATCCCCATTGCAGTATCTGTCGAATATTTCCTTTACTATTTTGGCATCTTCTGGCACTAGGACTAGGTTTCTATTCTTATCGTATTTGTATCCTAGTAGTGGGTTCGGATTCGCTATCACAACCTTGCCTTGCTCCATTCTTCTTTGAACACCGAACTTTGTTGCTTCGCTATCTCTTACTAGTTCTTCTTCTGCGAAGTATGACCTAATAATGGTTTTGATGTTTTGTTTATCTCGGAATGTGTCAATGTTGTCAACCTCGAATATTACTTGTACACCGAGTTCTGATAACTCTTCAAGGGTTTGTAGTAGTTGCTTTGAGTTTCTGCCAAATCTTGCCACTGTCTTTGTGTATATGATGTCAATGTTCTTGTTTCTACATTGTTTAATCATTTCTAGGAATTGTGATCTTTTAATTTGATTTGCACCACTTTTCCTTTCAGCATAGACACCCATGTTGATGTAGTTTGGTACACTGTTTATCAAGTCGTTATAATACTTGATTTGCGATGCCAAACTGCCTTCTTGCTTTTCGGCTTTTGTACTGACTCTGGCATAGCCACAAACTCTTTTCATTTCTGATAAATCTTGCATTTTTCCTCCTTGTTAGACACAAACATACCGCAGTCGCTACGGAAAGTCCAGTGAAAACTGAAATAAAAAAAGCCAAGTTTTTATGCAAAACTCAGCTTATTTTTTTTGTCTATTTCTTCATATTCTTTTAGGGTTATTACCCTGTTTTCTAATAGCATATCAAGTATGCCTTTTGATAGTTTATAATTAAGGTTATTGTTTATTTCCTTCATCTTTGTTTACTTCCTTTACATCAATTCCAAATTTCTTTAATTGTTTGAAAATTTGGTTGCATCCTGTTGCTGATAGTCCACTAGCACCACCAATTAGGATTGCTATAAACCAGTTGGATGCCGAAATTGTTGATGGAAAGGCAAAGTAGAAAACTATGCCAAGGATTGCTCCCAATCCTAGTGCGATTAGTGGAATAAAACGAATTAGTTTTTCGTTGTCTTTTGCAATAAATTTCTTATAAATTTCCATTAAAATGAAAACTAATGCCACGATTACTGGCACACAAATAATTTCTAACATAGTTCTTATTCTCCCTTATCTGAATTTTCTATTAAAAAATCAAGCATTTCTTTATTGACTTCATCATAGTCGTGCAATGCTTTTTTCATTTCTCCATTGGTTTTTCCATCTCTCAATGCAATGGAGTTGGCTACTGTAAGGTCGCCAAGTGCTGTGATGCTCTTGATCACTAGCACATCTCTTTTATGTCGCTGTGCATCTCTTTTTTCTTCTTCTTGGTGTCTTTTCTTGAAGTAGTGTTGCAATAAAAAAAGCACCAT
>JAFVUY010000169.1 GCA_017502465.1 Bacilli bacterium | reverse complement strand
GTACCCAATTTGAGATTTCCTGAGTTTACAGAGGTGTGGAAAGACTCAAACATTGGAAAATGCTTTGATCTATATTCTGGAAATACTCCAAGTCGAATGGAGAAAAAACATTTTATTGGTGATGTAAATTGGATTACAAGTGGAGAATTGAAAGAGCATTATATAGGTGACACAAAAGAGCGTATTTCAGAAAAAGCAGCTGAGGACAATAACCTTAGAATTCTCCCTGTAGGTACATTTGTTATGGCAATATATGGACTAGAAGCAGAAGGAGTCCGTGGAACATGTTCCATAACAGTAAAAACTTCGACAATAAGTCAGGCATGTATGGCCTTTACTCCCAAATCTAATGTCTCCAATGAATTTTTATATTCATGGTATAAGAAACATGGTAACAAAATAGGTATTAGATATGCACAGGGAACTAAACAACAAAATTTAAGTTACGATATAATTGAAAAATTTCCAATTAGATATCCAAGTATAGAGGAGCAAGAAAAGCTTAATACATTTATTTCTTTACTTGATAAACGCATTGCAACCCAAAACAAGATAATTGAGGATTTGAAAAAATTAAAGGTTGCAATTATAGAAAAAGTATTTTCTGAAAAAAAATGTAATTATAAGATTGGTGATGTTATTTCCCAAGTTTCTATTCGTAATAAATCAAAGAAGGAAACTAATATCCTTTCGGTTAGTAATAAATGGGGATTTGTTGAACAATCTGAACAATTTGAAGACCGTATAGTTGCAAGCGAGGATATTACAAATTATAAGGTTGTACGGACTAATGATTTTGCATACAATCCAGCTCGTATAAATGTAGGTTCTATTGCTCGATTAAAACGATATGAATCAGGCATCGTAAGTCCAATGTATATTTGTTTTCATTCCCAGAATGCCTTACTTCCTGAGTATTTGGAATTATTCTTTTATACTCTATATTTCAAGCATGAAATGTATAAACGATTAGAGGGTAGCGTTCGTTTGTGCTTGTCATTCGAGGGATTAACAAACATTCCAATCTTTATTCCAGAAATAACAACACAACGAGAAATCTCCATAAAAGTTAATTCAATTGAAACAAAGATTGGAATAGAAGAAACATATTTAAATGCCCTAAAAGATCAAAAACAATATCTGTTAAAACACATGTTTATATAAACATATTACTGAGCAAATAGCTTTTTTGAACTAATAGAGATTGGAGATATTTATTTTCAATCTCTATTTTACTTTCAAGGGAACTCATCATATTGTTGAAGTCATCGATTTTCTTTTTGTCAGTTGGATATGCAATCATCATTGGTTCTATTTCAGAGATGTAATGCCGTTTATGTTCTGTCGTTTCTAAATTCAAATAATTTAGATATTCATAGACATATCTAAGTGAATAGCCATTCTTAACTGTGAGTATCTTTATGGCAGAAGATTTGACCTTGAAAGGGAAATCAACATATTTACAATCAAGGGTAAAATCATCAAGAATAATACATTTTCCTTTGTCATAAACACCAAAAGTTTCATTTGTGTAACCAAGAATAAACGCTTTATTTGCTGTTAAAACAGGAGTTTTTGATCTATCTTCAGAGTATTCGCTATCTGTAACAACGTATTTTGTGGGCTGCTCATAATCAAGCAAATCGCAAATTTGATAATTAAGTCCATAATGCTTTCGAATAGCATTAAGTTGTTTATCTCTAATTGCAACCAAATAGGAATATTAATCTCTAATTAAGGGAATTT
>JAFVUY010000168.1 GCA_017502465.1 Bacilli bacterium | reverse complement strand
TATCCTCGTGCAACTTCGGACAAATAGGCATTAATTCTTAATTCTTCTAAACGCCCCATTTATACCTCCTTAATCTTTAATAGTGCTTCACGAAATGAGATATTTTCTTCTTGGGCGATAGACTGTGCCTGTTTGAATATCTCTAAACTTTCCTCATCTGCATCAGCATACTTTAGTTCGTCATCAGTCTTTTTCTTTGCATTTTTTTGTGCAATTTCATCAAACTCAACTTGCTTCGGTAATGCACAGATGAATGTTTTAAACTTATCGATGCTGTTGGAGGACTCGTCAAACTTTTTGACGTTGTCCAAGTCCTGTAAAATATTAAAAACAGCATCTTTATTTGCAGGAGTTAAAACACCGGCAGAGATTTGAGAGTCAATAAACTCGTTAAAATCTTTATCTCTTATGGTGTTTTCCAAGTCTTGCAATTTCTTTGCAAGTTCATCTTTTCCTGCCGCCTGATCTTTAAATTTTGCAAGTTCAATATTTAAATTTTTGACCTGCGTTTTTAATTCTTTTATAGTCTCTTTGTTTTGAGATTTTTCCTTAAAATCAGCGACCTGTTGTTTTAAATCAGCGATTGTATTTTTTAATTCTTCTATATCTTCGGTCTCTGTTTCATCTTCTGTTTGTGTTTCAAAGATATAGGTTTCTGATTCTCCTTCTTTAAATTCAACCGGCTCCATTCCTTTTACTTGAGGGATTGATGCACCCAAGAAAGAAACAGCCTTTAAATATGGCTTTTTACCCTCTAACTCTCTGTATATTTCAACAGATATTTTTTTGTATTTTCCCTTATTAACAAATTCCTTTAAATCGTCAGATAAATCTTTAAAAGAAGCCTTAAGCATTCCGTCTTCTTCTTTTAATTTATCAACCCAACCATAAGCCGGCCCCTTCTGTTCGTGATCCAAAGTAATAGGTGCTTCGCAAAAACTCGGATCATAATTCTTGGCAAGTTCTTGCACCTCTTCCTTTGTGAATTTTCCCTGTGGGTAGTTTCCGGCTTTAAAAACCTCAAAATACTTCATAAAACTCTCCATCATTTTTGTGTAATAAACTTTTCTTTTTCTGATGGCAGTATAATCGCCATTGCAAATCACTCTCAAATTGCAATGGCAAGAGATTTTTTCTAATCCGAACACAAGTGAAATAATCTCTTGCAACGACAAGTTGAAAAATACAAGTCGCAGAAGTTATCTTTGAAGTAAAAGAAAAGGCGAAAAGCCTCTTTTCTCTTTCGTTTTGGAAAGGAATGATTATGGAAACATCTATTATGTTAAAGCTATTTGAGAGTATTGGATTCCCTGCGGTGATTTTTGTTATTTGGTACATTTACCACAACGCTCAAGTGAAAACCTTTGAAAAAATCATTGCGAACAATTTTGAGATCTTAAAAGATTTGGTTGAAACAAACCAATATAGCGCAACTGTGCTATCAAGAATCGAAAGTAAAATCGATTCAAATGTTTGGTGTCCCGTATTAAAAAGAGAGATTTCAGGCTAATGGATATTGAGAGAATTCAACTAAAAGGACAACTGTCCGAGGCTAAATCTAAATTTAAACATCTTGATACGGAGGCGGCAGGTCTTGTTATACTAATTCGTTCATTGTTGAACCCCTTTGAAGAAGACACTCTAAAACTTGAAGTCGAAAAGGCATCCGTTGCTTTTAATCGACTTCAAGAGGTGTTCGGGGAAATGCAGACTCTAAATACTAAAATTCAAAAGTTGGAGGATTACTTTGACTAAGAATGAGGTTTTATTGTCTAATGCAGAACGGCTCTATGTTGTAGATCAACTCACTATTGAAGAGGTTGCTCAAAAAGTCGGAGTAAACGAAAGAACAATTCGCAGATGGAAGACGGATCATAAGTGGGATTTAAAAAAGGAACAATATTTAAGTACAAAAACAATGTTCCACGAAGAGCTTTACAACTTTGCCCGAAAACTTATGACCTCTATTGAATATGACATCGACAATAATGAAAAAGTTGATCCCGGCAGAATGTTTGCATTTACAAAAATGCTTCCGCTTATTACCAAAATCAAAGAGTACGAAGATGGTGTAATAAATAAACCTGCAAAAGAAGAGAACAAAGGAATTACACCTGACTTTGTGAAGTTGATTGAAACTGAAATTTTAGGGATGAAATCAAGTGAAGAATAATTATTTTTTACCCTATCAAGAAAGATGGCTTAACGATAAATCAAAAATAAAAATTTGGGAGAAGTCACGCCGTATTGGTGCGACATACGTTCAAAGCTACGAAGATGTCAGGGATTGTGTTAATAAAACAGTCCCTGCTGTTTGGTTTTCATCAGCTGACGAATCTGCCGCTAAAGAATATATTGATTACTGCGAACAATGGGTTAAATTGTTCCACATCACCGCTAAAAGGTTGGGTGAAGTGATTATTGATAACGACAAAGATATAAAAGCCTTTGTTATTCAATTTTCAAACGGTACAAAAATACACGCTCTTTCATCTAATCCAAAAGGCTTCCGTTCTAAAGGTGGGAAAGTTGTTTTAGATGAATT
>JAFVUY010000003.1 GCA_017502465.1 Bacilli bacterium | reverse complement strand
CATCAAGCATTGCCTGAAATCCCGGTCTGTCAAAGTTTGTACCCGAATAACCGTCATCGACAAAGAATGTGGGATTCGGAAAACGGTGTTCTTTTGCGTATGTAAGCAACATACTTTTTTGAGATGTGATTTGTCAAGAGTATTTTCTGTATAAAACAACACTTTTTGACATCGACAGATAAAATCGCACAAAAAAATGGTCAGAATTCGACAAATGCGATTTAAAAAATTGCTTTTCTTACATAAAATCATTCTTAAAATTATATATGATAATTTTGGCAAACATAAACAAAACAACTTTATATATTATGGAACAAAAGTTTTGACTTGTGTTATGAATCTTAACAATAAATATTTAAAAGAATATTTTAAACAAAAGTTCTTAGAGACAAAAATTAAAAACGAAGGATATGACAGAAAACGGAGCCAGCGTAATGCAAGCTCCGTTTAAACTTTAGGATTAATACAATTTACATAGCTTTAAAAACATATATTATGTAGATTTTTAACGTATGTTTCTATCATTCGGCATTGTTCCATAAGACATACCAAGATCAACAAACACATAAGATTCCGATCCAATATTTATCCACGAGTTTCCTGATTTCATTTTTCTAAATAGCATGTAACCATGATTAGATGCACCTGTTGTAGAGCAATTTGTTGCAATTTTTGTTCCCACAGAGAGGGTGGGACCTTCCTCACCATTTGATTTTTTGGTTTTAGCAGGATAATTTGTAACTGTAAAAACGCGATAAGTGTTTCCACTAATGGTTACCGTTTCTGCTGCTGCCAAATTACTGCCATTACTATTATAATAATGAAAAGGTTCCTGTGCACTAAGCCATGGATAATCATCAAGGGTAACGCCCTCTGACGTTTCAATATAACCATATCTTGTAACACCATCTCCATCACGAAACCATATTTTAAATGAAGTTACATAAAAAGATTCATTGGGAATAATTGTATAAAATTCTTTGGGATATATTCTTCCTATTCGAGTTCCACCTGCGGTTTTTCCTCCAGTATGAATTTGACTTTCGACCAAATTAGAATACACAGGAATATAGTAGCTCGATCTGTTTACTGCTGCATATCGTACATTTTCAATTGACATAAAATCACCTTCTAAATTAATTTATGGAATTTCAGAATACTCTATTTCTTTATAACTTGTTCCGTCTCTAAAAACCTCATAATAGTTTTCATTTAAATGACGACCGTTTTTTTCATCCCAGAGCCTTGCTGAAACATATATTTTTTCTTCATTAAAACAATATATTCTTGTAATATCTGCATCATTTGGCAATAAGATTGTCGATTTTGAATCATTATATGGATTGTTGGAAGATAAAGGGTATTCTGTGATTGTATTACCAGTCACAAGATAGAAACTATCGTTTTCCCAAAAACTTAATCCATGAATAACTCCTAAATTTATTTTTAACTCGTAACCATTGTTTGTTTTTTTAAATACACCTTGCTCAACCAAATTACTATCTTGTTTGATAGGACCTCTAGTATAATACCCACTAGGCATAGAAACCAATCCATAATTTTTTTCAAATTCGCTTATATGATTATAATTGCTTGTCTCATGTGCACCCGTATTATCAGGAGAGCTCGAATTACATGCGCACATAGAAAATATAAAACATATAAAAAAAACAATACAGAAAATTTTTCTCATATAATCAACACCTTACCATATCGCTCTCTCTTCATATAATGTTCCTATTTCATAACCTAAATTCACGAATGCACCAGTGTTATTAGATTGATCCAAGTCAACATAGGTGCTTTCTCCTATTGGCAAACGCTTATTAAACCACATAAGCCAAGGATAACTCTTGCCACCAACGGAAGAAGCATAACCGCTACTGTTTTTTACTATTATAATCTTTTCGCCTGGCTGTAAAGTTCCTAACAATTCACCTGTACTATTATAATACGGTGTGGTGTTTTTTACATCAAACGTAAACGGAACTTCGCTATTCGTGGTGTTTTGTTTAATGAGATCATACTTTTCACTTTCTTGATTATATGAAACATTATAATAATGGAACGGTTCTTGATATGGTAAACTAGATTCTACTTGATTATAATCTGTTGCAGAAAGTTCTTCTTGAATATATCCAATTGACATAGAGCCAGTAGAGTCTCTAAAGCAAACTTTATGAACAGCATCACCATCAGAAAGCCATTGGTCATTTCCCGTTGTATAATCATGAAAAGGTTCCCCAGTATGATATCTAGTATAAAATTCATCTGGATATATGTATCCTATAATGTCTCCAGCACATTCGTAAGAATACCATCCGGTTCCACCAGCACGTTTATATTCGTAGACAGGAATGCGATTACCGCTTCTATTAATTAACACATCTGGCTGTATATTGTTATTATGTTCTCCGTCATTATGCTCATCATTTTCGGAACTATAAACTCTATGTACACCTGTATCTCGTCCGGAATATCCATTCTTATCAATTTCCAGTTCACCTTCTCCTGTTCCGATTGTTACTGTAGCGAATTGATCAAAAGCCCAATTATCAGGGATTTTAAAGCCAAGATTTCCGCTAAACCCGGTTGACATATCCCCTACAAAACTACTAACAGCATAGCCAGCATCCGAAACTCTTGAACAAATATTTCTAGCTCCATAGATTCCCACTTTATATTTAGCTTTTATATTTAAACTAACTGCACGAAAATAAGGAATAATGCTGTTTGTAATCTGATAATCCATCGCATCAAAATCTACAGCAAAGTATATTGTACTTTGATACGGAATCTTGAATTCTTCAGCCGCCTCTATTGCGGCTAATGCATCTTCGGCACCTTGAGTCTCAGTGAAATAACTCTCACTCCTTGCAGAAGTCTGATAAATAGGAAAGAAACGAAGACCTGCATCAAATATTATTTCGATTTCTGCTTTGGAGAGTGCTTTACTAATCCCCCCACTAATAACTCCAGTTAAATAACGTCCAATTATTTCATATCCGTTATTTACAAGCGTGTTAGCTTTTGCTTCATCAAGAATTGTAGCACAATCAGCAGCCTTTGCAGAACGAGATGTATCTCCACAACTTATTGCAACCGATAACCATGTAGCTAAATCTGCTTTTCCTGTTGCAGGTATTGCAAGGTGATTTTGAAACTGCTTAATTGTATTGGAATCTATTGATGTTGAAAATGTACCGTTTCCAAATCCATTAGCATACAAACCAAAATTAAAAATCTTAGCAAACCTTTGAATTTGTGAAGCTGAGTATGTTGAATTTGTATAGCTTTTTTCCGAACCATTATATGGAATAGTTGGACAACATCTTTTAGTAGAAGGACCAAAATTTCCGTTGGCTACACTCGTAGGCATAGATTCCTCAGCTTGTATAGCATAAATCAGCGCTTTGTTTGTATTTCTACCATATATACCATCACAAGGCATAATCCCAATATAATTTTCATACATTCGATTCATTTCTTGCTGAAACAAACGAATATTAGTATCCCCTCCATATGAAGAAAGCAGTTTAAATGAGTCCATCGACAAGAGAGCGGCCATAAGATTTACTGTCACAACACCATCAGGATTAATAAAGCCTGCGTCCGTTTTTAACTGTATTACTGCATTTTCGACAGACGCATCAAAAACTTTAGAAAAAGTATGGTTCTCAGCATAATAGTGTCCGGGATTGTATCCTTTGTACCATAAAGCGCCTTGAAGTATTGCATATTTATTATCTTCAACGCCATCATTTCTTTGCAAAGGGCTTTGGCCATACAAAGAACGACTTGTTGTTCCGAAGTTGTCTGCTGTAGATTGAATTCCTAATTCAATTTGTAATGCACGTGTCAAAGCATAAATTGTAGCCCATCCCGTTTTTCCGTTTTCTTCAATTTCATTGTAACGTGAATCATTTCCGTAAGTTGAATTTAACCACTGTTGAGTGCGAAATACCATTTCATCCATAATTACTTCTCCTTATAATATTTTAGAAAAACATGATAAAATATCATCAAAAATTATTTCAACAAAACCACTCCTTCATTATTTTTTGAAACTCAAACAATACCCCTACAAACATATAGTCCTTCAGAATGATAAAAAATTACAAAAAATTATTTACAAAAGTTCGTGTTCAGATTTATGCAACTTGTCAAAAAAAATAAAGCAGCCGATAATCAGCTGCTTCTAAAAGTTGTTCAGTTTTAAAATTAAAAAGTTAAAGATGTTGTTTCATTATAGCTTGTTTCTTCTGATGTAAAAATCAGAAGTGTCTTTTTAGCTGCATAATGTTCGCAAACGACACGGTATGTATAACCTGAAGGTGGAGATACATATTTTGAAAATGTTTTTGAATTTGACTCGTTATACTGATCATAATAGCAATATGTTGAGTAGTCAGTCCAACTTCCATTGACAAGACGTTGAAGTTTTATATAGGTAAATCCACATTTGTCAACTTCATCTGAACCTTTTGTTTTTGCAGATATAATCAACTGCGTACCGGTTTTTGAAAGTGTGAGTGTTTTCTGGCTTATTAAGCCGGTAGCCCTTGCATTAGAATTAGAATTATAAATTCCTTCTGCTTCTTCAATTATAACTTCATCTGATAAAATGCTTTCTGATGTTTCTTCGGTATTTGAATCTGTAGCAAATACCGAAACATTAAAAATTGAAAGTACAAATATAAATGAGCAAATAACACAAATAAGTTTTTTCAAATTAATCATCTCCTATTTAATAGTTTTGGCAAATTCAATTGCCTGTTCAACATTCATGGAAGAAACAATAGTATACTCTGTTTTACTATCCATAAATGTTATAGTTCCTTTTTTGTTTTGTTCAAACACATAAACAGAAACACCGTTTATTTCGAGAGTTGTAACATTTCTAGCATTAGGATACTCTGCTTCTCCTATAGCCTCTTGCAATTCGTGTTTATCAATCATCAAATTACCTTTTTCGTTTCCGTAAACAAAACCAATATTTACCGAAGTAATTACATCTGTAAATTCATAAGTTATTTCAGTTATTTGGGTTTTCTTGCTTAACAATGCCTCCGGTAAAAGAACAGGATAAACGCCGTTCTCTTTTAATTCTTCTGCAAGTTCTGTTCCAAGCAATTCATAATCATCAGCTTTATCATCGCTTTTATCAAACCTGACAACAATATATTTGTTATAAAGTTCAACCAGTCCATCGAGAATGCTTACATCAGAAACCGCCGCAAAAACAGAAAGAGAACCGACTGCAAGTATTGCTACTGCGGCTGCAATAGCAAAAACCTTTTTGAAAGGTTTGGTAATTTTATTATCTTTAGAATCACTTGTCCTTTCTGCTTTGATTTCAACTGTGTCATTGCTTTCAAGTTCATTAAGAGCATCAAGGCAATACTCAATTAAATCTGCATCCATTTCGTTTTCGGGCTTATTTAATTCTTCTTCAATTATGCGTTCAAGTTCTTCTTTGGGTAAGTCAACAGACTTGTCTTTTATAAAACGCAGTATATCTGAACTATTTATCATTTTCATCCCTCACTTATATAGTCTTAAAATTAGTGAAAAATTACACTGTCACATTCAACAAAGTTTTTTTGAATGTTTTATATGTTTTGTCAATTAAAAAGATAGTTTATGAATTTGATAATTTTTCGTTTCAATCTAAATACTTGTTGCTGAATCAGATTTTCGCTAATTCCTCGTTCTTTTGCCAGTTCACTTTGTTTTCTGTTATTCAAATAGAAATCTATAAACAGCTTTCTTTCATATTCCGTCAGATAATTAATTATCTGTGACAAATATTTTTCAATATCCTGCTCGGATAGTTCTTCATAATCTATCGAATCTTGTAATCGAACATCAATGTGTTTTTCGTCAAACGGTAGTATTTTGTCATTGTGACTGGCTTTTTCATAAATATCCTTTATCATATTATTAGCAACCGTAGTCAGCCATGTTTTCGGATATTCTATTTTTGTTCCTTTATGTATTGCTTCAATCAAAGCAGCAAAAACATCTTGAACACAATCATCAATATATTCTTTGTGTCTATTCAGTTTGTAATTACACAGTTTGCGAATGTACGGCTTGTATTCTCGCCACAGCTTATCCGCTAACTGCATACTTTTTTCTCTTTCATTCACATCCAATGTTATGATACTCCTTTTCCAAGCATATAAGAGAATGTTGTTTTTGAGTACACTCTCCCAATATATACAACGCATGAGAACTAACTTTTCAGTACAAAATTCAACAAAAATTTTTGTGAAACGCAAATGCCGAAAAATCCCCATATATACATATGACGAAAATCGGCAAATGTTACGCTGGATTTTCGAGAATTTACAAAAAATTCATATTTAAAACGGATATTATCAAATTAATTAATTATACCACAACAATATTGCCTTTTCTACCTATTAAGCAACATTGCGGTTTTAGGATGCATAATCGTTAGGCTTTATTATAAAAATCAAGCTAAAATGCAAAAAACGGTCACAATCTTCTTGGGTGATGATTGTGACCGCTTTAGTAACTATATTCATTTAATGTCTTCTGTTGTGAGTTTACCTGTTTTCTTGTACCTTAAACCTTCCGGAGAATCATAAACTTCTTCACCTATAACATAATCGCCGTGATAAAACTTGGATATATCCATTTCCAATGCTTCAATGACCTTACAGGCAAGTTTAAAAGAGCAGGTCATTATATTGCGTTCACCACTTTCTAACTTTTGGTACTGTTGTAATAATATTTCTGCTTTGTCTGCAACTTGTTTTTGTGTCAGTCCGAGAATAACTCTTTGTTCTCTTAAGACACCGTGCATATCATCTGATACATGTGCCAACTGGAAACCACTTAAATCAAAATCCATATTAATTACCCCTTTGCACTCAATTGAATGTAAATATTATACATTCAGTTGAGTGCTTTGTCAAGAACTATATTTTATCTTTCTTCTCTACCGTGTTTGATATTTTTCTTTCGGCTCGGAGTTGATTTGGTTTGTGATAGTCTTTGTGATACCGAACGGGAATCATCAGGTTCACCGAGAAAATAATTTATATCACGGATGCTGTAGTTAAATCTTGAAGTGACAAGCTCTTTTCCGTTACTGCGAATAATCTGACTGCTCTGTACTTCTTTGTCGTAGCGAAGTTTTAACTGTTCCTCACGAAGCTCGGCATGGTCAAAATCGGTTGCACTTTCTTTCATTTCTTTGTACTCTGCAACAGCCTTTTCAATTTCTTCAGAATATTTTTGCTCTTGCTTTGAAATAAGATCAAGCTTCTTTTCTAAAGCAGCAACATAAGACTTTACATTCTCAATAGTGTAAGTT
>JAFVUY010000167.1 GCA_017502465.1 Bacilli bacterium | reverse complement strand
GGAGGTGCAGACCTTTATAACTTGCGTTTCTACCGCAAGACATTCAGCAAAAAGACCTTTGAGGTCAAGGTAAAGGACATTGCCAAATATGAAGGTATCTATTTTGATAGGTTGCAAAGTCTGTTTACGGAGGTTACGGGATTACGCACCCACTTCTGAACATCGGGCGGATTTTTCCGCCCGCTACTTTCTTTCGGTGAGCAGGGGAAGGCGGACAAAGAAAGTAGCAAAGAAACCCAAGCCTTTTATCTGCGATAGGCTGAAATTCAAATCGGACAGAATGAATGTTGTTCACTCTGTCCGATTTGTGTGATTTCTATTTCTATTATAAATTTTTCAGTGGCATATCCATAAGCCGTTCTTCTAATTGACCAAAAATAGAATTGCCATATTCTTCTCCCTCATCGTGTATGCCATAATCATCATCCGTAGCTCAGAAAGTAGTGCAAAATGCTTTCTTAAGCATTTCGTATTCATAATTAGTTGCATCTGTAATTTGAAAATAACTTTTTAATTTAGGACAGAGTCCCTCTTTTTCAACAAAATGTACAGGTAATGCTATATTATCGAGTTTTCTCATATCCCAATTAAAAAAAGGATTTCGTTGAGTTGATGTATAGGCACAACCTATCCGTTTTTCATCTGCTACTAAAGCAAGCATTACTAATTGTGGAATTATGTATTCTGGCTTAAAATTATCATCAGGATTTAGTACTTTTATAGAGCATGAAATTATAAGAGGCAATGTGGATAAGACCTTATCTAATTCATAATTGTCAACTGTTTCAATGTTTATCATTCTTAAGTCCAAAACGTCAAAACTATTTTGGGGTTCTAAACGTGCGACACTAAAGTCTGCTAATTTAGGCTCATGCATTTCTTCCCAAGTAGCCCATATTGAGCGGCTAATATATAAACAAGGGTATCCTGGTAAGCTATATCGTTGAGTGTTAACTTTCCCCCTTAATTCAAATGGTATATGGAACATTTCATTTGAAGAATAGACCCTTTTATGTTTTTCTTGATTTCTCATACGATACCAATTCTTGTCATCTTCGTTAGTGGCAGAATCAATAGTTAGTGTCAAAAGTAATTTGTTATTTAACACATATTCTTTAAGCTCAGATATGCTTTCTGCTATTTTTGCTTCCGAATAGTATTTCAAAACCTTAGCTATAAGCTCTTTAGACATCGATATATTTTCTAACACTTTTTCCTTTGGTGTCTTAACTTGGGCTTTAATAGAATCAAAATCTAATTCAAGAACTAAAGATTCATATTCTTCTAACAGTTCAGCTAAATAATCCTCTAACATTTTTTTAGAGGGACGAATGTTATGCAACATTTTATTCGTCTTTTCTAAAAGTTGATTTATTGTTATCATAATCCTATTACATATACTTGTTATACATTACACTACAAAGATACTAGCATTATTTGAAACGAAAGAATAACCTGATTATTTTATCAGGTTATTCTTTCGTTTAATCGTAACTATGGGATATACAGCAACTCAAATTCCATTCTTCGGCGAAGCTCCAGAGACGGGATTACCTTTCCTTTGTACTTGCGGAAGGTGAT
>JAFVUY010000166.1 GCA_017502465.1 Bacilli bacterium | reverse complement strand
CAATAATTGATTTCGTTCAAGATATTAATTACTGCGAAAAATGCCCAGGACTTAAGCGTTGCAATAAAACTACCCCATTACTTTGTACGATTATCACATATAAAAATGGAGTGATTGATAAAACCATTTCTCCATGCAAGAAAATGCTTGAACAAGTAGAATTCCAAAAACAATTTTATGTAAGAGATTTTGATGAAGAATGGTTAACTCACGGAATTAAAAAAATGGATGGCAAAGACTCTAAAGGAAGAGGAAACGCCATTATGAAATACATCAATTACAAAGAAGGAAAAAGCGATGGATGGATTTACCTTCATGGTAGTCAAAACTCTGGAAAAACTTATGTAGCCGCACAAATATGTGTCGATATTGCTAAAAGTAAACAAGGACCAATCTGCTTTATTAATTCTTCAACTAGACTTAAAGAATTATATGATATGTCTTTTAAAGAGAAGGATAAATTCCAAAAAGAATTAAATAGATATTCTTCTTGCCCAGTTTTAGTCTTAGATGACTTTGGAAATGGCTATTATAATGACTATATTAGAGATGGAATCTTATTTCATATTATTTCAGAAAGATCTAAAAAAAGATTATTTACAATCTTTACATCTTCATATGATTATGATGAATTATTAACCGTCTTAGCGACAACGAAAGCATCTACTTTAAAATATAGCCAAATTATCGACATTATTAAACGCAACGCCGATAAGGAAATTAGTTTAGGCGAGATCTCAATTTATTAATAATTTTATTTACTATATCTTTTAAATGGTCGATATCTTTATCATTTTCAATGATAATATCTACCATTTTTTTGTATATTTCAAATTTGTTATTACTATTAATAATTTTTAAATCTAAATGAGATAAAGGATTTCTTAAAGCTAAACGCTTTTCTTGCTCTTTTTTGTTCACATCAACAGCGATAATATAATCAAATAAATATTCGAAATTGGCTTCAAATAATAACGGCACTTCAAAAACAATAATGCCTTTTTTGTGTTGAGCAATTTGTCTTATTATTTCCTCTTTAACAAGAGGGTGAACTATTTTATTGAGTTTATTGATATCTTTAGGATTATCTAACAAATATTTACGTAAAACAGTTTTATCAACAACGTCCGAGAAGGTTAAATTGAAAGCTTTGTTAATTTTAGCTATTACGTTTTTGTTTTTATATAAATCTAATACAATTTCATCGCTAGAAAATGTTGGAATTGAGTTTTCTTTAAAAAGTGCAGCAACACTTGATTTTCCCGAAGCGATTTTGCCTGTGATCCCAACCACTATTTGGCTTTTTCTTACCATTTGGCAATTTGGACAATAGGTTGTGCCCCTTCCATTAACTTTTGTGAATCTAAAAGTCGCACCACAACTTGGACAAGCTGTTCCTTTTTTACCATATGCCAAAAGCTTGGTTTGAAATTTTCCATCAATATCTTTTGACGGATGATAACTTTTAATAGTAGAACCGCCGCTGATAATTGCTTCTTTTAAAGTTTCTTTCGCATGGAATAAGATTGTGTCGAAATCCTTTTTTGACAAGAAATCGACAGGAGTTAATGGATGAATTTTGCTCTTAAATAGAGTTTCATCAACATAAATGTTGCCTAAACCCGTCATCACACTTTGATCTAATAAGAAAGTTTTGATTGGAAGTTTAACTTTTTTGGCTTTTTCATGAAGATAAGTACCATTTTCTATATCAAAAGGTTCAGGTCCCAAAACTTTAATTTCTTTCTCATTTAAATAATTATTTTCTGAAGAAAGTTTCAAAATGCCAAAACATCTTGAATCATCATAAATTAATTTTTTGGAATTATTTAAATGAAAGACTACTCTAGTGTGTTTTGTATTACTTTCCTTTTCATCTAGTTCAAAATATTTTCCTTCCATACGAAGATGAGATAGGAAAACTAGCCCATTAGTGAGGTGGAAGATTAAATATTTCCCTATTCTTGTCACATCTAAAAATGTTTGATTAGTTAAAGATGACACAAATAAATTTGTGTCTCCAACAATCGTGGAGTCTCTTAAAACATCAATCTTAATAATTTTTTTATTAATAACGATTGGCTTTAAAACGTTTTTAATAGTTTCAACTTCTGGTAATTCTGGCATCTTATTTTGCGGAGTACCAATCTACCCCATATCCTCCGTCAACTTCTAGATCAATTCCTAAATCTAAAGCTTGTTCCATTTCATTTTTGATTAATTTGTACGCAACTTCTTTTTCATTTTTAGGAACTTTGAAAATTAATTCATCATGAATTTGGAGCACCATTTTAGTTTCTAA
This sequence comes from Bacilli bacterium, assembly GCA_017502465.1. GTDB lineage: Bacteria > Bacillota_I > Bacilli_A > RFN20 > CAG-826 > RGIG5418. The sequence continues at coordinate 40,530 of JAFVUY010000166.1, read as the reverse complement.
ATGGTTCTCTTTTAATACTTTATCTATTTTAATCATCGCTATTTTGATTAAGTCCGCAGCACTTCCTTGAACAGGTGCGTTCATCGCTGCTCTTTTAGCGAATTCTCTAACTTGGTAATTAGAATCATGCAATTCTCTTAAATATCTCCTCCTACCTAATTTAGTGGAGACGTAGCCATCTTCTAAAGCGTTTGTAATAATGTTTTGGAAAAATGTTGCTACTTCTGGGAATTGTTCATAAAAACTAGAAATTATTTTGCTAGCTTCTTTTGGTGAAACGCCAATTTGTTCACTAAGTCCCCAGTCTGAAATGCCATAAACAATTCCAAAATTTACTGCTTTAGCTTTTCTTCTAAAATTGTCATCTGGTTCATTAGTTAAATGGAAAACTTTTTTTGCGGTAGCGGAGTGAATATCTTCCCCACTTTTAAAGATGTCAATTAACCCTTTACAGTTACTTAAAGAAGCTAAAACACGAAGTTCAATTTGAGAATAATCTAAGGATAAAATCTCGTATTCATCAGTAGGATATCTAAAGGCTTTTCTTATAGTTTTACCTTCCTCATCTCTTATAGAGATGTTTTGAAGGTTTGGTTCACTCGAACTGAGTCTTCCTGTTTGAGTTAAGGCTTGATTGAATTTCGCATGAATCTTTCCGTCTTCGTGGATGTGAGGTTTTAAGCCTTCTATATATGTAGAAATCAATTTCGCGTATTTTCTATGTTCGATAATCAAAGGAATAATTGGGTGTTTATTTTCTAAATCTTTTAAAACTTCAACAGAAGTAGAACCTTTTTTGTAATTAGGTAATTGTAGTTTGTTAAAAAGAATTTCGCCCATTTGTTTTGGAGAATTAAGATTAAATCTTTCACCTGCGAAAGCATAAATAAGTTCTGCTAATTCTTTTTCTTTTTCTTTAAAGACATTTCCAAATTCATCTAGAATGTTAACATCTAATGGGAAACCTTCAATTTCCATTTTCGCAAGAGTGTCGACAAGTGGAATTTCTAGATTTTGATATAAATCTAAAGCCTTGATTTTTTCTAATTCTTTTTTGATTCTTGGGTATAAAAATTGGGAATAAAACGCTAATTGAGATGAACGTTGAGTGTCTAACTCAGCAAATAATGAGAAGTCGTCTTGTTTATTGATGTCGATTCCATATAAATGCATAACGCTATCAGGATCATTTTTTAGTGAGCTATCTAAAAGATAAGAGGCAATTAATATGTCGAAAAACAAACCATTAATTTCAATGCCATAATTAGATAGAGCGACTTTGATAGCTTTAAAGTCATATGTATATTTTTTGATTTCTGGATCTTTTAGGAAATTTTTGAGCGTTTCGTCTTTAACAACATCTTCAAAACGCATATATAAGTGTTTGCTATTTATATTTAAAGCAAGTCCCAAAATTTGACATTTAGAATAATTATTATTGTCTAAATCTAAGTAAATACCGAATTCACTTGGTCTAGGTTCATCTTTTAAAGTTTGAACTTCGACAACATTTAAGTGTTCAACTGATTCCTCGTTTTTCCATTTTGGACTTATTTTATTCATAAAAGATTTAAGCTCTAATTTTTGGCAGAAATCGTTGATTTTTTTGAAACTATATCCACGATATATCGTATCCGCGATACTGAATGGAAGCGGAATATCGGTTTTAATAATGGCTAAATCTCTACAAAGACGACCGATATCGGTGTGTTCGAGTAAAGATTCTTTGATTTTTCCTTTCATGTTAGGAGCGTTTTTAATAATTTCATCAAAACTGCCGTATTCTTGAATTAATTTAACCGCGGTTTTTTCTCCGATACCTGGTATACCAGGTAAATTATCAGATGCGTCTCCTCTTAGGCCTTTATAATCAATGATTTGAAGCGGTTTAAAGCCATATGTTTCTTCTACGAGTTCAGGTGTCATTACCATTACATCAGACAAGCCTTTTTTAATGATATAGATAGATATTTTTTTGCTAACTAATTGAAGAAAGTCTCTGTCGGAGGTATAAATAATAACTTCCAAACCCTCTTGTTCGGCTTTTTTTGCAATAGTTCCAGCGATGTCATCTCCTTCAAATCCATCTTGTTCAAATTGATAAATTCCCATCGCATCTAAAAATTCTCTAGCAAGAGGGAATTGCTCAACAAGTTCTTTAGGAGCAGGTTTTCGATTTGCTTTGTAGCAATCTAAAGTTTCGTGTCTAAATGTTTGATGGCCTGTATCAAAAGCAACAAAAATAGAATCGTCTTCTTTTAAAGTAGAAATGATTTTATTGACCATATTAGAAAAAGCAAAAATTGCGTTTGTAGGAGTGCCGCTTTTGGTTCTCATAATTGTGTCTACACCGCCATAAGCGGTCGCGTAATATGCTCTAAATAGTAACGAATTACCGTCAATAATAATGATTTTCGACATATTAATCCTCCAATAATTTGATTGAGCTAGCTAAATAGTTAGCTTCGCTATTCCTAATTTCTTTTCTTCCTTCTATAAGAACGATATTATTTTTTTCTGTTATTTGCATTACTTCGCTGTAAGTGTCGGGGAATATAATGATTTCCATTTCCCCAGTTTCATCAAAAAGTTTAATAAACGCCATAGGCGTACCTTTTTTTGTGTGAATAACTTTTTTGCTTTTGATGATACCAGCGACTTTAAAGTTAAGCGAAGAAGTAGCTTCAATAATAGGCATGACTTTATTTGCGATTAACAAATCCTTTTTATAATGAAGTGGATTATTTGAAAGCATAATACCTAAGGCTTGATATTCTTTATCGAGATTTTCAAGAGGGTCATCTGGTTCATCGTGCATTTTTGGAAGTTGATCAATTCCTAAATTAAGTGACATTTGTCCAGTTGTATTTCCAAATAATTTCGCGGTTTGATAGGCGTGTTTGATTGATTTTCTCATACTTTGACGAGAATTATGGAATGCATCTAAAGCCCCTGAATCAATAAGTTTTTCAAGTTGGTTTTCACTTAAACCAAGCGGCTCCATTCTCATAACAAATTCATAGAAATCAACAAATGGTTTTTTCTTTCTTTCTTCAATGATTTTATTCACTAAGACATCGTTAATACCTTTAATTGCTCCTAATGGGAACAAAATAGAATCTTCAAAAATTGAGAAAGTTAAAGAAGATGTATTGATATTAGGTGGGAGCATTTTGATATTTGAAGCTTTCATTTCGCTTACATATTCGTTGAATTTTGTGTCGCTTGCCACGCTGGAATTTTCTAAAATCGCAACATAAAATTCCAAAGGATAAAAGACTTTTAAGTAAGCCATTTGACAAGCGATGAGAGCGTAGCCTACAGAGTGAGATTTATTAAAACCGTAATTGGCGAATTTTAAAATATGGTCGTAAACATTTTTGCTTTCTTTATAGCTATAACCCTTTGCGGTCGCTCCGTCTATAAATCTCTTTTCAAGAGATTCGAGTAATTCGACTTTTTTCTTGGAAATCGCTCTTCTAAATGTATCAGCTTCTCCAGGAGTGAAGCCTGCCATTTTAGTGGCAATTTGGTTAATTTGTTCTTGGTAAACGATGATGCCGTAGGTATCTTTTAATATATCTTCTAAGTCGTTTGAAATATAGGTAATAATTTGTTTTCCTTCTTTCCTTTTTGCGTAAATTGGAATAGATTCCATTGGTCCTGGTCTAAATAAGGCAAGAACCGCGACAACATCATTAAAACAACTTGGTTTTATTTCTCTAATCGCTCTTTTCATACCAGAACTTTCAAGTTGGAAAACACCCATAGTACGACAGGAAGAGATTAATTCGTAAACTTTTGGATCGTCGTATGAGAGATTGTGTTTATCTAAAATCTTTGTTTCGTGTTTTTCGTTAACTAAATCAACACATCTAGAAATAACACTTAAATTTCTTAAGCCTAGGAAGTCCATTTTTAAGAATCCTTGTTCTTCAAGATAATGCATTTCGTATTGGGAGATGTAATTATCGCTTAAGTCTAAAGATATAGGCATAGCCTTTTCGATGGGATCATTATTTAAGATAACACCCGCGGCGTGAACACCGCTTTGTCTAATCAATCCTTCTATTTTTGAGGCAAGCGAAACAATTTCTAGGAAATATTTATCACTATCGACAATTTTCTTGAAAGCAGGCAATGTCTTATAAGCGCTACGTAAACTAAGTCTATTGTCGGTGATTGATTTAGATAATAAGTCGATATCGTGATTAGGAATATCGTAAATTCTTCCAATATCTCTTAAAGCTTGCTTTGCAAGAATTGTTTGGAAAGTAATAATATTGGCGACTTTATTTTCTCCGTATTTTCTTCGACAATATTCAACAACTTCATCGCGTCTAGTGTCCATAAAGTCTACGTCGATATCAGGCATTGTTTTTCTATCAAGATTTAAAAATCTTTCAAATTGCAAACCAAATTTAATTGGGTCGATCGCAGTAATTCCTAAAAGATAAGAAATTAAGGAACCAGCAGCAGAACCTCTACCGGGACCAACTAAGATATCATTAACCTTTGCAAAGTTGACATAATCTTGAACAACTAAGAAATAATCTTCATAACCCATTTGACAAATAACGTCAAGTTCATAATTCAATCTATCAATATAAGTTTGATCGTTTTCTAAACCTTTAGTTTTTAATGATTCAAAAAGCATTTCTTTAAGAGCTTGTTTAGAATCAAGAGAAGAGAAATGAATTAATTCGCCTCTTTTTTGGTGAAAATTAAAAGTAGAAGAAGAAACAATTTTAACCGTATTAGCGATTTCTTCTTGTGTATAAAGCTTTTCATATTGGCTTTCTTTATAAAAGAATTGAACTCCACTTTCTTGTTTCTTTTCGATTTTTAAATCATTGTCTATGGCGTTAACGATACTTAAAATAATTGCATCGTTTTCTTTTTCGTATCTAATAGTTGGAAACGCTACTAAATCATAACCATATTCTTTTGCAAAATTCCGTATAGTAGTAGCGGTTTTTTGATCTTCTTTAGAAGAAATTTCTATACCTAAATAAGTTGTTTTAAATAAGTTATTTAAATCTAAGAGATATTTTCTAAAAGATTCATCTGTTTTTCCTTCTTTGAAAATAAGCGAAATATCCCCTTTATGAGTGTCAATAATAGCGAGTATACCTTCGTTATGTTCTAAAAGAATATCATTTGTGAAAATACCTTTTTGAATAGCAGAAGTGATAAAAGATAAATTTAAATAGCCAGTTTCGTTTATCGAATAAAGGCAAACAAACGTGTCATTTATTTTTGCTTCCATACCAATAAGATATGGTTTTTTTTCTTTTTCACATTCAAGAGCGAAATTAGGAACCCCATACATAACTTCTTTGTCGCAAATGGCAACACCGAAATAATCATTAACTTTTGTTGCGTTAACAATTTTTTGAATAGTAAGTCCGCTTTGCAAGAATGAATAGGAACTATAAACATGTAAAGGGGCAAATTTCATATAATATTAGTTTAAACTAATCTTTATGAAATATCAAACGAATAAGGGAAAAGAAAAAGACCACAAATTGTGGTCTAGTCTTTATTTAAGTAATTCGTCTAAATCGGAGATAAATGCATCAAGTTGACCGAGGTTTTTAATTTGCGCTCCTGAAGCTTGAGCGTGTCCGCCTCCGCCCCATTTCGCAGCGATTTGATTTATGCAAATCTCTTTAGATCTAATAGATATTCTCCAACAATTGTCTTTAGGATCTTCTGTAATAGAACACCAAATTCCAATACCTTCAATATTTGAAAATAAGTTGACGTTTTCTTTGCCTCTTTCAGTTGTGATATTAAGTTCTTTTTGGATGTTCGCGTCCAAGACATAATAAGCAACGCCATTAGGAGAAATGTGATAATTATTTAAGATATATGCAGTAACTTTTAAGTCATCGACTTTTTTAACATACATTTTTTGATAAACGCTAGTTAATTCAATTCCGCTTTCTAATAATTTTTCACAAATAGCAAATGTATGAGGAGAGGTAGAGGAGTATTGGAATCTACCAGAGTCTCCAACAATTCCGATATAGAAATATGAAGCCGCTAATTTTGATAAGACATAATCGCCTTTAAAGGACATAATCATGTTGCAAACAAGTTCGCTTGCAGCAGCGTCATTATCATCAACGATATTAATTTTTCCATAATGTTCGATTGCTGGGTGATGGTCGATTTTGATTTTGAATTTTGCTTTTTTAAAGCGTGGATCAGCGATTCTTTTTACATTCCCTGTATCAAGGATAATAGCCAGAAATGGTTCTCTGAACCAGGATTCATTAAGACTATCCATTTCTGGGAAGAGTCTGGGAGTGAAAGTAACATGGTTATCACCAAGAACTTTAACTTCTTTATTTGGGAAGTTGTCTTTAATCCAAGTGGCTAGACCCATTTGAGTTCCAAGTGCATCAAAATCAGGCATAATATGACGGAAAATAGCAATTCTATCATATCTTTTGATAGCGTTTAAAACTCTTTTGTAATCTTTAAGAAATGGTTTTGCCTTTAAAGCGATAAGTGGGTGAACTTTACTCATTTCAATAATCCTTATTTAATGCAAATTTCATAGGCGTCTCTTGCAATCATGACTTCTTCGTCGGTTGGGATGACTGCAACTTTTATCCTACTATCTTTTGTTGAAATTAATGCTTCTTTGCCTCTTAATCCAGCGTTAAGTTCTTTATTGATTTTGACTCCGAGAGCTTCGCTTAAGAGGTCGGAGACTGCTTGACGTGTGCGTGGTTCATTTTCGCCGATACCAGCAGAGAAGATGATTAAATCCGCTCCGCCTAAACGGACAAAATATTGACCAATAAAATCAGCGATTCGACGATTGAATAAATCATTAGCCAAAATTGCGGTTTCGACACCTTTTTCAACAGCTTCAAGAACATCTCTGCTATCGTTAGAAATTTGACTAACACCTAAGAAACCTGATTTTTTATTAAACATTTGATAAACTTCTTCAGGAGATTTTCCTGTAACTGTGCAAACGTAGTTAAAGACACTTGGATCCATATCGCCAGTTCTTGTGCCCATCATAATTCCACCAAGTGGAGTTAAACCCATTGATGTTGCAACACATTTACCATCTTTAATAGCGGTAATAGAAGCTCCGCTTCCGATGTGACATGAAATAATTTTTGGATGTTCAACACCCTCTAAATATTTAAGACCTTCAAGGGCTAGATAATTATGGCTTGTTCCGTGAGCACCATAACGACGGATGTCGTATTTTTGACTTAATTCATATGGAATTGGGAACAAATAATCTTGTGGTTCCATGGTTTGATGATAGGCTGTATCAAAGACAGCAACTGCAGGTGTGTTTGGCAAAACTTCTTTGAAAGCTCTATAACAAGTTAAGTGAGCGGCATTATGAAGTGGAGCAAGCGGAATCAAAGATTCGATTTTTGCTTCGCTGTCAGCGTCAAATAAAACTGATTTTGAGAAATATTTACCGCCTTGAACGATTCTGTGACCTGTTGCTTTGATTTCATCAAAAGATGAAATAATTCCTTTTTCAACTAAACTATCAAGTAATAATTTAGCGGCAACTGAATGGTTTGGAATAGCTGGGTAGGTGACATCTTTTTTATCACCATATTTGATTGTGAAAATACCATCAGGTAGACCGATTCTTTCGGCGTTACCAGAACAGATAACTTTTTCTTCAGGCATTTCATATAATTTGAATTTTAAACTGGAACTTCCAGAATTGATTGTCATAATTTTTGTCATATGACTGTCCTCCGTTTCCCTCAAATTATCACATAATATTTTTAATATTTCAATTTATTGAAAGGAAAATTGATAAAAAAATTAGTTTTTTCTTTTTTGCTTTATATATTATACGTTTTTATATAAAATATAAGGTAAAGCGAAAGGAGAAATGCTATGGCCTACGGATTACTATATGACTTCTTAATGGGACAAACAATTGATGCCTATAAATACTTTGGTGCTCATTTCTTCGAAGAAGATGGTGAAAGAAAAGTTGTTTTTAGACTTTATGCTCCTCACGCGGATGATGTCTCTGTTATTGGTGATTGGAATAATTGGGATGTCACTAAACACAAATTAACAAAAATTGATGATTCCGGGGTTTGGGAAATTGTTATTCCTAATCTTTATAATTATCAAAACTATAAATACCATTTCAAAAATTCGAAAGGAAAATATGTTGATAAAATTGACCCGTATGCCTTTTATTCTGAATTAAGACCAAAAACTTGTTCGAGACTTTTCGATATTGAAAATTTTATTTGGCACGATGAAGAATGGCTTAAAAATAGGGATAGAAATTTTGATAGACCTATGTCAATTTACGAAATGCATCTAGGTTCTTGGAAAGAAAGAGGTTTAGATGGACGTATTTATTCATATGAAGAAATCGCGGATTATCTAATCCCATATCTTCAAGAAATGGGTTATACACATATTGAAATTATGCCAATTACTCAATATCCATTTGATGGATCTTGGGGATATCAAGCAACAGGTTTTTATTCAGTTGATTCTCGTTATGGAAACCCATTTCAATTAATGTCATTTGTTGATAGACTTCACCAAGCTGGTTTTGGAGTTATTTTAGATTTTGCTCCTGTTCATTTCGCTAACGACCCATGGGCACTTAAAAACTACGATGGAACAAGATTATTTGAATATTCAAATAAATGGAGAGTTTCTCCATGGGGTTCTTATCAATTTGATTTAGGAAAAGATCCAGTTAGATCATTCTTAATGTCTGCAATTAACTACTTTATTACTTATTATCATTTTGATGGTATAAGAGTAGATGCAGTTAGCAATGTTATCTTTTATAACGGGGATAAATCAAAAGGCGTTAATGAAGGTGCGATTGAATTTGTTAAGAGAATGAATGGCAAAATTCATTACGCTCACCCAAGTGTTATGATGATTGCGGAAGATAGTTCCGATTATTCAGGAGTTACAAAACCTGTTGAATATGGCGGACTTGGCTTTGACTATAAATGGGATTTAGGTTGGATGAATGATACATTAAAATATTATTCTTTAGACCCAATTTATAAGAAATATGATCATAATAAATTAACTTTTTCTATGGCTTATTTTTATAGCGATAACTTCATGCTCCCATTCTCTCACGACGAAGTCGTACATGGAAAAGGAACTATTATTAATAAATTATGGGGCACTTACGAACAAAAATTCGCATTGCTTAGAAATTTATATACATATCAATTCGCTCACCCAGGCAAAAAGCTCAATTTTATGGGTAACGAATTGGCAAGTTTTGATGAATGGAATGAAAACGCATCCCTTTGTTGGGAATTAAAGAAATTCCCAATTCATGATTCTATTTCTCGCTTAATAAGAGATTTAAATAGAATTTACGCTACTCACAAACCAATGCATATTGAAGAACACAACCCCGCAACCTTCCGTTGGTTAATGGTAGATAATAACAATCAAAGCGTATTTGCTTTCCAAAGAACATATAAAGATGAATGTTTAGTCTTTGTCTTTAATATGACTCCAAATTATTATGATTCTTACAATATCCCTGTCTTAATTGATGGAGAATATGAGGAAATATTCAATACAGATAAAGATGTTTATTCTGGTTGGGGACAATATAACGGTTTACCAATTAAAAGCGAACCTATTGGACCAGAGAATAAACCATTCCACATTTGTATTAAATTAGCTTCTTTAGGTGCATGTATATTCAAACTTAAAAAAGTTAGCAAGAAAAAAACAGTTAAAAAAAGCAAGAAAGGATAAATTTTAAATGTTTAGAACAAAATCAAATTTTAAAAAAGAATTTACTCAAAGAATGCTTGAGAGATATGGTGTTTCAGTTGGCGAAAGTCACATAAGTGAAAAATACCAAATTTTAGGCGAAATGGTTAGAGACTATGCGAATGTCGACTGGTCTGATACACACACCAAAACAATTAAAGAAGGAAGAAAAACCCTTGTTTATTTCTCAATGGAATTCTTAATTGGCCGTCTTTTAGTTAACAATATGCAAAATATGGGTATATATGAAGTTGCAAGAGATGGTTTAAAAGACTTAGGAATTGATATTAACGAATTAGAAGATCAAGAAAGCGATGCGGGATTAGGTAATGGCGGTCTTGGCCGTTTAGCAGCGTGCTTTTTAGACTCAATTGCCTCATTAGGCTACGCGGGTCATGGTAACTGCATTCGTTATCAATATGGTTTCTTCCGTCAAAAATTAGTTGATGGAAAACAAAAAGAATTACCAGACCAATGGCTCACAAACGGCAACGTTTGGGAAGTTAGAAAAGCTAAATACGCAGTAGAAGTTAAATTCTATGGCCGTCCAGAAACATATTTAAAAACTGATGGCACATACGCGATTAGAACTGTTGATGCTGTTTGTGTAAGAGCAGTGCCATATGATGTTCCTGTCGTAGGTTATCGTAACCACGTGACAAACACCCTTAGATTATGGAATGCTGAACCTAGTAGTGAAAACTTACCAAAACACACATCATTTAATGATTATTTATCCGCTTTAAGTGAACTTTGCCATGGTTTATATCCAGATGATTCAACAGAACACGGTCGTATTTTAAGACTTAGACAACAATATTTCTTAGTTTCCGCTGGATTACAATCTACAATCGCTTCATATTATCGTCACAATAACACTCTTATTGGTATTGGTGATCAATATGTCTTCCAATTAAACGATACACACCCAATTTTAGCTATTCCAGAAATGATGAGAATTATGATGGATGAATATGGCTATGGCTGGGATGAATCCTGGAAAGAAGTTCAAAAATGTATGGCTTACACAAACCACACAGTCATGGTGGAAGCCCTTGAAAAATGGCCAGTGAACTTTGTTCAAAATTTAATTCCACGTTGCTATATGATTATTGAAGAAATCAATAGACGCTTCAACATTGAAATGGCAAACGCAGGAGTTCCACAAGATCATCGATACGCGATGAATATTATCAAAGATGGTCAAATTCACATGACAAATTTAGCAATTTATACATCTTTCTCAGTTAATGGCGTCGCTGCTTTACACACAGAAATCTTAAAAGCTAACACATTTAAAGAATTCTATAACTATATGCCTGAAAAATTTAATAACAAAACTAATGGTGTCACACATCGTCGTTGGTTATTAAATGCAAACCCAAGATTAGCTAAATTGATTAGTGATAAAATCGGCGATTCTTGGATTACAAAAATGGAAAACATTAAAGCCTTTGAAGCTTTCAAAGACGACGAAAAAGTTCTTGATGAATTAGTTGATATTAAATACGAAAATAAGGTTAAATTAGCTAACTACATTAAAGAGCATAATGGTATTGAAGTTGACGTTAATTCTATCTTCGATGTTCAAATTAAACGTTTGCACGCATACAAACGTCAATTAATGAATATTTTCCACGTCATTTATCTTTACCAAAGAATGAAGGAAGATCCAAATTTTAGAATTTATCCTCATACATATATTTTCGGTGCGAAATCCGCTCCTAGCTACACATACGCGAAAAAGATTATTGAATTAATTCTCGCCGTTGCAGAAGTTGTTAATAATGATGAAGAAACAAATAAATTCTTAAAAGTAGTTTTCATCGAAAACTATGGAGTCACATTAGCGGAAATGATTATTCCTGCTGCTGATATTTCAGAACAAATTTCCACCGCTGGAAAAGAAGCTTCTGGTACATCAAATATGAAATTTATGATGAACGGTGCAATTACTCTTGGAACAATGGATGGAGCGAATATTGAAATTGTTGCAAACGCAGGCAAAGAAAACGCTGTTATCTTTGGTATGTTAACTGAAGAAGTTGAAGAACATAATGTCAAAGGCGATTATTCCCCATGGGATGTTTATAACAATGACTATCGTATTAAAAACATTCTCGATAGTTTATTTGATGGTCCATGGTGTTTCTATAAACACGATCGTTTCAGAATGATTTTTGATGAAATTATGAATAATCGCGATCAATATTATATCCTTCTTGATTTTGCCTCTTATGTAGAAGCTCAAGAAAAGATTTCTAAGCTTTATCAAGACACACGTGCTTGGTCTAGAATGTGCCTAATTAATATTGCAAATTCTGGATTCTTCTCAAGTGATAGAACAATCGAACAATACGCGAAAGAAATCTGGCATTTAGAAAAGGTTACCTGTAATGATTAATTTCGAAACTTTGTTTAAAAAACAAAAAGAACTTGATTTAGAAATTGCTAGAAAACATAACATCACATATAAGGAAACGCGTGATAGAAGAACGCTTTCCTTACTTGTTGAGTTAGGAGAGCTTGCAAATTCCACCAGATGTTTTAAATATTGGTCAAATAAGCCAAGTGAAGAAAAAGCTAGGGTTATGGACGAATATGCAGATGGATTACATTTTCTAATTTCTCTAGGAATTGATGCTGAAATTAATGTATACAGCTATGAACAAAGGGATAGTGAATTATCTTTGAGCAATTTATTCTTAAAAATGTATGAAGAAGTAGTTAACTTCATGAATGCAAGAAATAAAGAAAATTACATTAAATGTTTCGAGACTTATCTATTAATTGCGAGCAAACTAAACATGTATGAAGAAGATATCTTTAATTCCTATTTGTTAAAATTAGGCGAAAATTATCACCGTCAAGAAACAAATTATTAATTGGAGTTCATACGAACTCCTTTTTTTATAAAATAAAAAGAGCACTTTGCTCTTATTCGTTTAAGAAATCCTCGATTTCATTTTCGGAAATAATTCTGATTCCTTTTTTTCTTAATTTTTCGCTTGTGACACCTTCGCCCCTTTTTAACTTTTTAGAAAATGTTCCATCATAAATGTTATGAACACCACAAGAAGGGGAATTTTCTTTCAAAATAGCGACTTTAATACCTAAGTGTAGACAAATATTCATAGCCAAGTCTGCCCCTCTATTATAATTAAAGGTAACGTCTTTACCGTTGTCCATTTTTACTCTTTCACCAATTCTTTCGCTTGGGTGTCTTGGGGTAGGTAACCCTCCTTCAACTTCGGGACAAAAAGGGACTAATTCATATCTTTCGAGCAATTTGTCGATAAGAGGACTTTTGTTATTTCCTCCGTTATATTTACAATTATCGCCAACAAGGCATGCTGAGATTAATATTTTTTCCATAATTCCTTATGAATTATAATATTTTTTTAAATAACTATTCAAGGTATAATGGAAATATGTTAAAAACTTTTACTTATATATATAAAGAAAAAGAATATAATGTCGAAATTACCAGGAAGAGAATGAGAACAATCCGATATCGTTTTAAAAACGACACTTTTTATGTATCTTGTTCCTCGTTAATAGGTAAAAGAGACATAATTAAAGGATTGGATAAATACGCGGAAAGCCTTATTAAATACGATTTACGCTTTAAAGGGATGGATGATAAAAATATTTATATTTTTGGTAACAAATTATCAATTCCTAAAAATAATCAAATTACATTTTCTGATGGGTCTGTTATTTGCTATGTAGATGAGAAAGATCTGCAGAAAAAACTCAAAAAATTGTTGTTAAAAGTCATTGAACCACGTGTTAGGTATTACGAATGTTTGATGGGAATAAGAAACCCTTATAAGGTTAAAGTCAAAAAAATGACTTCTAGATATGGCTCGAATTCATCAAGAACAAGAAGCATAGCTTTTACCACCTCATTAATTCATTATTCTTCCTATATTATTGATGCGATTATTGTCCATGAATTAGCGCATGATTTTTATCGAGATCATAGCAAAAATTTTTATAATGTGGTTTTTAAGTATTACCCTGACTATAATATTTATATTAAAAAATTGAAAAAAGGTATCTTTGCATGATAAATGAAATAACTTCTAAAAATAATCAAAAAATCAAATATTTGTGTGAATTAAAAACCTCAAAAGGTAGAAACAAATATAGACAATTTTTATGTGAAGGTAAAAAAGCTTTAGAAATGGCTTTAAAGGTTAATAAAGTCAAAGAAGTATATTCATTGGAAGTTTTAAAACTTCCAAAAGATATTAATCAATACATTGTCAGTGAAGAAATAATGAAAAAGATTAGCTCCTCAGTAACTCCAGAAGGAATTGTTTTTGTAAGTGATTTTATCGAATCAAAAACTGACTATGGAAATAAAATTGTTTATTTAGATGGCGTTAGTGATCCTGGGAATATGGGTACAATTATTAGAACTGCCTTAGCGTTTGGATATGATAGTGTTTTTTATTCTAAGGGAAGCGTCTCCCCATATAATGAAAAAGTTGTCGCAGCATCAAAAGGTGCGATTTTTCTCATCCCAGTTATTGAAAGTGAACTTCATGTTTTAAAACTAAAATATCAAGTTATTGTTTCTGCATTAGAGGATAATTCAATTTCTTTAAAAGAGGTTAAACCTAATAATAATTTTGTGCTAGTTTTAGGGAACGAGTCTCACGGGGTAAGCAAAGAGACTTTAGAACTCGCGGACATCGTCACAAAAATTCCAATCCAAAACATTGATTCTCTTAATGTTGCGGTTGCCGGTGCGATTTTGATGCACGATTTAATGGAAAAATAATTTAATTTTTAAATAATTTTTTACTTTTTGAATAAAAATACAAGAAAATCATTAATAAAATGATTTCTTTTGTTATAATGAAAGATGTTACAAAAAGAGGTGTATTTATGCAACTTGAAAGATTGAATCAAATATTAGAAGAAGCTCTTAAAAGCATTGATGAATGCGAAACTAGCGAAGATATTAATGTTGTTAGAAATAAATATCTTTCCAAAAAATCTGAATTAATGAGCTTGATGTCTACCTTGGGTGGATTAAGCATCGAAGAAAAGAAAGAACTTGGACAAAAATTAAACCAAGTTAAATCTGAGATTTCTAAAGCTTTAGAAATTAAAAATCAAGCAATCTTAGAAAAAGAATTAAATGAAAAACTTCAAAAAGAAAAAATTGATATTACTCTCCCATCTAAGAATTTCAAAAGCGGAGCAAAAAATCCTTTCTATATTATTAGAGATGAAATTATCGACATCTTTTTAGGTATGGGATACTCCCTTGCTGATGGACCAGAAGTGGAACAAGATTTATATAATTTTGAACTCCTCAATATCCCACAAGACCATCCTGCAAGAGATATGCAAGACAGTTTTTATATTAATGATAAATTATTATTAAGAACACACACCTCCCCTGTTCAAGCTCGCGTCATGGAAAAAAGCGAAGGTAAACCAATCCGTATTATTTGCCCTGGTAAAACCTATAGAAGAGATGATGATGATGCGACTCACTCACATCAATTTGCCCAAGTTGAAGGTTTATTGATTGATAAAGATATTAATATCGGACATTTAAAAGCAACATTAGAACTTTTCTTAAAGAAAATGTTTGGTGAAAAAAGAGAAGTTAGACTCGTTCCTTCCTTCTTCCCATTTACTGAACCAAGTGTTGAAGTAAATATTTCCTGTGCGAATTGCGGCGGAAAAGGATGTCCAATTTGTAAAGACACAGGTTGGATTGAAATTTTAGGTGGAGGTATGGTCCATCCTAATGTTTTAAAGATGAATGGTTATGATCCTGAAGTTTATAGCGGTTTTGCTTTTGGTATTGGTATTGAAAGAGTCGCTATGCTTAGATATGGAATTGATGATATCAGAAAATTTTACACAAATGATGTAAGATTCTTACATCAATTTACAAAGAAAATCTAAGGAGGAAGATGACTATGTTAGTAAGTGTTAAAAGTTTACGTAAACTCGTTGATTTAGGCGAATTGTCCGCCCAAGATATTGCATTAAAACTCACATTCGCGGGAATCGAAGTTGAAGAAGTTACAAGATTAGCTAGTGGCACCAATTTGGTCATTGGTGAAATCCTTGAATGCGTCGACCACCCTGATAGCGACCATTTACATGTTTTAAAAGTAGACTTAGGTAATACCTATGGTATTGAACAAATCGTTTGTGGTGCTCCAAACGCTAGAAAAGGATTAAAAGTAATTGTCGCCCGTGTCGGTGCAAAACTTCCAGATGGAACTATTTCCAAAGGTAAAATTCGTGGAGTTGAATCTAACGGGATGTGTTGCTCCTTGCTCGAACTTGGAGTTGCAAGCAAATTTTTAAATGAAAAACAAACAACAGGTATTGAAGAACTCGACCCATCCGCACCAGTCGGCGAAGAAGATGTTCTTGGATATTTAGGATTAGATGATGAAATTTTAAATCTTAAAGTTTTAGCCAATAGGCCAGATTTATTATCTTTAATAAATGTTGCAAGAGAAGTAGGAGCTTTGATTGATAAAAAAGTTAATATCCCAGAGCCAGCTCATTTAGAAAACTTTACAACAAAATTAATAGTTGGAACTGAAAGTACAAAATGCACCCAATTCTCTGGCAAAGAAATTAGAAACATTGTTGTTAAAGAATCTCCAAAATGGATGAAAGAATTCTTGGTTGCTATGGGAGTTAGAAGTATTAACAATATCGTTGATATTGGTAATTATGTTATGCTCATGACTGGTCAACCATTACATATGTATGACGCTGATAAATTACCTGTCGCCTCATTAATCGCGAAGGACGATTATGTCGGACCATTTGTTGCTTTGGATGAAAAAGAATATCAAATTCAACAAGGCGATTTGGTTATTACATGTGATAATAAACCAATGTGTTTAGGTGGTGTTATGGGTGCTTTGTGTTGCGCCGTTGATGAAAACACCAACAACATTTATATTGAATCCGCCTCCTTTGATTCCGCCACTGTTCGTAGAACAAGTAATAGGTTAGGTCTTGGAAGCGAATCATCAACTAGATTTGTTAAAGGCACAAACCATTTCCAAAGTGAATATGTCTTAGATTTTGCAGCTTCTTTAATTAAAGAATTATGTGAAGGAAAAGAATTCTCTAATAATGTTGTTCTTCAAAATGAAGAAAAAAATGAAAGAATTGTAAAAACTACACTTAATAAAATTAATTCTAGATTAGGAACCAAATTTGAATTAGATCAAGTTTGTAATGTTTTAAATAGACTTGGATTTATCACTGAATTAGATGGAGAGGTAATTGTAGTAAAAGTTCCAGATTATCGTTTGGATGTTACATGCGATGCTGACATTTCTGAAGAGGTTATTAGAGTTCTTGGTTTTGATAATGTCATTTCTACTCTCCCTTGCTTAGATACAAAATTAGGCGCATTAACTGATTCGCAATTAAAAGAAAAATTAATTCGTGAATATCTTTTATGGAATGGACTTGATGAATGTTTGACTTATTCATTGGTTTCTGAGAAAGAAAGTAAAATGGCTAACATAACTAATTTCAAAGAAATGTATAAGATTATCAACCCATTAACCGAAGAAAGAGAATATTTTAGAAGAAACATATTGCACTCCCTTTTAACAAGTGCAGCGCATAATGTTTCTAGACAAAATAAAGATTTATCTTTATTTGAAATTTCAAATATTGATACAATCGGTGGTCACGACAAACATTTAGCAATCGTTTTAGTTGGTAATCAATTAAGACAAGGACATATGTCCACAGAACCTTTCGATTTCTATCATATAAAAGGTATTTTTGAAGGCATTTGTGAATTATTAGGAATCGAACCTTCTAGATATAAATTAGAACAAAAAAATAATTTTGAAACATTACACCCAGGAAAAAGTGTCGCTATTTACCTTGATCGTAATACTTTTGTTGGTTGTTTTGGCGAACTTCACCCAAATATGAAAAAACAATATGATTTTGGAAAATTACCTGTCGTTGTTTTAGAAATCAGTTTAAATCAATTGTTTGATCTCAAAGTCGGATCAGTTAAAAGCAAGCCAATTTCCAAATTCCCAGTAGTTAGTAGAGATATAGCATTAGTGGTCGATAAAGAAATTCCAGCAGATGATTTAGTAAGAACTATTAAGCAAGCTGGTAAAGGCATTGTTAAAAACGCCTTCGTTTTCGATGTTTATGAAGGTCAAGGCGTTGAAGAAAACAAAAAGTCTGTCGCTATTTCTGTTTGTTACGGAAGCGATGACCACACACTTTTAGAAAAAGA
This sequence comes from Bacilli bacterium, assembly GCA_017502465.1. Lineage (GTDB taxonomy): Bacteria > Bacillota_I > Bacilli_A > RFN20 > CAG-826 > RGIG5418. The sequence continues at coordinate 22,463 of JAFVUY010000166.1, read as the reverse complement.
AGTTGGCGACGCTGAAGAGAAAATCAAATTCGCTTTAACAAAAATGCACGGGGCAGTTTTAAGAGGTTAAAATGTTAATCAATCGTCTACATTTTAATGATGGAAAAACACACACTTTGTCTTCTGACATTGATTTTGCAGGTGAAGAATATTCTTCATCTGTAATTCGTAGAATTAAAGATTGCCACGTTGAATTAAAAATCACTGATTATGATTCAATATTTAGAATTGAAATTCATCTTAAATCTAATGTGGTAGTAGGTTGCGCCTACACTTTAGAAGATGTTGATTATGTAGTTAAAACTAACGACGCTTTAGATTTTACTGACGAAGAGCTCGATGAAGATGACGACGTTTTAATTCAAATGACATCAACAATTATCGATTTAAAACCATACATTTATTCGATGATAGTGGCCGCTATCCCGCTAAAAGTTGTGAAAAAAGGAGCGGTTCCACCATCCAACGGCTCAGGTTATAGAGTTATTAGCGAAGAACAATTCGAAAAAGAAAAAGGCGAAAAAACTGATTCCAGATGGAATGTTCTTGATGATATAGAACTATAAAATACAGTCAATAAATAATGGGCACTTAGTTGCCCATTTTTTTGTAGTTTAAAAATATTGCTTTTCGTTATTGATTTTATTTTATAAATGGGTTTATAATATGTTCAGAATGGTAGAAAGTGGGAGAAAGTGGTAAATGTTTTACGGATATTACGAACACACTTTAGATGAAAAAGGCAGACTTGTCATACCAAGAAAAATGAGAGAAGAGGCTGGAAACCGTCTCTACATCATGAAAGGTTATGATGGAGCTTTGTCAATTTTCAAAGAATCTGCGTTCCAAAAATTAGTAGAAGAAGCTGAAAAGACACCTTTTACTAAAAGTAACTCCAGAAAATATTTAAGAATCCAACTTGGCTCAACTTGCGAAATGGAAGTTGATAAACAAGGTAGAATTCAAATCCCTTCTCAGCTTTTAAACCGTTACAACATCACTAAAGATGTCATTATCTTAGGTGTTGGAAATCATATCGAGGTATGGAGTAAAGAAACATACTTAGCTTATGAACAATCAGCAGAAGATGATTTCGAGGAAATCGCTGAAAATCTAGAGACCGAATAATATGGATAAACACATTTCCGTTTTATTAGAAGAAACAATTTCTGGTCTAGATATTAAACCTGATGGAACATATGTCGATTTAACCTTAGGTAGAGCAGGACATAGTAAAGCGCTTATTGAAAAGCTTGATAAAGGCTTATTAATCGGAGTAGATCAAGATATCACAGCGATTGAATTTGGTGAAAAGAAATTATCTGAAACAAACAAAAGATTCAAATTAGTTCATTCCAATTTTGTGAATATCAAAGATATTCTTAATAACTTAGGTATTGATAAAGTTGATGGAATAATGATGGATCTAGGCGTATCGTCTCCTCAATTCGATAATCCTGAACGCGGATTCTCATATAGAGAAAACGCGACTCTAGACATGAGGATGAATCAAAGTGACAAATTAACAGCGAAAACAATCGTAAATACATATTCATTCAATGAATTATGTAAAGTCATGAGAGAATACGGAGATGAAAGATTCGCCCCGCAGATTGCTTCTAACATCATCAAAGCAAGAACGGTAAAAGAAATTGAGACTACGTTCGAATTGGTGGACATAATTAAAAAAAGCAAGCCAATGAAAGAACTCTCAAAACCAGGACATCCAGCAAAGCAAGTATTTCAAGCTTTAAGAATCGAAGTTAACGATGAACTTAATGTCTTAAAAAAAGCATTAAAAGATTGCTTGGAGGTCTTGAAACCAAATGGAAGATTAGCGGTAATTACTTTCCATTCTGGCGAAGACAAAATTGTTAAAACAATTTTTAAAGAAAAAACCCAAAGTCAAGGTAATCGGATTGATTTGCCTGATGAAAAAATCAAAATTGAATATGAATTAGTTAACACTAAAGTCATATTACCTAGTGAAGAAGAATTAAGAAACAACAGGAGAAGCCAAAGCGCAAAACTAAGAATTATTAAAAGAAAGTAGAGGGACAAGCAATGGAGTTCAAAGAAAAACTTTACAAAACAAATCACAAACGAGCATATTATAGAACTCGCCAATTTTTGATGTCCTTCTTAGTTTTAATAAGCGCCGGTATTGCTATAAGCGTGCCTGCATATGTTTCTTTAAATAATAACGATCCACGTGGTTCAAAAGCAGAAGAAAATCCAATAACTGAAAGCGTTGAAATCACGGAACATCAAAATAAATATTTAAATTATTAATATGTTTCCCCTTAAGGCCACGACTCCCTTCGTGGTCTTATTTTTTAGTTATTAATTAGTAGTTTTTTAGTAGGTTTTTTACAAATAAAAAAGTTTTCGATATTTTATTTGTATATTAATCGATAAATCGATAAAATATACGTGATAAAGGAAAACTATAAATTATGGAAAAACCAGTCGCAGTTCTTGAAATATCTTCTAGTAGCATTAAATTATTAATCGGATACGAGTTAAACGGAAAGCCTCAAGTGCTTTATTCTTTAACTAAGCCATTCAACCTTATTGTTGATTCCGGCACATTCTTAGATCCAAACACTATTAGAGATACAATTCGCGAATTTTCTTCCATTAAAGATAGTTCTGCAAAATTAAATATTTCAATTTCTGAAGTGGTCTTAATTTTGCCTCCATACGGTTTAGAAGTTTTCCAAACTCAACAAGTGACAGCGGTAGTTGGAGATGATAGCAAAATTGGTTCTATCGATATCCGTAACATCTATTCCCTTATTAGAAAAGGAAAAATTCCTGCCACCAATAACTTAATTGATATCATCCCTGATAATTTCACCCTCGATCAAGGTGTTACATATCAAGTCCCACCAATTGGAGAATCTAGCACATCTTTAGCAATTAGGGCTAAAGTTCATACATTACCAAGTTATATTGATAGTCAATATCAAAACATTGTAAAAGAAGCTGGTATTAATGTTAAAAGAACAATCGTGGCTCCATTTGCGGCATCTGAATTATTTGCTACATATCCTGAAATCCCATCAGAATATCTACTTGTAGATATAGGGTCTCATATAACAACAGTTTCATTAATTGGTGGTAAACAATTATATGCTTCTAGATTTATTCAATGGGGTGGACACAAAATCACTTCTAAGATTGGCGAAGCGTTTAATATAAATGAAACAGAAGCTGAAAAATATAAAATTTTATGTGGAATTGATAAAAGAAAAACTTCTTACAAAATACCAATTTGTAAAAGCACAACTGCTGAAGGAGTTGAAAAAAGATATTACGCTGATGAGTTAACTTCAATTATCAAAGGCGAGTTAGAATCATTTGCTTCTCAACTTAATGGTGCGATTAATAATTTATTATCGTCCTACGATAGCTCCATTAAATCGATTCCAATGATTTTAACTGGTGGGGGTTCACTCCTTAATGGATTGTGCGAATATCTTGAACCAAAAGTTAAAAGTGACTATGTCAAAGTTGCATCAATTAAAACTTTAGGCGCAAGAAACCCATCGTTTGTTAACTGCCTAGGTGCGGTTATAGTTAATTCAAAATACCAAACGGTTTTTGATGATATGCATCCAAAAATCGGACAAATTACAAGAAACCCAAAATAAGCTAGGAGGAATTAGAATATGCAAAATTACGATTTAGACAATTTCGAACCAGCAGCAAAGATTGTTGTTATTGGTGTAGGCGGCGCTGGAAATAACGCTGTCAATAGAATGATTGATGAAGATATTGCTAATGTTGAATTTTATGTTGCAAATACTGATAAGCAAGCCTTATCTACTAGCAAAGCTAGTAATAGAATTATTTTGGGACAAGAAATCACTGGCGGATTAGGTGCTGGTGGCGAACCAGAAATCGGCAAAAAAGCAGCCGAAGCCTCCACAGATGATATTAGAGAAATCGTTAAAGATGCTAACATGGTCTTTATCGCCGCAGGTATGGGCGGTGGCACAGGCACAGGTGCTGCACCTGTTATTGCAAAAATTGCCAAAGATTGCGGTGCGTTAGTTGTTGCTATTGTTACAAGACCATTTACCTTCGAAGGAAGAAAAAGAATTGTTAACTCAATTAACGGTTTAAACAACTTAAGAGATAATGTTGATTCAATTATCGTCGTTAGTAACGACAAATTACTTATGGCTCAAGGAACTGCTCCAATTGGTTCCGCCTTTAATGAATCCGATGAAGTTTTAGCACGTTCAGTTAAAACGGTTGTTAACTTAATTTTATTACCTGCTGTTATTAATTTAGATTTTGCTGATGTTAGAAATACATTGTTAGATTCAGGAGTTGCTTTAATTGGTTTTGGTTTAGGTAGTGGCCCTAATAGAAGTAGAGAAGCTGCAGAAAACGCAATCAATTCTCCTTTATTAGAAGTTTCGATTTCAGGCGCAAGAAGAGCGATTGTTGCTGTTACTTGCGGTCCACAAGTAACATTACTTGAAGCACATGAAACAGTTAATATATTAACTGAAGCATCAGGACACGACATCGATATTAAATTTGGTATCGCAATCAACGATCAATTAACAGATGAAATCCTTGTTAGTGTTATCGCTTCAGATTTTGAAAATGAAATTGATTTCTCAGCTGTTTCTTCATATACTCCACCAGTCAAAGAAACTGTTGCATCAGCAACTCCATCAGTGAGTCACAATTTATTTGGCGAACCAGAAGAAAGCGAAGCAACTGCAGAACATTCTTCGGTTGGTGCTAGTAGTAAGGATGATGAAGATATTTCAAGTGCTGGCATTTTACCATCATTCTTGGAAGATTAATTATTAGTAGCGAATCTTTGATTCCTATTGTAAAATTACATAGAGTTAGAAAGAAAAGTTGACTTTTCATCTAACAAACAAATAAAATTTTGAGACAAGTCTTATTGGAAACGACTCAAAGCGAATTAACGATGGTGAGAGGTTAATAGCACGTCCAAATAAGGTATCCCTCAATCTTAGACTTCTGAACCAATAGTAAGTTGTCCGTATTCCTAAACGTAATTAGGCAATTAAGCGCTAGATTTATCTAGAACTAAGGTGGTACCGCGCTAACAAAGCGTCCTTAGAGGATGCTTTTTATTTTTTGGAGGAATTTATATATGGATTTCAAAAACACCCTTATTATGACTAAATCCAACTTCGAAATGAGAGGTGGATTAGCACAAAAAGAACCTGTTCTTGTTGAAACATGGAAAACTCAAGATGTTTATCAACAAATGCTTAACAATAGAAAGGACGCAAAAGAATTTGTTCTTCACGATGGCCCACCATATGCAAATGGTAATATGCACTGTGGTCATATGCTTAATAGAATATTAAAAGATATCACCATTAGATCTAAAAATATGATGGGTTATAAAACTCCATTCATTTTTGGTTGGGATACCCATGGACTCCCAATTGAAAACATGGTCACAAAATCTGGTGTTAATAGAAAAACAACCCCAATTGTTGAATTTAGAAAAATATGCGAAGCATATGCTAGAAAACAAGTTGATAACCAAAGAGAACAAATTAGACGTTTGGGTGTTATTGGTGATTTTGATAATCCATATTTAACCCTTAATAAAGAATACGAAGCAAGACAAATTGAAGTCTTCGCTAAAATGGCTCTTAAAGGCTTAATTTATAAAGGATTAAAACCAGTTCACTGGTCTCCAAGTAGCGAATCTGCTTTAGCAGAAGCTGAAATTGAGTATGCAGATGTTAAATCTCATTCTATCTATGTTGCCTTTAAAGTTTTGGATGGTAAAGGTGTTTTAGATAATGACACAAGTGTTATTATTTGGACAACAACTCCATGGACACTTCCAGGTAACTTGGCGATTTCAGTACATCCTGATTTTGAATATGGTTTATACAAAACAAACAAAGGTAATTTTGTTTTCTTAAAAGAATTTGAAGAAAGATTAATTGAAGAATTATCTTTTGAAAATGTCGAATTAATTAAAACATTAAAAGGTATTGAACTTGAAAATATCCTTTGTTCACACCCATTCTATGAAAGAGAATCAAGAATTTTGGTTGGTGAACACGTCACAAACGAAGCTGGTACAGGTTTAGTTCACACTGCTCCTGGTTTTGGGGCTGAAGACTATGTCGTTTGTCAAAAATATGGCATTAAGCCATATTGCCCTGTTGATTCCAAAGGCTTCTTAAGCGAAGAAACTGGAGAACGCTTAAAAGGTTTATTCTATGAAGACGCAAATGCGGTTGTTTTAGAAATCTTAAAAGAAAATAATTCCTTATTAAAACACAGTGTCTTTACTCACAGTTATCCACATGACTGGAGAACAGGAAAACCATTAATTTTCCGTGCGACAAATCAATGGTTTTGTTCAATTGAACCAATCAGAGAACAATTGTTAGAAAAAATTCATGAAACAAAATGGTATCCAGCCTGGGGCGAAACCAGAATGGTTAATATGATTAAAGATAGAACTGATTGGTGTATTTCCCGTCAAAGAGCTTGGGGTGTACCAATTCCAATTTTCTACGCTGAAGATGGAACGCCAATCATTGAAGAAGAAGTTTTTAATCATGTCATCGAATTGGTTCGCGAACATGGTTCTAATGTTTGGTATGAAAAAGAAGCAATTGATTTACTTCCTGAAGGATATAAAAACGAACACTCTCCAAATGGAATTTTCACAAAAGAAAACGACATTATGGATGTTTGGTTTGATTCAGGTAGTTCCTTTGCAGGGACATTGATCGAAAGAGGTATTAAATATCCTTCAGATTTATATTTAGAAGGTAGTGACCAATATCGTGGATGGTTCAACTCATCTTTGATTGTTTCATTAGCGGCTTATGGAGAAGCTCCATATAAGAGTGTTGTCACACATGGTTTCGTCGTAGACGAAAACTGGGACAAAATGTCCAAATCAAAAGGAAACGGTATCGATCCAAGCAAGATTGCAAATGTCTTTGGCGCTGATATTTTACGTTTATGGACCGCCACAGTTGATTATCAACAAGACGTTCGTATTTCCGAAGGAATTGTCCAACAAGTTTCAGAACAATATCGTAAAATTAGAAACACGCTTAAATTCATTTCCTGGAATTTGGTAGGTTTTGATCTTAATAACATTCAAAAAGAATTTTCAAAAGAAGATGAATGGATTTTAGCGAAATTAGAGGATGTGGCTAATTATTGTATCGATGCATATGATAATTATGATTTCTCTAATGTCATTACTTGCCTTATGACATTTATGTCTACAGACTTAAGTGCTTTCTATTTAAATATTTCTAAAGATGTTCTTTACTGCGATGAAAAAACAGGCAAACGTAGATTACAAGTTCAAACTGTTTTATATCATTTAGGTGAAACATTATTGAGATTATTAAATCCAATTCTTCCATTTACAATGGACGAATTCAATAAGAATCTTCCTGGCGAAAGAAAAGAAAACGTCCAATATTTAGATTTCCCAGAAAAATCTAGCAATTATAGCGGCTCTACACTTGAAAATTATAAGAAGTTTAACAAAGTTAAAGCCTCTGTCCAAAAAGCTCTAGAAATCGCTAAAAACGCAGGAACAATTCGTTCTTCTCAAGATGCTTATGTAAAAGTTGAGTTATTGAATAAAGATTACGAAGAAGTTTTCTCTAACATGGATAAAGACGCAATTGCAAAATTATTCGTTGTTTCAGAAATTGAATTTGTAAATGGATTAGAAGTCGAGGAAGTTGAAGGCGTTAAAGTCTTAGTTGACGCTCATAGTGGTGTTCGCTGCGATCGTTGTTGGAATTATACAAACGATCCTGTGACATTAGAAGATGGTTCCCATTTATGTCCAAGATGTAAGAAAGTTGTAGGAGAATAATATGAACTTTAACAAAGAAAAAATATCAAAGATATTTTGGAATGTGTTCAACAGTTTTGTTTGGCTTGCTGTTTTACTTTTAATTATTGATTTTGTTTCTAAACAAATCGTTTTAAATAATATGACAGAAGGTGAAAACATTTGGTTGATACCAAATTTCTTATCTATTAATTATGTTGTTAATGATGGAATGGCATTCGGCATCGATTTTAGAGAAAACCCAGTTTTAAATAGAGTGATGTTCGTAGTTATTTCTATTATCGGTGCATGTATTCTTATCCCAATATACGTTGTTAACTATAAAAAGAACAATAAATTAGTTAAAGCTGCTTTGATGCTCATGATATCTGGCTGCTTAGGAAATTTAATCGATAGAGCTTTTTATAGTGCTTCATATCTTGGAACAACCACAAATGGAGTTGTTGACTTCATTGGTTTCACATTCGGAAGTTATGATTTTCCACGATTTAATGTCGCTGATAGCTGCTTAGTTATTGGCACAGGATTATTGATTATTTATTTACTTGTTTTGGAATTTAAAGAAATTAAAAATAAGAAAGAAACCGCGCCAAAAACTACCGAAAAAATGGTTTCTAAAGATGAGCAAATAATCGAAAATTACGAAACTGAAAAGAAAGACGATTAGTAATAAAATAGTATTTATTTAGTAATTATAAATACATAGTATTTAATATGAAAAAAGAATTTACAATATCAGAAGAATTAAATGGTTTTAGACTAGATAAAGTTCTAACAATTTTATTAGAAGGAATTTCAAGAACTACTGCGACAAAAATGATCGATGATTCCTTGGTTTTTGTTAATGGGAAAAATGAAAAATCTTCCTATAAAGTTAGAACCGGTGATGTTTTGGTTGTTGAAGAATTAGAAACCAAAGAATTGGTTATTAAAAAGGAAGACATTCCTCTTGATATTGTTTATGAAGATTCAGACATTCTTATCATCAATAAGCCGCAAGGGATGGTCGTTCATCCTGCTAACGGCCATTGGGAAGGAACGTTAGTTAACGCTATCATGCATCACTGTGATGATTTAAGCGGTATTAATGGCGTGATTAGACCAGGTATTGTCCATCGTATAGATAAAGACACAAGTGGTCTTATTTGCGTAGCAAAAAATGATGAAGCTCACAATTTTTTGGCAGAACAACTTAAAGATCACACAATGAATAGAGAATACTACGCTTTGGTCAAGGGCTTAATCAAAGAAAATAGTGGTGAAATCAATATGCCTATTGCTAGAAGCAAATTTGATAGAAAGAAAATGGCGGTTGATAAAGAGAATGGTAAATATTCTCTTACTTACTTTAAAGTTATTCAAAGGTTTGCTAATCACACACTTATCCAATGCAAACTTTCAACTGGAAGAACTCACCAAATTAGAGTTCATATGGCTTATATTGGTCACCCAATTGAAGGTGATACGGTATATGGAACTAGATCAAATAAAGTATATAAAAACGGTCAATTGTTGACCGCTTATAAATTGAGTTTGATTCATCCAAGAAGCAAAGAACTTATGACCTTTGAAATTGAGTTACCTGATTATTTCAAAGAAATAATTGAAAAATTATAATTTATTGATAACTTCGTCGTAATTGGCGAAGTTTTTCTTTACATTTTTTTCGAATTCTTCAAGTCCAAATTTCTTGATAAAGTTAACAGCGAATTCGTTTACCTTTTTGCCTGCTCCAGAAGGAATAACTAAACCATATTTTCTTTCAAGTTTTTCCTTTTCTTTTAAGAAACAATATCTGGCAACCATGCTTGCAACAGCGATGGATGGATAATAAGATTCACCTTTAGTTTTAAAAGTGATACCAGTTAATGGGGTGTCATTTACTAAATATTTATAATATGTTTCTTCTTTCACGAATTGGTCAATGAAGATATTTTTTGTTTCGAATGTCTTAGCAAGATTCTTTAATACTTGGTTATGCATTTTTGCTTTTAAGGTATTAATATTCTCTTTAGACACCACCATTTGGTTATATTTTTCGTTAGTTAAGGTTAATTTGGATATATTGACGCGATTGATGATTTTAGGAACAATTTCTAATATATCTTCGTCTTTAATTTTTTTGGAATCGTTAATTCCGCAATCTTTAAGATATTCTATATCTTCCTTTTTTATATATGCCCCAACTACAATCATTGGTAAAAAGAAATCACCAACCCCGACTTCATCGGAACCGATTTGATCATTTATGCATAGCCATTCAGATTTTTGTTTGATCTTTAAAATGTTTAATGAAGCTGTTTCATCCCAATTTTTTGCTTCATCTAAAGCTTTTGGACCGACAAAAAAAGCTGTGAATCCTCTTTTGGATTCATAAACAGTTATTGTTGTCCCCTCCTTTTTAGCAAAGAAAACAATGTATTCGCCACTATTATCGATTTGATAATCTTTGTAATGGCGAACAAATTCTTCTAAAAGGGTTTCATTAAGCTTGATAGTAACGTTTGGGTTGTTCATTGATTTTATATTAGCATAAAAACGAATAGTTATTTATTCTTTTTTAATGCTATCATATTTATATGCAAAACATTTACGAAACATTTGAATTTAGTAAAATCCAAGAATATTTATTAGAACACGCTAAAACAGAAGTGGGTGTTCAATTAATCCAACAATTAAAAATGATGGATGATTTTAATGCTGTAAATAATTCTTTAGAAGATTTAAAAGAAATAAGTTCTATCATTCAAAGATATGGACCACTACCAATTAATCCTTCATTAAACGCGATTAGAATTATTGAGGACGCTAAAAAAACTTTAATATTAACCCCAAGAGATTTGGATATGGTTGCAGAAGATGTTTTAACATCTTTATCTTTAGCAAAATTTATTTCAAAAATATCAGCATTATATCCAAGAATAGAAAAGAAAATCTCTACTTTTAATGATTTGAGTTCTTTGGAGAAAGAGATTCATAGAGTTATTAACTCCGCTCAAGGGATTTATGACAAAGCTTCACCAACCCTTTTCCAAATAAGAACAAAAATTAGAAAAGTTGAGCAACAACTACAAGATAAAATAGCGACACTTTCAGTTGGTTTTACCTCATATTTAAGTGATAACACAATAACGATTAGAGAAGGCCACTTCGTGTTGCCTGTTAAAAGTGTATATAAAAATAAAGTTGCTGGTATTGTTTATGATGTCTCTGATTCTGGCAATACAACTTTTATAGAACCTATTGAAGTTGTCCAAATTAACAACGAACTAACATCCTTGAAAGTTCAAGAAAATGAAGAAATTCGCAAACTTTTAAAAGGTTTAACTAATTTATGTCTTCTTCAAGAAGAAGAAATTATACAAAACAATCAAATTATCGGCGAATTAGATTTCTTGAGCGCGAAAGCTATATATGGTAATTCTAATGGTCATGAAATTGCTATATTAACAAAGGAACCATGCTTAGATATAAAAAACGCTAAGCACCCTTTAATCGATAAAAATAAAGTCGTTTCCAATTCATTTAAACTCACTGAAGATAAAAGAATTGTTATTATTTCTGGTCCTAACGCAGGTGGTAAAACCGTTTCTTTAAAGACTGTTGGTATTACTGTTTTAATGAATCAAAGCGGTTTAATGGTGCCTTGTGAACAAGCTGAACTAGGATTTTTCAAAAACATTTTTGTCGATATTGGTGATAACCAATCTCTTAGCGATAATCTTTCCACATTCTCCGCTCACATGAGTCAAATAAGTGAAATTATTACACTTGCAGGTGGAAAAGATTTGGTTTTAGTAGATGAACTAGGAACCGGAACAGATCCAAAAGAAGGTGAGGCTTTAGCTTTAGCTATTATTAAATATCTTGAAAAGAAACATACTTTCGCTTTTATTTCATCTCACTTTGGGGCGCTTAAAGAATATGCATATGTTAGCAAAACAATTGATAACGCATGCATGATTTTTGATGAAAAGAATTTGCTTCCAACTTATAGATTTGTTCAGGGAAGTCCCGGAAAAAGCTATGCTTTAGATGTTGCAACCAGATATGGAATACCAGTCGAAGTTGTTGAAAGTGCGAAGGCATATGTTCAAGAACATGACGCTTCCCAATCATCTGAATTAATGGATGTTTTAAGCGCGGAAAGCGCTAGACTTGCAAAATTAGATAAACAATTAAAAGACAAAGAAGTAGAACTTGCGAAACTTCAAAAACGTTTAGAATCAAATGAACAAAACTTAGAAAATAGAAGAGAAAAACTTTTAGAAGACGTCAAAGAAGAAAAAGAATCGATTATTAAAAAGGTCAAAGAAGAAATTGATTACTATATTTCTCAAATGAAAAACCCAGATATCAAGCTCCACGAAATCATTGAAATCAAAAAGAAAATCGAAGAACTTGAAGAAGAAGAAATAATCGAAGACTATGAAGATGAAATCTCCATAGGAGATTATGTTAGTATACCTTCCTTATCAATTTACGGACGCGTTGATAGAATTAAAGGAAGTAAAGCTCATGTTCAAAGTGATAGCGGAATGGCTTTTGATGTAGAAATTTCTAAACTTAAAAAAGAAGCAAAGCCTAAAGCTACAAAAATTAAACCAACACATGATTATGAAGCCTCTATAAACACTAAAATTTCGTTAGAACTAAATGTTATTGGCCAAACTGTCGAAGAAGCCTTATATTCTGTTTCTAAATATTTAGATTCTTGTAGAATCAAAAACATGAAACAAGTAAGAATAATCCATGGCTTTGGTTCTGGGGCTCTAAGAAATGCGATTAGAGATTATTTAAAGAAACAAAAAGATTTGAAATTTAGACCAGGAGGGGAATACGAAGGTGGCGGTGGCGCTACTGTAGTTATTTTCAATGACTGAGAAACTTAAACAATTGATTAATAATTTAAAACATCTGCCTGGTGTTTATTTGATGCACGATAAAGACGGGAAGATTATTTACGTAGGAAAGGCTAAGGACCTCCAAAAAAGAGTATCTCAATATTTTTTACGTCCACAAAGTGGAAAGGTCTTTAAAATGGTCCAAAGCGTTGATTATTTTGAAACTATTATCACTTCTAATGAAAAAGAAGCTTTGGTCTTAGAGATGAATCTCATTCAAGAACATTATCCGAGGTTTAATATTTTGTTAAAAGATGATAAGCATTACCCATATATTGCTTTAAGAAAAGGAAAAGATCCATTTTTAACAATCAAAAGAAATGATTTTGATAAGAAATTCGATTATTTTGGTCCATTTCCAAATTCTGGTGCTGCATATGAAACTATTAATTTACTAAACAAAATTTTTCCACTTAGAAAATGCAATAAAATACCATCCAGTCCATGTTTGTATTACCATATAGGCAATTGTTTGGCTCCGTGTATAAAAGAAGTTCCTGAATCGCTTCTTAGTGACTTATCATCAAAAATCAAAGATTTTTTAAAAGGTGATAATTTAGAGGTTCAACAAAATATTAAAGAAAAGATGATTAAAGCTTCTGAAAACGAAGATTTTGAGACTGCATTAGAATACAAGAAGATATTAACCGCTATTAAACACATTAACGATTCTCAAAACGTCGAAATAAAAGATAAAAAAGATAGGGATATTTTTGCTTTTACATCTCGCGAAGCGTACATTTCATTAGCGGTTCTTATTTATAGAAGCGGAATCCTTTTAGGTAAAAAAACTTTCGTCGTTGATGCTTTTGGAGATTTGGAAGAACAAATATCTGATCTAATTTTACAATTTTATCAAAAATCGCCATTACCAAAAGAAATTATCATTAATTCTTCTAAAGTTATCGAAAACATCGAACCATTTTTATCATGCAATATATCAGAAGCTAAGACAGGGAAATTTTATGAGCTTGTTTTAAATTGCTCCACTAATGCGAATAATGCGCTTGATGAATATTTTATGAGTGCGAGATTGGATGATGATAAGCTCGAAATGCTTACTGAGATCGGTGACACTTTAGGCATAAATACCCCTTTTCATATTGAACTTTTTGATAACTCACATTTACAAGGAAGTTCATCTGTAGGAGCGATGGTAGCGTTTATTAATGGAGAACCTGCTAAAAAATTGTATAGAAAGTTTCATATTGAACACGAAGAAAAAAGAGACGACCTTCTTTCTATGAAAGAAGTAATATCAAGACACTATTCCAGATTAATCAAAGAAGAAAGAAAACTACCTGATTTAATTTTGGTTGACGGTGGTTTAAGACAAATCCAAACTGCGGATAAAACTATTAAAGATTTAAATCTTAATATTCCTGTTTTTGGTTTATTTAAAAATGATAAACACCAAACAAAAGGATTAATGGGTGTGGATGAAAAAATCTATGATTTTCAAAATAACAATATTTTCTTTATGCTCGCTAGAATGCAAGATGAGGTTCATAGATTTGCTATTTCGTTCCACAAATCACTTAGGAAAAAGGCTATGACGTCATCGATTTTTGATGGAATTAAAGGTTTAGGAAAAAGAAGGAGAGAGATTTTAGAAAAATCTTTCCCTGATATTAATACTTTAAAAGAAGCTACTATTGAAGAGTTGGAACAATATATTCCTAGTGAAGTTGCAAGAGCTTTGAAAAATAAATTAAATAATTAATTTGAAAAACCTTTTGTCTGTGTTAATATATTAAAGCGTTTATATATGCCCTCGTAGCTCAGTTGGATAGAGCAACTGCCTTCTAAGCCGTAGGTCAGGCGTTCGAGTCGCCTCGAGGGTGCCATCGGAAAAAATGTAACACTTTGGATACTTCCGGGTGTTATTTTTTTATATATTATATATAGTATAATGTTGCGTAAGAGTAAAAGATTTCCAGACTCGAACTATCGAACACATTGAATTATCCTCCTAACACTACAGTAAGCATTTATAGATTCGGTATTTTATGCTAAAATAAAAATAGAAATTTTGAGGTGCTCTATGAAAAAGACTCTTCCTATCATCTTATTATCTTTTGCACTAGTCCTCACCGGATGCGTATCTTCGGGTGAAGAAGATAAGCAAGGCAGTGAAGTTGATTCAACTCCAATTGAGCCAATCTATAAGGATTTTGAAAACGTCTTTTTTGATAGTAAAACTTTAGTTTATGACGGTGAATCTCATATCTTAGATGAAGTTAGAGGAGCACCAGAAGGAACTCAAATAACATATACAGGAAGAGAAACTCATATTGACGCTGGTACATATACCGCTAGCGCACTATTAACTAAAGAAGGATATAACAATAAAACATTAACAGCGACTTTAACTATTAATAAAGCCTCTTTTGAAAATATCACTTTTAGTGATGGAACTTTTGAATATGACGGTCAAGCTCATTCAATTTATGTAAGTGGGGCGCCTTCTTTTGCTAGCGTGACCTATTCAAATAATGGGAAAACTGATGTAGGAGCTTATATAGTTACTGCAACAATAAAAGCCACTAATTATGAAACAATGACTAAGACTGCGACATTGCGTATCACAGGCAAACAAATAACTGGCGTTACTTTTGAAGATAAAGAATTCCAATATGATGGAAATTCTCATTCTTTGGCGATCTCTGGTGAACTGCCAATCGGAGTATCTGTTACTTATTCAAATAACGGAAAAATTAATTCTGGTTCTTATACTGTGACCGCAAAACTCTCTGGCACAGGGTATGAATCGCTTACATTGACAGCAACATTAACTATTACGCCAATTGAATTGACCGATTCCGGTTATTTTTATAGCAGAACCTATATTTATGATGGTCAAAATCATAGCGTTTATGTTGATGGCGCGCCTTCAGGAGTTACCATTACTTATAAATGCTTAAATGCCAGTGGAACAAACACATTTAAAAATATTGGTGTTTATGAAATTGAAGCAACAGTTAAATCTGATATTAATCATTTAAGCAAGAAATATGCGACTTTAACCATCATAACTCCAGCTACTGCAAGTATTGATTCATCCAAAACACCTCTTACTATTGATGAGAATTTGAAATGGGATCAACTTCATGATGCTTTAGAAAATGGCAATTTTACCATGAAAAGCTTTGCGGGAAGCTATGATGTTGAACACGTTGATGATGACGCTCCAACTAATTTACTTGATGATACTTTTGAAGGCCACACAAGCGGTTATGTATTCGCTTCTGATGGAAAAGAAGCCTTCCAGCATACATTTTTGTTATATAATTACGAACTGACAAATTATTATGATTATTATAAAGAAAATGGTAATGACATTATTCATCTTGAATTTGATGACGAATATAATCAAGGAACTACACTTAAATTTCCAAAACAAGCATTTAAAGAAACAATTACATATACTTACGCATCAGAAGCTTTTGCTTCTTTAATTAAAGGAGAAAATGGAGAATTTTTAGCAGGAATTGACGGAGATGATTATTATAAGGATGTTGGCATTCCGTTTATTGATAATGGTGTATTTACTGTTTTGATGGAACACCCTAGGACCATCAGTACTGGTTATAGATATTTCTATGAAATAGTCAAATTTTATAATATCGGTAACACTATAGTTGATATCCCATCTAATTATTTACCATCAAAAGATTATATTGATACAAAAATGGGAATTGATAAGTTCTATCTTGGTGGAGTTGAATACGGTACTGAAATGTTTGGCACTGCCTCAAATAATAATTATTATTTTACGGCTCAGTTATATGTGGATTATCACCGCGCTATCTTTTTAAAACCGGGAACATATACTGTATTACCAAGAATCTACGATAGAAATGTTGAGGCCATTATCTATACAAATTCTTACTATGCTTATAATAACAATCAATCCGGTTACAACTTCAGATTATATGTTGATAGTAACGGTGTTTATCAAGGCGAATATTCTGGCTATGAATCATTAGTAAGATTAGATATCGATAGTTTCATAAATAAAGGTGGAACCGTTGAATATTATGATCAGTGGAATGATTGATTCACCTTTTAAGTATCATACTTTAACGTCATTACATTAAGACAACTAAACAAAATAAGGATTTTGCAAAGCAAAGTCCTTTTTTACAAAAACGAACTAAATGAGAAAACCTTACAAAAAAGAAATTTTTATATAAATAAACATTTCGTGTTTAAAGACAAAACAATTATAATAATTAGTAGAGGAAATCTTATGTGTTTCTTTAAGAAAAAGAAAAAGGCTGTTGCTCAAATCGATTCAAAATATAAAAAAGGAGATTATGTCAATTTTCGTTATAAAGATGAATTGTATTTTGGGTGGATTTGGTCTATTTATTATAAAAATATCGATGGCATGCCTATGATTACTTACGATATCCAAATAGCTGGTCAATGCCCTACTATTGTAAGAGGAATTCTTGAAGAAAAGGTTGTAGGGATTAAAAAGAATTAATATAAATATTAAATAATACTAAAAATATACTAAAATAATACTAATTCGCAGGAGATTAAAAATGGATTCTTTAAAGACTTTAATAGATAAAAAACAATACAATTTAGTGATAAAAGCTACTGAAAATTGTTCTGATGCTGAATCTCTTTTTTATCGTATTATTGCTCTTGGATCGTTAGCGAAATTTTCTGAAGCAATTGAGGTTATTCAAAAAAACAAAAATGTTTTAGAGGCTTCCTCTTTAGGATTATTGATAGACTTGCACATCGATATTTTGCTTTTAGCGGAACGATTTGATGATGCGTATCTTGCCTATGATTATTACAAAGAGCTTCCATATCACTCACAAGTTGTTGAAGAAAAAATATCCTCAATTCCTACAAAAATTAGAGAAACTATGAAGGAGACGTACAAGTCTGGCAGCATAGACTTCTCTGATGATGACATCAAAAAAGCATTATTGAGTAATGAGATAAATAATTTATTTATGGCTATCGAAAAGATAAAAGACGGCTATTATTTGAAATTTCTTAAAGAGATTAAAACAATTTTGTTAAAAGGAGAAAAACAAAGTATTAGGTCCTTCTTACTTATGTTTTTAGTTGAACAAAAGTTTGATCAAGAGATTGATTTTAACAGCGAGGGAAAAGTTATTAGAATTAACCCATCAAAAATCAAACAGCCATTTATTAAAGACGAAATGAAGGAGTTAGAGAAATTTTGCTTTTCTTTAGAAAAGGATGTAACTTTTACTAATACTTTTTTGAATATTTATTCTTCGATATCTATGTATAAATTTCCTAGCAAAATTGAATTAAGCGATAAAGTTTCGCTGTTTGCAATTTACGCAATTGCTAAAAAAGCTATTATGCAAGAAGTGGATATTTATAAATTAGCCCTTAATCACAACATTTCTTTTGAAGCGCTCAATGATAAGGTTGGTTGTTTCAATACAATTTTGTCGGACTTCTAATCAAATATTTCCAAATAATCGTTAAAGGTTCATTTAATTCTTTTTTTGCGCGCGTTTTTCTTGAATGCGGCTATAAACTAGTTTATAATTCAAATCGTACACGTTTTTATGGAGGAATAAAAATTTATGGAACGTAAAGTAACAAAATTAGAAAATTGTCATACAGAAATTATTGTCACTGTTGATGAAAAAACATGGAAAGATGCCCAAAAGAAAGCATTCGACAAACTTGCCGCCAATGTTACAGTTGCAGGTTTTAGAAAAGGCAAAGCTCCAGCAAATTTAGTTAAAGACAAAGTTAACCAAGTTGAAGTTATGGATAATGCTATTAATGCTTTATTACCAGAACTTTATAGAGAAGTTTTAACTGAAGAAAACATTAGACCATTCGCTCAACCAAAGGTTGATGTTACAAAATTAAGCGATGTTGAATTAGAAGTTAAATTCGTTGTCGTTACAGCTCCAGAAGTTGAATTAGGTCAATACACAGGTTTAGAAGTTGGCAAAGAAGAAGTCACAGTTAGTGAAGAAGAAATTGATGCTGCTATCAATGAATTAGTCAAACAAAGTGCTTCCTTAGTCTTAAAAGAAGGCGCTTCTGAATTAGGTGATACAGTTGTTATCGATTTTGAAGGAAGAGTTAATGGCGAAGTCTTTGATGGCGGAACAGCCCAAAACTACGAATTAGAATTAGGTAGCCACACATTTATCCCAGGCTTCGAAGAACAATTAGTTGGTAAAACAGCGGGCGAAGAAGTTGACGTTAGCGTCACATTCCCACATGAATATCATGAATCTCTCAAAGATAAAGACGCAGTTTTCCACTGTGTTGTCCATGAAGTTAAAACAAAATCACTTCCAGAATTAAATGAAGAATTCGTTGCTGAATTAAAAATTGAAGGCGTTGAAACAGTTGAGGCGCTTCGTGCTCACAAAGCAGAAGAAATCAAAGCTGAAAAAACACGCAAAGCAAGAAGCACATATTTCGGCAAACTTCTTGAAAAAATTGCCGAAGGTTCAAAAATTGCTATCCCAACAGAAATCATTGATAACCAAGTCGAAGGTAGCAAAAAAGAGATTGTTAACCGTATGTCACAATCTGGCCTTACATTAGAACAATATTTACAAATTGTCGGACAAACAGAAGAACAATTTATCGCAAAAATCCGCGAAGATGCAGAAAGAGATGCACGTAACTACTTCATCATGGACGCAGTCGCTACAAAAGAACAAATGCAAGTCACCGATGAAGAAGTTGAATTCGAATATGCAAAAATCGCTGATCAATACAAAATGAAAATTGAAGATGTTAAGAAAGCATTAGCGCCTCAAGCTGATGAATTCAAACACAATCTCAAAATGCAAAGAGTTGAAGACTATTTATACGAACACAACAATTAATAAATTTTATTTATTAAAGAAAGGAGAGTGGTGTTATGCAAGATAAAATTGAATCTCTTACCCTTCCTGTGCTTATTACTAGAGGACTTGTTGTTTATCCTAATAATCCTCAAATGATCGATGCTGGCAGAAGTTTTACAATTAATGCTTTTAAAGCATCACGTAGCGGCGCTAACTCTTTAATTATCGTTACAGCTCAAATCAATCCTGATATTGAAACTCCGGATTTTGATTCAATTCATAAATTTGGCACCCTTTGTAGAATTACATCTGCAAGTGATAGACCAGATGGAATTAAAATTAGAATTGAACCTTTAGAAAGAGTTGAAATTACAGCACTAACTAAAAACGATGGATATTTTGTTGCACAAGCTCATGTAAATAACGTTTCTGAACCAGATGAAACAACAAATCAAGTTATACTTGATATGCTTACAAACGAGCTTGAAAAAATGCCATCAGTAGTTCGTTCTTTCCCAAGAAATATCGGCAACGCCTTAACTAAAACAGATAAAGCAATCAGTTTGTGCTTTATGCTTGCAGCTAACATTTCTTTAAGCACTGATAGAAAACAAGAAGTTTTAGAATCAAAAGACGCTGTTGAGCTTGCTCAAAGAGTTTTAGCGATTCTTAATGGTGAAAAAGAAAAAGACGAAATCGAAGAAAGAATCCAAGCTACAATTCGTGAATCGGCAGAAAAATCTCAAAAAGAATATTTCTTAAGAGAAAAACTTAAAGCTGTTAAAAAAGAATTAGGTGATCAAACTGATGATTCACACGACCCTGATAACATTAGAGAAAGACTTGAAAAAGAGCCTTTCCCTGAAAACATCAAAACTAAAATCAAAAACGAATTAAAGAAATACGAAATGATGCCTAATGGTTCATTAGAAGCTGCTTTAATTCAAAACTATATTGATACATTACTTGCAATACCTTGGTATCAAAAAACCGAAGATTGCGATGACCTTAGTCACGTTGAAAAGATTTTAGACGAAGACCATTATGGTCTTGAGCAAGCTAAAAAACGTATTATCGAATATTTAGCGGTCAAAAAATTAACAGGAAACTTAAAATCTCCAATCTTATGTTTTTATGGTCCACCTGGTTGTGGTAAAACGTCACTTGGTAAAAGTATCGCTAGAGCTTTAGGAAGAAAATTCTTTAAGGCATCTTTAGGTGGTATTTCAGATGAAGCAGAAATTCGTGGTCATAGAAGAACCTATGTTGGTTCTATGCCAGGTCGTATTATTTCCGGTATGAAGAAAGCAGGAGTTGTTAACCCTGTATTCTTATTAGATGAAATAGATAAACTCGCCTCATCTTATAAAGGTGATCCAGCAAGTGCTATGTTAGAGGTTTTAGATCCAGAACAAAATACGGCTTTTAATGACAATTATGTTGAAGAGCCATACGACTTAAGCGACGTTTTGTTTGTTTGTACTGCAAACTATTTAGAAAATATTCCAGGACCTCTTAGAGATAGATTAGAACTTATTGAAATTCCTTCATATACAGAATTAGAAAAAGTTCAAATCGCTAAAGGGCACTTAGTTAGTAAACAAATCGAATTAAACGGTTTGAAAAAAGAACAAGTTGAATTCACTGATTCTGCTATTACATATATTATTCGTAGATATACAAGAGAAGCTGGTGTCCGTGAATTAGAACGTAAAATTGCCGCATGCTTAAGAAAAGTTGCGGTCGCCATCGTTAAAGATCCATCTATTAAATCTATCGTTATCGATAATGATAAAGTTAGGGAATATTTAGAAAAGGAAATTTTCGATGATTCCAAGAAAGAAACAAAGGCTCAAATTGGTGTTGTTACAGGTTTAGCTTATACAAGTTATGGCGGTGATATTTTACCTATTGAAGTAAATTACTTCAAAGGTAGAGGACAATTAGTCTTAACGGGTCATTTAGGCGATGTTATGAAAGAAAGTTGTTCAATTGCCTTAGACTATGTTAGAGCGAACGCTGAAAGATATGGAATCGAAGCAACATTATTTAGTGAAAATGACATTCACATTCACGTTCCTGAAGGTGCTGTTCCAAAAGATGGACCAAGTGCCGGTGTTGCTATTACAACTGCAATCATTTCTTGTTTAACTAAAACTCCTGTTGATAGCAATGTCGCTATGACAGGCGAAGTTACTTTAAGAGGACACGCTCTTCCAATTGGTGGTCTTAGAGAAAAATCTCTCGCTGCTTTAAGAAGTGGTATCAAAACAATTGTTGTCCCAAAAGCAAACGAAAAAGATGTCAAAGATCTTCCAAATGAAGTTAAGAAAAAACTTAAAATCAAATTTATGGAAAGAGTTGACGACGCATTAGAGGTTGCTTTAATTAAAAATTAATTATGATCAATTTTAGAAAAGCTACATTTGTTAAATCTTGCCCTAACTTAAAAGATGCTCCAAAAGGCAATTTAAGTGAGGTTTTGATATGTGGCAAATCTAATGTTGGCAAATCCTCTCTTATTAACGCTTTATGCGATAATAAAAAACTAGCTTTTACATCTTCTAAGCCAGGACATACCCGCTTATTAAATTATTTTGATATCGATGGTAAGTTCTGGCTAGTTGATGCTCCTGGCTACGGTTTTGCTAAAGGTGGTGTTGATTTAGACGCTCTATTTGGCGAAATGATGTCATCTTATCTTTACGATAATCCAAGATTGAAATTGGTGTTGTTATTATTAGATTCTCGTAGGAAGATGAATGAAAACGATACAGAAATGTTGCAATTCTGTATAGAAAACAATATCGATTTCCTTATTGTTATCACTAATAGTGATAAAATTAACCAAAGCGAGAAATCTGCCTTGTT
>JAFVUY010000165.1 GCA_017502465.1 Bacilli bacterium | reverse complement strand
TTCATAAATGCTTGGTAGTTTTTTTCTTCTTTGTCTGTTGTCATAATGCCCATATTTATTGCTCCTTTCGTTTAATCGCATTAACATTAATCACTCACAATTTACTTTAATTAAAGTCATTGTGGGCGATTTTGTATCATTCGGACACATCTTTATTGAGCTATGTAATATTGCGTTTGTGCGTAATTATTAAAATTAAAAATAAGGCTCATATAGAAATCCTGTTCATAATCAGGGGTTGGTTTTACGAACGGCGGAAGATAATTTTTGCGTTCTTCGTCAGCCTTATAATCATCAATCGCTTGTCTTAATTCCTTACTAAATTTGACTTTGAACTCTTCCAAAGTCAATTCCATTTGTAAATTATGATTTCGTCTATGCTTAATTATATATTTTCTGCTCATTGTTTTAATCCTATATTATATAAATTACTCTTGTAAATTACCCGACCGTCTAATATAAAAAGCAGGGGATGAACCCCTGCGATTTATATGTATTTAAAGAATGTTTCTCTAACTTTTATGGCTAATTCAATTTGTTGTTTAGCGAATTCTGCATATCGATCAGGATTTGTAAAATCAACAAATATCATTCTTCTTATAAAGCAACTTTTATTTGAATCCTTACAATCCCAAATCATTGTTCCAAGTTCTTTTTCGATTTCTTTTTCATGTTCTTTAAGGTCTGCGAAGAGTTGTTTGTTGTCCCCGATAAATAATTCTGATGCGACATAATTATCTTTTACACTTATTGTTTGCTTGATATAAGCACCTTTAAGTCCAATCGGTATATTTTGGTAATGTTGTGATGCCGGCTTTATTTGATAATCACCCTCGCCCATTTCATCACAAACTTCAGCATAAACGTTCCAATAATCTAATTGAATGCCACCCGTTTTTGAAATGGTTTTTATTTTTTCTTTTTTAGGTTTTAATTCAGGCTTTAAAATACATTTAACATCTATTTTATCGTCATTTAAAAATACTTTAAAAACAAAGATCCCAAATCCTGTAACAGCATATTTATTTATGGTTTTGATTTGATTTAAAATTTCCTCTTTTTCATTAACCACAAACCAAGTAATATATGGTGGTAATGTGAACTCTCTGACTAATGAATCATTTAAAAGACTTCCAAATGTTTCTGTGTTTTGGGTAAGATTCCCAACTTTAACAATTACTTTTCCGTTTGCTTGTGGATACTCAGCTAATAACGAAGTTACTGCCGGCGGATTGTAAGTTTCAATAAAATCTGAAAAATCCTTTTTGCTCTTGAGAATTTCTTTTGGTGTTAGTTCTTGTGTCATAGTGACCTCCTTTTTTAATGTGTACAAACACATTCATCACTCTGAATAGATTTTAATTAAAGTCATTGAGCGGAGTTTTGTATCATTCAGACACAATTACCAACCTTTTCCGTCAAGTCCTCGGATATTTTTTTCAGTAGTAGCTTTGTTAAAATAATCGTTTTGAGTATCGTATATTTTTTGATATTTGGCTCTCGTTTTAGGATTAGATGTATTTTCAATCCGTCTGCGAGCTTTTGAGCTTTCTTTGTATGAATTATTATAGAAAGAGTTTAATTGACCGTTAGACATATTTTTAATGTCGTTTGCGGTATATTTCCCTCTAACATTGTGCTTTTCATTAATACCTAAATAATATGCCTGTGACCTGATATCTAATCGTGAACGTGCATCATTTAATACACCTGTTTGTTTATCGATGGCATTCCATTTTTCATCAACTCCCGGATCGGTATCTTTCATTTTTTTAAATTCATCCACCATTTTTTGGAGTTTCTGTTGTTCGTGCAGGACTTTTGCTTCCTCTTTACTCATCTGATTTTTAGCATTAGTTAATGCCCGATTTAATTCAGAATCTGTCATTTGAGAGTATTTTTCCTGATATATTTCATTAAGACTGCGGAGTTTTACTTCGTGATCCTGTTGAGATGATGCACCACCACCTCCACCTGATCTGCCGCCTCCTGAACCTCGACCGCCCATTTATTAGTCTCCTTTCATTTTTGGTATATCTATATCGATCCAATTCTTTTCACTTGCTCCCCAAGTGATTTTTCGACCTGACTGTTTGGATAATTTTTTAATTACTTTATCAATCTGCTTTCCGCTTGATGATTTTAATTCCTGCCAATCGTAATCTTCCTCATAACGAGCGTGTGATGGATTTTTCCATTTTCCTAAATATCTGACTTGTACGCTGACGGAATTTCCGTAATCTTCAACCCTGAAGTCTGAATTTGAAATATATCCGTCTGATTCAACACCTCGTCTTAAATTATATTTAAGGTCTGAAACTGTGCTGTCCATAGACATTTTAGCTTTTGTTCTTTTTGGATCTTTTTCTTTCTTTTCAGGTTTTATGCCATTCTTTTTATTTTCGGCACGCTTTGCACGTGCTTTTGCAAGAGCATCAAGTCTTTTTTGTTTTAGATCCGCTTGTTTTTTAGCATCTAATTCCTTAATTCTCTCTTCAATATCGTGCATAGCTTTTACTCGTTGATCCACAGTCAAATTGGAATTACCTGAAATGCTGTTATATAAATTGATTAGTTCGTTTTTATCGGTTATTCCCTCGCCTGTCGGAATTTTTTTAGCGGCACCGCCTCCGCCACCGCCTTTACCACCGCCGGAACCTCTTCCGCCCATAGTTAGTGTCCTTTCTTTTTTATATCGTTAAATTTATTCATGTACGGCTCGAACCATCTGACATTTTTATATTCATCAAGTTCGGTCAGCCTGTTTCCATAAACCAAAATCTCTTTCGGTTCAAGTCTTTTCAACATTTCTTTAAATCCATCCAAGAATAATTTTTTAGCATACTCATCATTAAGCACACCAACCGTTCCGACAGCGACCACAGAGCCTTTTTCAACTCCTAAAAAGGCAAAGTCGTAACTATCCTCGGTAGACCAACTAATGGTTGGAATAACTTTAATCCCATGAGCTTGCCAAAATGCGGCACACCATCTGTTTCTATAAACTTGCCATATTTGGAATGCTTTAGGATAAGTGGTGTACATAGAAAAATCAGGAGACAAAACCCCGTCATATTTTCTTAATTCAGGAATTTGAGAATCCGCCCATTTCCAACAACGCTCGAATCTGTAATCATCGAGAAAGAAATGTGCCGTTCCTTTTCTGTTTTTGTCCACCCGATATGGGATGAGTTCTTTTATATCGAACTCATCCTTTCTGATGTCGGGTAT
>JAFVUY010000164.1 GCA_017502465.1 Bacilli bacterium | reverse complement strand
TGAGCCGCCGAGAGGTACCGCACTGAACATCTTACCGTGTGTAAGAGCTCAATCTTACAATGTGTAAGATTGGGGGGATGGGGGAATCTCCATTATCTGCATATAACCTTACATTGAATCAAAGATTAATGTGACAAATAAAATTCATTTTCTCCATTCTTCTCATTGTCAGGGATCGGGTTATTGATTATAATGTTCGGTATATTTTGTAAGAAAAATATATCACTGTGTCATTCTATGGGACAATGGGTGTGGTAGGATTTATGGGATGATATTCTAGAAATTTCCATTGGGAGGAAAATTTGAATCGAGATAGTTATTACTCAATTATAGACGAACGTCTCAATTTATTGTCCCTTAGAATAGCAAGAAATTCTAGTCTTAACTTACAGGATTTAAATATTCATTGTGAGAATTTTTATGCTCAACTTTTTAATATTGTTTTTGGTTATCAGTTTAAGAATTTAAATGCAGAGACACAAAATGTGGAAAGCATAGATTTGATAGACGAGACAAACCATATTCTTGCACAGGTTTCTGCAACTACAACGAAAAGAAAAATAGAAAATACGCTCAAAAAAGATAGTCTTAAAAACTATAAAGATTATTCCTTTGTTTTTATCTTTATATCTGATAAAGATGCTAAAAATCTTAGAAAGCAAAGCTTTTCCAACCCTTCTAACATATTATTTAATCCAGAACGGGATATATATGATGTAAACGAGCTTCTAAGAAAAATTTCAAACTTAGATATTAATAAAATGAAAGAAGTCTATAATTTTGTTCGTAACGAATTGAAATCAGATATTGATTTGAGAAAAATAGATTCAGATTTAGTGAAACTTATCAATATCATTTCACAAGAGAATTTAGATGAAAGTTTAGATATTCCTTTAACGGTACCGTTTGAAATTCAAAAAAAGATTGATTTTAATGGGTTAGGGAGAATAAAAACACTAATATTGGACAACGCTATCTATTCAAAAAAATTAAATGAAAAGTATGAAGAATTTGATAAGCAAGGTGTAAATAAAAGTCGTGCTATTTTAAATGTGTTAAAAACGACTTATCAGAAATTCGAACAACAGTATGATGACTCATTGCAATTGTTTGATAAAATTATCGAAGTGATTATTGATAAGGTGAAATCAGAGATTGATGGACAAAATTTAATTTCAATTGAGGAATTGGAATTATATATCCCAATTATAGTAGTAGATGCATTTATGAAGTGCAAGATTTTTAAAAATCCTGAGGAATATGAATATGCTACTTCCTGATAATATTCGGCCTGAATTAAGCATTTATTATATTGGCTCTCTGATTCTTTCTGTCCTAAAATATAACCGTTCACTTCCTCTGATAGATTTGTTTCAGAAGGTAAAAGAGAAAGGTTCTGTTTCTTTCCAATCATTTGTCTTAGGATTAGATTGGTTGTATTTAATAAATGCTGCTGAAGTTACTGAGCAAGGAGATGTCATTTTATGTATTTAAAATCTTTGCAGATAAGTTGTCCAAATGAGGTGATAAGAGATATAAAATTTCATAACGGATTAAACCTGATAGTTGATAATACTCCTTCTAAGAGCAATAAGATTAAAACAGGGAATAATGTTGGGAAAACAACAGTCTTAAAGTTGGTGGATGTATGTTTTGGTGCCAATCCAAAAATTGTTTACCAAGATACAGAAGACAAAAATAAAGAGTATGTAACTGTACGCAATTATCTCCAAGAAAATAATGTAAGTGTTTTGCTACAATTAGTTGATTCTTTTGAAAATCCTGTAACAAGTATTTCCATTGCAAGAAATTTCTTACAACGAACAAAAGCTATTCGGATGATAAATGGAGAGCAGGTCTTAGATAAAGACTTTGAAACTACTTTACTAAATTTGTTTTTTCCGGAAGTGGTATATAACAAGCCGACTTTTCGACAAATTATTTCTCATAACAACAGGTATACTGATGACAAAATTCAATATACTTTAAGAACATTGGATAAATATACAAAAGATACGGAATATGAAACCCTTAACTTGTTTTTGCTTGGTTGTGATGTTTCTAATGGGGAACAAAGACAATTGCTGGTTGAAAAAATCAAGCAAGAAGAGAGTTATAAAAATCGTGTAGAAAACGGAATGTCTTTGCCGACTTATAAATCTGCTTTGGAGCAAATCCTCTTAAATATAGAAGCTCTAAATCGGGAAAAAGATGATTTTTGTATAAATGTGGATTTTGAAAAAGATTTAAACTTGCTTGATGAAGTCCGTTATAAGATCAATTCTGTTTCGTCAGAAATAAGTACACTGAATATACGTCGTGAACTTATAGAAGAATCGGTAGCGGGATTTCAGTCAGAAGTATCCAATATTGATACAAAAGAGCTTAAAATTTTGTATGAGGAAGTGAAAGCTAATATTTCAGAACTCCATAAAACTTTTGAGGAACTTGTTTCATATCATAACAAAATGATACAAGAAAAAATAAAATTTATCTCATCAGAGTTGCCAACTTTAAAATCAAATATTGTTGCAAAACAATCTGAATTGTCAGATTTGTTAAGGCAAGAATCTGAATATGCATCTAAAATTGCAAAATATGATTCTTTTGAAACGTTGGAAAATATAATAGAAGAATTGAATAATGCCCATCGACAACAAGGAGAATATGAAACAATCATAAAACAGTTATCTAAAATAGATGATAATTTATCAGCATATAATACTGAATTAAAAACAATTTCGGACGATTTATTTTCTGTTGACTTCAAAACAGACTTGGATGCACGTATTGAAAGGTTTAACAAATACTTCTCTGCTGTGTCAAAAGAGCTTTATGGTGAAAACTATTTTTTATCAGTTGATGTCCACGAAAGCAAAGGAAAGAAATTCTATAAGTTCAGTGCATATAATATGAATCTGAGTTCCGGGAAAAAGCAAGGTGAAATCCTTTGTTTTGACATTGCGTATATTTTATATGCAAGGCAAGAGAATATTCCTCACTTAGATTTTTTGTTGAATGACAAGAAGGAATTGTTGCATGATAATCAGCTTGAAAAGGTGGCTGATTTTGTAAAAAAGAATAACATACAGTTGGTGCTTACAATATTGAAGGATAAATTGCCTGCATCCCTTGTGAAAGAAGAGGATATTATTCTGGAGCTTTCGCAAGATGACAAGTTGTTTAGAATTGAGAGTGGGGAATAATATAAAGCAATGGATGGCTCGATTTCGCTTACCAATTCTGATTGTCTTGTTGTGCTTAAGAATCTTCCTACTCACTTGTTGATTTGATTCTTACAGATTCTCCGTATAATCTTGGCTTATTTATGCAAAACCGTGATATAAATTTAAAGAAAACGAACTCCAATTTTTTGTAGCCGCTGTTCCTTTCCAGCATGTCCCTTGCTTCCTCAAAGGTCTGCTTTCTCTTTTCCGCAGTGGCGGAGGTGATTCCCGCCCCCAGCAGAAAGCCTGCCGTCACGCCCAGGGCCCCTGCAATGAGCCCCAGGGTGGTGCT
>JAFVUY010000014.1 GCA_017502465.1 Bacilli bacterium | reverse complement strand
TGTGGCAGATGGGTCTCTTGGAGTTCTCAAAGAGAAACGATAATCTTAATTGCCGTGTCACCTTTGTTGATAATGAGGGCGATGAGGAATTATTTGTTTCGGATTTCAGAGAACTCGGCTACGAGTACCAGAAGTACAAGGGTGAGAATTTCATTCGCTGTGCAGAGTGCGGTATTTTAACTCGTGGCAATAAGAATGGCACGAAGAAGTATTGCAAGGATTGTAGCACTTATACTCCGCAGGAAACCAAAACTTTTAAATGTATTGAGTGTGGCATAGAATTTACGGTTGATGCAAGGGTTGCAAATAAATGTCGCTGTGATGAGTGTCAATCAGTTGTAAATAGAGAGAAAAAGAGAATTTGGAAACAAAATAACTCAAAGGCTAAAAATGGATAATTTTTATATTTACGAAATTGAGAATTTAATAAATCATAAGAAATATATAGGTAAACGCCATTGCCACTGCAAAATTGAAGATGATGATTATATGGGTAGTGGCGTTTTAATCAAAAAGGCTATTGCAAAATATGGCAAACAAAATTTTGTAAAACGTATTTTGATGATTTGTGATTCCGAACAAGAAGCATACGAAGCAGAAAGAGAAATTATTCAGGCAAATAATGCCCACATTAGTAATCAATATTATAATTTAGCAAGCGGAGGTTATGGTGGTAGCCACGGCGTTAGTTATACCATTAAACCAACCATAATTTTGAATCATAATGATTATATTGATGAAATAAAGAAGAATGGCATTATTAAGGGTGATTGTCACGCAGCATTCAAATTAAGATATTACATAGAATATTTAATTCTCAACAATGTTTCGCAAGTAAATATAATTAAAAAAATTAAATTGGTTGCAAAAGATTATTTTGAAGAATGGTCTTATTCCTCAATGATTAAGGAAATTGTTTTAATTTATAATGCTGTTATGTCGGAATGTTCTGATAATAGTAATTCTGTTCTTGAACGACATACAGATGTTTCGATTTCTTTATATTCAAATGAGTTATTGCAAATAAAACAACTAACAAACAAATGGCATATCAGATATATGTTTGCCGCATTAGTAATGTTTAAGTTTTCAAGCAAAGAGAATAAACTAAACAGCCGAGTTCCGTTTTATGAATCTCAAATACAAAAGATTGCAGGTGTTAGAACTCGCAAACAAAGAGATGATATTTGGGAGTATTTACAACAAAACAATTATTTATCAATTTATAATGATGGTACTTTTGATGTAATGATTGCAGAAGATTATCAAAACAATAAAAGTAGTTTGTTTTTAAACACTTCAAATTATAAAGACATTATGCTTTGTTGGAGATATTATTTAAAAGATGATGGAATTGATATTTGCAAAAAGTGTGGATGTCCTATAATTCAAAATAAAAACAGAACAAAAAAGTATTGTAATTCTTGTGCAAAATATCAGAAAAAGGATTTTACGTATAACGTAATCACCTGCATTGATTGCAATAAGCCGGTTAAAGTTCACCCAAATAATCATCAAACCATCAGATGTGAAAATTGTCAAAGGCGAAAAAGAAACAGAGACATTGCTATGAGAATGAGAAAATATAGAGAGAATATGAAAAAGTAGAAAAGCGTTTTATTTGATGAAGTTAATAAAACAATGAAATTGTACCATTATGCCCTCAATTATTGAGGGTTTATAGAGGTTATAACAAATAAGATAGAATAACACCGATTTCGTATATTGAAGGGAAATATACCTTCACTCTCTCATTTCTTTATCTTTCTCTTTTCTTGATTGCACCGGTACGGCAATAGTTGTACCGGTGTACCCCCCCTCTCTCTTTTGAGGAAACAAATTTATGCGGCTGACGAAAATCATCCTTCTATTTCTTAACAATTATCAAATACTGCAATCCGATTTCAGAACGCCTAACGGCAGTTGTGCTAT
>JAFVUY010000163.1 GCA_017502465.1 Bacilli bacterium | reverse complement strand
TCATCATTGTGGATGTAAACATGATAGAGATAAGAATGCTTCTAAGAACATATTAACTGAAGGACTTAAAATTTTAAAGAGTGCTTGAACAAACTCCATTGCTTGCCAAGTTTTCTAATAGGATTAGAAAAGCAACAAGAAACTGCTATTAGCAGTAGTTCATAAGATGATAAAGAAAGAAACCGAACAATGTTTTTGATATCTAATCAACTCTTATTGTGAGAGTCTTTGTACCTTGTTCGTTAGGGCCACAGTGTTGGAATGGAAGACAATGAGGACTTAAAATCCTTTGGCTGTAAAGCCGTGTGGGTTCGAGTCCCACCTGTGGTATTATGGAGTCTAAAAAAGAATGACCAGATGCAATGCGTGTTTACTCCGAGTCATTAATGATTGCATCTTTTAGACTCCTTTTATTTAAGATATAGGAAGTAAATCATGGCAAAATCAAAAAGTAATAATTTTACACATGATTTTGGTTGGGCATTAAAAATGCTTAAACAAGGTAAACGTGTTCAAAGATTAAATTGGGTTTTTGGAACATGTATAACTTATCAAAAAGGTTATCCCGAAGGAATTTCATGTAACAAGCAAACAGCTGAAGCATGGGGAATTTCTGAAGGTTCTGAATTTAAACTCAAACCATATCTACAAATGCGTATATCTAATGGCTCTTATTTAATGTGGACTCCATCTGTTGATGATTGTTTATCAAATGATTGGGCTGTTGTAGAATAATCTTAACGGTTGAGAATGACTTAGTTTTCCGTCCAATTTTAACTAAGAGGTGCTTTAATCACGAAGCATTAATGAGCGTCAAGACAAATAGCTGCTTGTATTTGTTGTAGATTCATTCTCGTAAAACAATGTTGCTTGGTTGTTTCCGTTTGGAGTTTTTATGGAAAAGTTGATAAAATCTTTAACTGTTGCTCTAGAAGCTATCAAAGAATATTTATCTAATTGTGAAGAAGTTACTGTTAAGCAAAGATTAAATAATCTTTTAGAAGAAGGAAACTTTGGAGCAAGATTTAATAAATGTAGATTCAAAAGAAAGTTTATACCTTTTCTAGATGAAGTAAAAGGACTTATTTGTAAAGAATTAAAAGTTATAGTTCTTTATTCAAGACTTTCTAAACAACAAGAGCGTATATGTAGAGCTAGAAGATTTGTTGTTATATATGTTGATGATAAATATTCAGTGAAACAACTTGAAAAAGAATTAATAGATAATGAATTACTTTAGGAGAACAACATGTCCAAGTATTATTCTTTTAAAAGTAAAAAAGTTGAAGTTTATACTAACGAAACTAATTTCGTTTATGTTAAAAACGAAGATAAAGATTTGTTTATAATTTATTTTGAAGCAATTAATAAACCAGTTACTTATTACGAACATAATAAGTTGGTTAAAAATGTTTCTAATGGAATATCATGTAAGATACATTTAAATAAGATAGAATTTGAAGCAAGTGTTTTTACTGATTCTAGAGATACTTTTGAACCAGAAGTCGGGTGTTTTCGTTCGTTTAAAAAAGTGTACCCTAGTTTAGTTAAGTATTTAATTAAACATAATTTAGTTTCAAATAAAGAAGCCAATAATGTTTTTAATGTAATAAGACAAGTAATTGATAATTATCCAATTCCTGTTTTTAAGCCAAACGTTTTTTACGCTTAATTTATCGTGCCCTATTAGCTCAATCGGATAGAGCATCTGTCTTTAAAATAGGAGTGCTTGATAGGAAACTTTCAAGTAGAACGCTTCAAATTCGGTGAAGGCTTCTGATAAATAATCAATGCTAATACCGAGCTAAGTCTAATTCTAAAATTAGAAAAGTGTAGAGACTTGACGGAGCGAACCTAAGTTAGAAATGATATGGTTAAGGTAAAGTCCAGACTACAAACTTCTTTTGAAGGTAATGAAAGTTATAGTAGTAGCTAAACAGAAGGTTACACGTTCGATTCGTGTATAGGGTATTAAACATTATCAAGCTTGTGCAGATTTAAAAATCATATTTTCTATCAATATACAGATAGTCGTAAAGATTTTTGAATTTCCTAGTAGCAAATTCGGTACCTCATTTTGTTATAAAAAGGAAAGATAAAAGGGCTTTCACTGCATAAAAGAATTGAAGATTACAATTATTCTTATTTAGGAAATAATTTATCATTCTTGAATATTCGATGATACTAAAAAAATCCCTAAGCATACATACTTAGAATATTCATAGAGGTATCGTCAAGTTGGTAAGACATGGGATTTTGATTCCCATATTCCGTGGTTCGAGTCCACGTACCTCTATTAAATTCAAAGGCTTGTCTCTAAAAAATGAGACAAGCCTTTTTTTGTATAAAAATAGGAAAAAATTATGAAATCACCAATAACATACTATGGCGGAAAATCATACATGACTGATACTCTTAAATCTTATTTCCCAACTAAATATGATATTTACGTTGAAGGTTTTGGTGGTGGTGCGAGTTTGTTGTTATCTTGTAATCAACCTTATAAAGCAGAAGTATATAATGATTTGTATGACAATGTTTATTGTTTATTCAAGTGTCTGCAAAGTGAAAAGTTGTTTAGTAAATTAAAAAAGAAAGTAGATTTAACTTATTATGCACATGAATTATATGATAGATTTAAAGAAAAATTAAAATATGATGATTTAACAACATTAAAAAGAGCTTACTATTTTTTAATGGTTAATAGAATGTCTTTTAATGGATGTGGTGATTTTAGTGTTAAGTTTATTACACGTAGAGGAATGTCTAAATCTACTTCAGATATGATTTCGATGATTGAAGGATTAGAAGATTTACATTTAAGATTGAAATCAGTTATTGTCGAAAACTTAGATATTTTTGATTTGCTAGACAGATATGATAATAAAAAAGTGTTTATGTACTTAGACCCTCCTTATATTCAGTCAACTAGAAAGTCTAATCAGAAGTATGCTATAGAAATGAGTGATAAAATGCATAAGAAGTTATGCAAAAGATTACTTGATTTTAAAGGTAAGTTACTTATTAGTGGTTACGATAATCCTATTTATGATATTTTAACAGATAATGGATTTAAAAAAGTAACATTCACTCCTAAGCAAAATTGTGAACTACCACGAACCTAAAGGTATCGTGGCTTCCTGTTGCTCTCTTGCTATAGCGAAGAGACTCGGCAGGCGATGGAGTGTGTTCAAGCACTCTTTAAAATTCTAAGACCTTCGTTAAGTATGTTCTTAGAAGCATTCTTATCTCTATCATGTTTACATCCACAATGATGACAAGTCCACTTCCTTACTTCCATGTTCTTAACTTCAGGATTCTTATGATGACATTTCCAACATAATTGAGACGATGCAAAGTTGGATGGAACTACAACTAGAGTTCTTCCATACCAGTTTGACTTATACTCCAACATACTTCGGAACATTCTCCAACCAACATCATAGAATGAACTTCGAGATTTCTGTGGAGCATTTTCAATCATTTTCTTAACTTGTAAATCCTCAATACAAATGACTTGGTTTTCGTCTATAAGGTGTTTACTAAGTTTGTGAAGGAAATCTTTTCTTTGGTTTCTAATCTTGAAATGCTTTTTGTTTAATTTTGATTTAGCTTTAGCATAATTGTTACTTCCTTTCTTTTTACGAGAGAGCTTTCTTTGGAGAAATTTAATTCGAGATTGTGACTTAGAAAGATACTTCGGGTTCTCAACTTTGCTACAATGCTTTCCATTAACTTTGTTTTTGGAGTATATAGTAGCAAAGTCCTTGATACCTAAGTCGATACCACAACATTGAGTTGTCTTAGGT
>JAFVUY010000162.1 GCA_017502465.1 Bacilli bacterium | reverse complement strand
TCTTGCCGATTTCCTCATCTCCAATTATCGCAGTAAAACCAAAGGAAAGACCTATTTCTTCCAACTCTTTGATGGTTTTATGAAGCTGTTCACTCAGCACATCATAAATGAATTGTTTCGCTTTCTCTTCTTCTCTCCGTGGTTGCGGTCCCTTTTGTTCCATAGATAAAGGGTACTGATAAAATTCCACCTTTTGATATACCGACATGTCGAAAACAATATCCAAACCAAGGATTGTATTTTCCTCCAGTGCCGGCATATCCGCCTTTACTTTTTCCAAGATTTTTTTGGGTAGCTCCAAATCATAAATTTCTGTTGGAATAGAAAAGTCCCTAATAATTTCCCGTTCGCTCATAATTGTGTCCTCCTTTTTCTTTCTACAGCTGATGTACTTTGGCATAGGGTGGATCTCGCACATTTGTCGTTATCCTTTACTCCCTGTACAATGACAGTATAGCTTTACCCCCGCAGGATTGCCATTTTACCAGCAGCCCTGCAGCACCAAACAGGAAGGAGTCATATCATTGGAAATCAATGTAATGAATGACGAAAAACTCGTGACCATATGGCTAACCCGCTCAGAGCAAGCGGATGCTGAGCTCCGGGAACGATTGAAATCGGTCTACGCCAAATACAAATCAAAGAAATATATGGTAGCGCAGTTTCACTCTGGCATGGAAGACCTGTACGAAGGTACGCGAGATCTTCTTCTATATAACCGTAGGCGAAGTACTGAGCTAGCCATCAAAAGAGAGAAGGAACTTATGCAAACCAAGCAAAAGGAAGAAATGATATGAAAACAGTTTGTTATTATGAAATTGCAAATATTCGACCCAGGAATGATCTAATCAACAGTACACACAAAACAATATTGGGCAGACAGTGTCAAATCACGGAGTTGGTGGTTGGACAACGCGGTTGGCTCCTGGTGGATGTCGGCGATGACTCCTTTGGCCCCCATCGAATTGCCCTATCAAATGTGCTTAGTGTCGTCGGTGATGATGATCTGATCATAGAAACCGAGAATACCATATACACGCTCAAAAGGATTACCCCAAAAGAAGAACAGAAAATTATCGTTCGCAATGCTATCCGCTGCAATATTTGTGGTGATGAAATCGAATCGAAGCAACGGCATGACTTTGTGACTTGCATATGCGGCGCCTGCTCCGTAGACGGCGGCAGTGATTATCTCCGCCGTTGTTTTAAATCTCCCGATTGCTTCACAGACATCTCTGTCTATAAATCTGCCGTAGACTAACCCCACTTTTTCGAACACGCAATTATTGCGTAAAATTATTTTCTAAAATACGCAATTATTGCGTATTATTGTTGCATATTTTCTTCTGTATGCTATAATACTAAGCAGAGGTGATGCAACAATGACTCTCAAAGAACTTCGAAAGCAGAAGAAACTGACGCAGGCAGAGTGCGCAAAATACCTTGGCATGCCGCTGCGCACCTATCAAAACTACGAAACAGACAAAGCTAAGGCTTCCTCTATGAAGTATTCCTTTATGATGCAGAAACTGCAGGAGTATGGCTATATAGACGAAACCCACGGTCTTCTGACCGTGGATCAAATCAAGGAAATCTGCGCAGATATTTTTGCAGACTATGCGGTTGATTACTGCTACCTTTTCGGCTCCTACGCAAAGGGTAAGGCTACCGATACTAGCGATATCGATCTGCTGGTCTGCACAACAACCACAGGCATGCGTTTCTATGATTTGGTGGAATCCTTGCGGGAAGGTTTGCGCAAGCAGGTGGATGTCCTGAATTACGAGCAGCTGAAGGATAATCCCGACCTGGTCAACGAAATTTTAAAGGATGGTATCAAGATTTATGGATAACAAGAAAGATAACCGATACTACCTCAAAAAGATCACTACTGATTTGGCCTTTATCCACGAGCACACGGTGGGGCTAACCCAAGAGGAGCTGGAAGAAAACGAAGTCCTGGTGGATTCTTGCCTGTTCCGGCTCATTCAAGTCGCTGAGAACTCTGAAAAGCTGACTCCGGAGTTTAAGGCCAGCTACAGCACCATCCCTTGGCGCGCAATGAAAGGCATGCGAAACCGGATCGTCCATGAATATGGCAATGTGGACCTGTCCGTTGTTTTTGACACTGTCATGAATGACACCCCCCAGCTACTCACTCTGCTGAAAGAAATAATGGAGTAATCCCTATGAAATACTATGTTACAGCCGATGTGCACGGCTATTTCACTGAACTGAAAACCGCATTGGCTGAACAAGGCTTCTTTGAAGATACCGAGCCCCACAAGCTAGTGATCCTTGGCGATCTTTATGACCGTGGCACTGAGGCTTTGCAGCTACAGGCCTTCATCCTAGATCTGCTTTCCAACGACCAGGTGATTCTGATCCGGGGCAACCACGAGGATTTGACCTTGGATCTGTTGCATAACTGGAACCGGAAGAGCTACCTGCAGCGCCACCACCATCTCAACGGCACAGTAGATACTGTGTGCCAGTTGACCGGCTTTTCCGAGCGAGAGGTGTTCACGCAACCCGATGAAGTTGGAAAAGCTTTCCTGCAGAATCCTTTGATCCAAACGGTCATCCCCGCTATGGCGGATTATTTTGAGACCGAGCATTATATTTTCGTCCATGGGTGGATTCCTTGTACCCTTATCAGCCTTAACAGCACCGAAAAGGAGTATGTATCCATCCCCGATTGGCGCAATGCCAGTAAGGATTTTTGGGATAAGGCCCGCTGGATCAATGGCGTGGAAGCTGCGCACAACGGCATTGTAGAACCCGGCAAGACGATCCTCTGCGGCCATTGGCATTGTTCCTTCGGTCATGCCCACTATGAACACAGCGGCAGTGAATTTGAATACGATGCCAATTTCGCCCCTTATCGCGCTGATGGTATCATCGCCCTGGACGCATGCACCGCCCTTTCTGGCAAAATCAATTGCATCGTAATTGAGGATTGATGCTTTGCAAAGCATTTACTTGAATCACAAACAAGAAACACCTGTCCGCGGCAGAATCTGCCATAGGACAGGTGTTTGTTTATTTGTTCTTCTTGGTAAACAAGCCTTTGATTGTGGCTTTGGCATTTTCTCCTACCGCAGAGATAGAATCATGGATACATAGTGTCCTAGCTTCTTGTCTAACCCTTGCAATGTCAGGAATCTTTCTCGACATTTCGTGAGCAATGGTATGGACCGTTCCATCATTCATATAGTGTTCTTCGTTGATAACCAGTTGACGGAACAATGCATAACCATTGGTAATCTAATTATTGCTGACGAGGGACACAAAATCAAAAATGGCCGAGCTAAATAAAGCCAAGCTATGCACCAACTCGGCGACAATGCACAGCATAAATTGATGTTAACAGGTACATTATTTACTGGCAAAGAAATTGATGTATTTTCCCAGTATCGATTTCTGGATGCAGATATTTTTGGCAAATGGTTTTTCGATTTCCGCGCTCGATATTTTGATATGGGTCGGTAAAATATTATCTTATTTTTATTTAACTTGTGTACCATGTTTATTTACTTTCTTGCGTGGTCATCATGAAAAACTGTTAATGGGACCACATCTTACAATATCTAGAGTATTTGCATGGCTTGCATTCTTAAGTTTTATTGGAACTGTATATTTGTTTTTTAGATTTACAAAACCATATTTTGAAACATTCCCAAAATATGAAGGAAGTCAAGCTGATGTATATTTATGGGTAGTTATAATACCTGGTAAATTAAAAGACTGGTTAGTTAACTTCAAAAATATATATGTTTTATATATTTTACCAGTAGCTATACCAATTCTTTTATTACTTAAAAACTATAAAACTGTTGATAAATTAACTCTTGGATATATGTCATTTGAAAGATATTGTAGAAATTTCCTAATATGGGATTTAATAATAATAATTATATTACCATTTATTTTGATGTATATTGCATATGCTGCCGCAACCGTTGCTGTGTTTGTAATAGGAGGTCTAATAGGTATTGGTATTTGGTATGGAGTATCACATATGCCAGAAGACAAACCTAGCGAAATTGCTTTAATGAATGATGGCACAGTTTTAAAGAAAACGAATGGTGTATGGAGAGATGAACATTACAATCAATGGGATGAAGTTGCTCCTGGAACTTTTGAAAGATAAAAGAACAAAGAAATTTGTTCTTTTTTATTTTGGAATATAAAAGAAAAATCACTAGCATATAATTAAGTGGTGATTTTTATGAAATATTGGTTAGTTGGAATTAAAGGAAGTGGAATGAGTGCACTTGCTTGTTACTTGTATGATATGGGAAATATGGTAATGGGAAGTGATGTTAGTCAGACATTTGATTTTGAAAGTGGATTAATTAAACGTAATATAGAAGTATTACCGTTTTCTAAGAACAACATATCTCCAAATTATATATATATTATTAGTAATGCTTATCACTTAGAAAATGAGGAAGTACAAGAGATTATTAAGAATGGTTACAAATATTATTATTATCATGAATATATATCTACACTACCAGGTATAAAGATTGGAATTAGTGGTACACATGGCAAAACTACTACTTCTTTTTTTCTAAAAGAATTGTTAAAAGATGAAAGTATAGCATGTATTATTGGTGATGGTACAGGGTTTGCTGAAAAGAATTATAAGTATTTAATATTTGAAGCTTGTGAATATCAAGATCATTTTTTAAGTTATAAACCAGATATTTTAGTTATAACAAACATTGATTATGACCATCCAGATTATTTTCAAAATATTAATCATACGATTGATTCTTTTTATAAAGCTTCAAAAAATGCTAAAAAAGTAGTAACACTATCGTGTATTGATTATGAGATAACTGGAATGTATCAAAGTTATAGTAAAGTATTAATAGAAGATCATGAGTTTATCTTAAATGTAGTTGGTATTCATAATATATATAATTTTATATTATGTTATAAAGTATTAAAATTACTAGGTTTTACAAATGAATATATTAAAAAACGATGCACAAATCTTATTTTTCCTACTAGAAGAATGGAAGAAACAAAGATAAATGAATTAATCTTAATAGAAGATTATGGCCATCATCCAACTGAAATAAATGCTTTGTATCAAAGCATTAATATAAAATACCCTAATTATCCTAAAATAGTATTATTTCAACCTCACACTTATTCAAGGACAATTAGTTTAATTAATGGCTTTTTAAGTTCTTTAAAAAACTTTGATGATGTATATATTGATAAAGTATTTACATCAAAAAGGGAACCATATAATGTTGAATTAGAAATACTAGTTCAAAAATATTTTAGTTGTTTTAAGAAATATAAGGACTTTAATAAAGAACTTTTAGATAAAAAAGTTATTATTGTATTATTGGGGGCAGGAGATCTAAATAGACGGTTCAAAAATAATATTTTAAATAATGAAAATATTTTCATTTTCTCTTGAAAAAAATAAAATTATAGAGTATAATATATAATGAAGTAGAATTGCTTTCAAATTTTGTAATAGGAGGAGTAGGATGAACCAAATAAAGATTTATGACGTAGCAGGCGCTGCTGGAGTATCACTTGCAACCGTTTCTAGAGTACTAAACCATCCAGAAAAAGTTAAACCTGCCACTCGTGAGAAAATTGAAAAGATTATTAGAGAACTAGGATATAAACCTAATTTAAATGCAAAAGGGTTAGCAAGCTCAAAATCAACTACTGTTGCAGTTGTAGTACCAGAACTTACTAGAAGTAGTATTGCAGAAATTGTTAATGGTATTGCCGATT
Organism: Bacilli bacterium; assembly: GCA_017502465.1. GTDB lineage: Bacteria > Bacillota_I > Bacilli_A > RFN20 > CAG-826 > RGIG5418. The sequence goes on along the minus strand of JAFVUY010000162.1, from coordinate 3,285 downwards.
GTGCAACTAGACGTGGTTACTTATTAAGACTATTTGTTGCGGGACGCAATAATTATGACAATCCGGAAGAACAATTAAAAGCTGAAAAAGAACTTTGGGGTACAGTAGTTGCCTCAAGTGTTGATGGCGTATTATATATTAATGATGAATTTACAGAAGAACATGAAAAGTTATTGGAAGATGTTCCAATGCCAGTAGTGTTAACAAATACTCCATGTTCTAACCCAAATATTCCACAAGTATCAATTGATTATTATCGTGCAGCATATGGTGTTACAAAAGAAATGATTGATCGTGGAAATAAAAAGATTTGGATGATTAAGACTATTCGTAACTATGCAATGAATAATTTAAAAGTTGATGGTTACTTACAAGCAATGAAAGAAGCAAACTTAGAACCAAGAATTATTGAAGTTAGTGGTTTAACAGAAAGAAATGAAGTTAGCTTTAAAGAATTATTACAAAAAGAACATCCAGATGTTGCGATTGTTGTAAGAGATTCAATGGCTGTTTCATTTATTAATGTAGCTAGATTATTACATATTCATATTCCAGAAGAATTACAAGTAATTGGATTCCAAAACACAAGATATGCAGAACTTGCAAGACCTAAACTTACAAGTGTTAATACACCTATTTATGAAATGGGTGAAAAAGCAATGGATTTATTAACTAGTCTTATGGAATGTGAAGAAGATGAGGAAGTAACAGATATTAAACAATTTATTAATTATAATGTAATTGAAAGAGATAGTATTAAATAAGGGAGATATACTAATATGACGTTATTTGAAGAATTAAAATGGAGAGGATTAATTCATAGTGTTACTGATGAAGCAGTAATTGAAAAAATTAATAATGGAGAATTAACTTTTTATTTAGGAGCAGATCCAACTGGTGATAGTTTACACGTAGGACATTTATTAGTTTATTTATTTGCTAAACGTTTAGAATCAGTAGGCAATAAACCAATCTTCTTAATTGGTGGTGCAACAGGTTCAATTGGTGATCCAAAACCAGGTAGTGAAAGACAATTATTATCTGCAGAAGTTACTAAACATAATGCAGAATGTTTATATGAACAAGTAAAAGGTTTATTCCCAGCTATATTAGTTAATAACTATGATTGGACACATAATTTAGATATCTTAACATTCTTAAGATACTATGGTAAATTCTTTAATGTTAATTATATGATTAATAAAGAAACAGTTAAAGCAAGATTAGATAGTGGTATTTCATATACAGAATTCTCATATCAAATCCTACAAGCTTTAGACTTTGAACATTTATATAAAGAATATAATTGTCAATTACAAGTTGGTGGTCAAGACCAATGGGGTAATATTACTGGTGGTTTAGAATTAATTAGAAAAATCCATGGTGATGAAGCTAAAGCATATGGTGTAACAGTACCTCTAGTATTAAAGAGCGATGGTACTAAATTTGGTAAATCAGAAGGTGGAGCTGTTTGGCTAAATCCAGAAAAGACTAGCCCATATCACTTCTATCAATTCTGGATTAATACTCCAGATGCTGATGTAATGATGAGATTAAAACAATTTACTTTCTTATCAGTTGAAGAAATCTATGAGATTGAAAAATCATTTATTGCAGAACCTCATCTAAGAGTTGCTCAAAAGGCTTTAGCCAAAGCTATGACTGAATTAATTCATGGTGCTCGTGGCTTAGAACAAGCTGAAAAAATTACTCAAGCATTATTCAGTGGTAATATAAGTGAGTTAACAGTTGAAGAAATTGAAATGGCTTTTGGTGGTATGCCACAAGTTGAAGTAGAAAAAAACTTACCATTAATTGATGCTTTAGTATTATCAAAGGCTGCATCTTCAAAAAGAGAAGCAAGACAATTTATTGAAAATGGCGCAGTACTTGTAAATGGTACTCAACAAAAAGATTTAGAATTTGTTGTGTCAAAAGATAATGCCATCGGTAAAAAGTATACAATCATTAGACGTGGTAAAAAGAATTACTATTTACTAAAACACTAATAAGTAGGAATTTATATTCCTACTTTTCTCATAAAAGCCATTGCAAGTATTACTTGCAGGAAATTATGTTAAATTCAATAAATACTTGAGTGACATTTTATCTTTTTATTAGTAAAATAAAACTGTATTTATAAGGAGGTACATATGGAAAATAATCAAATTAAAGAATTAGGGAATAAATTAGCAGAGTTAAGAAAAAACAAAGGAATGACTCAAACTGAACTAGCAGAAGAAATGTTCATTACTCACCAAGCAATTAGCCAATGGGAAAATGGTTTAACTATTCCTGATCTTGGTAGTTTATTAAAACTTTGTGAAATTTTTAATATCACCTTAAATGATTTATTTAATCAAAAGAAAGAAGAAAAAGAAGAAGTACATCAAATGCCTAATGATAATGTAATTAGAATATTTGCGGTAAAAAATGGTAAAGTATTAAAGAATCAAGAAGTAAAACCGCTAATGAAAGTACAAATCATTTTTGAAGAAAGGATTGAAGGAAGTGTTGATTCTGATTTCTCAGTTACCGCAAAAGATATAGGAGGTAACGTAAATGCTGGTTCATATGTTGAATGTGGAAATGTAGAAGGAAGTATATGCAGCGGTTCATACGTTGAATGCGACACAGTTGGCCAAAATGTTACAGCAGGATCTTATGTAGAATGTAGTGATGTTTCAGGAAATGTTGCATCAGGCAGCTATGTTGAATGTGGTAATGTTGGAAAAGATTTAAAAGCATCTAGTTATGTTGAATGTGGTGATGTTGGTGGAAATGTTACTACAATGGGCAATATTGAATGTCATACAATATATGGAAATGCTTCAGCAAATAAAATTAACATGTAATTTTCGAAACATAAAAAACTTTATTTATTAATCTTTATAAACTATAATTAAAAGAGAATTAAAAATATTTAATTCTCTTTTTTTATTAGAAAGGATAAATATGAACAAAACACAAAATTATGATATTGTAAAATTTATTGATGGTGAATTTGAATTAGAAGTAAGTGTAAGTCCAGAAGAAGATACTATCTGGTTAACACAAGAACAAATAGTATTTTTATTTAATTCAACTAAACAAAATATAAGTATGCATATTAATAACATACTAGGTAGTAATGAATTAAGTATTTCAACTGTAAAGGAAATTTTGACAGTTCGTTATGAAGGGAAAAGAAAGGTAAAAAGAAAAATTAATCATTATAATTTAGATATGATTATATCTATTGGCTATCGAGTTAAATCAAAAAGAGGAATATTATTTAGACAATGG
>JAFVUY010000161.1 GCA_017502465.1 Bacilli bacterium | reverse complement strand
ATAGAAGAAAAAGGAATTCAATTTTATGTAGAATACCAGAATTTGCCACAAATGGTTTTGACTGATGAAACTAGAATTTCGCAAGTGATAGGAAATCTTTTAAGTAATGCTACGAAATTTACTCCAAAGGGTGGCAAGATTTTATTTCAAACAGAATGTACAGGAATTGATAAAGATGGAAAGTATTGTTTTATAGTATATGTAAAAGATACAGGAATTGGAATGTCAAAAGAATTTTTAAACAAAGTGTTTGACCCATTTGAACGAGAGAGAAGTGCTACTGTTAGTGGAACACAAGGAACAGGTATTGGTCTTTCGCTTGCAAAAAGAATTGCAGGAGCTATGGAGGGAGATTTAACAGTTACTAGCATACAAGGTTATGGCTCGGAGTTTATTTTTACATTTAAAGCAGAGCAAGTAGAACAGGTAGAAGGAAATACTAAGGCATTATTAAAAGAAAAAATAGTGGATTTTAGAGGAAAAAGAGTTTTGCTTGTAGAAGATATTGATTTGAATCGTGAAATTGCAGTAGAAATATTATCTTGTGAAGGATTTTTAATAGAGGAAGCAGAAAATGGTGCAATAGCGGTAGAAATGATAGAAAAATCTGAGCCAAATTATTATGATTGTGTATTGATGGATATTCAAATGCCTATTATGAATGGATATGAAGCGACAAAAAAAATTCGTGCATTAGAAAATCCAGAACTTGCAAATATTCCAATTATTGCAATGACAGCAAATGCTTTTGCGGAAGATTGTAAGCAAGCGTTTGAAGCAGGTATGAATCGACATGTGGCAAAGCCAATTGATGTGCAAAATTTATTACAAGTATTAAATGATGTTTTGAACTGAACCTCTCAGTTACTATTCAGCCATTTATTAATTTTATGTCAAAAAGGGTAGATTAAAAAAATTATTTCTGTTACAATAAAAAGCAAAAGAAAGAAACAGAGGAGGTGTCTTATGGGAAGAAGTAGTAATTACAGTAATCAGATGTATCAACAATTGCAAGAAATCATGAGACGATTAGACTCTGTAGAACAAGATTTAAAAAAAGAAAAAAGAGAACACAAAGAAGACGTGGAGCGTTTAGAGAAATTAATCGTAGAAAAAGATAAAAAAATAGAAGTATTGACCAAAGATAATGAACGATTAAAACGAATTCTGAACAATAATAGTTCGAATTCTTCCTTACCACCTTCTACCGATAAGAAAACTGCTTCTGCGAATACTTATAATACTCGTACGAAATCAGGGAAAAAAGCAGGAGGTCAGGTAGGACATCATGGCATTACTTTAACCAAGAAAGAAGTACAAGAAAAACTCTCTTCTGGGAGATTTCAACATCGCATTGAAACCATCGGTGTAGAAAGTGATACTTATATTACAAAGTATGTATTAGACTTAGAAATTGTACCAACGATAAGAGAAATTAGAATCTATGCAACAGAGGATGGAACTATGTTACTTCCAAAAGAATACCAAAGTGAAGTAACTTATGGAAGTACGATAAAAGCATTAGCTGTCGATTTATATTCGGAAGGTGTGATGTCAAATGAGCGTATTAGTAACTTTTTAAATGCACTCAGTGGAAATGAATTCTCTCTTTCGGCTGGAAGTATTTATCACTTTTGTCGAAGCTTTCAAGAGAAAAGTAAAGAAAGTCTGCAACAAATCGAAGAGGAATTATTAAACAAAGCAACGGTATGTACTGATGCAACCGTAGTAACCGTCAATGGCAAACAAGCTTATATCAGAAATAGTAGTTGCAATACAGCAGTATTATATCATGCAATGGAACAAAAAAGTATCGAAGCATTAAATAAAATCCCTTTTTTAAAGAAATTTGCAGGGACATTAGAACATGACCATGAAACGGCATTATATCATTATGGAACAGGACATGGGGAATGTAATGTTCATGCGTTACGATATCTAAAAAAGAATACAGAGGAAACAGGACATCTATGGTCAGAGAAGATGTCTCGTTTGCTATGCGAAATGAACGAAAGACGAAAAGAATATCAAAGAAAAAGTAGTTATTTTACGAAAGAAGAAATCAAAACATACAAGGAAAGATATCAAGAGTTAATTCAAAAAGGGAGAGAAGAAAATAAAGATACGAAAGGCAGAATAGCAAAAGAAGAAGAAACGAAGTTATTAAATCGACTAGAAAACTATCAAGAAAATCATTTATTATTTTTAAAAGATTTTTCTGTTCCCTTTGAAAATAATTTATCGGAACGTGACCTTCGAAAATGTAAAAATCGACAAAAAATGTCAGGAGGGTTTCGAAAACAGAGTGGAAATGAAATGTATTGTTCCATTATGAGTATTATAGAAACTTGTAAACGGAAACAAATGCATGTGATAGAACAGATACAAAAGATATTTGAGGGTACGCCAGCTATTTTTTAGCTGGCGTAAAGCTCGTTGCATATCTTTAGGGCTGAATAGTAACAATTTTTATCAGCAGAGAAAAAAAAGACTTATCCGTCTTTCTTTTCTCTATTTTATGTAATCTAAAAATCATACCCCTTTTTGAGCCTTTATAATTTCTTCTAACTCAACTTCTGCTTCTTCTTTTGATGTAAATACAATTCCATGAAATCCTAACGTCTTTGCTGCCTCAATATTTTCTTCCCTATCATCTAAAAAAACACATTCTTCTGCTTTTAAAGAATATTTTTCTAACAACGTTTGATAAATACGCACATCAGGTTTAATAAGATGTACTTGATAAGAAATTACTTCTCCATCTACCATAGGATAAAATTGAAAATTATTTTTTATCCCTTCAAAAGCAGTTTTTGCATAATTAGATAATAAGTAAACTTTATATCCTTCTT
>JAFVUY010000160.1 GCA_017502465.1 Bacilli bacterium | reverse complement strand
TCTAATTCAATAGATAATCCATCTGTAAGAGCATGGGAAGGATTTACATTTGAACAGGTATGTAAAGATCATATTCAACAGATAAAGAAAAAGCTTGGTATCTCCGGTATCCTTACAGAAGTTTCATCATGGTTTACAAAAGCAACTGGTGAAACTGATGGTGCTCAGATAGATATGCTTATAGATCGTCGTGATAAAGTTATCAATATTTGTGAAATGAAGTTTGCAGTCAATGAATATGAAATAGATAAGGACTATGAGAAAAAATTGATTAATAAAATTGAATGTTTCCGCAAAGAAACAGGTTCTAAAAAGGCTCTGCACCTTACTATGGTTACAACTTATGGCGTAAAGCAAAACTCACATTCAGGCAGAATCCAAAGTGAAGTCACAATGGATGATTTGTTTGAAAATTAAAAATATAAAAGAGTTAGAATAATTATACAAAGCTATATATAGCGTGTTATATGTTCTTTATTGTAAAACGACGCTATATATATTTTACTTCCTATAATATATCTTCTGTCTACCAAATCATTATAATACAAAGAAGTAAGCGTCAAATTTTAACCACCTACGTGTTATTTTTCCAGGTTCCCTCTTCGTGAAATTCTGTTATTTTAATATTCCATGGAAGCAATTTTTCAAAATCTTTTTCTGTTTGACAATAAGGAGCCTGATCAAAAATACATCTTAAATATTCATATGGATCTAATTTGTAGAGCTTTGCATTTTCAATTAGTGTAAAAATAAAACATGAACTTTCAGCTCCAGTTTCGCTACCTGAGAAAAGCCAATTTTTGCGACCAATTACAAATGGTTTTATAGACCGTTCAGCGATAGAATTATCAACAAATAAATCAGGACAATCTAAATAATTTAAAAGGTGCTGCCATGAGGATAATGCATATGAAATTGCTCGTCCAAATTTTAAACTAGGAGGAATTTTTGGCTGCATTTCAATAAGCCATTCGTGAAAATCATCAAATATAGGTTTAATTATTTCTTTTCGTTTTAGAACTAGTTCTTCTGGAGAAAGATTCAAATTTAGAATATCTTCTTCTTTCTTGTATATCTGTTGGATATATTTAAGAGCTTTTCCAGCACCAGGAGAAGTTCCATTTATTGAGGAATCATAAAATTTTCTGCGTACATGTGCAAGGCAAGCAACATGTATAATCTTATCATCAGGAAATAAAAGATTATGTTCTTTTAATGCAGTTTCATATCCTGGATATTCATCGGTTTGTAACCAACCCTTAAATCCATTAATGAAAGGTTTTATATATTTTGCATTTCGACTTTGATAATATCTGTAAATTACAGCTTTATTATCTTTGGGACCTCCTATTCCAAGCCAAATATACGATTTCTGACGTTTTTCATTTTCGCTTTGATTTTTATATTTCAAAACACGAACTGTCGTTTCATCCATATTCATGGTTGTTCCTGTTTTGATATGATTCATGATAAGTTTATCTAAAGGTTTAAGTCTTTTATAAATCTGCTCTTGCCAATTAGACATATCTGCTCTTGTAACTGTAATACAGCGTCTTTCAAAAGACTTTTCTTGTCTATAAAAAGGCATATGTTCGCAAAATTTGTTTGTCATTACATAAGCTAACAATTCATTTGTTGCAATTGATTTTGGAATAAAATATTTTACAGCTGGTTGTTGTCGGAAAACAGGTTTATCTTCATCACCACTTCCTTCACAATTTGGACATGCATATTTAGGATAAATATCTTCAATTGCATACATTTTTGCAGGTATAATTCGAAGCCTTTTTGTTGAATTTTCCCCAACTTTCTTTAACATGCATCCACAAGCACATATTTTTTCTTCTTCACTAATGTCATGATATACTTGTTTTGTAGGAGTTGAATCATCTATAGCTTTTCGCCCACATTTTCGCCGAATGTAAGCCCTAACCTTTTCTTCTGTGTAAGGTCCCTCTCCTGCTACAGAGGCTTCAAGTTCTGTTTCAGATGGTATAAGTGTTTCGTCTTCAAAATCAAATAGGCTTGGGTGATTATCATATCTTTCAGAATGGGAACAGAATCTATATGCAAGATGTGTTGATAATTCTTCTTGTAATCGTAAATTTTCTATTCTTAATTTTTCTTTTTCTTGTTTTTCAGTTTCAAGTTCTATGTTTTTTTGATTTATTATTGCTATTTGAGTGTCTATTTTTAATTCTTTTTCTAATATAACATCTTCTTTTGACTTTAGTAGTTGCTGCTGTTCTTCAATTTGAAGTTTTGCAGCAGCAAGCATTCTTAGAGCTTCTTCTAATGTTATTTCCCCTGTATTTTCCACAATTTAAATGTTACTACATTTAAAAATATTTAAAAAGGGGTTTTAAAAGATTTTTTAATTTATTTCAGAAAAAAATAATTCTTCATGACCTTTAAAGAAATCAACTCCTTTCAGTAGCATTTCTATTTGATCAAGATTAAGTTGTTTTACTTCTTCTTGTGTATTAGGCCATGGCCATTGTCCTTTTTCAAGTTTTTTTTGAGCTACCCAGAAACCTGTTTTATCCCACCAAATCATTTTTAATATATTGCGTTTACGATTACAAAAAATGAAAACAGCTC
>JAFVUY010000159.1 GCA_017502465.1 Bacilli bacterium | reverse complement strand
GATTGAATGTAAACTTGGTAGCAGAGACATTGATGAAGGTGCAAGGCATTTGCTTGAGATACAAAAATTAATCCGTGAGAAAAATGAAACCGAGAAACAAATGCCTCTTCGAGAACCGGATCTTCTCATTGTATTGACAGGCGGTGAATTTGCCTATACCCGTGAAGATGGTGTCAAGATAATTCCTCTTGGCTGCCTTAAGAATTAACAGTTTACAATGTACAATTAACAATGATTGTTGTCCGTTGTCTGTAGACTTTTTAACAATTTATCCAAGGCGGCAGGGAAAAACCAGAGACTAAGGTTTTTGCCATTAAATCTTTAATTACAGTTTTCCGAACTTGTCTCGAATTTGTCTCGAATGAGATACGAAGAAACTTCGCCTAAAGTAGAAATCTACAATAGTAGAAATTAAATCGTCTTTATAGACTAATCACTACTACTCTTAATGCCGTAATCTACAATAGTAGAAATTAAATCATCTTTATAGACAACAAATCACTCGCCCGGAATTGGTCAAATCTACAATAGTAGAAATTAAATCGTCATTATAGACATACCGCCTATTGCGCCTAATACCGTTGCATCTACAATAGTAGAAATTCATTCGTCTTTATAGACTATGACGGAAGCGAGAACTATGTATTGGATCTACAATAGTAGAAATTAAATCGTCTTTATAGACTCTACATGATCTTCTAAAGACCTTGCAAAGATATAAATTATTCTTTATTAAAGAATTAAAACAAAAGAAAATAATTCCCTAAAAAAACATATTCACCCCACCCATTATTTCAAAGAACCAACAACAAACTATGAATCATAAACTTACGACATAAAAGCAAAAATATCAAGACCATGATCTGCATATCAGAAATATACGTCTCTATGAATGGCATTACCAAATTTCTTAAGATTAACATTGGCGACATCAAAAACAATAACGCTATCAGCTCCACTAAACATCTTGGCATAATAATCAATCTTAACCATCAGATTATCCATAACACGCTTGGTATTATTCAGTTCATAGTTGATATGGAAATATAATCATCCATAAATCAATTCTTCAAATATGGTTTATTTTGCGCGAATACCAACCACTCCTTATTAGAAATCGTAAGATCTATTTTATTCAGATTATCAGACTTATTTATTTTGTCAATTATCATAAGACCTTTTCTTGCAATATTATACGCACCGTTAGCATCAGCATTTTCTGGCAAGGATTTACCACATTTATTACTATTGTAAAACACTCCGTTTTCGTCTGATACAGGAGACTGCATATAATCTATATCAGTGCGAGTCTTACTATTACGCATCTGCAATGTCAATTTCAACAAATGCAAAAGACCTTCAAAGAAGTCTTTTTTATCTTGTTTTAGTATTTCCGTATGCAAATCAGAATTAATATTGATTCCAAATTTCTCAAAGAATAACTTGAATTCTTCAGTAAGATTAATTTCTTTTCCATCCCATTGCATATTATTATCAGGATTACGGAATGATATTATTCTATTTCCAAAGGTACATAATGTCCATTTTGTTTTTGTACCTTCTGCTTTAGTTGTAAAATTATTATAATTAAAAGAAAACTCGAACCAATCTTTATCAGAATTATACTTTATCAAATCAAACTTAGAGAAGAAATTTTTAGACTTTAAGATATTCTCATAATGTGTGTCAAAAAGATTAACAAAACCAGTAACAGGATCTATCTTACTTGTATTCCACGCTTGTGTATAGAACAAGAAGCCAGATTGTTTTCCCATCTTTTTAAAACTTTCAAACTTATTTGCCAACTGATATGCTTTCAAAACACCGCCTAATTCTTCCGGATCTTTCTTTTTATCAGCGAGATAATTAAGTTTGTCTATCAACATCTTTTCAAATTTTTGATAAACCGACATCTCAACCTTTTGACGGCCACGCATAAAGCCCAAATTAAGATCCTCAAGCACAATAATCGCATTATATTCAACCATCAGTTCGGTTATCTTGTGAATAACCTGGCTAAGATAACCTTCTTTTAATTCTTTGATTGTCTCAATAGTATGCCATCTTTTCCTTTCTTCATCACGTTTTTTTTCACGCTTATTCAACAAATCATGATAATTAGTGCTATATGTATTTCCTTTATATTCATTAACAATTTCGTTCAAGGAAAACTGTTTCTTAATGTTACCTTTCATATCTATAACAGTAAGATATAAAAGATGACGTTCACCCCTATCGATACCAATTATATGCAAATCTTCTGATTGCTTGATATATTCATTGACGAGAGGATTGATATTATTATTTCCACCACTTTTAAAATTGATAGTTATCGGGACATGAAATTGAAATTTATCTATCGAATATCTTTTATCTTTAATCAGATCATAATCAAATACACTTTGTTTCTTATGATTTAATACGTTTTTATTATTGATAGGCACCTTAGCAGGATGTGTAGGTTTATCATATCTTATACTAGATTTTCTAAAAAACACTTCTGCCTGACCATTTAATTTATACACCACATCTTTTAGATTATCTTTATCAAAAAGCATCTTCCAATACAAAGTATGCATATTTGGAGTCCCTTTACTAAATGGAGAGAAATCTTTATTATAGATTTGAAATAGATATATCTTTCCTTCATCAACCAAACTATTTACATAATCTACAGAAACATTGACAAAAGAAAGTTTATACAAATACAAATTGATATCTGAATAAAAATCATCTACCGAAGAATATGAGTTCACTCTATCTTCTGACGTAAAAACAGAAATATCATATATCTTTGTACTTTTATATGCAGACAAAAACCTAAGACAAAAATGAATCCATTTTGAAACCGCATCTCTATATCCATTCTCATCACCCGTCTGTTTCAAATAATCTTTTTGAAATTTCTTCTTGCCATTATAAGTTAAATTATTCAACTCATACTCTTCTTTTGTAACTACAAACTCTGAATCAAAAACGGGTTTATTTATAATATATGGCTCATTACTTTTTTCAAAATGCTCTTTCACTTCATTCAGTTGAGTTGTACATTTTGGAACCATCGTTGTTAAATCTTTGAAGAACTTATACTCCATTTTTTCAAAGCACTCTCCATCTGACAGCAATTTATTTTTTTCAAAAACCTTATTATGCTTCTTATTCATGATGGCAAGATAATATAATCCGTCTTTACGCAATATAACACTCGTATTATCACTTTCTTTATTCAAATCCCAGCCATCTAATAATGTAGAATTATCAAAATTCAACTTTATCTTTTCCGTAGAATATGGTTTACGAGTAAGATAGTTCCTAACCATATTATACAATGGTGTAATCTTATCAAGTTCTTCATACAACACTGTAAATTCTCCATAGAAACGCTCGTCTTTATCAGACTCATCACCTTTTCCACAAAGTGGCTTCACAAATTTCTGAAGTTCCTTTATTGACTCCAAAAGATTTTTGATTTTATCAACATCTAAAACCTCTTGTGCAAGATTCTTATCTGCCTGATAAGGAGTATTCAACAATTCTTTTACCTCTGAATACGCTTTCTCAATCCTATCAAAAATATCATTTCCATCGCCATCAATATATAAGCCTGCAAAATAATCGCAAAGAGATTTCTTGTAATCCTCAACATCTGTCTTTTGCAGTGACGAATCAATTTCAGCAATTGAAAAACTATCTCGTTTCTTAATAATATCTCTCAGTCTTTCTTCATAACTTTCATCAGTTTCTTTCTTAGATTTACGAGGCGTATTACTTTTAAGATCTTCATACAAAGCTTTTGAAATCACATTGTAATTACCAAACATCTTTTGTGAAATATCAGTCAACTGCAAATCATTACGAACATACAATTTATCCAATTCACAATCCGCTATCACTAGTGTTCCGTTTAAACTAATTGAATAACAATAAATTATAATCTTGTTCTTTGACATGTTTGTAATCAATATTATTAAGTAACTGATTTACAGGAGTTTTATCTAGTAGCGAGATGCTTAGTACCTGTAAAATGTTGTAGATGCTTTTATCGGATTTGAGTTCGTGGGCGACAATGGCGACCAAACAGTAAGCTATGACTGCGGAATATACCTGTATTTTAACGGCGTTCTCTGATATTCCCCAAAAGGACTTTATCTTAAGGTGCTGTTTCATCCATTTGAAAAACAATTCGATAGCCCATCGCTTGTGATATAGGTCGGCAATGGTTTTTGCCGGCGAATCGAAGTCGTTTGTCAGAAAGACAAAGGTGCGGTCCTGTTCTGCATCATGGTATTTCACTCGGCGGACCTTTTCCGGATATCGTTTTGGAGATAGTCCGGTGGTGAACACTCCGATCTGGTCGGCGATTATGCTCTTGTCGCGTTCGCCCCCGATAGAATATATGCGTCTGAACTTCAGGTTGTCGTTTGCCCGTATGACAAAATATCCGTCCTTCAGATTGATCGAATAGAGTCTGGCAAAGTCGTTATATCCTCTGTCGAAGATGTAGTAGCTGCCATGTTCTATGCAGAGAAAATCTATCCCCCGCTTGTCGTTAACCGATGCAGGTGTCACGACAACAAGTGACGGGATGTTTGTCCGCACGTCATACTGCGCATGCAGTTTCACAGCCGACTTCCCGTACTTGAATCTCGCCCATGGAAATAGTGATAAACAGAGACTTATGGTTGATGAATCGAATGCGTACACGTTTCCCTTGACGGGTAGATCGAAAGGTTCGTCCTGCCGTAATGCGCGTGCCTTATGAATGAGTATTGTCGCGAATTCCTCGAAGACTCTGTAATCGCGTCTTTCGTTGGATACGGACAATGTGGTCAGACGGACGCTGTTGCCCAGCCCGAGGTGATGGTGCTTCTGACGATGCGGTTCTAAAGAGGATATCGTGTCGCGCATGCTTTCTCTCGCGGAGAGTTGCCCGAACAGCATTACCAACATCTGATTCCAATAAGTGAAAGAACGTATTCCTTTGTTGGCGCCGTATTTTTTCACGATGTAATCAAACTGAGCCTTAGGTAAAAAATCAACCAACTGGGCAAAAACATATTTTCCTTGATTCATAGCAACTTATAAATTTC
>JAFVUY010000013.1 GCA_017502465.1 Bacilli bacterium | reverse complement strand
CGTCCAAACAGCCGTTTGGACAAGGTGCGCCATATGTTCAGTAAGATTCCTTGATACGCCACAGCAAGGATGGTTATTGCATTTCCCTGCCTTTCGTGGTAAAATGTAGTTGTAAACCACCAGAGAAACCAATCTAATTTTACCGTTGATAGCCATTTTCTTGATAGCCAAATGATAGCAAAAGTTCGGCAAGCCCATAGGATAAGGATAATAGGTATCAGGAAAAATCAAATGGTATCAAATCCCCCAAACAAAAGCGTTTAGAATTAAGTTTCATTTTGCGAGTTTTAGAAAATGACGAAGTGGTGGCTATTTTTAATGAGCAACAATATGCGCAAGATTTTATCGCTTACGAAAAGACAATTTCTGATAAGCAATTTGAAATTGAAAAAGTAGATATTGCTGCATTATCTTAAAATTTTGTATAATAGGAATTGAAGTTAAATTAGATGCTAAAAATTTGTAATTAAGAAGGAGGGATTCGTCATGTTGGTATTCCAAATGCGTAATGTAGATAAAACATCTACTGTTTTGAAACAGACTAAAAACAGTGATTACGCAGATAAATAAATACGTTAGATTAATTCCTACCAGTGACTAATCTTATGACTTTTTAAACAGATAACTAAAATTACAAACAAATCGTTTAACTTCTGTATTTGTTTATAGATGTAATCACTTCAGGAGAGATTACATGAACAAAAATATAAAATATTCTCAAAACTTTTTAACGAGTGAAAAAGTACTCAACCAAATAATAAAACAATTGAATTTAAAAGAAACCGATACCGTTTACGAAATTGGAACAGGTAAAGGGCATTTAACGACGAAACTGGCTAAAATAAGTAAACAGGTAACGTCTATTGAATTAGACAGTCATCTATTCAACTTATCGTCAGAAAAATTAAAACTGAATACTCGTGTCACTTTAATTCACCAAGATATTCTACAGTTTCAATTCCCTAACAAACAGAGGTATAAAATTGTTGGGAATATTCCTTACCATTTAAGCACACAAATTATTAAAAAAGTGGTTTTTGAAAGCCGTGCGTCTGACATCTATCTGATTGTTGAAGAAGGATTCTACAAGCGTACCTTGGATATTCACCGAACACTAGGGTTGCTCTTGCACACTCAAGTCTCGATTCAGCAATTGCTTAAGCTGCCAGCGGAATGCTTTCATCCTAAACCAAAAGTAAACAGTGTCTTAATAAAACTTACCCGCCATACCACAGATGTTCCAGATAAATATTGGAAGCTATATACGTACTTTGTTTCAAAATGGGTCAATCGAGAATATCGTCAACTGTTTACTAAAAATCAGTTTCATCAAGCAATGAAACACGCCAAAGTAAACAATTTAAGTACCATTACTTATGAGCAAGTATTGTCTATTTTTAATAGTTATCTATTATTTAACGGGAGGAAATAATTCTATGAGTCGCTTTTTTAAATTTGGAAAGTTACACGTTACTAAAGGGAATGGAGATAAATTATTAGATATACTACTGACAGCTTCCAAGAAGCTAAAGAGGTCCCTAGCGCCTACGGGGAATTTGTATCGATAAGGGGTACAAATTCCCACTAAGCGCTCGGGACCCCTTGTAGGAAAATGTCCTAAGTGTGGCAACAATATTGTATTAAAAAAATCGTTTTATGGTTGTTCAAATTATCCTGAATACCCATTTACCGTCTGCGGTCAGACCGTCCTGCTCTGCAACGCCGCCCT
>JAFVUY010000158.1 GCA_017502465.1 Bacilli bacterium | reverse complement strand
GGGGATAGCTTAGACTGGAAAGAGCTTTCATCAGAAGATATTGCAAATCGCGTACTTTCAAGAATTAAACCCGGCTCAATTATGCTCTTTCACAACGGAGTACAAAACACACCCGATGCTTTGGAAGTAATACTAAAAAAGTTAAAAAATGACCGGTATAAAGTTGTAACAGCATCCGAGCTTATATATGATGATAACTACACAATAGACCATACTGGAAAACAAATTAAAAAATGAAAAGCAGAAAAAAATAAAGACAGGAAAATGTTTTAAATTTACCTGTCTTTATTTATTCTTTATAGTAAAAGAAATTTGCTCAACAAAATTTTCATCATTTTCTTCCGGCAACGCATGCTTTCGCAGTATCTAATTCCCTTATAACCAGTTTTAGTGCAGCTATTGCATCATCAAGGGTAACGACCTTTGCCTTTTTGTCACCTTCTATATACGCAATAAATGAGGAAAGCTCGTTATAAAAAGGCATCATATCACTAATATTAATACCAAAATCCATATTCTTTTCTGCAAATGTTTGCGAAAAAGCCTCTCCGTCTTCCGGATAGACTGTAAGAATATTATTATCAGAAAATTCAACAACCGCTTTTTCCAAACGGACTCTTGCAGATTTTTTAAACTTCATGCAAACAGGATATATCCACGATGCTTCTGCATGAATTACTGCTCCATCATAGAAGTAGCTGCTCCATATATTTTCAACAATACCATTTTCATTACGTATAACTATACTCTCGACATCTTTTGGATCACTTCCCATGATATATCTTATATAGTCTACATCATGTATGTGTAAATCTATGGGCATACCGCCAGTTTTGTTAACATTCTCATAATCTTTAACCCATACGGGCTTGGGACTTATACGATAAAAATTTGCCTCAATTACTCTTCCGTATTCTCCACTTTTTATCAATTTTGCAAGATAATCATTTGTATCAGAGAATCGGACAACATGCCCGACTAAAACTGTAGCGCCATATTTTTGTGCCGCTTTTTTAATCTCTTCTGCTTCTTCTGCATTAAGACACAACGGCTTTTCTACTATTATGTTTTTAACGTATTTCATCGTATCAATTACGTACTGAGCATGCAAAAATGTTGGAAGACATATATCAACTATATCTAAGTTTTCATTCTCTAACATTTGAATAGCATCTTCATAAACTTTAGCTCCGCAGTCTTTGGAAATTTCTTTTGCTTTTGCTACATTAAAATCAGCTACCGCCACAAGTTGCACCTTGTCTTGAAGATTTTTCCAACAACAAGCATGAATACCACCAATACCACCGCAACCAATTTGACCTACTTTAAGCATTATATCCCTCCATAAAATCAATCCTATAATACAGCTTGCATGCAAGTTGTATTATAGATATAATATCATATAATTATGATTCTGTCAAGCTATACTTAGTCAATAATAAAAATCGGTTGAATTCAAAAGAGACATGTGGTATAATGATAACGATATGGAGTTGAATATAAAATGAAAGAGATAAAAAATCTTAGCGAAATAGCATACGAAAAAATAAAGCACATGATTTTAAACGGCGACCTCAAGCAAGGACAGGCTATCAGTATATGTACTATGGCCGAGACTTTGCAAATTAGCCGCACACCTGTATCAAATGCTTGTCAACGTTTGGAATTTGAAAAGCTTTTAACGGTTATTCCAAAGCAAGGTGTTATAATTAACACAATTTCTATTGATGCGGCATGCGGACTTTTTGAATTACGCTCAGCCATTGAAACATATAACGCAAAAAAAGTTGTCGAATATATAACCCAAAACGATATTGATATTTTAAATGCTTCTATTCAAAAGCAAAAGGAATATGCAGAGTATGGTGATTGTGCGGCATTTACTAAAGAGGATGTTTTTTTCCACAAGTACATTTTAGAAAAAAATATAAACCCTGAATTACATTCTGTCATTAATCCAATTTATGACAGAATCCACCTTTTGAGTATCAATGGCAAATCACCACGCATGTCACTTGCTGTAAAAGAGCACGAACAGATTGTAGCCGAGTTACAAAAGAAAGATGGTCAGTCTCTTGCAGAAGCTATAAATAATAATATTTTAAATGGACTTAGAGATTTGACTCTACAGCTTTTAGGTTAGTTATCGGAAATTTTATTAATATACCAACAAAAAAAGCCATGCATAAGGTTAAGGTTGACAAGGAATAAAAAG
>JAFVUY010000157.1 GCA_017502465.1 Bacilli bacterium | reverse complement strand
GTTCTGCCGTTGGAGTTAAGCCAATTATCAGCAGGGTCAACGTATTCGTTGCTTTGTGCCGCAAATGTTGTCATCGGAACAACACTAATAAGCATCGCAACCGAAAGCAATAAAGAAATAACTGATTTTAAATTAGTTTTATGTTTCATTTAATATTTATCCTCCTTAAAAATTATTTGGTCTTTTGTTGATAGAACGAGGTTCTTGTCTTAGGGTGGTCGTAACTTTTTATAAATAGATTTTCTCATATCAGCCACCATACATATCGTGATTTACCTGTGTGGTATAATAACTATCCATCGTGGACGGAGCATTAAATAATACCGCAAGTAAATACTTTTTGATATTCCTTACGTCAGTTGTATTTTTCTTCATACAGTCAATGACATATTCGATATGTCCTGCATCAAGTTTTAAGAACTTTGATTTAACCAATGCTGCCGGATATTCGTCACCTGCTATGGTTAAATAATCTTTCGCTGTACATACTGTTTCGGTAAGAAGGTCAACAATTTCATCGAGCATTGAAATGTCGTGTTTTAAGTTGATAGCCAAAATCTCATAGTCGATATTTTCTTTAATAATTTCTCTGTATGTTTCGACCTCATCTAATCCAATCTTTTCCTTATTATATTTAGGAATTGATTGGATAGGATTTGATGTATTTATAATTGATAAATTATTACTTGATTCTTTTTTATTTAAAGAATTAGTATTTAATTGTGTTGGATTATCCGATGCCGAATTTTCCGATGTCGGTTTTACCGTTATCGGATTTTCCAATATCGGTTTCTCCGTTGTTGGATTTTCCAATATCGGTGATGGAACTTCTTGGGGATATTCGTAAATAATGTACTCAGTTTTTGACATTCGACCATTAGAGTCACGAGTCTGTCTTCGAGTTATATATCCGAATTTTTCAAGCTCCCAAATTGCGGTTCGGATTGCATCAACTTTTTCACGATTTATCTTGGCAAGTCCCGCCAATGTATAATCCCAATTATCCGGTAGGGAAAGCATCTGAGAGAGAAGACCTTTCGACTTTAATGAAAGTTCACGATTTTTCAGATGGTGATTTGACATTACCGTATAATTTTGATTTTTCTCAACTCTGAATACGGCCATTGCATCAACTCCTTCCGTTTAAAAATTTATATAAAAAAAGACACTAACTTTTTTTGTCAGTGTCGGGTTGGGATTTATTTATTTTTTGATACATCTTGCAGCTCGTCCCATTATGGAAATGCAAGTAGGGACAGAAGGGGTTTTTGCCATCAAGAAGGTATGTATCCCTTCCGGTCTTGCAAGTAGGACAGAGTTTTTCTGTTTGCACAATCATATATAAAATCACTCTCCTTGAAAATTATCTATAAAAAAAGAACATTCAGTTGTTTAACCAAATGTTCTTTGAGATGTATTAAATTGTTTTTTTTAATGCTAAAATGCACTTAAATGTTGAAGTTATTCTATTGTATTCCCACACTCTACATCAATTACGACTCTTACGTTAATGTAGTTTTTTATCTCCTTATTTCGGAATTTATCGCCCTCTGCGTTAAACACCGTATGCTTCGCAAAGTGCCTAAAATAAAGGATTTCTACGTATTTTGTCTTTGTAGCAAAACCACAGTCTCCACGTGACTTGTATTCGGAAACATATCCACGGGTATTATTTTCTCTAAGCTATACCCTTCTCCACACAAGAATTTCAAATCTCTTGCGAGCGTTGCAGGATTACAGGAAATGTACACAATTTTTTCCGGTGCCATGGTGACGAGT
>JAFVUY010000156.1 GCA_017502465.1 Bacilli bacterium | reverse complement strand
CGCAATGCGAGTAGAAACCAAAGAAAATAAAAAAAGTGCCAGTATGACATTATACGTCTACTGACACTATGTAACTCTGATAACTATTTCTTCCCTCAAGGAAAATCTGATACTCTATATAAAAATTATAGCATACAAATCCACATTAGTCAATTCATTTTAGTTTTATTTGCGTAACTTTTAGCAAGAAATTTTACGAATTATCTTTTTTTACCTCCAAAATATAGTAGTCACATATAACAAATCCAAGTTGATTATTATATACTTTCGTTTTTTCATTCATATAAACAGAAACCATTGAACCTTCTTCGATACCCTTAATTCGACGCTTAAACGGCAATTTAACGCACTTTCCATCAACGTCCAAGGAAACACTCTTTCCGTTCCTCTTAAGGCGTGAACTCTCTATTTCAACGCATATACCCGTTATACAGATAATCTTGCCTTTAACACTATTTATATATAATGTTATAGCGCTAATTAATAAATATAATGATATAAAGAAACACGGAAAACACAATATCCAATCCTTTGTCGTTAAAATTAATATAAGAGAAACTATAATAACAAGTGCCGTATATCCAATTCTTTTTAGGATTTCTTTTTGTATAGCCTCAGGGATTTTCTTAAAATTATCTTTAATCATACATCCTCCTTAAAATGCAACCATTAAAACAATAATAAAAGAAATAATAAGAACAGCACCAAATAATAAAGCGCTTACTTTAATTGCTGTAGAACTGTTATCTTTCTTTTCACTTGACTGCTCGTTGATATCTATTGGTTCAACATCATTATAATAACCATCATAACCAAAATCTCTATCACGCCTTTCCTGTTCTAACTGTTTTTTCTTCTTTTTTTTCATAAAGCCTCCTTTTTTACCAAACAAAAACACCGTCTAGGATATTTTTCCTAAGCGGTGCGTTCGTTTGATTACAATTTTTGACAATAGCATTATAACATATATTAATTTCTATGTAAAACTCAATTTTGTATCACTTTTGTGTCATTATTGTGTCATTTTAAGTTTTTTTTAAAAAGATTTTATAAAACATGCGCTGTAATTATCGTAAAAGAGGATGAATTTATGGTTATTTCATAGCCATTTGCTTTAACGTAGTAATTTTTACCTTCTTTGTGAACTGTAGAATTTTTACTCTTAATTTGAGTTTTACACCATTCAACAGGATTAACAGAATTAATCTTTAAATTCTTCTTAATTCTAATCGCTCCGTTTAGAGTCGTTTTTAATCTATCAATGTTTTTAAGCAATTCGTTTTTATCGTTAGTTTTCATTATATTTTATTACTATTTTTTCTGTAAGAAGGACAATATAAACCACCACTATCATTATCATCACAAGAATTATAGTAATGACATGACAAACACTTGTTTCCAGATGATTCGAGCTCATCGCTTTCATCTATTTCAGTTATATCGTCATCCTCAAAATCAGATAAGGAATAATCTTCTTCCTCTTCTTCGGAATCATCATATTCGTCATCAAACCCACCAAACCCAAATTCATTATCTTCATCACTAATGAATTCATCTTCTTCATCAGAATCCAAATCATAAGAATTAATCAAATTATATTCCATATCATCGTCATCTTCTGAAAATGTGTCATCGATTGTATAATCTAACGAAATATGCAAACACTCGTCTCTATTATTAGTAAGCGAAATATAATAACTAGCATCATCATCGTTCATATCAAAGACTCTTATTTCACCTTCTGGAAATAATCTTTCTGCTTTAACTTCCTTAGAAAAAGCAATAATACCTACAAACGTTGACATTGCCGTTATATCCACTCTATCGTCGTTAAAGGTTAATTCGCCATAATCTTCAACATTGTCTGAAAAATTGGGATTTGTAACAATCTCAACTAACATGTTGATTAAATTTTCTAATTCTTTCGGCATATTATCGCCATAATATTTTTTACTATATTGTTTTATTTGTTTAACAAATTTTTTAATACTTTCAGAATAGTATTCAGTAATCCTATCACGAAACACCTTCTTTGCTTTTTCGAAATTATTTACGAGTTCTTTTGCAACAACAGAACCACTATTGCCACGTGTTTTTATTCTATACATCTTAGTTTCTCCTTTTGTTGTTTTAGATATTATTAAAATATATCTTCCTCTTCTTGCAATTTAATTAGTAATCTAGAAAAATATAATGTCTCATTATCTTCTTTCTTTATGTTAAACAATCTAAGCAAGCCATCAATATATGGAAAATTCAAAACTTTACAAATCCTATCATTAAATTCACAACACTCATTTACTTTGACACCAAATTTATTTCCGTAAAATGAGAAGAATCTGTTTACAAACTCGCCGTTTCTCGCGTGTAGTTCAAAATCTTCAGAAAAATCAACAAACATTTTTAATGCCTCTTCGCATTTTGGCGCGCCTATTAACGTTGTATTGTTTATTCCTGTTAATTTTGCAATATTTTCGCTAATTTCTTTTTCGCAAAAAACATATGTTGAAAATGTTTCTAAGATTTTGCCGTTTTCAATTTTTGTTGCATCAATTCTACTAATTTCAGCATCATCATAGCCGTCTTTCCCACAGTATAATCCAGTAGTTTCAACATCAACTATAACTATTTTTCTATTTTCTAGTATATTTTCTCTTTTATTCATTTTGTAAACACTTCCTTAATCTTTCAAGATCGTCATAATCTTTAACGTTAAATTGCCTATATCTCAAATATTTTTTTAATTCAGCACATGATTCAACACAGACTCTACACTTCTTATTAAGTTCAATTAGCTTTTTTATATTAGCAATTGTCCCTTTTGTTTCCTCTTTTAATATCATATAGCCTTCGTTTGAATCTATTGCCATTTGAACGTCTTTAACTTTTTGACGTTCATAATCAGACAAATATTTGTTACAGGAAATATACTTTGTTTTCCAGTTCCCTAAATTAATTCTAGGCCTATCACCACTATAATAGACGGTTACATTAGGATACTTACTTTCTGAAAGAAGTTTTTGTATTTGCAAATCTGCCCCCATGCAATCCCCAATTATAATATAATGACCACAATTCATAAAAGAAATAAGATCATATATTACATCGTCTCCAAGATTATTTATAATTTTAGAACCGCCAAGAAAAATTATCTTACGAAACTTTGCCGCGTCAATTTCACAAAGATTATCTTGCTCATCACAACAAAAATGTCTTAACGGCCCATAATATTTATTTTCATTAGAATGAAATAAATATGAAAATGCACTTTTTTCAAGTCTCCCACATATTTCACAACGTTTTGCTACACTTCCACACACCTCATCATTTAACCAATTAAATATGTTTTTTTCCCAAATTAAAACTGGTTCATAAACATGTTTATGATTTGATCTTGGCGTGCTTCTTGTTTTTGGTTTACTTTTTTTTGACACTTCCTCACTTTGCACTTTATCAAAAAAACGATTTTCCCTTGACCTTTGAGCACCTTCAGGGTGGTCCCAACCATGACCTATTATTTTTTTATATAACCCTTTCTCTGACATACCTATTATTCAATACCTAATTTTTTTATCCATTCATCTGGAACACCCAAATAGTTTATCTCTTTTTTCAAGTCTTCTTGTTTTTTTATGATTTGACAGGCTTTAGAGAATTCTCCTTCATTAATCTCATCTTTTAGAAATAGGCTTATCGGCAACAAAACACGTTCTCCACCTATAAAATCTCCACGATAATATTCTAAGTCAGAATAATCATGCATGCATTCAGCATAAAAGTCTCCAGTAAAATTATCATAATAATCGGTAGAAAGAAAGTAACCACTAGCAATCATATCGGTTATATCACCGTCTTCTTTCCATCGTTGAAGTCTCTCATCCATCCATTTGCTATTACGAGAATAACCTCTTTTTTTGGCCTCTTTATATGACCAATTTGCTAAATATGTTATAACAAAAGGCTGACTATCACTATATAAATGATAACCAAATGGAGTTTTTTTACTGCATACTATGTCTCCCGTTTTAAATGGTGTTGGGATATCAAACCAAAACCCCTCAAAAAACCTGTCTTTATGTTGGAAAGTTTTAATATTATACTTACTTTCATCTATTTTATCAAACCCATTTACAGTAATATCCATTTTAGTTCCATCTTTTTTAGTAAGTAGAATGATATTTTTTTCAGGGTAATCCAAATACTGTTTTTTATATTCTATCGCTAATATAGGCAAGTCAAAATGAGTTTCTAATTTTTTTCTTAATGCCTCATACGAAGGATATGCATGTTCAAAATCTTCACACCAACTTGAATCACCTTCGCAGTAGAAACGATAAAAATAAACAGCTTTATCCTCTTCCCTAAAAAACTCATTAATTATAACTTTATCTATCTTAATAAATTTTTCAATTAATTCATTAAGACTCGAATATGACTCAACAAGTCTTCTCTCTTTAATTTGCATGTCGGGCATTTCTAAAAAAATTTGTCGCCACGCTTCATGTTTATCAAAAAGGGAAATTTCAGGATTTCTCCAAACAAGAAAACAACTTTCAAGCGTATTAAATTTATATTCTATTTTTTTATTATATTCTCTAACGTCTTTACTGCGAATATATTTATATACATCAAACATATGTCTTCAAATTTTATAATCTATTAAGAATATGATTCAATTTTTCCATAGCAGCATATTTTTTTCCTTCAGGAAGCACTGCAAATTTCTCCAATTCTTTATTATAGTATTTATTATTTAATTTTTCTTGGATCGATTTCCAGCGACGCATAAGCTCAGGTCTTGAAATATTTAATTTGTTACAAATTTCCTTATCAGTTAAATCTTCCTTAAAAATACAATTAGCGGTTGCTTTTTCTTCATCAGAAAATTTATTAAAAATATCTTCTACCACTTTAATAGCTTCATCTAAAGAACCAGTCAACGACCTATCATACCCAAATGCTTCTTTGATTACGTTTAATGGAAATTCTTTCTCATAACAAACAACTTGTGCTACACTTTCTTTTCTATCAAATTCACTTATCCTAATTACAGGATTATTAGCTTTAATTCTTTCAACATCAATTAATCCTTTGGGTTGTATTGATAACCTATTTAAGTTTTTAAGCTCATACAACACCGAATAATCTTCGCATTCTTCTAAATTTAAAGATAAATATTTTAATGATTTCATATCTTTTAACGGAGTTAAATCTTTAACTAGAAGATTTTCCAAAGAAAGAGTATGAACATAATCCATATCCGACAAAGGACTAATATCTACAATAGGGTTATTCGTTAAGTTAAGAACATATAAATTCTCATAATTTTTTATAAAACTAACATCACTAATATTATTATCCGATAATCTAAGGCTTTTAAGCGTTTTAAGGCTATGATGTGCCTTTCTGCCACCTACAATAATACCTGTTAAGTCTAAGTCGCCATTATTATTAGTTGCTCGAATAGCTTCTGTATACCTATCTCCGTCTCTTTGCAAATATCTCATAGCCATTCCTTCGACTGCATCACGGATTTGGTCTCTTAATTCTTGCGGTTCTAAAATTTCTACAAACCCACCATTTTGCATAGCCCAATAAAAGCCGTCATCAATATTACAATGTACTGTTATTTTTTTATAAGTTCCTTCGTCAATAGCTTTATACGCATTACCAAAAGTGTCTACAACACGACTCATGTACTTTGATTCAATCTTAAACACAATTTGTTCAGGCTTTGCCGTGGACATAAAAGGATGCGAAGCTAAATACTCAGATACAACGGTGCCTTTAAGTTCTGTATCAGTCCTGGATTTTGCCTTAATATTAAGTTTAGTCGCGCCTTTAATTTGGTCAATTCTATAATGGTCGATAAGATTATTATCATGGTCCCAGCCAATCATATAATAATGACCATTAACAAACGCTAAATGATAAGGACTTACCGTTTTATACTGTCCCTCAAAAACATGCTCGGTACCATGAATTTGATAATGTCCGTGAGAAAATGATACTTTTACTTCCTCTGAAATAGCTTGTTGCAAAACACCGAGTTCTTTAATAAATTCAGTATATCCAGCATGAAACACAGTACTCAATTTTGAAATATTATGACCCTTTTCTCTAAAGGTTTTACTACCAAGTGAATTAATTTTTTCAATTAGAGTCTTAGCCTCTTTATTGTTTATGTATTTAGAATATAATACAGAGTCAATTAATAATTGAAGTTCTTTATCAGAAAAAGATCTTTTTATCCATACGCCCCTCTTTTTTGCCTTGACTTCATCTTCTTCTCTGTAAAGCTCATCTTCTTCAACATCAAGTCCTTTAATTGAAAAAACATTATCACAAATATCATTTAATGCATGCAAATGTTCAGACACAGCTGCTCGACGTAATGTAATCTCGTGTTCATCTTTTAAGTACTCAATAATCTCTTGCTGCGTTAAAGGATGATTTACATCTGAATGATCAACTAACACCTTAAGAATGGCTATTGTTGCAAATTTTTTACTTTCTGTTTCTTTTCCGGTATAGTTCATAATTTACTCCTTTTCAAAATACTTGTGTGATGACATTTCACCAATCACATATCCTTTATTTATAGTGTATCTCATTCTACCTGCCAAATAGTCAATTAATCTTTTTCCGAGTTTTTCATATTGGAGATACAAAACAGCTTTAAATGCTTCCATTTTATCCTTTCCAATGCCACTCCATTCTTTCCTAAATGCTTCAGCTCTATCATTAGACATACCTAAAATATTATTACAAATCTTTGTAAACTGCTCTTGATAAACAAGGGTATACTCAGTTTTTCTTAATATTGGGGTTATGTCCTTCATAATAAGAAATGTATCTTTTCTAATTAAGCGTGGAAATAGTTCTTTCGCTTTTTGATAAATTTCTTCCTCTGAAAAATGTTCTTTTACGTCATCATTGAATGTTGTTCTTTCGTTAATAAAGATACTGTAACAACCAAGACGTTCCAATTCAATAGCTGTTAATGATGAAATATTCTCAACCCAATTACCTGCCCTATTATCGGAATGCTGAATAGTACTCGTAACAATATCAGTTCCTTTCATGTTATCTTTCAAAAAATAGTATGCGTCGTCTAAATCTTTCGCTCTAACAATTTTATCATATCCAAACAAAAAACCAAGACGAGCAACTATTTTCCATTTTGACCCATTTTCAACAAATAGACGTATTGAGGGTGGATTTTTCATTTGACTATACATAAACCTTTCAAACGGCAGTTCATAATAGT
Source organism: Bacilli bacterium (assembly GCA_017502465.1). Lineage (GTDB taxonomy): Bacteria > Bacillota_I > Bacilli_A > RFN20 > CAG-826 > RGIG5418. The sequence goes on along the minus strand of JAFVUY010000156.1, from coordinate 565 downwards.
CAGCATCTACATTTGTAATTCCTAGAAGATATGCAACGTAGGAATTATTTATTGGACCAGATACAAAATAATGTTCGTCTTGAACCTGTTCAATCAAATCATAAAAGAAGTGAAATAATTTGGCAATGTCAAGCCGTTTAATCATATTTAACTCTTCTTTGACTCTACGCTCTTGTTTTGGCGTCCAGTAACAGTGATTAAGTCGTCCCTCGCTCTCAACAAAATATTCTAGTGATTCATCTGAATCCTCAAAAAGCGTTCCAAAAAACTCTAATCTTTCTTTATCCATATTTCTCCTAAATCTCTAAAAACATAAATACCGTCTTTAGCCTGTCAAATGCACTTGCAATTCCTTTAATTAAACCCACAAATCCATAAAAATTCGTTTCAAGTTGTTAAACATCTTATCCAAATGTTCTTCATACTTAAAATCAAAATTTATTTCTCTTGTTGCTTTAATATATTCATCAAACATATCTGCTGTTTGCAAGAGGATATCATGCCAACGTTTAGACGCTTCAATTTCCTCTTCAGATTCTTTACTATTGATCATTTTGTTGTGTGG
>JAFVUY010000155.1 GCA_017502465.1 Bacilli bacterium | reverse complement strand
TCGTCATACATCTTTTGGTTTTCATTATTTAAGTCTTCAAAATCAAAAGCACGCAAAAATAAACGTTTACTTCCTTCTCCAATAAATGTTTGAACTTGGGCATCTGTGAAGTGTTTTTTTACGTTATAAATTTCCGAAACTTTGTTACATGCAAAGGTAATTCCGCTAATTGTATCAGCTAAAGTACCATCAAAATCAAAAAATACGTGTTTATATTTCATTATTTTACTCTAAAATCCTTAACTAAATTTAAATTAAATTCTTTTATGAATGCATTCGCATGATCGAAGTCACTTTCATAAAAATCAGAAGGTGAGTGTGCATCAATTCCTATAACAACCTTAGCGTTAAATTCACTCACTATTTTAAAGAATTCTTTATTTGGATATGGAAATGCTCCATTCTTTTCTGCAATTATATTATTAAATCTTAAACCACCTAAATTTATTTCTAAAGGAGTGTCAAATTCTACTGCAGTTTTTACAATTTCTCTGCAGAACTCAAGTATTTTGGGTGTAATTTTAGTAATTCTATTAAAAAATAAATCGGGGTGAGCTATATATGCAAAGTGTCCACTACGTATTGCATCACAAACGTCCTTTACATACTTTTCAATTCTAGGATAATCGTCCATATGATGAAAATAATAGTCATGTTTATTGTTTACTATCTCATTATGTTGTCCACATATTAAATAATCATATCCATATTTTTCTTTTAAATCCTTAAAATACCGATCTAATTCTTTGCTATATTCGAACTCTCCACCTAGCAAAATCTCTGGCGTTCCCGCATATTTTTTCTTTAAAGCGTTAACAGAGTCAATATAATCTTGAAAATATTTATGTTCTCTTCCGCCATCTTCTTCTTTAATTGTTAAATAAATTCCATGGTCAGAAAAACCTATTGAAGTAAAACCTTGTTTTAATGCTTCAACTACATATTCTTCATCTTCTCCAAACGCATGTCCACATCTAAATGTGTGAGTGTGATATGCGTAATCAATGCCAGTTATTTTATGCATAGAATAATTATAACTCAATCTCTTAACAATATAAATCAAATCAAATTATCTTTATAAAAAATAACGTAAAAATGATTGGTACCCAGTTTCCTAGACATTAAATGTTTGTTAACTGAATTATATCATAAAGCTAACATGGATGCTTCCCTAAACTTAGATGGAGGCATCCATTTTGTTTTGATTTTAATTCTCTGGTTGTTGTAATAATCAATATAGTCCGCAACCGCTTGCTTAAACTGATCGAATGTTTTGAATTCTGATTCGTGACCATAAAACATTTCGTTCTTCATTATTCCAAAGAATGACTCCATTATGCAGTTATCAATACAGTTTCCTTTTCTAGACATTGATTGAATAATACCTTTTTCCTTAAGTCTTTGTTGATAATAGTTATGTTGATATTGCCAACCCATATCACTATGAAAGATTAGTCCTTCTAGATCAGGATATTTTATAAAAGCTTCGTCTAACATTCGCTTGGTTTGTTCTAGATTTGGAGATAATGATAAATCCCATGCAACAACATCTCCCATTCCCATATCAATAATAGGAGATAGATAACATTTACCAAAAGCACAGTTAAATTGAGAAACATCTGTTGTCCATTTTTCATTTGGTTTATTAGCTATGAAGTTTCTATTGATGAGATTATCTGCTATATGACCAACCTTACCGGTATAAGAATGATACTTTTGTTTCTTTTTAACCGCTCGTAAGCCAAGTTTACTCATTAATCGAAGAACTTTCTTATGATTGATTAAATAACCGCGATTACGAAGTTCCGCTGTTATTCTTTTAAAGCCATATCTTTGTTTGTTTTCATAGAAAATATTCTGGATTAAATCCATTATTTCTTTGTTTTTAATATCTTTATCAGGCTTATTAAGTTCAAAATAATATGTTGCTCTAGGAAGAGAAGCCACTTTAAGTAATTTCGAAAGCTTCCATTTCTTATGAATGGATAATAACTCACTAATTACTTTTGTTTTTTCGCCCTGGCTTCCGCGGCTTCCCTCTTTGAGACCAAGGCATCGAGTTTTTTTAAGTACTCATTCTCCATTTCTAAATATTCATTTCTTTCTCTAAGATGCTCTAATTCTTCCTGCTCAGAAATGGATAACTTAGTTTTCTTAGTTTTCTGTTTCATAACGAATTGTTTAGTCGGTTTTCCTTTTTTACATTGTAAACCATCCATTCCTTTTTCGTTATATCTTTTTACCCATTGATAAAGTTGACCTGTATTGATGTGAGTATTTTTAGCAACAGAAGCAATGGAATGACCTGCTAGAACCTCGGCCACCAATTCAAATCTTTTTTCAGGTGTCCAATTTTTATTGGTTGAAGAATGTTTTAAACCGTTGATTCCCAAATCATCATAATTTTTTACCCACTCTCTAACATGGTTCATGAAAGTCTTACGATTCATAAGAGCCCTAGGAAGAACGATATACTCGCCATTTTTATACTTGTTGACGCATTCAAGTTTAAATTCCCATGAATATTTCATAGAAAAAGTACCCCTTTCCTAATGTCTAGGATTTGGGGTACCTTTCAAAAAGAGGCAAAATGCCTCTTTTTATAACAAATAATAGGTTAATTATTTTGACCAAATGACAAGTCTTTGTTCTGCTCCATCGCCTTTTCTTGGTTGGAGTTTTAAGACTTTGACATAACCGCCATTAACACCTTCAAATCTTTTAGCTAAATCGTTGAATAATTTATCTAATGCTAATGTGTTTTCATCGATTTTGTAATTTCTTAAAATTGAAGCTGCTTGTCTTCTTGCGTGTAAGTCACCTCTTTTTGCTAATGTGATTAAGTGAGATGCTTTTTTAACAAGATTTTGGCTAACGCCTGTTGTAACTGTAACTTTTTCGTAAACGACTAATTCTGTTACAACGTTACGTAACATATTATTGTATTTTGCACTTGTATAACCAGCTTTAAATCTTACACCAGTTTTACCATGTACGTTTTTTCTACCTTGTGCTGCCATAATATGATTCCTTTCTAACTAGTTAAGTTTTTTGAAGGATAAACCAAGTTCTGCAAGTTTATCATCAATTTCTTTTAATGATTTTTTACCTAAATTTCTGAATTTCATCATTTCTTCTTCAGAAATTTGTGTTAATTCTTGGACTGTTTGGAAGCCTTGTCTCTTTAAACAGTTGAATTATCTAACTGATAAATCTAAATCATCAATTGTCATGTTTGTAAATTTATCAATTGTTGCGATTTCTTCTTCTTTAAAGATATCAGCAACTTTTCTTGCGATAACTGAGTCTAAATCTAAGAATTTTTCAAAGTGTGAGATTAAGATATTTGCTGCCATAGCGACTGCTGCTGAAGGTGTAACTGAACCATCAGTTTCAACTTCTAATTTTAATGAATCATATCTTGAATCGTGACCAATTCTTGTTGGTT